>JAFSEU010000018.1 GCA_017435565.1 Oscillospiraceae bacterium | reverse complement strand
GTTCTGCAACAGAGCCGGGAATGCAGAATGCCTGCAAGCCGATACCGATAGCTTCAGCAGCTTCAGCAGCCTTTGTAATGCCCTTTTTAAGAGCAATTGCAGTACCGAGTGTATAAGCCCATACAGCATTTTCAAAAGCAATAGGCTGAACACCCTTTACGATTTCTTCAACATTAACGCCCTTTTCAAGGCAGTATGCCATTGTTTCATCAATATCCTTGAATCCGTATTCAGCGAGACAGGCATTGATTTTGGGCATTCTTCTTTCTTGTCCTTCAAATTTAGCCATTGTTCCTACCTCCTACGATTATTCTTCTCTGGGGTCGATGTACTTGGGAGCGTCAGCATAGCGACCGTATGTACCAACATTGTTGTTATATGCGGTAGTGGGGTCAACACCGTGACGGATATCCTCAAGCATCTTGCCGAGCTTTACGAATTTATAGCCGATTGCCTGGTCGTTTTCATCAACAGCAACGGAAAGGATGTAGCCTTCAGCAAGCTCAAGGTAACGAACACCCTTAAGGTTTGTGGAGAAAACTGTACCAACCTGCGAACGAAGTCCCTTACCGAGGTCTTCAAGACCTGCGCCAACGGGAAGTCCGTCTTCAGAGAAAGCAGTCTGAGTTCTTCCGTATACGATCTGAAGGAAGAGCTCACGCATTGCTACGTTGATAGCGTCGCAGACAAGGTCGGTGTTAAGAGCTTCAAGAAGAGTCTTTCCGGGAAGGATTTCACCTGCCATAGCAGCAGAGTGAGTCATACCGGAACATCCGAGTGTTTCAACCAGAGCCTCTTCGATGATGCCGTTTTTAACGTTGAGTGTCAGCTTGCAGCAGCCCTGCTGAGGAGCACACCAGCCGATACCGTGAGTAAGACCGGAAATATCCTTGATTTCATAAGCCTTTACCCATCTTCCCTCTTCAGGGATAGGTGCGGGACCGTGTTTCGGACCCTTTGCGAGAACACACATTCTCTCAACTTCATGAGAATAGTTCATATTTTTACTCCTTTCGGTTATCCAATGTGATAGATTCACATATCAGGATAATTATACTATAAAACGCCGATTAAATCAAGCGGTTTTATCACATTTTAAAAATTCTTGCAGAAAATTACAGATTTTAGTCATTAAAGCAAGGTCGCACGGATTTCATCGCCTGAAAGCGGGCTTAAATACGCTGGCGCAACGTCAAAAGGTGTTTTGCATCCGCGAGCACCTTCAAGATTCATCTTAAAGGCTGCTCTTGCATATGCACAAAGCACACTTGAAGTAAACTCAGGGTTAGAATCGAGTTTCAGGCTGTATTCGATAATATGCGAATTTTCACCGTTTGCACCTGTTCTGCCGCATCTTATAACAAATCCGCCGTGAGGAAGCGCAGCATGGTCGCGCTTCATTTCGTCCATTGTAATAAAGTGAACTGTTGTATCATAATCAGCAAAATAATTAGGCATTTGCTTAATTTCACGCTCAATTCTTTCCTTATCGGCATCATCGCAAGCTACAACAAAGCATTCTCTTATATGCTTCTGTCTTGTCGAAAGCTCAGGATTTTTGCCGCTTCTTACAGCTTCGAGAGCGCTTTCAACGGGAATTGTATACTGTCTTGCATCGATAACGCCGTCAATTCTGCGGATTGCATCAGAATGGCCCTGGCTTACTCCCTTACCCCAGAAGGTATAATCCTTGCCATCGGGAAGAACGCAGTTTGAATAAAGTCTGTTGATTGAAAACATACCTGGGTCCCAGCCGCAGGAAATAATCGCAACCTTACCGCTTTTTGAAGCCGTTTCGTTTACAGCGGCAAAATGCTGCGGAATTTTTGCGTGTGTATCGAAACTGTCGATAACGTTGAACATTGAAGCAAACTGCGGAGTAAGCACAGGCAAATCGGTTGCACTGCCGCCGCAAATTATCATAACGTCAATTTTATCGGTCATATTTTTTGCTTCATCAATGCTCAAAACTGCAGCGCTTTCTGTTGCAATTTTCAAATCAGCAGGATTTCTTCTTGTAAAAACAGCAACAAGCTCCATGTCATCATTCTGTCTTATTGCCATTTCTACTCCCCTGCCGAGGTTTCCATAGCCCAAAATACCAATTCTGATTGTCATTTACAATACATCTCCCAAAATTCAAATTTCATTATTCGCTCTGTATGTCAGAGTTAATAAGCTATCACCCAGATGCACATTTTCAACCACAACGTTTTCCTGATAATCAGTGTTAAGGTCATAGTGCGAAAAATTCCAGAAAGCCCTGATTCCTGCAGAAACAAGGCTGTCTGCAAGGGACTGCGCCGCTTCCTTCGGGATACAGAGAACAGCCACAACGGGCTTGTTTTTTTCGCAGTATTCCTGCAAATATGCAACATTATAAATAGGTATTGAACAGATATTCTTACCCATCAGGTTTTCATCAATATCAAATATCGCTTCCAGAACACAGCCTTTTTTCTCAAAATCGAGATGGCGTGCAATTGCATTGCCAAGATGACCTGCGCCGATAAGAATGGTTTTAAGCTTTGAATCCACACCTAAAATCGCCCCGATTTTTGAATGAAGAACAGCAACGTTATAGCCATATCCCTGATGCCCGAAGCCGCCGAAGCAGTTCAGATCCTGCCTTATCTGCGAAGCTGTAAGATTCATCATCTGCGCAAGGCTGTTTGAAGATATACGTTCAATTCCGTTTGCTTTAAGCTCACCTAAAAATCTGTAATATCTCGGAAGCCTTTTTATAACTGATATTGAAATTTTTGAATTATCCTTTGACATAATTACTTTCCGAGAATTTCTGAAATTTTAGCGGCAATCGCATCCAGAAATTCATCGGTATATACCGCCTTTTTGTTTTCAAGATTGGAAAGTGCGAGAAGATCCTTAGTCATCACACCGCTTTCAAGAACGGAAAGTGTAGCTTCTTCAATAGCCTTTCCAAAAGCTTCAAGCTCAGCATTGTTGTCAAGCTCGCCGCGCTTTTTGATAGCGCCACTCCATGCAAAAATTGTTGCCACGGGGTTTGCGGTTGCTCTTTCGCCCTCAAGATGACGATAATAGTGACGTGTAACCGTGCCGTGAGCAGCTTCATATTCATACTTTCCGTCAGGAGAAACAAGCACACTTGTCATCATTCCAAGACTGCCGAATGCTTTTGCAGCCATATCGGACATAACGTCACCGTCATAGTTCTTGCACGCCCAGATATATCCGCCCTCGCTGCCGACAGTTCTTGCAACAGCATCATCGATAAGTGTATAGAAATACACAATACCTGCTTTTTCAAATTTTTCCTTATATTCATTTTCAAAAATATCATTGAAGATATCCTTGAATCTGTGGTCATATGTCTTGGAAATTGTATCCTTTGCAGCGAACCACAGATCCTGCTTAACATCAAGAGCATAGTTGAAGCAGGTTCTTGCAAAGCTTTCGATACTTGCATCAATATTGTGAACACCCTGAATAATACCGGATGAATTTGTAAAATCGTGAATAAGCTTTCTGGTTTCATTGCCGTTTTCATCTGTTACAACAAGCTCAGCCTTGCAGCCCTTTTCAACACTCATTTCGGTATTCTTGTAAATATCACCGTAAGCATGTCTTGCAATCGTAATGGGCTTTGTCCATGTGGGGATATAAGGTGTAATGCCTTTGACAGTAATGGGAGTTCTGAAAACAGTACCATCCATAATTGCACGGATAGTTCCGTTAGGAGATTTCCACATTTCCTTCAGGTTATATTCTGTCATTCGTGCAGCATTAGGTGTAATGGTTGCGCACTTTACAGCAACGCCATACTTTTTTGTGGCATTTGCGCTGTCTATTGTAATCTGGTCGTCTGTTTCGTTTCTCTTAACAAGGCCCAAATCATAATATTCTGTCTTTAAATCTACAAAGGGAAGAATAAGGGTATCCTTAATCATCTTCCACATTACTCTGGTCATCTCATCTCCGTCCATTTCAACAATGGGCGTAGTCATTCTGATTTTTTCCATTTTCACAATTCCTCCTGTATTTAACCTTACTTGGAAAGCTGATCTCTTGTATAATCAAGCAAGCCGCCCGAAAGCATAATATCCTTTGTTCTGCCGGAAAGCTCGCAAAGAACGGCAATTTCATCACCTGTTGTCTTGTTTACAAGGTTAAGTTCCTGCTGCCCTGCAATAACAGCCTTTCTTACATCGGCAAGGCAAAGCTCATCACCCTGATTGATTTTATCGTAATCAGCCTCATTTTTGAAAGTAAGCGGAAGAATGCCAGCGTTGATAAGGTTTGCTCTGTGGATTCTCGCAAAGGATTTTACAAGAACAGCCTTAACGCCGAGATAAAGAGGTGCGAGAGCTGCGTGTTCACGGGATGAACCCTGACCGTAATTGCTTCCGCCGACAATAATCGATTTGCCGAGTTCTTTAGCTCTTGTCGGGAACTGCTCATCACAAACAGTGAAGCAATGCTGTGAAATAGCAGGAATATTTGAACGCAAGGGAAGAATCTTTGCACCAGCGGGCATAATATGGTCTGTAGTGATGTTGTCGCCTACCTTGAGCGAGCAGGGAGCATCGATAGTTTCAAGCAGCGGTGCTGTTTCGGGGAAGGGCTTGATGTTGGGTCCACGAAGAATTTCAACGCTGTCAGCTTCTTCTTCAGAAGCGGGAAGTGTAATCATATTATCGTTGATAAGGAAGGTTTCGGGCAATACAAATTCGGGCATATCGCCAATTGTTCTTGCATCTGTAAACACACCTGTTACAGCGCTGATTGCAGCTGTTTCGGGTGAAACAAGATAAACCTGACCGTCCTTTGTTCCGCTTCTTCCAAGGAAGTTTCTGTTGAATGTACGAAGCGAAATACCGTTTGAATTAGGAGACTGACCCATACCAATGCAGGGTCCGCAGGCGCTTTCGAGAATTCTTGCACCTGCTGCAATAAGGATTGAAAGTGCACCGTTTTCAGCAAGCATATTAAGAACCTGCTTAGAACCGGGAGCAATTGAAAGCGATACATCGGGATGAACAGTTCTGCCCTTGAGAATGTGAGCAACCTTAAGCATATCGAGAAGTGAAGAGTTTGTACACGAACCGATGCAAACCTGGTCTATCTTCATGCCCGAAAGCTCAGAAGCAGTCTTGATATTGTCGGGTGAGTGAGGGCATGCAGCCAAAGGCTCAAGTTCAGAAAGATTTATAACAATTTCTTCATCATAAACAGCATCGCTATCAGCGCAAAGCTCAACATAAACATCCTCACGCTTCTGTGCCTTGAGGAACGAAAGTGTGATTTCATCGGAAGGGAAAATCGAAGTTGTCGCACCAAGCTCAGCGCCCATATTTGTAATGGTCGCTCTCTCGGGAACAGAAAGTGATTTAACACCTTCGCCGCAATATTCAATAACCTTGCCCACGCCGCCCTTAACAGACATTCTGCGCAGAACTTCGAGAATTACATCCTTTGCGGCAACCCAAGGATTAAGCTTGCCGATAAGCTCTACTTTAACAATTTTGGGGTATGTAATATAATATGCGCCGCCGCCCATTGCAACAGCAACATCAAGGCCGCCCGCACCCATTGCAAGCATACCGATACCGCCGCCTGTGGGTGTGTGGCTGTCAGAACCGATCAAGGTTTTGCCGGGTGCACCGAATCTTTCAAGGTGAACCTGATGGCAGATGCCGTTGCCGGGTCTTGAAAAATAAATGCCGTGCTTCTTTGCAACAGAACCGATAAATCTGTGGTCGTCGGCATTTTCAAAACCGTTCTGCAAGGTGTTGTGATCAATATATGCAACAGAACGCTCGGTTTTAACTCTCGGAACGCCCATAGCCTCAAATTCAAGATAAGCCATTGTTCCTGTTGCGTCCTGTGTCAATGTCTGGTCGATACGAAGACCAATTTCGCTTCCCTTGACAAATTCGCCGTCTACAAGGTGCGCTTTAATAATCTTCTCAGTAAGTGTAAGTCCCATAGTTTTACTCCTTTCGGGCAATCATAATTTAACAGATTAATTATACAATAAATAAGCCCTATTGTCAAGATTTTAACAATAGGGCTTGAAATTTTTTATGAATCATATTTTCTTATACGCAAGGGTATCGAAAGACGCTGTGCAATTGCCTTGCATTGCTCAATCTGCTCTTGCGGAATAACATCAACAAGAGAGAAAATAACCTGTGGAACGTAGTTTTTAACATCGCTTGCAAACTCAAGGATTGCTTCAAAGCTTAATTTGCCGAATTTCGGATGACAGAGCTTATCATATTCTTCTGCGCTTGATGTATTAAGGCTGATTGAAACAATATCAACAGCATCTTTAAGCAAATGCGCAGTTTTGCGCTCGTTGATAAGGTCAGAAAGACCGTTTGTGTTAAGTCTGATTTTCGGTGCACCTGCAGATTTAAGATATCTGCACACGCTCACTATATCATCAATACGCTCACACGGCTCACCAAAGCCGCAAAAAACAATTTCCTCATATTTTTGCAAATCACGCTGCTTTAAATTATCTATAATTTCATCAATTTCAGGCTCTCTTTCAAGCCATAAGGGTTCTGAGCCATAAGCGTTATCACCGTTGTTTCTTATGCAGAACTCACAGCTGCACGGGCAACGATTCGTTATATTGAGGTAAAGCTTATTGCCAACCTCATAGGATATTGTCATACTCATTTCAAGTCACTTCACTTTCTGCAAAAAAGCGGACGCAAACACGCCCGCTTTTTTAAAAACAATTATTTTCCGCTTCTTTCAAGCCATGCATAAGCCAGATCAAGGGCTTCGTAAAGGCTCTCCTTATCGCTGGTTTTCTTAATCGCTTCAATGGGATTGAGCTTTTCGTCAGTCAACATAAGATAAATCTTGATTTTTGTTGCAACGTTGATATCATTTACTCGTTTTTGCTGCATTATCTGCATCATAACGATATACTCATCCGACATATTACCGTAATAAATCACGTTCTTATTTCTCACCAGCGGAAAACCCTTATAGGTGAAAAAATCCTGTTTTACGCTCGTCTGTTCACTCATTCAAACTTACCTCCTTGCCTTATATGTCACATTCTTATCCGACACATATATTCTATCATATTCCACAAAAAAATGCAAGTGTTTTTTAAAAACTTTCGCACATTCGACAAGGTACATCAATATGTGCTTACAATTGCTTCTCCATTTTTCACGCGCTCAATATTATCAAGCAGTGCGTTTACATAGGAAATGTTGCACGAAAAGCTCGGAACACCGTTGTGAACGATCACAGCAGTTCTGCCGTCGGTAGAGTAAAACTCAAGCGTTTCGCCGGAAATGACGCCGTCATAATCATTCTGAAGCTCAATATCAATCGAACAAAGAAGCTCAGTTTCATCGAAATCACCAATATAAACAGTATCAGCAGGTGCCTTTATCAGGAATTGATAGAAGGTCTTGAACATTTCAACGTCATACTGCTCTCCGTCAAGAGTGACCGAATAGCTTTCGCTGTCGCCGCTTCCCGCAAATTCAAAATTACCTGCGGTCGATTCAACCGTGAGCTTGCCGATATCGTAAATATATGTTCCGATAATCATTTCGGAAATAACCGAAGCAGGGGTCATATCAAGCCAGGGAGCGTTTTCTTCATTGAACAGATAGATTATATTGATGCCGCCCATATATCCGTAACGATATGTTGCGCCTTCAATCTCTACGGTATCACCAAAGAAAACAACAATATCGCCGATATCCGTTTCTGTGAGAATACTGCAATACGGGTCGGTAAAGCCGCAGGCGGTAAGTTCATCCTCCGTGGGATATACCTTATAGATATCATTTGCAAGCAGTCCGAAAATGCCGTGAGTATAGTCGGACGATGTCATTACATCAAGATATGCGTTAATCGGTGAAACCATTATATGCGAAGCTGTGTTTCCGTGCACAATATCTTCATAGTCACCTGTAATGTCATACTCAAAAACAATCTCATAATCAAGGTCCTGACGAAGTACTGTCACACGCTCAATTTTGGGATATTCACTTTCCGAAGGCTCTTGAAGAACAGTCTTCGAGAGGAAATGGAAGAGTTTGTGTTTGCAGTAGAGAACCGCAGTATCTTTAACTGAATAAACAGTATCCGAATCAGGATATTTTACATAAACGCCGCCTATCGGAGTTTTATCGCCGATGATTATTGTCATCTCATCCGAGTCGGTTTTCAGGGTTACGGTAGCTGCTTCTTCGCTGTCGAAGCCATATTCCGAAAGATTTTCGGGAGCCTCTTCAACTATCGTTGCTTCAGCACAGGAAAGATTGTTGGCAAGCGTATAGAGGTAGCCCTCATCCTGCAGAATGTCAGCATAATCATCAAGCACATAGTAAACTTCCTCGGTCTGGTTGCCTTCAGAATCAGTCTTTGTGCGTGTGTGCTGCGTTACGGTAAATTCATCATGCGCATTATCGACAACAACTGTTTTTATATCAGCCGTCTCAAAGGTGTTGAGATATACCGTTTCGGCAGTATCGGACACCGATGTCGATGCTGCGGACTTTGATGATTCAGCCTCTGTTTCTTCCTTATCCTTAAGAAGAAAAATCATTGCCACAAGCAGCACAGCGAATGCTGCACCCGCAGCTATAAAGAATTTTACATTGCTGCTCATCTGTGTCTCCTTCTGTACCATACAATACCGCAGATAAGAAGAACGCATACAGGTATTATAAATATAACAAGTGCGGAAACAACCTTCGACTGCTTATCGGACATAACGATGTCATAATTTTCAATCTGGGTTGATGAAATCTGGAACTTGAGAGAATCTTCCTTCTCGGTGATTGTATCAACAGCGGAAAGAAGCCAGTTATAGTTATTGAGCGCCGAATTATCAAATCCGGAATATGTTACAAATGCGGAGCTGAGCACGAACACATTGTTTACGCACAGCTCGTTATCAACATACTGCCTTCTCGAAGAAAGTGCTGCAATGTCATAAACGCCCTCGGAGCCTTCAATAATATTTCCCTCGCCGTCAACAACAACAGCGTCATTTGAAGTAGTAAGCATAGAAATTGTATATGTGCTGCCGTTGCTGTCATAAGTGCGCCTGAGAGGAAGCACATTGAGAGCGTAAATCGGAAGAGAATCGTCAAGAATACCGGAATTATAATCCTGATTTAAAGTTTCACTTTCGCTGTTATCCACTACCTGTGCGAAAAGATATTGGTTACCGCTGGAATCATATGCATAGCATTCGGAATCCGTTTCGTAAACAATACCGTTGCCAAACTCAAAGCCCCAGTTTGCAAGGAAGCTGTCGAGCTTGGGCGTGTCATAACGCAGGGTGCTTGCGACATAGATGATATCCGTGCCGTATTTTCCGTCGTTATAGAGATAATCGTCAATCTTATCGAGCATTTCGTCTGTATAATCGCTGTCGGGACCGGGAATCATCAAGATGGAAACATCCTCAGGAATATCCTGCTTGATAAGATCGATGTATTCGTAATAATAGCCGTTGAGGTAAAGCGACTGAACGAAATAGTCAGCAATCGTGCCCTCTTCCTCATTACCGATTACAGCAATTTTTATAGGGTTCGCATTTGAAACAAATGCAATTGCGGAAGTAAGTGTATTCTCTGTGTCGTATCCGAGAATAAGCTCGCTTGTATCGGCATATCCGTAAAGATATGCATAATAATTCTGCTGATATGCTTCCTCATCCATGATGAGAATATCAAGAATGCTGAATACCTTTACTCTCGATTCGCACTGAACGACAACGTCGCCCTGTGCAAGCTCACCTGAATAGTTTTCGTTAAGCTCTGCTACCCTTGCAGGGTTAGAAACCATATCCAGAAATTCAATTGTGATTTTATCGGAATAGCTTGCATATTCCTTCAAAAGCTCGACAACCTGCTTGTCAATTACAGCGTCGCCCGTATATGAGCCGAAAACCTGACCTGCCTCGAATGCGTCCTCGGGATAGAGAACAGTAATCGAAACCTCTTTGTCAAGAGTCTTTACGAAATTTGCAGATTCTTCCGAAAGCTCATAGTAATTGCTGCTGGTAAGGTCAATATTAAGGGAGTACTTATCGTTTACAAGCGAAGCAACAATATTGAGCAGTACAATAATCACGATAAAAACGACAATCAGTGCAGTTGACAATGTGCCGTATTTAAGCTTTTTATGTGATTTTGCGGACGAATTTACGCCCTCGTTTTCAATAATATCTTTCTTTTCACTCATTTTCATCTCTCCTTTCTGTTAGCTCCAGCGTCTCTTTTCAAGAACTCTGATAGTAAGGAAATTGAATACCGCAACTATGCTGAGGTAGAAAAGAATTGATGAAACGTTGAATACACCTGTTGTAAATTCGTTGTATTTGTCGTAGAACGAAAGGTTCTTGATGCCGTTTGCAATGGCTTCAAACACTTTGTTGAGCCAATCGACATTATCAATGCTGATTTTTGCGATAAGGTCGGAAATTGTATCCATAATAAGGAAAACAAGATTGAATACAATTGCAAGAACTGCCGCAACAACGACATTTTCTGTCAGGGACGAAACAAAAATGCCGATTGAAATGAATGCGGCACCGAGGAAGAAAAGACCGATTACGGTACCGAAGGTCGTGCTCCACGGAACCTCGCCGAAGAGCGAAAGAATCATACCGAATACGGGAAAAATTGCAACAGCTGCCACATAAAGAACAAGAGCTGCAAAAAACTTTCCGTAAACAATTCCCGCAAGGCTTACAGGTGAGGTAAGAAGCGCCTGGTCGGTTCTGAGTCGCTTGTCATCGCTGAGAAGCTTCATTGTTATAAGTGGAACGAAAATAAGATTTACATAGAACATCAGCGCAAAGCAAGCCGACATATCGGCTGTAAGTGCCTGAAGGCAGCCTGCCCAGAAGAATATCCCTGCGCAGAAATAGAAAACTGCCAGAAATACATAGCCGACGGGCGATGTAAAATATGATGTTATTTCACGTCTGAAAATTGCTCCCATTTAATGTCAAACCTCCCCGTCAAGAATAATATCCGATGCGTCAAGTGAAGGCTCATCTGCACCGTTGCTTTCAGCCGAATTTACGTTTGCTGCTAAATCGCCGTCTTTATCGGAATCATCGGTTTTTGTTGAATTTGCGGCGTTTGAGATTGCAACATTTTCACCCATTGTAATCTTAAGGAAGATATCCTCCAGGGTAAGAGCGTTGCTGCGAAGAGAATAGAAGCACCAGTTACGCGCAGAAATACGCTTGTTAAGCTCTTTTCTGATATCCTTGCCGTAGGCAGCTTCGATTTCATATTCAAAAACTCCCTTTTCCTGCTGCATACCCACATTTACGGTTTCAACACCGGGAATGGCTGAAATCACCTTGATAACCTCTTCCTTCGGTCCGTCGATTGCGGCAACAAGCCTATGGTCGTTTGAAACGGACTGTGAAAGATTGAAGGCAGTATCATCTGCGGCGATAACGCCCTTATTTATGATGATTACTCTGTCGCACACAGCCTGTACCTCGGAAAGAATATGCGAAGAAAGAATAACGGTATGATTCTTGCCGAGACGCTTTATAAGGTTTCTGATTTCGATAATCTGCTTTGGGTCAAGGCCAACCGTCGGCTCGTCAAGAATGAGAACGGGCGGATTTCCGATAAGAGCCTGAGCAAGCCCGACACGCTGTTTATAACCCTTTGAAAGGTTCTTGATTATCCTGTCGAAAACATCGTTTATCTTTACAAGTGAGCATATATCCTTGATATGTGAAATCTTAGGAAGACTGCACTTTTTCAGATCAAACATAAAATAAAGATATTCCTTGACGGTCATATCAAGATAAAGCGGAGGAATTTCGGGAAGATATCCGATCTGCTTCTTTGCTTTGATAGGGTCCTTGAGTATATCTATACCGTTGATAAGTGCTTCGCCGCCTGTTGAAGAAATATATCCGGTAAGAATATTCATCGTTGTTGATTTGCCCGCACCGTTCGGTCCGAGAAAGCCGAGAATTTCGCCGTCATTAACCTCAAACGATATGTTGTTCACAGCCAGATGCGAACCGTAAGCTTTTGATAGGTTCTTAACTTCTATCATATGTCGTTGGCCTCCTGTATTTTTATATGTTTATATATTGTTCGCCTTATGCACTATATCAGCAAAGGCTTAAAATAACCTTAATGTTTCTATATCACGCTCAATCTGCTCTATAAGCTCTGACGCACTGTCAAAGCGCTTTTCATCACGGATAAAGCCGTCAAACACAACCTCAACCTCGCAGTCATAAAGATTCTTATCGAAATCAAGTATATGCGTTTCAACAACAATATCGGAATTATCATAAAAAGTCGGTCTTTTGCCGACATTGGTAATGCTTTTGTAAATACGGCCGTCAATTGCAACATTGGACGCATAAACACCCAATCGAAGCGGTGCACTTGTTTTCAGATTCAGAGTGGGAATGCCCATTTTTGTGCCCTTGCGATGGTCGCAAAAAACCGTGCCGACAATCGAAAAATCCCTGCCGAGCAAGCTTTTGGCTTTTGCGATATCACCCAAAGAAAGCGCCGAACGCACTGCGGCAGAGGATATTCTCAAACCGTCAAGCTCAATCTGTGAAACAACGCGGCACTCAATATCATAAGTCTTGCACAGCCGCATAAGCTCATGGACATCAGCGCAGGCATTGAAGCCGAATTTAAAATCCTCGCCGCAGACAACTGCTGCGCAATTCATCTTATCAACGAGAATCATCTTCACGAACTCAGAAGGCGCCAGAGTGCGGATAGCTTCAAAATCAAAGGAATAAATATCTTCAATTCCACACTCACGGATATAGCGACACTTCTGCTCGTGAGAATATATATACTGAATTTTTCTTAGCTGCTTATTTTCAAGCGAATCGTTATTAAAGGTGAAGCAGGCAGGCACAAAGCCCCTGCATTTATATCCGACCGCTTTTTCAAGCACGCTTTTATGTCCGAGGTGCACCCCATCAAACAAGCCAAGTGCAGCCGCAGCTTTTGTTTCGGTCAGCATCGTCATCCCCTTTACTTTTCAGACACGCTGTAAAAATTCTTCTCTATTCTGAGAACCTTCTCTTCAAAATCTATATTAGCAGTTCCCAGAAACTCATCATCAAAGCCGAAAATTGCATATCTCACATCAACCGCGTTTTTGATGTTAAGGCTATCAAGCCTCAATTTTGCACCGTTTTTGTATCTTGCGGTATTATTGCTTGAAAGCTTGATTTTAGTGCAGTCTTTGAAAAGTTCCTGCGGCGGAATCATAACCTCATTAAGTTTTCCGCTTTCATAAAGCTCTTTTACCTTATCAAAATCAAGACAGTCATCGAGATTAAATCCGCAGGAAGCGGTTCTACGCAAAGCAGTCATTACCGCCCCGCAGGAAAGCGCACTTCCGATATCATCAATCAGGGTACGAATGTACGTCCCCTTTGAGCATTTTACATCAATTGAAGCAGTGTAATTCTCTGCGTCAAATTCTGTGAGCTCAAGCGAAAATATAGTTATTGTCTTTTTGGGGCGCTCAACGGTAATCCCCTTACGGGCGAGCTTATAAAGCTTTTGTCCGTTGACGGAAACAGCCGAGTACATCGGAACAGTCTGCTCGATTTCGCCCCTAAAATTATTCAGAACATCTTCAAGCTCAGCTATTGAAAAATGCGGCACAGATTCACTTAAAACCTCGCCTGTAATATCAAGCGTGTCGGTCGCAATACCGAATTTCATCTGCGCTGTATAAGCTTTGACGTCATTGTCAATCATATCGCACGCCTTTGTGGCAGTGCCTAAGAATATCGGCAGAACACCTGTTGCCATCGGGTCAAGCGTGCCGCCGTGCCCGATTCGCTTCATTTTCAGAATACCTCTGAGCTTTGCAACAGCGTCAAAAGATGTAAAGCCCTGTGGCTTGTCAATACATATTATACCATTCATCAGCCCAATACCCTGCCAATTTCTGCAACAATCATTGATTTTACTTCATCAATTGAATACTTTTCATCAAATTCACAGCCTGCGGCATTTTTATGACCGCCGCCGCCAAAGCTTGCACATATATCTGAAACGCAAAAGTCACCTGCAGAGCGCATCGAAGCTTTTAATTTGCCGTCCTCACGTTCTTTTATGGTCACGCCGACAACAACACCCAAGGTCTGCAAAGGCAGATTCATCGTTGTGTCAAGCTCGGTTTCGTCAACGCCCAATGATGAGAGCAGATTTCTTGAAATATAAGCCACCGCACATTTGCCGCCGAAGTAATACTCTGTATTTTCATAAATTGCAGCCTCAAGCTTGATTTTTCCGATGCTCTTGATATCGAACATTTCTCTGTTGATATTGGCAAAGTCAAAATCATATTTTAAAAGCTGTGACACTATCTCGTGCGTGCGTGAAGTGGTGTTGGAAAACTTAAAGCAGCCCGTATCGGTTGCAATCGCAGTATAAAGCCTTCTTGCAATCTCGGCATCAACAGAAACACCGAGATTTTCTGCAACATCATAAATAATTTCACCCGCTGCCGCCGCCTTTGAATTTAGCAAGGTATTTTCCGCAAATCCGACATTTGACCCGTGATGATCAATGTTCAGAACACATTTGTCAGCATAACGCTCGCGCAAATCGCCTAAAAGACTGTCATCTGCCAGGTCAACGGCAATCACGGTTTTCTCTTCAAAATCAAACGCGGCAAAATCCGTATAAAGAAACGAATATCTCTCCGGAAACCCTGTAAAGTTCAAAACCTTGGCACGTTTTCCGAGCTTTTTAAGAATAAGACAAAGTGCAAACGCACTTCCGAAAGCGTCACCGTCGGGATTCTGATGCGTCAGAATTGCAAAATCATCATTATTTTTCAAAATATTGCACGCAGCTGAAATGTCAATATAATTACTCATCAATCAAATCTTCTCCGTTTTCGTCTTCTTTGACAAGGCCGCGCAACATTTTGCTGATTTTTGCGCTGTGCTCGATAGAATCATCAGCCACAAAATGAAGCTCGGGGCATTTGCGCAGCTTGAGTGCAGAGCAGAGCATTTTCTTGATATAGCCCTGTGCGCTGACAAGCCCTTTAACAGCTTCCTTCGTGCTTTCCATTCCCTTTAATGACGAAACATAAACCGTGCAATGCGACATATCGTTTGTAAGGTCCGTGCGGATTACAGAAACCATATTGTCCGCAACCCTTGGGTCCTTTACTGTGCGCAGAATCGCCGTCATCTCACGCATTACATCTTCGTTCAATCTAATAGCTTTAAAGCTGGGCATAGTTTAGATAAATGCCTTCTTTTTTTTGCAAAGAAGGCATATCCTCCTTTTAATGCTTTTGAAATTTAAAATCAATCTTCTCTGTATTCTTCGATTATGAATGCTTCAAAGATATCGCCTTCCTTGATGTCGTTATATTTTTCAAGTCCGACACCGCATTCATAACCCTGGTTTACTTCCTTAACGTCATCCTTGAATCTCTTCAGGCTGTCGATTTTATCTTCTGCCAGAACAATACCGTCACGGACAACTCTTATCTGGCAGGCACGGGTGATTTTTCCGTCAAGAACATAACCGCCGGCAATCATACCGACGCTGGAAATCTTGTAAACCTGGCGAACCTCGATTCGACCCATCTGCACCTCACGGAACTTGGGTGCAAGCATACCCTTCATAGCGGTCGAAATTTCTTCAATTGCGTCATAAATAATTCTGTAAAGTCTGATATCAACACCGTCACGCCTTGCATTTTCCATAGCAATCGGGTCGGGACGAACGTTAAAGCCAACAATAATTGCGTTGGAAGCGTTCGCAAGCATAACATCGCTTTCGCTTACAGCGCCTACGCCGCCGTGAATAACTCTTACTCTCACTTCATCGTTTGTCAGCTTTTCAAGTGACTGCTTGACAGCCTCAACAGAGCCCTGAACGTCTGCCTTAACAATAATGGGCAATTCCTTGATTTCGCCCTGCTCAATTCTTGAGAAGAGGTTGTCAAGAGTAACCTTCTGATACTGCTTGAACACTTCCTGCTTAGCCTCTTCCTTACGCTGGTTTACAAGCTCTCTTGCAAGCTTTTCATCCTCAACAGCGTTGAATATATCGCCTGCGCTGGGCACTTCAGCAAGACCTGTAATCTCAACCGGAACGGAAGGACCTGCGGTCTTGACACGTCTGCCCTTGTCATCGGTCATTACTCTTATTCTGCCCTCGGCAGTGCCGGCTATTACAATATCTCCTGATTTTAATGTACCGTTCTGAACAAGAACAGTCGCAACAGGACCTCTGCCCTTGTCAAGACGTGCTTCAATAACAGTACCCTTTGCAAGTCTGTCGGGATTTGCCTTAAGCTCCATAACATCAGCAACAAGAACAACGTTTTCTAAAAGTTCGTCAAATCCCTCACCTGTTTTTGCTGATACGGGAACGCAGATGATATCGCCGCCCCATTCTTCAATAACAAGACCATGCTCTGTCAGTTCCTGCTTTACTCTGTCAGGGTTTGCACCCTCTTTATCTATCTTGTTGATAGCAACGATAATCTGAACATTTGCAGCCTTTGCGTGGTTTATAGCCTCAACAGTCTGCGGCATAATACCGTCATCAGCGGCAACAACAAGAATTGCAATATCAGTAATGGATGCACCTCTTGCACGCATTGAAGTAAACGCTTCGTGACCGGGGGTGTCAAGGAAGGTTACCTCACGTCCGTCAACGGATACTCTGTACGCACCGATATGCTGGGTAATACCGCCCGCCTCGGATGCGGTTACATTAGAATTTCTTATTCTGTCAAGAAGCGATGTCTTACCATGGTCAACGTGACCCATTACAACAACGACCGGGCTTCTTTCAACAAGAACGCCGTCATCATCGTCTTCGTTATTGATAAGTCGCTCTTCGATTGTAATAACAACCTCTTTTTCGACCTTGGCACCAAGCTCCTCCGCTACGAGAGCCGCTGTATCAAAGTCGATAACCTGATTTATACTTGCAAAAACACCAAGTCCCATAAGCTTTTTGATAACCTCGGTTGCGGTCACCTTAAGCCTCTGCGCTAAGTCGCTTACAACTATTTCATCGGGGATTGTTACCTTAAGCTGCTGCTTTCTTGCTCTTTCGAGTGCAAGACGCTGAAGCTTTTCCGCCTCGGTTTCACGCTTCGAGCTCATATGCTGGTTCTTGCGCTGCTGTGATTTCTGTGTAATCTTCTGCTTTTTAGAATAATTATCCTTATTCTTTCCGCCCTGTGGTGCAATTTTTTCATAACGCTCGTTATATTTATCAAGGTCAACATAGCTGCCTCTGGTATCGACAGTAGTACGCTTAACAGTGCTCTCGTTTGAAGATGTCGAGCTGAAATTTGATGAAAGCTGCTGTCTTACACCCCTGTCCTGAGCCTTTGCGGGCGCCTTCTGAGCTTTTTTGTTTTGCTTCTGATTAGCCTTTTTATCCTCAGATTTTTCTTCGGTTTTGGGCGCAGCTGTACTCTCAGTTTTAACTGCTTCCTTCACAGGCTCAGAAATTTCAGCCGTCTGCTGAGACTTTTCAACCTTTTCAGTCTTATCGGACTTCGTCGGTTTTTGAGCTTGGTCTGCTTTCTTAGCCTCCTGCTTAGGTGCCTTTTCGGTTTTCTTTGCTGCCCTTTTCGGC
The DNA here is from genome assembly GCA_017435565.1 of Oscillospiraceae bacterium. GTDB lineage: Bacteria > Bacillota > Clostridia > Oscillospirales > Ruminococcaceae > RGIG3077. The sequence continues at coordinate 36,786 of JAFSEU010000018.1, read as the reverse complement.
TTTTCTTCAGCCTTGGGTTCTTCCTGCTTGATAACAGGCTTATTCTTTGACGCAAAATACGCATCAAAGCTTTCTACCTCATTATTCTGAGAATAATACTCGAGAAGAAGATTTACCTCCTCGCTGTCAAGACCCGAAGCGGGCTTTTTCTTGGCTCCGGTGAGCTGTTCAAGAGAATTGATAAGCTCCTGATTGCCTTGTGAAAGCTCCTTAGCCAAGTCATTAAGTTTAACCTTTTTAGTCATAGGCGAATCCCCCTTAAATTGTAGCGGATAAATTTATAATTATTGTTTAGTAGCATTTTCATTTTTTGCATATTCGGCAAATTTTGCGGCAAAGCCCTTATCGTTTACCGAAAACACAGCATATTCCTTTTTCAGGACTATGTACGCCTGCGACGCTGTAAAATCGCCGACAAATACAGGAATATCCCCGTATTTCTGACAGACAAAACGTGCTTCCTTCGCAGTTTTTTCGGAAACATCCGAAGCCAAAAGAATGCAGCCGGATTTTCCGTCTTTAACAGCGGTCATCGACTTTTCAAAGCCGCCTGTCAGTCTGCCTGCCTTGGCGCATATCGTCAGAAGATTAAGAGTTTTGTTCGAGTTCATTGAGCATTTCCTCGTATATGGAATCGGCAATTTCACACTCAAGTGTGCGTGCTGCCCTCTTGTTCTTCTTCAAAATTGCAAGGCATTTTGTACTTTTGCAGACATAAGCCCCTCTGCCGTTCATTTTTCCGGTAAGGTCGAGGCGAACGCTGCCCTCAGGTGTGCGGACGATTCTTATAAGCTCGCGCTTGGGTTTCATTTCGCCGCAGCCGCAGCACATCCGCATCGGAATTTTTTTATTTGTCATAATGATTTTAACCTTTCAGAATCAATCATTTATGCCTTTGATTGTATTTTCAAACTCAGGTCTGATGTCGATTTTAAATCCTGTAAGTCTTGCCGCAAGCTTAGCGTTCTGTCCCCTGTTGCCGATTGCAAGCGAAAGCTGGTTATTCGGAACGATAACTGTGCATTTTTTTGCGTCCTCATCATCGATAGTAACACTTATAACCTCTGCGGGAGCGAGAGCTTTAGCAATAAACTCCTCAGGAACTTCGCTGTAGCCGATGAGGTCGATTTTTTCACCGTTAAGTTCCTGAACGATTGCATTTATACGGCTTCTGCGAGGTCCGATGCAAGCGCCGATTGCGTCAACATCAGGATTCTTTGATTCAACGGCAATTTTTGTTCTGCCGCCTGCTTCTCTCGAAATAGCCTTGATTTCAACCGTTCCGTCATAAATTTCGGGAACCTCAAGCTCAAAAAGGCGCTTAACAAGGTCTTTATGTGTTCTGGAAATCTTGATAATGGGCTTTCTGTCGGGATTGAGAATCTGAACGACATAAACCTTGACAATATCACCCTCAACAAGAGTTTCGCCGGGAATTTGCTCGTTTCTGAAGAGATAAAGCTCTGTTCCGTCATAAAGAAGGTTTACCGTTCCCCTGTTGGGCTCAACCTTTGTAACAGTAACAGTAATGCATTCATGCTCTTTACTGCCGAACTGTTCAATCAGCTTTGCACGGTTGATTTCCTTTATATCGCCTCTGATTGACTGCTTTGCAGACTGTGCCGCAACACGGCCGAATTTTGATTTATCAAGCGGAATATGGCAGGTATCACCGACTGTGATGCGCTTTTTATAGGTCTTTGCCTGGGAAATATTGATTTCATTTGCCGGATCTTCCGGTTCACCTTCAACAACAGTTTTCAAAAGAGCCATTTCAAAAACATTATTTTCGTGGTCGATGATAACGCTGATGCGTTCAGTATCGGGATAATCCCTTTTGATTGCCTTGGTTATTGCCGATGAAATTTTTTCGACAAGAACTGCCGCTTCAACACCGTTTTCCTTTTCAAGTAAGGCGAGAGCCTCAAAGAAATCCTTGCTCATAATTCTTCTCCTTCATAGGGTTTATTATCAATAGTTTTTACTGATGCAATATCTGCAAATCTGATGGAAATTGCGTTGTCCCCCGCAATTTTGAGGCTGTCGTCATCAATCTCCTCAAGAATGCCTTCAAACTCACGCACATTATCTATGGGGCGAATGGTTTTTACGGCAATCTCACTCCCGATATAGCTTTCAAAATGGCTTCTTCTGGTCAGTTCGCGTTCCGAGCCGGGTGAGCATACCTCAAAAAAATCCCACGGAATATCTTTAAAAACAACATCAAGCTCCTTATCAAGCGGATGAGAAACCTTGACGCAGTCATCAATGTCGATTCCGTCCTCCTTATCGATATACACCCTGAGATACATCGAAGCGCCTTCCTTTTCAAAGCGTATATCCCAGATTGTGTAGCCAAGTTCGCCGACAATACGTTCGGCAACGGCGCTGACCTTATTCTCGGTCGGACTGTAATTTTTCAGCCTCATCAGCGTACTCCTTTTCAAAAAAATCCTTATACATAAACGAAAGACCGAAGTAATTCGGTCTTTGGTGTAACTATATATTATAGTATATCACAGCTTTTTCCAAAAATCAAGTCTTTTTTCAAAAAAGCCAAAAAAAGATATGATTTTGCAAAGCTACATTTCGTTTCGGTTTTCAAGTGCTCTGAACAGCGTAACCTCGTCGGCATATTCAACCTGAGCGCCCACGGGCAAACCGAAAGCAAGCCTTGTAACCTTTACTCCCAAGGGCTTTAAAATGCGTGCAATATACATTGCCGTTGCCTCACCTTCAACAGTCGGATTGGTAGCCATAATAACCTCACTGACCTCACCGCCGACTCTGGCAAGAAGCTCCTTGATTTTCAGCATATCGGGCGTTATTCCGTCAATCGGAGAAATCAGCCCGTGCAGAACATGATATGTGCCTTTATACTCACCTGTACGTTCAAAAGCCGAAATATCCTTCGGCGATTCAACAACGCAGACAACAGACTTATCACGACTGTCATCATCGCAAATCGGACAAAGGTCATTTTCCGAAAGGTTCTGACAGCATTTGCAATAGGTGATTTTCGTCTTTGCGTTCACAATGGCGTCGGCAAGCTCTCTGGCTTCCGTCTCGGACATTGTCATAACAAAATAAGCAAGCCGCTGTGCAGTTTTCATTCCGATTCCGGGCAGCTTGGCAAACTGCTCGGCAAGGACAACAAGCGGCATTGCGTCATTGTTTCTCATTACAGATTAAAACATTCCGGGAATGGAAACGCCGCCTGTAACCTTACTTACTTCTTCCTCTGTAACAGAGTCGATGTGAGCAACTGTTTCGTTTACAGCGCTGATGATAAGGTCCTGAAGCATTTCGATATCCTCGGCATTAACAACCTCGGGCTTGATAGTGAGGGACTTGATAACCTTTTTACCGGACATAACAAGCTCAACGGCACCGCCGCCAACGCTTCTTGTAAAGTCCTGAGATTCAATATCCTCCTGAACCTGAGTAATCTGCTCCTGCATTTTCTGAGCCTGTCTGATCATCTGATTCATATTCTGAGCGCCGCCTGCGCCCATACCCTTAGGCAATCTTGATTTCATTTGAAGTTTCCTCCTGAATTTTAATTATTTTAATTTATATTCTTCCTTCCGGAATAATCTCCGTAGGGATACCCGAAGCCTGAGCATTTTTTACAAAAGCTTCGGATTTATCAACAGTAGCGGATTGGGCAGCTTTGACCTTTGCCCTGATAATGTATTGCTTTCCGAGAACCGCCTTTATCGACTCGCTCAAAGCCGCCTTGTTCTCGGGGGCTTTGAAAAGCTGCATAAAAAACGGATTCTTTGTGATTATCAGCATTATATTTTCATAAGCATATGCAGCAGAACCGTCAAGGCTTCCCGCAACGGACGGCGAGGTTCTGAAAAATTCATCGATAACCTCGTTCCAACGGTCAACTCTTTTAAAATCCTGCGGGCTGATTTTTGACAAATCAACCTGAGTTTCACTATTTTCTTCTTTGGGGGCAGCTTGCTTTTCAGGCGTAAACGTAGCGCTTTGCGCCGCAGAAGCAAGGGTGGCATTGCTCATCTGAGCAATACGTCTTTCAAGCACATCTATGCGGGATTTAATCTCATCGATTTCTGAAGAATCCACAGAAGAAGAGCTGCTCTGTGTGCCGGCATTCTCAGTCGAAAGCCTTATAAAGCACATTTCAACGTGTGCACGCTTGTTTACGGCACGCACAAGCGAATCGGCACAGGATGAAATTTCACCCAATACAGAAATAATTGTCGAAAGAGAGTAGTCCTTGCTAAGCTCATTTAATATATCAAGCTCGTCCGGCATGCAGTCAAGCAGCGAAGAATCACCGTTTGAAGCCTTCAGAAGCATAAGATTGCGGTACTGGGTTACAAGGTCTGCACAAAGCCGCTGCATATCCTTGGATTTTGCGTAAAGCCCGGAAATAATGTCAAGCGCTTTTGCAGCATCCTTTTGTGCAACGCTTTTCATAATATCAAAAAGATATTCCCTGCCTGCAACGCCTGCGGCATTTGCAACCGTATCAGAATCAATATTGTCGGAAAAAGCGGCGCACTGGTCAAGAAGCGAAAGTGCGTCACGCATACCACCGTCGGCAAGCGAAGCGATTCGCATTGCGGCGTCGGGTGTGAGAGAAAAATCCTCGTTCTCTGCGATGTAAAGCAGTCTGTCGGCGATATCACGGGGAAGAATTCTTCTGAAATCAAACCTCTGACATCTTGAAAGAATCGTCTGCGGAATCTTATGCACTTCAGTAGTTGCAAGAATGAACTTAACGTGCGCAGGCGGCTCTTCAAGCAGCTTTAAAAGTGCATTGAAGGCGCTTACGCTGAGCATATGAACCTCGTCGATAATATATATTTTATATCTGCATCTCTGCGGAGTAAAAAGCGCACCTTCACGAAGATCACGGATATCATCGACACCGTTATTTGAGGCGGCGTCAATTTCGATAATATCGCTCAGAGCGAAATCGTCGGCATCATTGCAGACCTCACAATTATTACAGGGGTTTCCGTTTTGAGCATCAGTGCAGTTTATCGCCTTTGCAAAAATCCTTGCGCAGGTGGTTTTTCCCGTTCCTCTCGAGCCTGTAAAAAGATAGGCGTGGGCTGTGCGGTTATTTTTAATCTGGTTGCATAAGGTGACGGTGATGTGTGACTGTGAAATAACATCATCAAATGACTTTGGACGCCATTTTGTATACAAAGCCTTGTACATCACAATTCCCCTTTGCTTATTTCTCAAAAATTCCGAAACATAGGTGTGCAGGCTTACTGCGGCACATGGAACGGTCTGCTTAATGCTGCTCGGTTCCCCGCCTGACATGGTTCACAGTGACCCATTGCACAGGGCCCGCACACCTATATTTCGGAATTTACCTTAGTATTATATCACAATTATTTTTTAATTGCAAGAGTTTTTCAAAAAATTATTCTCAAAGAAAAATGCCCGATTTTCACGGGCATTTTATGCAATAAGCCTTATTGATCGATTCCGCTGACAATAAGCCCCAAAATTCTGGGTTTATTGTTGGTATCCTCAACCTCAATCCTGATTTTTGTATTGCCTGTAAAGCTGTCGCCTTCTTTACTTTCAAATATCGAAACCTGTCTGCGTTCCGAGCTTTGAGTCCACTTTGTATCCCTGTACTCATACTCATAGTCATTGACATAAAGCCTGTAAACACCGCCGTCGCCGTTGAGGACATAAAGAAGTGAGAAAACATCAAAATCCTTCTTTACCGTCGTCTGATAAACACCGGGCGCGGTCTCGGACATTGACGAAAAGCTGATATACTGGTAAGAATCGTATGCAGCGGCATCCTCGTAAAGAACCTCCGAAGGGAATTCGGTTGTTTTTTTGTCTTCACCAACGCATAATGCAATAGTCTGCATAGTTGCTGTTACATAGAGCTCATATCCCGTATCATTGGGGAATACGCCATCATAATTAAGCTCGGCATTGCTGCTGAGCAAAAATGTTGCGGCAGCGTCAATGCAATCGCCGTTATAATGCTCGGTTATCGCTCTTATAGCCTCGCTCTTTTGCGAGGTCTGACCCTCAGTGCTCTGAATAACAGTCAGCAGTTCCGCATTCGGGTACTTGCTCTTTGCCGCTCTGACAAGCGCTTCATACTGCGAATCAAATCCGGTTTTGTAATCAGTCCTTACATCATTTGCGCCGACCGAAACGAGAATCAGGTCATAATCCACATTATTATCAAGTGCCTTGACTTCATAATACTGAATAAAAGCAGTTGCATAATTATATGCAAGGTTGGTGATATAAACGCTCGAGCCATATTCATCATAAAGCTTCTGACTCAGCGTATCAAGCCACACCGTATCGGATTCAGACCCGTAGCCCGTGCAGGTTTCATCACCGAGAACAAGAACGTTTATACGCTCACCATTCTTCAGCTTCTGATATGCAGATGCCCGTGTGCTGTCGATAATAACACTGTCGGATGAATTTCCGCTGGTATCGGAATTATTCTCAAGGTTGGAAAAATCATTTTTCTTTTCCGCATAAACGCTTGAAAAATATGCCGCGTTATCCTCGCCGGCAGGCTTTGAGGTCTTGTAATATTTAAACGCCCACACGCCGCAAATTATGCCGGCAGCGGCAGTAATGCAGGCAAGTATGATAATTTCAAGCCATGTTACTCTGTTTCGCATTTGCTCAGCTCCTTTGCAGTTTTACTTTGAAGATTTATTGGAATTCTGTTTGCCCGCAGTCTGAGCCTTCACAGGCTCTTTTGAAGAATCGGATTTCTTTTCCGTATTTGCAGGCTTTGACGAAGATGCTGTCTTTGCATTTGAATAGCCGTATTTTCCGTATTTTCCATACTTACCGTATTTTCCGTACTTGCCGTAGCCAACCGTACTTTCGGGAACGCCGTTGAGAACATAACCGAGAACCTTGGCGTTTGCATTGACAACACGCTTCTTGACCTCGTCAACCTCGTCATAAGTTGAAATGCCATAACGTGAAACAAGAACGATTCCTGCGATAATGTCGGAAAGAACGAGCACGTCGCTGACAACATTGACAGGCGGCGTATCTATAATAATATAATCATATTTCTCGGAAAGCGACTCAAGAATTTCCTTTGCCGCCTCTGATGAAAGCAGCTCCGACGGATTGGGCGGAATGGGACCGCAGGGAATAATGTCGAGGTTTTCAACAACATCTTTTCTGATAACTTCGTCAACCGTATTAAGCTTGCTGATACAGGTTGCAAAGCCGGTTTTTGCATCGACCTTGAAAATCTTATTCTGCACAGGCTTTCTCATATCGGCATCGATAAGAAGTATTTTCTTGCCCGATTCAGCCATACTTATAGCAAGATTTGCCGCAATTGTGGATTTACCCTCATTCGGGTGACCGCTTGTTACAGCAAAAATCTTTGTAGTGCAGGGCGCAAGCGCAAAAACAATGTTTGTACGCAGGCTGATAAATTCTTCCTTGACCGAAAAAGGAGGATTCTCTGAGAGAAGAACTGCGGTGGTTGCCGAAGTAAGCTGTCGCCTCGATTTTGCGATTTTTGATTTTTTGCCATTGGCACCCGTCGTTCTGTAAGCGCAGATGTGTGCCAAATCAGCAAAGCCGCATTTCTTGCAGACCTTATCGGACGCATAAATGGTTCTGTCAAAAAAGAACATAAGAAATACAATAACGCACGAAAGAACAAACCCTGCTGCAAAGCCTATTACAGCAAGCTTTGTTGTTCCGCTGTCGTCGGACTTGACAGCAGGCTTGGCGTCAGCCATAATCTCAACAGAACCGGCTCCGATTACGGACACAAGGCTCTGGGGCGCAAGATATGCAACAAAATTGCAGATATCGGCGGAAATTTCAGGAACGGGTGTCGTTGCCTTGATCTGGAGCACCTCGGTTTCATCAACAGAGGACATCGTAATGCAGCTTAACAGCTCGGATTTGGATATGCCTAAATTTTTGTCATAATCTTCACTGATGGTAAAAATTTCCGAGAGCTTTTCAGCGCCGTATTTTTCAATCAGCATATCCGAAACCTCGCCGATTACCATTTCGTTTTTGAGAATAACAACATAGGTTGCAACAAGCTTCTGTGCAGCGGAGAGGTCGGATGAGCTGACAATCTCACTCGAAACAACATCATCAGCATTCTTGACATAAAGCTGAACGCTTGATGTATACGTCACCGGTTTGACAAACTTTGCATAGCAGAATGCCACCGCAAAGCCCACAAGCGCAAGCACAATTATTATATAGAATTTTTTAAGAAAAAACGCCAAAAGCTCAAGTATATCAAGCTCCTGCTCCTTTTCATCCTCATAAGTGGAAATGTAACGTTCCTGATCCATTTAAATCCTCCCCGATTTTCTATACCAAATCATATCCGACGATTTTCTTCAGCCGGATATAAGTCGATTTATACATATAAATAAACTATAATCCAAATATGTATTATAAAGCAAATCAGGCACATTGTCAATTGCATTGTTCAAACTTTGTCACAATGCACAACTTTTTGTATGTTTTATGCTAACGGCGCTATATTCGAAGCAAAGAATTAACAAAATTTAGTCGAATTAACTGTTGACAATTGCCCGAAAATAGGATATCATTATCTTTCAAAGTATAATATAGCAGAAAGGAATTTTGAATAGCTGATGGAAATACTTTACGAAAACTTACTCAACCTTGACTGGAAGATGGTCGTAATGTGGCTGATTGGTGCAGTTCTCATCTTTCTTGCAATCAAAAAGGATATGGAGCCGACCCTGCTTCTGCCTTTGGGCTTCGGTACAATCCTCGTAAATCTGCCCCTTTCCGGTGCTGTAACACAGGTTGTTGACGGAGTTGAACAGGAAGGCGCTTTGACCACTCTCTTTAATGCCGGAATTTCAAACGAACTTTTTCCGCTGATTCTGTTCATAGGCATCGGTGCAATGATAGACTTCGGGCCCTTGCTGTCCAACCCCAAGCTGATGCTCTTCGGTGCAGCAGCACAATTCGGCATTTTCTTCACGCTTTGTGCCGCTTCAGTGTTTTTTGATATAAAAGATGCCGCTTCAATCGCAATCATCGGTGCGGCTGACGGCCCCACATCAATCGTTGTTGCGCAGAAGCTCAACTCGAATTATCTCGGCGCAATAATGGTTGCCGCATATTCTTATATGGCGCTTGTCCCGATGATTCAGCCGCCCGTAATAAAGCTGCTGACCACAAAGAAGGAACGCCTTATCAGAATGGAATACGTTTCAAAGCCCGTTTCAAAAATCACAAAAATTCTCTTTCCCATCATTATTACCGTTATCGCAGGGCTGATTGCTCCTGCATCGGTTTCGCTCATTGGTTTCCTGATGTTCGGCAACCTCATCCGTGAATGCGGCGTGCTTGATTCTCTCGCTGAAACCGCACAGAAGGTTCTTGCAAATCTCATCACAATCTTTCTGGGAATTACAATCGCCTCGCAGATGCGTGCCGAAGAGTTCCTGAAGAAAGAAACCCTTCTCATTCTCGGACTCGGACTTTTCGCATTTGTTTTCGACACCGCAGGCGGTGTAATTTTTGCAAAGGTTATAAATCTTTTTGCAAAGAAAAAAATCAACCCGATGATAGGTGCTGCCGGAATCTCCGCATTTCCAATGTCGGGAAGAGTCGTTCACAAGCTGGCAAGAAGCGAAGACCCCGAAAACTTTTTGCTTATGCAGGCTACGGGCGTTAACGTTTCCGGTCAGATTGCGTCTGTTATCGCCGGCGGTATGATTCTCAATTTCTTTGGTTGATGAAGGGAGTGTATCGGTTATGAATATTGAAGTTTCAAATTTTGTTGATAATCTTTATTATATGGGCATCGGTATGCTCGGTATTTTCATTGTAATCGGTCTGATTATTGCAGTTACTATGATTCTGAACGCTGTCACATCACCGAAGAAAAAAAACAACGATTAAAATTTCGTTTTTTGCATTGGGTATTGAACCATCTAAAAATCTATGGTATAATATACAGTAACATAATAAACAACTATTCAAAACACAAAAAGGAATGGTAAAAGAAAATGAAAATTCTTGTAACAGGCGGAGCAGGCTTTATCGGCTCAAACTTTGTTTACTATATGCTTGAAAAGCACCCCGATTATGACATCGTGTGCATCGACGCACTGACATATGCCGGTAATCTTTCAACACTTAAAACGGCACTTGAAAACCCGAAATTCAAGTTCGTCAAAGGAAGCATTGCTGACAGGGAGCTTGTTTTTGAGCTTTTTGAAAATGAAAAGTTTGATATTGTTGTCAACTTTGCCGCAGAAAGCCACGTTGACCGTTCAATCGAAAATCCCGAAATTTTCCTCAAGACAAACATTCTCGGAACACAGGTTTTGATGGATGCTTGCCGCAAGTACGGCATTCAGAGATATCATCAGGTTTCGACCGACGAGGTTTACGGCGACTTGCCGCTTGACAGACCCGACCTTTTCTTCACTGAGGAAACACCCATCCATACATCCAGCCCTTATTCAGCATCAAAGGCATCCGCCGACCTGCTTGTAATGGCATATCACAGGACATTCGGTCTTCCTGTAACAATTTCACGTTGTTCAAACAACTACGGCCCCTATCACTTCCCCGAAAAGCTCATCCCCCTTATGATTGCAAACGCTCTCAACGATAAACCTCTTCCCGTTTACGGCAAGGGCGAAAATGTAAGAGACTGGCTTTACGTTGAAGACCACTGCTCAGCTATCGACCTTATCATTCATAACGGCAGAGTCGGCGAAGTATACAACATCGGCGGACACAATGAAATGGCAAACATCGATGTTGTAAAGCTTGTACTCAAAGAGCTCGGCAAGAGCGAAGAGCTTATCACCTATGTAACCGACAGAGCAGGTCACGACAGAAGATATGCGATTGACCCGACAAAGATACACTCTGAACTCGGCTGGCTGCCTGCAACAAAATTTGCAGACGGAATCAAAAAGACTGTTCAGTGGTATCTTGACAACAAGTCCTGGTGGGAAGAAATCATCAGCGGTGAATACCAGAACTATTACGAAAAGATGTACTCAAACAGATAAGCTCACATTTTCGACCGGCAAAACGGAGGTAAATTATGAGGCGCATTGTCAGTATCGCTGCGGCGATTTTCGCCTGCCTTTTCATCGTTTCTCTCGCCCTCGGGGTTTTGTCAAAAAACCAGAAGAACGAGCGTGACAAAATGGTATCGCAGCTCAGCACAACCCAGACAACCATCGCTACTACTACGAATTTCTGGGAATATGTTGAAAGCCTTAACACAACCACTGCACCCGAGCCAAGTGGCTTGCAGGAGGTAACCATTCCCTCACAGACCGAGCCTCCCATAGTCACCACCGTGCCTGATATTGAAATTGATTTTATCGGATAAAAGTAAACCCTGACGTTAAAATTTAACGTCAGGGTTTTTCTGTATTCGGTTGAAACTGAATTTAATCAAGATAATTGTTGAAATATGCAGTAAAATATATGAAATCCTCATATGCAAGCAAGCCGGTATAAGCAATGGTTACAACGGTCAGAATGCGGCGAATCCATTCGCTGTATCTTTCCTCCGAATGCAGCTTCTCAAAAGCGGCTTCAAACAATTTTGCCGCAGCAAGAGCGAATATGCATATTGCGCAGACGTAATACCTGCTCTGAAATCCTCCCATATATCCCCTTGTACAGAAGCCTGAATAAGCGCTGTCCATCTGCATAAAGAAGGTAAACAGAATACCTGCATAGCCGGCAAGCAACATACCCGAGCAGTGTATGTTCGTTCTCAGCTTTTTTATAAGAAGCAGAAGAGGAATAAACCAGATTGATATCAGCGCAAAGTTTTGAACCGAAAGCCAGTGGCTATCGGTTTTTAAAAGTGCAATGTGGCTTGAAATGCCCGTCCAGCTTTCAAAAAACCTGTCTTTATAATACTCGGAATATTCAATAATACCCATTGTCGGTCTTGAGCTTACGTTTACATAAAATCCCGTGTTTCGTGCAAATTCGGGATTCAGCTTGAATATGCTGACAAGAAATGCACCGTATGTGCTGTATATCATCAGGCAATATGCAAGCGGAATAAGATAAACGGGTACAGAGAGCAGAAACTGCCTGCTGATGAGCTCTTTAAAGCTCTTCTGTTTAATCATCGAGCCGATAAAGACGATAAGTCCCGCCAATATAACCATAATTCCCGCAGTCATTTTTGTCATAACAGTAGCGGAAATACCGACTGCAATCAAAAGATATGTCGCAAAATTCTTTTTATTCTCTACATATCTCAGCAGTCCGAGAACAAATACTGTAACAGTAAGCAATGTCAAAGTATCGTTTGTAATGCCTGAAGCACCGTACAACATCATCGGAACGCTTGTGCACACAGTCGCATAAAGAAGGTGCAGAAGCGGTTTTTTTGAAATCCTGCTGTATCCGATGTAGAACATAAGCAGTATCGCCGCAAAAGCGAAGGACATACTGAACATTCTCATACCCGTGATATCGGCATATATCATTCCGTCATCCAAAATATCAACAGTACCCGACAGCTTCATCAACTGGTAGTAAAGCGGAGGATGTCCCAGATAGCATAATGACCCGGGCGAAAATTTAAGAACCATATTTTCATCGGTTTCTTCAACCGTTGAAGCAAGCTCCATTTCGGCAAAATCAGGCACAATACAGTCGGTCTGCTCCAGATAAGCAACATACCCTATGTGCGCAGCTTCGTCAGGCGTTCTTGCAACCTTTTCGGCGTAAAACAGCATTCTGAATGAGCTAAAGAGCAGCATTGCCGTGTATATTACAATGATAACTCGATTTGCAGTCCTTGTATTCTCGCTTGAGAACAGCGCTGTAATTATCAAAGCCGCAAAAAATGCAGTAGTCCCCACAACAAGGTAGCTGTTTGGCATTGACATTGACAGTAACGACAATACTGCAGGAGAATCACCGTCGAGCTTGAATGAAATAAGCATTATTACCGACAAAAGCGAAACAACAGCAGCCAGCACAACTTTAAATCTGCCGAATTTCGGCGTCAGAACACGCACCAGAATTATCAGTGCACATATATATGCAATGGCGGCTGTGAGAATCATTCTCAGATAATTTGTATTGTTTATTCCGCTTTGAACCGTATTCAGAGCCTGGGCTGTCAGGCTTTGCATTCCGTCGTCGCCAAGCACATCGCCGATAAGCTCCGCAACCAGATAATCCTTATCATCAAAATAGCTCGAATAAACAAGCATTTTGTCGGCATTCTGTATCGGAACGTCGCTTATAAGAGAGATACGCTGAGAGTTGATATAATCATAATCAACTCTGAATGAAATTATACCGTTTTTTACAATGCTGTCGATTCTGTACGTTTGTTCGTAAGCATCGGGATTGTACATTTCAACAGAAAGCAAATTCCCCTCATAGGTCTTGTCCACATGAAGGTCGATAATTATGTGCTTGTTCTGAAAAGGCACTATCCAGGAAGCTGCAATGCACAGCAGTGCAATAACGGCAATGCTTATATTTATGTGTTTATATATAAACTCTTTGAATATCTTCATATTTTCCTCCGAAAACGTATATAAGTCTTCAATATATCATACCACAAACGGCATATATTGTCAATTGTCGGCAATTTCAGCAAAAATGGGCATCATTATAAATGATACCCATTTTTTGATATTATTAAGTATATGAATCAGATTTATACTCTTGACGCAAAGCTTCTAATCGCAGACAAATTCCCAATATCCGCATTTGCTCTGCGATACATTTTCATCGTTAACATAAATATAAATTGTGTCGTCAGTCGCCTTCGATGAATACACCTCATATTCGCCGGAAATCAGCAAGGCATTGTTACCGATTTCTACCGTTTCTGACGAGAGTTCAAACCCGTCGGGCAAATCACGAAGACCGGATTGACCGAGAATCATCTGTCTGCCTTCATATGTAATTTCGCCTCTGGCTCCCACACCATCAACGTCATTGTTGAAATGAATACGGACGGCCGAGCCGATTGCAAACGCAGCTAAAACCGCAGCAGTACAGCACAAAACAGTTTTCTTTTTCATAATCAGCTCTCCCCTTTCACACGTTTATTATTCACAGACTTTTGAAATAACATCATACATATAATTCTGTTCCTTAATGGCAGGAACAAAAATCCAGCAAAGAATAATAGCAATAAATCCCCAGCCTATAATATCAATCGGATTAGTCAGACTCTTCCGTATAATTACTGCCAACTCAATAAGAAACAGCACCGAAAGCCCAGGTGCAAAAAACGTCCAACCACGGATTTTTGTCTTGCCGTCTTTTTCAACGACCTTTATCGCAAACCACGATTTGAAAGTTGTAAGATATTTATCACCTTTACGTGATATAAGCTCGCCCGTTTCGTAATATCCCTTTATAACGCCTTTTTCATAATTGAGATAAGAATGTATTCCCGTGTGACTTGAAAGATATTCGCCCATAAACTCATCAATCAGAGAAAAAGGCTCGTGCTTTTCGATTTCGTTATAAGGCATAAATGCTTTAAAGATTTCATCCTTACTCTTTGCGGAATCAAATTTAATGCGTATCATAGCATCCTCCATACAAGGTACACAAACAGACACATTTATTTATTATATTATACTATAAGTACAAATGAATCGTCAAGTATTTTCAGCATATTGCTGCAAAATGTGACCAACACTCCATCTCGTCTTTCAGGTCAAATAAAAAGCACCCTTTTCGGATGCTTTTTGGTTTTGTAAGAGTAATCCTATAAGTAAAAATCCGCCTATGCGTGAAGGCAAAAACTTAATGCATACCTTTATGCCCAATGGAGCTCGTAGTAGTACCAATTATTGGTTATTTTCTTTATAAAACACCAATCGGTTCCGTTATTTGACTCACCAAAATATGTACCGCCATCAGCTTCGTATTTTTCGTTCTTTATTTGTTCGAGATCATTACCATCATAAAAATCAGGAAGTACTATCTCGTCATTCTCAGTATAGTAATATCCATAATATGTCCCACCGATACTCAGTCCTGCTGCTTCATAATCAAAAAACTCGATTTTTTTGTCCGAGGAAAGCGTATCGATGTTCTCTAAAACATAATCTGATATTTCGTCATATTTTTTGTTTGATATCGACGTTGCGCTGCAAGCCGACAGTAAAATAACAACAGAAAACAATATTAAAACAGCAAACAGTTTTTTCATATCGCATCCCCCTTTGTATAATTATACACCTATAAAAGCAAAATCTCAATAGTATAAGATAAATCTCTCTTGTCTTAGCAGACAAAATGGATTTCCTTCATAGCGAAAAGAGATGATTTCTGAAGCAAAAAGCTTTATTATCTAAAAACTATATCATCCTCTCAATACTTCTGCTCGTTCAAATCTAATTTTAAATATAAATTCTTCCGGCTCAGTATCATAATCATGAAAATCTACTTCTAAAACGTAACATTCTTTATCTTCAATCAGTCTGTCGGCTAACCACCATATATTTTTCCGACATTGCAAAGCAATCTCTGACGAAAGAATCTCATAGTTATAAAAGCGTATTTCCGTTATGGAATTATCATACAGCGCACCCTTTGAATTGATTCTTAATAGCAAAAGATTTTGGTCACACTTATTCTTTTCACCGACGAATCTGCCATAGTCAAAAGGAAATTCAAAAGACTCGACACCAACAACACAAGCGTCATGAAGGCCTGATATCCAGTACCATTCCGGTGGATTTTCAGGATAGTGTGAATTGTATACATTTCCTTTTTTCATTGCTATCACCTCTAACGGAATTATATCATAATTTTGCTCTATAATCAATGCTTTGAATAACAACACAGCCTTAGCATTTATTATTATTTTTATCCTTCTTCAAAAGTAATAAAAAACAAAAAGCACCACAGAATCATTGTTGCTTTTTCGGTACAAATGTCGTATTAAGTGTCGTACTTGTCAATTGAGCATAAAAACAGCCGTCTGTGATTGTTAATCACAAACGGCTTGTTTTGTGATATCTTCACGGAATTGATAACGGAAATTTTCGTGATAAAACAAAAATCGGGCACCACAAAGTGATACCCGAAAATGTTGTGCCGCCTTTCATGCGGCTGGCGGAAAGAGAGGGATTCACGAACCGACCCCTTTGCTCGCAGCAAAAAAATCTTTATTCTGAATAATCTTGTGCTCGCAAAGTGCTCCAAATTGCCTTGCGGCAATTTTCGCCGTTTGCTGCTTACTCTCACTTTCAATCAAAAAAATTGCTACCATAAAATATGGTAGCAATTTTTTGGCGGAAAGAGAGGGATTCGAACCCTCGGAACGCTATTAACGTTCACACGATTTCCAGTCGTGCGCCTTAGACCAGCTCAGCCATCTTTCCACCCTATTATTACATCACAGATTATCTGCGACTTAAATATTATATCAGATAAATTGCAAAAAAGCAAGAAGAAATTTTAAATCAATATGTAAAAATACGAGCTGATATTTTGTGCAATTCGACCAAAATCATACATAAAGCCACGCATTGCTTGAATTTTCAAAGTTATTCGTATAAAATAATATCAACAAATCCTCTAAGGAGTTGAAAAAATGACAGCACTGATAACGGGCGCAAGCTCAGGAATCGGCCGTGATATGGCAATATATTTAGGCAGGCTCGGCTGGAATCTGATTCTTGTCGGCAGAAACGAAGAAAAATTGAAATATACCGCAAGCAGAATCAAAACAAAAACAAGAATTGTTTCCATTGATCTGGCGCAAAGCGGTGCGCCCCAGAGGCTTTATAAGCTTTGCTCAGATACAAAAGTTGATTTTCTGATAAATAATGCCGGCTTTGGCTTGTTCGGAGAGTTTGACAAAACCGATTTGAACTCTGAGCTTGAGCTTATTGATGTAAATATCAAAGCAGTACACATTCTTACCAAGCTTTTTTTGCGAGATTTTAAAAAGCGAAACAGCGGACGCATCCTCAACGTTGCCTCGTCTGCGGCGTTTATGCCGGGGCCGCTTCTCTCAGCGTATTACGCTTCAAAAGCATATGTTCTGCGCCTTTCCTGCGCCATTGCGGAAGAACTGAAGCGCTCAGGCAGCAAGGTTTCAATCAGCGTTTTCTGCCCCGGTCCCGTTAATACCGATTTTAACAACAGAGCAGGCGTTGTATTCAGCGTTCCGCCGATTTCAAGTGATTATGCCGCAAAATATGCCGTTGACGGTGCATTGAAGCGCAAGCTGATAATCATTCCGACTGTCAAAATGAAGCTTTGCTGTGCATTTGCACCAATTGTGCCGACACAGCTTCTGACAAAGGCAGTATACCATATTCAAAGAAAAAAACTGCAATAATTCACGCAAAAACCTCCGAGGATTCAATCCACGGAGGTTTTTTTCATCTTAAGTCATTATACGGGAAGTGAAGAAATAACTTTAAGCGAATATCTGGTAATAATCGTAGCGTCAATCGAATTTATTGCGCCGTCAAGATTTACGTCACAGCAAGACTGTGCTGCGTCGCTGAGAGTGAGCACCTGCAATGCGTGCCTTGTAACCATTGTGGCGTCAATTGAGTTGACAATGCCGTCACCGTTTGCATCGCCGTAGATAATGCCGCCGACAAGCTCAAGAACACCGTAATTTGCAGTTGAAGCATAGCCCATACCTGTCATATCGCCTGCCCAGTTGCATATTCCCGATCTTGCACCGGAGCCGTCATCATCATTTATCTGAACGTCATATCCGATAACCTGACCGCTTTGGAATTCGGAAATTGTATAGGGAATTGCCACTTCGATTATGTATCCATCGGATGTTTCTGCAGCGGCAGAAATATAATCACCCAAATCTCTGTTGTCAGAAATCGTCTGCGAATTGTCATATCCGATTCTGCACTGCATATCGTCCGATTCATAAGCAGATGTTTTCCCATTGTTTTCGTCGAAGAAAATCTCAACGGTATCCTGTTCGTAATGGTTGGGATTTGACTGGTTCTTTCCGTTCGGGTCTGTTACCTCAACAAGAACATAAATATAATCGCTGTCCCACATTGCCCTTGCTGTACCGTAGGCATTGTTACCCGCGATACTGCCCATCTGGAACTGATTTACATCAACAGCAACCGCACTCGACCATGAGTCATCTATTTCACCGTCAACAGTTATCGTGCCGTAAACAGCCTGAGCGGACGCAGGAAAATCAGCGAAAGTAAGTGTGCCGCAGGTGTTTTCACTGAAGCCTTCTTCAGCATACTTAAGACTGTTCCAAGCTGTGTCATTGATTGCAATTTCAAGATTTGCGCTGTAGCCCGATTCATATCCCCACGAAAGCACACCGAAATCCATTGTTTCGCCGGCAGAAATCGTACCTGTTACAATTTCACCGTCATAATTTATTGTGACAGTTCCCGAAACATCCGAAGAAACTCTGAATATTGCAAGGCCGCCGACCCAGGCCGCCTTAAAGCTGCCCGCATCACCGATAGGCTCCCACGCCTGAACCTTGAATGCTTCTTCAAGTCCCTCATCGGTATCATCGTATGCAATTGCGTTTTTGTTCTGAATCTGCTGAATCTCAGCAGTTGTATCATACACAGCATAAAAAGAATGCTTTGCATTGTAGTCCTCGTCAAAGAGAAGCGGATATCCGCCTATCCAGCTGGTCGAGTCGGTAATGCCCCAGAAAACAACAGCGGTAATATTGCAGCCGTCGTCCTTGCATCTCTTGAGGCAGTCCATAATCTGACGGTAGCGCTCGGCAAGCTCAAGCTGTGCCGCATTTGAATTATCCTTGATATTTACATCAAGCTCCGTCACCTGAACCTCAAGTCCGAGTGCGGAATAAGCCCTTACAGCCTCTTCGTAAAGAGCGATTGAGGGCGAACCCATCTGAATGTGCGACTGCATTCCTACGCCGTCGATAAGTCCGAGCTGCGCAAGCTCTTCAACCTTTTCGATAATAGCGTCACGCTTTTCGGGTGTATATTCGTTATAATCGTTATAGAAAAGCTTGCAGCCTTCGGGAGCATACTCTCTTGCATATCTGAATGCATATTCGATAAAATCCTCGCCGATTGTCTGCATCCACATAGAATAATTGCTGTTTTCGGAAACAGAGCCCGCCGTTCTGAGAGCGCCTGTATCGGCAAAAGCCTCGTTTACAACGTCCCAGCAATAGAATTCAACCTCGGGCCATTCCTGCTCTAAGGTTGTAAGAACTGCCTTGATGTAGTTTTCCATACGGCTGAGCATTACCTCACGGCTTACCCAGTCATTATTTTCGTCATATCCGACCTTGAAGAACCACTCGGGAGTCTGGCTGTGCCATACAAGGCAATGTCCTCTTACAGGAATATTATTGTCAGCGGCAAACTGCAGAAGCGGCTCTGCCTGATCAAGATTGATGACAACCTCGGTTTCGGAGCCAAGTGCCTGACAAGCGCTCTGGTTCAAAACGCTCTGCGGCTTCAATTCATTACCGAAAGTAAGGCTTTCATAGTGCTTGAGAATCATATCCTGTGTTGCGCCGACAGCCAGCTCGGAAGCGGTTGCCGCACAGCCGATGATGAAATAATCCTGATATGCGTCCTTAAGGTTGGGTATATCAGTCTGAATTGTCGGGTCAGGCATATGCGTGCACACGACATCATCAATATAAAAGTCAATAGTCTTATCCTGCTCGGAAGGGTTTGACGACCACTTCGGCTGAATATAGAACGCCAGGTTGGTTGCATCCTCGGGAATTGTATATCGGGTTGAAATCTCCACCCACTTGCCCTTGGCGGTCGCTTCGTCAGCCAGATTCTTATACTGGGTTGTGCCGTTCTGATTATACATCAGATATATCTGGAATGATGCGGTATCAGTCCACGAATCACCGTCGTAGAGAGCCCAGCAGGTAAATGAATAATATCCGCCCTTTTCGCAGTAAAGGTTGCAGTCAACAGCAGGGCTGTTCCAGAGGTCGGTTCTGCCCGAGGTATAAAGCGAATAGCTTCCGCTGTGTGCGTAGTTGGTTGAAACTGCGATATCACAGTCCCTTCCGAACCAGTCGCTTACCGTTCCGTCTTCAAAGTCATATGAGAAGCCGTCCTGGGTTTCACCCTCATAGGGAACACCCGTTGCCGTACAGTAGTCGATGTAATACGGCAGTGTTGCATTGGAGCATTGGGTATAAAGAATGATACCGGTAATATCACTTGCAAAGGTCTTGCTTGCGGTAACAACGCCCCATTCTCCCTTGTTTACATTCACAGATCCGATGCTTCCGTAACCGGTTGTGCCGTCCTTGGTGTACTTAAAACCAAGCTCGAAAGACTGGCTTTCGCTTGCGTTTTCGTCATCATAATAAAAAGCAAGTGATATGGTATATGTATATCCCGGATAGAGGTAGCCTACCTTGCTGCATTCCGCACCCTGCCAGTTCTGTTCGCGGTCAGTGATGTACATACTTGATGTTCCGCTGTAAGCAACGGTGTCAGTCAGCGAAATCGTTGCAGCGCCACCGTGCGAAGCCCAGCCGCAGGTGTCATCATTTTCAAAATCGTCGCAGAAAAGCTCAACCGTTTCGCTGTCAGCAGCCAGAACTGTCGGCGATAGTGCCGAAGGAATCAATGAAAAAACCATCGCAGCGCTTGTCAGTACTGCTGCAATTTTTTTCAAAAACATAAAAATACATCCTTTCATCTAATTCTCGTTCCTGAAAAATATTAACAAAATAATTATACTTTTGTTACAGCGTTTTGTCAAGCTTTAGGCATGATATTTTTTTGATATTTCACAAGGCTTACGTCACCTTATCAAGCTCTTTTTTCAGCTTGACGATGATTTTCTTTTCAAGCCTTGAAATATACGACTGCGAAATTCCGATTTCATCGGCAACCTCTTTCTGGGTTTTTTCAGCCGCACCGGACAGCCCGAAGCGCATATCCATAATCATACGTTCCCTATCGCTTAGCTTTGAAACAGCCTGCCGCAGCAGATCCTTTTCCGACTCGCTCTCAATCGACGCACTGACTATGTCCTCCTGCGTGCCCATAACATCGGAAAGCAGCAATTCGTTTCCGTCCCAGTCAACATTAAGCGGCTCGTCAAGCGAAACCTCGTTTTTTCTTTGTGAGCTTTTGCGCAGAAACATCAATATTTCATTTTCAATGCAGCGTGAAGCATAGGTCGCAAGCTTGATATTCTTATTAGGGCAAAAGGTATTGACAGCCTTGATAAGGCCGATTGTTCCGATTGATATAAGGTCGTCTATGCAGATACCCGTTGACTCAAATTTCTTGGCTATATAGACAACAAGCCGCAGATTATGCACAATCAGCGTATCACGCGCTTTGCGGTCGTTCTTTTCAAGCAGTGCAAATGCACGCTCCTCTTCCTCTCTTGTGAGAGGCGGCGGCAGAGATTCGGCACCATTTATGTAGAAAATTTTCAAACGGATTTTTCCGAATATGTCAAAAAGCTTTGCAAATACCCTTGAAATAAACATCACTTTGCTCCTTTACAGAAATTCACAGCAGTATCTTGGGATTAAAAACCGCACAGCCGCTGTTTTCGCCAAGTCCGATAAGCGCCTCGACCTTTTTTGTTTTTTTGGCATTATCCTCAATAATTTCAACATTTGTGGGAACGAAAACCGGCATCGCCGCATCGCCGCTTATTGTTGAATAGGGCAGATACCTGAGCCCCTTAAATTGCTTTATGTTCTGCCCGGCAACGCTCTCAATGTCAAAATCAAAGTCATCCTTTGAGCAGACAATCACCGGCTTTCCGCTTAATGTATCGACAAGCAGATTTCCCGTATCGGCGATCCCCTTCAGTGTTATGCTTTTGACACCTGTATTCACCGTAACACGGAACACACCGTTTTTGTATGCTTTTGTACCGAAAAAATAACTGACAAGACATATTATGAGATACGCCGCCGAGGTGAATATGAACAGCGAAAGAAATGATATGTCAAAATAAACGCTCGAATTCGATACAATCGTATTGTTGGACGGAAAAAGAATTGAAAGACACAGCGCAGTCCCTGCAAAAATAAAGCTGAAAAAGAACAAGAACAATGTATGCCTGATAACGCCTTTTTTTCCGAAGGCAATGAGGGTCATAACGAGCGCTCCGAACAGCTTGTAAAGAACCGACAATACAAGTGGAAAAGGCTCAAGCAATATCGAAAGCGACATAAGCGACCCGAAAAGCGCCGCCGCAAGACATCGTTTTGCAGAAATACTGTCACAAAGCACTTTCGCCACCGCTCTGAGCATAATCCAGTTTACATACAAATTTACAATCAACAACACATCTATGTAAATATATCGCACTCATTCCGCCCCCCTTAAAATCAATTATAAGACAACCGAATTCAAAAAAATGTCGATTCGGTGAGGACAAATCCGCACGGCTTGTATTTTGTCGCAAATAAAAAAAATCCCTTCCGTTTTTGCGGAAGGGACAGGCATTTTGACAAAAGCGCACATCTTTTCAATACTCTGCGGTTATATAAGGCGCTCGATATATTTCATTTTCAGTTTATCTATGCAGGACTTTGAATCATAAACAGCTTTGGCAATTCTATGCGAGAGCTTGCAGACCTTTTCCGACTCATCCTTGTTAAGATACATAGAGCCAAAGCCCGCCTTCATTGCGCAGTTGCAGGCAGAAACGAGCTGTCCGTTTTCGAGAAAATCACACTTGCTTTCGGCAAGCCCCGCATATTCAAGAGGCGTGCGACCGTCTGCGGCTATTCCGCCGAATTCAAGCAGCGATACGATATATCTGTACGCATTGACAGCATTTTCCGCGCCCGACTGTGTGCTCATACTCTTTTTGCGGCGCAAAAGCGCAACCTTTCTGCTGCGCATTATGATTATTACTGTAAGCAAAGCCAATATTGCAAGCACAACAAGAATCAGAATGATCGTCTTCAAAGGACCGTTTTCCCGAGGCTCCTGCGAAAGACTTGCAAGCGGAGCTGTGGTGGTGGTGCTCGTAGTCGAGGCGGCAGAAACCGAAGTGCCGCTTAAAGCCGTTGTTCTTCTCGTTGTCGTCACCGTAGAGCTCGTCGTTGTTGTGGTCTGAGATGGCTGTGAATAGCCCTCGGTAAACTCAAACGGAACCCAGCCTAAGCCGTCAATATATATTTCCGCCCATGCGTGAGCAGCGTCGTCTTTCAGCATAAACTCATAGCCGCTACCTTCTTTGTTCAAAAGGTTGAACTTTGAAGAAGACGCAACATATCCGACGCAATAGCGTGCGGGGATACCTGCCATTCTGGCGAGAACAGCCCCTGCGCTTGCATAATGCATACAATAGCCCTTATGGTTTTCCTTGAGAAAATAATACACAACATCGACATCATCCGGAGCTTCACCCGGACTTAAGGTATATCTTGCATTGTCGTGAATAAGGCTTCTTATAGCGCACAGAGTCTGATAGACATTAGCCTTGCCACTGCGGTAATTTTCAAAGATTTCGGCATATTCCTCATCCTCATAAAGCGACATCAGGTCATCATCATCAGGCAGCGAAAGATAATTCTTTTCAACAAAGCTGTCATATTGCTCTGTGTCAAGATACAGCGTATTTTTGTTGTTTTCATTGTCGCAGTGCCACTCGATAACCATTTCAAAATTTGACGGGATAAAATCGTAACTGTAACTCGCCTTTGCATCATTATCACCGATGACAACGCTGTCAACCAGAGCAACCGAATCGTCAACATATTCCGCATTTCTTTTCGGCTCGCTGCCATAGGGCGTATAGCAAAAATCGGTTTGTGCGTTTATAACATCAACCGTGACACTTGTTTTTGGTAAATCTGCGTAGTTTGAACGCATAAAATACCAGAGCATATTCTGCGGATAGCATATATCCTCGAATTCGGATTCTATCTCGGAAAGCTCGTCAATAGTGTCCTCTTCGAATTCTTCCCAGCTTGACGAATCATATACCGAGCCGACATAGCTTTTCAGATAAACATTGGTATTCATCTTGTTTTCAAATTTAACGTAAAGCATATCGCTGTCGGTATATTCGAGGTCGCCTGAGCGAAGATTTCCGTAATTCGATTTGCCTGTTTCCCCGGAAAGCTTGTCTACAATATCTTCAAAAGACATATTTGTAATGTCGTGCTTGAGCGTATATCTCAGTTCGTTGACGGAATCGGGTCTTTTGATATCAAATACGTCGAGAGCAAAGCCTGATACGCTAAATACGGCAAGAGTTATTACAAGCATACACAATGCGCTTGAACAGTCAACACGCTTTTTCATACCGAATTTTGGCATAAAGCTGTTTCCCTTGCGGACAAAATCGCTTCCGCTTGAGCCGACATATTCGCGGTAATTTGAATTTGAAAGAACGACCATTGCAAGCCAGAACGAAAGCAGCATTGCAAAGCATTTATAATCGGGGGCGATTCCGAAAAACAGACCCACCTCAATAAGCGGAAATGTGAACACAAAGCTCAGAGGAAAGCTTTTTCTTGCCAACACCGAAAAGCACACGAGAAACGAAGTCAGCACGGAAAATACCGACATAAACACAGTCAGGCATTCATATTCGCTGATTTTTCTCGGAACATAGAAGCCTGAAATGTCATAGCTTTCCAACGACGCCTGTTCGACAATGCAGTTGACAAAGCATTTAAAGCCATAGTCAAGCTCATCTTGCGGCAGCGCAAAAAAACCGAGCACCATCAGCACTATCAGCACAAGTGAGGGAAATGCATATTTTTTTGATGAAAATACAATCGACGATATCAGAAACGAAGCAAGTGCAAGAACGCTGAGCTGTGCATCGTCGCATCTTATATCAAACAGGGAAACAACCCCGAAAATCGTGCCAAAGATTCCGAACAGGGCAACCACCCACAGCTTGAGCCTTTCAAGCGATATTCCCTTTCCGGAAACATCAAGCGAAATGCTTTCGCCTATTAAAAGGCCGCCGCAGCACGGAATATCTTCAATTTTCTTCTTCTTTTTCATTTATATAACAAGCTCCGAAAGAAGTGCATCAATCTTTCCGCTTTGCAGTGTATATACTGCTGCGGAATCCGAAATCATATAAGGCTTTTTTGAACCGTCAAAACCGGATTGGTCAACAACGATTGCCGAAACTCTTGTGTGCATTGCAAGCTGCTCGAGCAGTTGTGACTGCACCTGAGAGCTTTGCGCACACGCATAGATAATGTGGGAATAACGCCTTGAAAATTCATTCTCACAGTAGCTTTCAAGCGCCTTTGCCCCTTCAAATGCAGGTGTGCACATTACGGTCTGCGCCATTACAACACAGCTCTCGCTGCTGTCAATATCAAAAAAGCGCAAGGCATTATCCTGCATAGAATAAATAGCTGCAAAATGCTCGCATTCACGCTCAATCATACTATATGAAAGGCTTATAAGCAAATCTGCAAGAACGTCTGCGGCAAAAGCTTGAGACGAATTGAAATCAAACAGCAGCATTACATTGCTGTTTACAGGCTTTGAGTATTCCTTGACAATAAGATTGTCCTGCTTTGAGCTGAGCTTCCAATGAATCTGCGACATTCTGTCGCCCATCTCATAATCCCTCATATCAAAAATTTCCGAGGCATCATCGCCGGGATGCGTTTTGGAATACACATCCTTTTCGCCGGAAAATTCCGACTCCTCGCTGATAAGAACATCTGCATCGCAAATTGACGGCAGAATTACCGTCGAGCATTGCAGCTTCTGCTTTTTCCCGAGTCTGAAAAGCATCAGATAATCAAAAAAAACCACCTCGTCAACCACAGCTTCAATTTTTCCGCAATACCTTGACGAAATTGAAAAGCGCAGCGTCTGCGTGCGTGAAAAATGAAGCGGAAAAAGAAACTGCGCCTGCGACCTTTCACCGCTCAGAAGATTTTCATAGTGCAGAGATATTTTTACTCTGGGCAGAGGAAGAAACGTCGGATTGTACATACGCACATTAAAGTTGACATCGCAGCCCTTATTTTCACCCGACTTTTCACAAAAAAAGCTAATCTGTGTCTTTGCCCTTATAATCAAAAGTGACAGAAGAAGAACAAGCGGAAAAAGAATCACGGTGATAAGCAGAATCAGCGAAAGACTGTCAATAAAGGCAATATAGAATATAAGCGCTGCAATTGCCACAAGTGCATAGGACGCTATGACCTTTACCATAGCATTTATATCCTCGGCGAAGGCACGGAGCATTTGATTTCTTCAATTACCTGC
Organism: Oscillospiraceae bacterium; assembly: GCA_017435565.1. GTDB lineage: Bacteria > Bacillota > Clostridia > Oscillospirales > Ruminococcaceae > RGIG3077. The sequence continues at coordinate 10,564 of JAFSEU010000018.1, read as the reverse complement.
GCAGGTGTTATCGAAGCAATCCTTGCCTTTGAATTCACAACAATTCTGTGGGTGCAGACATCGCCGAACATTGTTTTCACATCATCGGGTATTACATAATCGCGCGAGCGCAAAAGCGCAAGTGCCTTTGAAGCCTGAGCCAGCGCAACAGTTCCTCTCGGGCTGACACCGAGCTTTAACATCGGGTGATTTCTCGTAGCGTTCACAAGGTCGGCAATATATTTAAGCACACGGTCGTCAATGTGGATATTATCCGCCGCCTGCTGCATTGCAATAATCTTCTGCGAATCGGCACAAGCGCAGACAGTATCGACGGGATTTACCCCTTTGCGTGATTTTATAATATTGATTTCGCTGTTGATATCGGGATATCCCATTGTAAGCCTTATCATAAATCTGTCAAGCTGTGATTCGGGCAGAAGCTGTGTTCCGACCGAGCCGATGGGGTTCTGCGTTGCAATTACGATATAGGGCTTGGGGCATTTGTGCGTAACGGAGTCCACCGTGACAGCGCCTTCTTCCATAACCTCAAGCAAAGCAGACTGCGTCTTGCTGGAGGTACGGTTGATTTCATCCGCAAGGAAAAGATTGCACATTGCTGCGCCCTCTTTATATTCAAAGCTGTCAGTCTGCTTATTATACATCGAAAAGCCCGTCACGTCCGAGGGAAGAACATCAGGAGTGAACTGAACACGGTTATGCTTTAAATTCAGTGCTCTTGAAAACGCAACTGCAAGCGTGGTCTTGCCCACACCGGGAATATCTTCAATAAGAATATGTCCCTTTGCAATAATACATATAAGAACCTTTAAGATAATATCATCCTTGCCGATTACAGCCTTTTTTATTTCCGACAGAATTCTTTTCGCTTCGGGCACGACCTCGGCAGCGCCGAAAGCAGAGCTCTGCGGATAAGCATTTTTGTTGTCCACCATTTTGTCCGTCCTTTCAATTTTTTGTTCTATATCTTAATTCAATATATCTTATCAAAATACATACACAATAATATGATATACCAAATGGCATAAAAAGTCAATAAAATATGACGCATTTTTTAAGCAATGATACAGTGTTTTCTGTCGTCCCGCAGGGCAAAATGCAATTTTTTATGAACAACGATTTGATTTGTTCACGCATTGTCGAAAATGCACAAAAAATGCTTGCGTTTACTGACAGAAGTTCTAAAAACAAATTTTGACTGTTTGATTGACAAAACTGTCGATTCAATGGTATATTTATTTTAGAGAAATAATGTATATGGAACCAGGCAAAGGAGCAGATTTATGAATATTTGGCACGGAATGAGTCCCAAGCGAATCGGCATTAACGATTTTGTCGCAGTTGTTGAAATCCCCAAGGGAAGTCAGATCAAGTATGAGCTTGACAAAGAAACAGGCTTTCTGAAAATGGACAGAATTCTTCACACATCAACACACTATCCCGCAAACTACGGCTTTATTCCCAGAACGTATGCAGATGACTCCGACCCGCTTGATGTGCTGATTCTTTCTTCGCAGACATTCTATCCGCTGACTCTCGTCAGATGCTACCCCATCGGCGTTATCAGAATGATTGACAGCGACAAGCATGATGACAAGATTATCGCAATTCCGTTTGACGACCCCAACTACAACACATATACCGATATCGACCAGCTCCCAAAACACATTTTTGATGAAATGTCACATTTCTTCAAGGTATATAAAGAGCTCGAGCAGAAGGAAACCGCTGTTAACGAAATCGAAAACGCCGCATGTGCAAAGGAAATCATTGCCGCAGACATCGACCGTTATATCGAAAGCTTCTGCAAATAAAATAAAAGATTTAAAGCACAGCATAAATTCCGCCGCATTTTGTGCTGTGCTTTCAACAAACAAAAAACACTTTAATGGCGGAGAAATGAGGATTTTTAAAAATGGTTGCCGACAGAAAAAATGATGTTCTCTTCAACATGGAATCAAGAGTTGCTCCCCTTGGTATCATCGCTCTTCAGAGTGCGAATGAGCTTGGTTCAAAAATCAACAACTACCTCATCGACTGGGCTAAAAAGGGTGGCTATGAATACGATACCTTCCTGATTGAAAATCAGTGCCCCAGATTTGCTTCGGGTGACAGCAAGGGTCTTATCAAGTCCACCGTCAGAGGTTATGATATCTACATCATCGTCGATGTCGGTAACTACAACTGCAAATATTCAATGTTCGGTGAGGACAGCTGTATGTCACCCGACGACCATTATCAGGATTTGAAGCGTATCATTCAGGCAATGAGCGGCAAGGCTTACAGAATAAACGTAATCATGCCCCTTCTCTACGGCGGCAGACAGCACAGAAGAAGCTATCGTGAATCGCTTGACTGCGCTGTTGCTTTGCAGGAATTGCAGGCAATGGGCGTTTCCAACATCATCACATTTGACGCTCACGACCCCAGAGTTGACAACGCAATTCCGCTTATGGGCTTTGATAATGTAATGCCTACATATCAGGTTCTTAAAACAATGTTCAGAGAAATCAAGGACATTGATATTCACAGCGATAAATTTATGATAATCAGCCCCGACGAAGGCGCTTTAAACAGAAATATGTACTATGCATCCGTTCTCGGCGTTGACCTCGGTATGTTCTACAAGCGCCGTGATTATTCAAGAATCATCAACGGCAGAAACCCCATCGTCGCTCACGAATATCTTGGCGATTCCGTTGAAGGCAAGGACGTATTCATCGCCGACGATATGATAGCTTCGGGCGATTCAATGCTTGATATCGCTTATGCTTTAAAGAAAAAGAACGCAAAGAGAATATTCTGCTATGCAACCTACGGCTTGTTCACACACGGTCTTGAAAAGTTTGATAAGGCTTATAACGACGGCTATATTGATGCTGTTTTCGGAACAAACCTTACATACCGCAAGGACGAGCTTCTTAACCGCGAATGGTTCAAGGAAGTTGACGTTTCAAAGTATATTGCTTACTTTATCGCATCACTCAACCACGATGTTTCAATCAGCTCCGTACTTGACCCTCACGAAAAAATCGACACACTTCTCAAAAAATACAATATGAGATAAACATAAAATATACGGGCAGTAATCATGCAGTTTACTGCCCTTTTACCATATATTGAGGAGTGATTTTTTTGAGAATAAGAAGAAAACCCTGGGCACGCCCCGAAATAGCCGCATGCCCCTTTTGTGTGCAGAATCCTTGTGAATTCAAAGGCAAATGGAAATCAATTTTCAAAAACAGCCAATTGCCGCTTCATATTGAGCTTGGCTGCGGCAAGGGCGGATTTGTTTCAAAATCGGCTATTTTGAACCCCGACATAAACTATATTGCAATTGATATCAAGCCCGAAATGCTTGCCCTTGCAAAGCGCAAAACCGAAGAGGCCTTCAAAGCACAGGAAAGAAGCGTTGATAATGTGAGGCTGTTTGTTTATAATATAGATAAAATCGACGAGGTTTTTGACAAAAACGATACAGCGGAAAGAATTTATATAAATTTCTGCAACCCATGGCCGAGAAACACACACAAAAAGCGCAGACTTACATATCACCGTTATCTGATGAAATACCGTGAATTCTTAAATGGCGAAATCTGGTTCAAAACCGATGATGACGACCTTTTCAAAGAGAGTCTGAAGTATTTTGAGCAAACAGGCTTTGAAGTCACCTACAAAACCTACGACCTTCATTCGACAGATTTTACGCAAAGCGTCGTGACTGAACACGAAAAAATGTTTGTTGAAATGGGCAAAAGCATTAAATTTCTTATTGCAAAGCCTGTTGATATCACATATGAGCAATATCAGAAAAATATAGAATACAGGAGTGAAAACAAATGAGTATTATTGATTTTACGCTTGACATACCCTATGAAAAAGCAAATCTTTCTGCCGATGGCTGCAAGCCGACATTAAAAGCATTTCTTGTTGATGTTTCAAACGAAATCGGCACAAGAAACAGACCGGCAATCATCATCTGCCCCGGCGGCGGATATGAATTCTTGTCCGACAGAGAGGCAGACTACGTCGCAATGCGCTATGCCGCTTTTGGCATTCACGCTTTTGTTCTGCGCTACAGCATCTGCAGCAAAAAATATCCTACCGCCCTTCTCGAAGCCGCTTTTGCAATGAAAATTGTAAGAGAACACGCCAAGGATTGGGATATCAATCCCGACAACATCAACATCTGCGGATTTTCGGCGGGCGGTCATCTTGCCGCATCATTGGCTGTCAACTGGAACAAGCCATATGTAACGGAAATTGTCGGCTCACAAGACATTCACAAGCCCAACGGTGCCGTTCTTTCATATCCCGTAATCACATCGGGCAAGTACAGACACGACGGCTCAATAATCAACATCATCGGCGAAAACCCGACCGAAGCTGAGCTTTGTGAGGTTTCGTTGGAAAAGCAGGTAAGCGATGCAACACCGCCTGTATTTATCTGGCATTGCGCAGATGACGGCTGCGTTCCCGTGATGAACACAATTGATTTTACAAAAGCGCTTTCTGAAAACCAGATTCCGTTTGAATGCCACATTTACCCTTGGGGCGGTCACGGTGGTTCGCTGCACGATGACGTAACATCAAGCTACGACGGACACATCAACCCTGTAAACGCAAAATGGTTTGATGAATCCGTAAGATGGATAAAGTCCAAATAAATTTATGTCTATGCATATCAAAGCCCTTCTTTGTGCAAAATATTCTTGCACAAAGGAGGCTTTTTTATGAACGATAAAACACCATATCCCCACAGAAAGAATCACAGCAAGGATATCGACCTGTATCCAGCCTGTTCTTCGGGCGACTGCACGGGGCTTATTCCCGCGGGAGTCGAGGACGATGACGAGCTTGAAGCGTATAAGGAAATGTATAATTTTACAAACCCTTATAAAGACGATGTGTTATAATTTTTGCCGAAAAGCGTAAACAGCGCTTTTCGGCAATTATTTTTCAAAAGACTTGATTTTTGCGAATTGCTGTGATATAATGTATCGGTAATGCCCCTATAGTTAAATGGATATAACAAGCCCCTCCTAAGGGCTAGTTGTAGGTTCGATTCCTACTGGGGGTGCCAATTGTAGTCAATCGGCGGTATTCTTCCGCCGATAGTTAAATGGATATAAGAACCTGTCGCTTACGCGCCAGAACCTTTATGCTCGCTTGACGCTCGCATTAACAAACCCCTCGAAAAGGGCTGGTTGTAGGTTCGATTCCGAACTTAAGGGTGCCAATTGTAGTCAATCGGCGGTATTCTTCCGCCGATAGTTAAATGGATATAGGAACCTGTCGCTTACGCGCCAGAACCTTTTTGCTCGCTTGACGCTCGCATTAACAAGCCCCTCGAAAAGGGCTGGTTGTAGGTTCGATTCCGAACTTAAGGGTGCCAATTGTAGTCAATCGGCGGTATTCTTCCGTCAAAATCATTTTTTTCGCTAAAAACGACAATTCACAAAAAGATTGTCGTTTATTTTTTACTCATCTGAGGAGCAACACATTATGAAATACAGAAATCCGATTGTAAGAGGTTTTTATCCCGACCCTTCGGTATGTTTTGCCAACGGAAAATTTTATATGGTAACGAGCAGCTTTCAGTATTTTCCGGGCGTTCCCCTGTTTGAAAGCGAAGACCTTGTCAACTGGAAGCAGATAGGTCACATCCTCACAAGGCACAGCCAGATTGAACTTAAAGGTGTACCCGACAGCGGCGGAGTTTTTGCGCCGACGATAAGATACAATAACGGCAGATTCTATATGGTCACGACAAACGATACTCTGCACAAGAATTTCTATGTCTATACCGATGACATAAATTCCGAATGGTCAGAGCCTGTATTTGTCGATCAGGATGGAATCGACCCTTCACTTTATTTTGAAGACGAAAGGGCATATTTTATGAGCAACGGCACGGATGATTACGGCAAAAACGGCGTTGTTCAGTGCGAAATTGATATCAGAACAGGAAAAAAGCTGAGCGAAAGCCGCTGCATATGGAACGGTACGGGCGGCAGATATCTTGAAAGCCCTCACCTTTATAAAATCGGCGATTTTTACTATCTTATGGCGGCGGAAGGCGGAACCGAATACGGGCATATGATTACATACGCAAGGGGCAAAAGCATATGGGGCCCGTTTGAAGGCTACGCTTTAAACCCTGTGCTCACAAACAAAAACAAAGCACCTTATATCATTCAGGGCATCGGTCACGGCGATTTGATAAGCGACCAAAAAGGCAATTGGTATATATTAAGCTTGGGATTCCGACAGATGCATATGTGGATGCCCTATCATTATCTCGGCAGAGAGGTTTTTCTCACCCCTGTAAAATTTGATGAAAACGGTTGGTTCTATGCAGAAAACGGCGGCACTACCGAAGAATTCTACGAAATCAACGGCAGCTTTGAGCAGTATTTTCAGAATATTTTTACATTTGACAACACAAAGTCTGATATCGACTGGTGCTTTTTAAGGGACAGGCATGACGAAAATTACGAGCTTTCAAATGATAAATTCACCCTCAAAGGCACCGATATCACTATTGATGATACTGCCTCGCCCACATTTGTCGCCCTGCGCCAGAGAGATTTTTGCGGAAAATTAAGCTGCAGGCTCAGATTAAGCGGCGGCATTGCGGGAATTACAGTATATATGTGTGAGCACGAGCATTATGATATTATGCTTTCAGAAAGCGAAAACGGATATAACGCAGTTCTGAAGCTTAATATCGGAAATATCAGGCACATTGAAAACACCCTGCAGCTTGAATCGAATGAAGCTGAGCTCGAAATTGTGTTTGACAACTTCAATTATAAATTTGCGGTAATTGAAAACAAAAAACGCTCCGAGCTCGGATACGGAATGGCAAAATACCTTTCCAGCGAAATCAGCAGTCCCTTTACGGGAGTTGTATTCGGTCTGTTTGCTCAGGGCAAATCAACAGCGGAATTCACACAGTTCAGATGCGAATACAATTCATAAAACCAAAACGCCTTCGGAAGCTTTATCATACTTCCGAAGGCGTTTTTTGTTATTCTCCGTTATTTCTTTTTAAAATACTCAGATGTTTCTTTTGTAACAATACCGCTTAAATATATAAGGGCTATTATATTTGGAATTGCCATAAGGCCGTTGAAAATATCCGCAATCATCCACACAGCAGCCACGGTCATATACGGGCCGATGAATACGGCGGCGATATAAAGGAAACGGTATGCCTTCACAACCTTCAGGTTGCGGTTTGTAAGATATTCAAGGCAGCGTTCACCGTAATAATTCCAGCCGAGAATTGTAGTGAAAGCAAAGAACACCAGACACACCATAAGCACAAACGAGCTTACCTGCGATGGCATAAACGCAAGTCCCTTCTGATATGCGTCAACCGTTACCGCAACACCCTCAAGCGCTTCATTCTGCCACGAGCCCATCATAACGATACAAAGCCCCGTCATCGTGCAGATAACGATTGTGTCAATAAATGTTCCTGTCATTGATACAAGCCCCTGCCTTACAGGGTCCTTAGTCTGTGCTGCCGCGGCGGCAATCGGCGCCGATCCAAGACCTGCCTCATTAGAAAAGATTCCCCTTGCAACACCCTTCTGAATCGCAACAGCAACAGACGCTCCGATTCCGCCTGCCGCGGCACGAAGCCCAAAAGCGCTTTCAACAACTGTAACAACAGCAGCGGGCAGCTTATCAATGTTGATCAGGATGAGAGAAACGCAGGCTATTATATAAACGATTGCCATAAACGGCACAACTATTTCCGAAACCTTAGAAATACGCTTTATTCCACCGATAATTACAAGCCCGGCACAAAGTGTAATCACAATGCCGGTAATGACAGTTACGATCGAATAATCATTTCCAAAAAGCGAAACGGTATTTTTCATATCAGGATCAAAAAATCCTACAACAGCGGATGAAATTCCGTTTACCTGTGAGAATGTTCCGATTCCGAAAAGCCCGACGCAGGCACCGAAAAACGCAAAAATCTTCGCCAGTGGGCGCCACTTTTTGCCCATTCCGTTTTCTATGTAGTAAAAAGGTCCGCCGAGAACATGACCGTTTTCGTCAATTGTCCGGTACTTTATCGCCAAAAAGCCTTCGGTGTATTTGGTAGCCATTCCGAAAAATGCGGCGACCCACATCCAGAAAAGAGCTCCGGGTCCGCCGCTGAGAACTCCGACAGCCGTCGCAACACCGACAATATTCCCCGTACCGATTGTTGCGGAAAGCGATGTGCATAGCGCACCGAAGCTTGAAACCTCGCCTTTTCCGCCTTCCTCATTTTTCACCATATATTTAAGCGCCAAAGGAAGACGGCGAATCTGCAGCCCCTTCAGCCTGATTGTAAGATAAATTCCCGTTGAAATTATCAGGACTATCAACGGTATTCCCCAAACCAGATTATCAATTTTTTCTATAACTTCATTTATTCTGTCCAAAGCAATACCTTCCGCGCAAAAAGATTGTTATTATTTTAACACAAATTTGTTTCCTTGACAATACAATTGTGCAAAACTTACATCTTTGTTTACTTTTTAAGTCAACAATATTCATATATTCGAGATACTCACACAGGGGCTGAGCTGACAAGTTAACCTCCGATTTATCCATAATATTAAAATAACCCGCGAAGAAGTTCTTCACGGGTTATGTTTTTTATGTCTGCTCCATTTATAAGAGTGCGCTCGTGTGATTTTTTATCTGATGCCGTATTTCTCAATGATATAATCCATATCCTTATCGCCGCGCCCTGAGAGATTGATAAGAATTGAGCCTCTTCCCATCTGCTTAGCAAGCTTCATTGCATACGCAACTGCATGCGAGCTTTCGATTGCGGGAATAATGCCCTCCATTTTGGAGAGTGTGAAGAAAGCGTCAATTGTTTCTTCGTCGTCAACAACATCATACTTGACTCTTCCGAGGTCGTGCAAAAATGCGTGCTCAGGGCCTGAAGAGGGATAATCCAATCCGCTTGCAACTGAATATACAGGAGCAGGCTCGCCGTTTTCATCCTTGAGCATAATACTGTTAAATCCGTGCATAACGCCCTCTGTTCCGTATTTAAGGCTTGCTGCGTGGTCGCCGAGAGTTGTTCCCCTGCCCAGAGGCTCAACACCGTAAATATCCACAGGGTCATTGACAAAGCCCGAGAACATACCCATTGCGTTTGAACCACCGCCGACGCAGGCAACAACCGCATCGGGCAATTCGCCTGTCATTTCAAGAAACTGCTCCCTTGCTTCAATTCCGACAACGCTCTGAAAATCACGAACCATCAAAGGGAAGGGGTGCGGTCCGAGAACTGAACCGATACAGTAAATGCAGTCCTTATATTCCTTTGAATATGCTTCAAACGCGGCATCAACCGCTTCTTTAAGGGTTGCAAGACCGTGAGTTACTTCAACAACATTCGCGCCCAAAATCTTCATTCTTGCGACATTCGGCGCCTGCTTTTTGATATCGACAGAACCCATATAAATATCGCATTCAAGTCCGAAATATGCAGCGGCAGTTGCAAGCGCAACACCATGCTGACCTGCGCCTGTTTCGGCAATAACCTTTTTCTTGCCCATATATTTTGCAAGCAGAGCCTCACCCATACAGTGATTGAGCTTATGAGCGCCCGAATGGTTCAAATCCTCACGTTTTACATAAAGCTGAACATTTCCGAGGCTGTTTGAAAGACGCTCAAGATGTGAAATAGGAGTGGGTCTGCCCTGAAATTCCTTTCTGATTCTGCGAAGGTCGCCGATAAACTTGCTTGACTTGCAGATTGTAAAATAAGCATCGGTAATCTCCTGCATTGCCTTTTTCAGTTTTTCTTCAATATAGCATCCGCCGTATTTTCCGAAATAACCGTTTTCATCGGGATAGTTTTTAAAATAGGTATCAAAATCAATTCCGTTGTACATCATAATAAATTCCTCCAAAAAATATAAAATGTTTTATAACCAAATACTCTGTCAATTACGCTTTGTAAGCTTAATTACAGCATCGCCATCGTTTCGTCATAAGCATAAATCTTAGCCCCTTTTGAACTCACTATCCGCAAAGGCCTTAAAAATAAAAAGCCCCTGACAGAAATATAGATAATCTCTGTCAAGGACGAATAAAAGCATTATCCGCGGTGCCACCTTGATTCGCAGCTGCAAAACAGACTGCGCACTTTGCAGGATACCATCATATCCCCGACAACTGACGTATGTCCTCACGTCGCAGAGTACTCTGTATAAACACATTATACATTTGACTGCGCCCTCAGCGGCCCATTTGATAACCTGCGTTCGACCCGATTTCCAGCACCACGGGCTCTCTGTCCGAGCATAGCTACCTTTATCCCCGCTTCAACGGTTTATCTTTTTTACAGTATAGCACCGCATTTTCAATTTGTCAAGTGATTTTTTTAAAAAAATCAAGACCACCAGTTGAACTGGTGGCTTGCACAGCCCCTATAAGGGGCTAATACAGGCTTCATCCCTAAAAGGGATCACTGAAGATTTGACACCGCATTACAATTACAGGCAGCCGCTCACGTGCGGCTGTCTTTTTTTAG
>JAFSEU010000017.1 GCA_017435565.1 Oscillospiraceae bacterium | reverse complement strand
TTACGATGTTTCTGCTTACCACGCAATCTTCAAGCAAAAAAATAAAAGCCACCACAAGGGTGACTTTTATTTTTTGGTGATATCTTTATAGAATAGATAACTAAAATTTGCGTGACAAATGAAAAATCGGATTTTTTAAAAGCAATATGCGAGATTTGCCCGCGTTTGGTCGGTGGGATAGATGGATTCACGAACCAATCCCTTTGCTCGGTATCAGAATGATGATATAATAAAAGAGGAACTGTTTTGAGAGGATAACAAAGTTTTTATTATGTCACAAAGCCTCGCAAAGTGATCCAAATTGCCTTGCGGCAATTTACGATGTTTCTGCTTACCACGCAATCTTCAAGCAAAAAAATAAAAGCCACCACAAGGGTGACTTTTATTTTTTGGTTGGGATAGATGGATTCGAACCATCGAGTGACGGAGTCAAAGTCCGTTGCCTTACCGCTTGGCTATACCCCAGTAAAACCGCTAAAATATTATAGCAGTTTTTTTTCAATAAATCAAGACTTTAGAAAAATAATTTTCAAATAATGGTATTTTGCCCGAAATTCCGCAAATTATTTGTCAGAAATACATATACAGACGGCATTTCATCATTCCGTTATACAGCTTTCTGCATTTTTTTGCTTCCTTACCAAAATTTTTTTCAAAACCTTCGCTTGATGTTATGACATAACACGGGTGGTCAGCGTCTGCTTTCAGCCTCTGACCCATTACGCCGTAGATTTCTTCTGCTGCTCTTATATCAAGCAGTCTTTCTCCGTATGGTGGGTTGCAGATGACGATTTCGTTTTCTTCCCGTTGTGAAAAGCTTCTTATGTCGGCAGTGGAAAATTCGATTGCCGACAAAACGCCTGCGCGGCGCGCGTTTTCTTTGGCGATTTCAATGGCAGACGGGTCAATGTCCGAGCCGTATGCCTTAAAGCCGCAGTCCTTGTTGATTCTTGAAAGTGCGGCTTCACGCTCGTCGCTCCATATTCTTTTGGGCAGGCAGCCCCATTTTTCCGCCGCAAAGCTGCGCTTTAATCCGGGGGCGTAGTTCATTGCTTTGAAGGCCGCTTCAATAAGTACGGTTCCCGAACCGCAGAATGGGTCAACAACGACGCTTTCTCTGCGCACCCTTGCCAGATCCACGATGCCTGCGGCGAGTGTTTCTTTAATCGGTGCGAGATTTGATTGCCTGCGGTATCCTCGTTTGTGCAGAGCGATTCCGCTTGTATCAAGATAAATCGTTGCGATATCCTTCATAATGGAAAAGCTGATTTGTACGGTGCTGTCCGTTTCCTCCAACCAGTTGAGCGAATACTTTTCCTTAAGGCGTTCGACTGCCGCTTTTTTTACAATCGACTGGCATGCGGGCACGCTTGAAAGCTTTGAATTGAGAGAATGACCCTTTACGGGAAATGCGTTTTTGCGGCCGATAAATTCTTCAAGCGCAAGAGATTTCACGCCCTGAAACAAATCTTCAAAGGACAATACCTTGAAGCTGCCGAGTTCTATGAGAACCCTTTCGGCGGTCGAAAAGCATATGTTTGCCTTTGCGATTATATCTGCATTGCCTTCAAAGCTTACTCTTCCGTTATCTGCTTTGACATTGTCTGCGCCGATTCGTTTTGCTTCAAAGCTGAGAACGCTTTCAAGACCGAAATGACACGGACAGACCAGTTTATATGTTTTTGACATTATGCTTGCCTTTCAGTGCATAAAATATCAAGAGGGAAGCAGAATTGCTCTCCTCTTGATGATTCTATGATATTTGTGTTTTCTTTATGAATTTATGCTGCGGGTGCTTCACTTGCGGCGGCTTCGGGCGTCGCAGGTGTTTCGGGTGCGGCCGCGCGGCAAGAAGAACAGGTGCCGGGCATTGAATCAATCTTATAATATCCCGGGACTGAGCATTTTGAGCAGTTCGGTCCTGCGATAAGTCCGGTTGAATTACAGAAATATGCCATTTCAACGCCTTCGTCCACAGGAAATTCCGCATGGGTCATTGCGTTGGTCATTTCGGCATATTCACCGAATATATTCGCCCAAATAAGTGCGGATTTCGGGTAGTTGTTTGCATAGAAGCCGAACGAATTTGAGCCGGAGCTTGTGTAAACGCTTGAATTATCGTTGTCAAATCCCAGCCATACCGCACTGACGTAATCGGGCGTGAGTCCGACGAAACCAAGGTCACGGAAGTTCTGTGAGGTGCCGGTCTTTCCGCACACCTCAACACCGTCAAGATTTGCCTGGCGGCCCGTACCGTCGCTGCTGTTTTCTACAACACGTCTGAGAAGTCTGTTCATAACATATGCAGTATCGCTGCTGACAGCCTGCTCACCGAATTTGTTCTGGTGGTCGATTACGACATTGCCCTGTGCGTCGTATACCATGGAAATGATGGTTGATTCGTACATATATCCACCGTTTCCGTAAGGTATATATGCATTGCAGAGCTCGTTCAGGGTTACGCCGTTTGTAAGACCGCCGACGCTCAGAGGCGCAAGGTCGATGTCAGAAGCGACAAGCGAATCGAAATTGAGTTTGTCAACCATAAAGGAATAAATATTGTCCGGGCCGATATCATAGCAGAGCTTTGCGGGGATTGTATTGAGCGAAACCTCAATCGCACGGTAAATGAATTTGTTGCTGTATGACCAGCTTGAGAAGTTGTGCGGCCAGCTTTCGCCGTTTACTGTCAGCGGTTTGTCAACATAAATTGACGACCAGTGGATGATGTCATTTTCAAGTGCGTAGCCATAGGTTGAAACCGGCTTGATACACGAACCCGGCTGACGTGCGGACTGCATCGGCCGCAAAAGACCGAGTGATGATGTTTTTTCGCCTATACCGCCGACGACCGCCTGAATGTTCCCGTAATAGTCCATTACGATAAAGGAGGAGTTGGGGTATACATAAAGGTTTGAACCGTCTTCCTCGAGAATGAAGTTGCCCTCGGCATCATATGCCTTTTGAGCGAAGCCTTCGCCGTATACATTATAGTAATCGAGATATTTTTCTTCGAGATATTCCTGCATTGCAAGGTCAGCGGTAACATAGATTGTATATCCGCCGCTGTTTACTTCCTTGAGTGCCTGTGAATAGCTGAGGCCTCGTTCTTCCTCGAAGTATTCTGCAAGCTCCATAAGTGCCGCGTCAACAACGTATGAAGTTACGCCGTCGTCATCAAGCTTTTCATCTTCATTTTCATAAAGCTCAGGGTAGAGAGCCCTGTGCTTTTCAGAACCGACGAAAATAAGCTCCTCTTCAACGGCTTCTTCGTATTCCTTTCGGGTGATTGCGCCGTTTTCAAACATTTTGTAAAGGATATATTCCTGTCTGCCCTTGTTCTCTTCAATACCTGTATTCACCCATTCGTCAGTGGTCACCCAGACGCCTGTTGCTTCGTTGTATTCCTTCAGGTAATAGCCCGCGTTCGGGTTGTTTTGCTCAGGGCTTTTCGGAATTGCCGCAAGCGATGCGCTTTCTGCGATGGAAAGCTCGGAAACGGTTTTTCCGAAATACTTTTGGGCGGCATATTCAACGCCGACGGCACCGCCGCCGAAGCTGATATAGTTCATATATGCTTCGAGGATTTCAAGCTTTGCATAGCGCTCTTCAAGGTTCATAGCACGGAAAATTTCACGGATTTTACGTTGCGGTCCTGCCGAGCCCGAACGTGCGTCGTCGCCCGTGATATTCTTTACAAGCTGCTGGGTAATAGTCGAACCGCCCTGGTCGGTATCATAAATCGAAATGAACATATTTACAAAGGCAGCCAGAGTACGCTTGTAGTCAACGCCGTCGTGCAGGAAGAATCTCTCGTCCTCGGCGAAAACAAACGCATTCATAGTATGCTGTGGTACAACATCGATTTCGATTGGAATGCTCATTGAGTCGTTTTCAACGTAATAAAGCTGAACGTATTCTCCCGTTTCGGGGTCGGTGCCGTAAATATATGTCGAGCTGGAGGTCTGAATGTCGTAAAGGTCGATTTCATACGTTTCATCCATAAATTTCAGCACATACACCGTCAGAGCCGCAACAATAATCGTTCCTGTAATGACGACTATGAGAAACAGAGAGAGTACCGTTGAACCCAGAACACCCAAGGCCTTTTTTGAAGCACGGAAAACCTTTTTTGTGGTTTTTATGATTTTTTTGCGGCGCTTTTTTCTCTTTGCGTTGAGCTGAGCTTCGGTCAAAGTGACTTTTGCAGCTTGTTTGCCGACAGTATTTTTGGTGTCGGCCGGCGAAACGCTTGTGTAATCGGAGGAGCTTCTTGCATAGTCCTCGTAACTGTCTTCTTCGGGTTCAATATATTCGGAATTCTGCGAAAGACCGCTGTTGGCGGCTGCATTGTTTTTATCTTTATCTTCATTTCCGAACATAAATTCATTTTTGTCCATAACTGACCCCTTTCGTGAAATCTTTTGTCACACTTAATTGTATTATACCACGTTTGATAACGTTTGTAAACAAAAATTTATCTCGATTTTCAAAAAAATACGGCGCGTGATATATGCGCTACAATAATTTGCCGGAGCTGATGTTTTGTGATTTATTGCTTTGGAGAGCTTAAATCAAAGGAAATTGTTGATGTAAAAACAGGTGAAAAGCTCGGATTTGTTGATGATCTGGAGTTTGACGGGCAGACGCACAGCATAATTTCTCTGATTGCCTATGGCAGACCGCGCTTTTTCGGATTTTTCGGTCACCAGGAGGATATTGTGATTCCGTGCGAAAGCATCAGGCTGATTGGTACGGACACCATACTTGTATCGCTTGAAAACGGGGAAAAGCCTACAAAACATCACAAATTCACTCTTGAAAGTTTGTACAAATAAACGAAGAAAAAAATCTTGTAAAGTGATGTAAAAAGTGGTATAATATTAAACGCTTGAAAAAGCAAATTCGCACGCTTGGTTTATTGCCCATGGTTCATATTGCATTATTATGATATGTCGGGCATCAAAAATAGCTGGCGGAGGAAATTTTTAAAAAACCAAAACTAAGGAGGATTCTACACAATGGGAGTAGTATCAATGAAGCAGCTTCTTGAAGCAGGTGTTCACTTCGGACATCAGACAAGAAGATGGAACCCCAAAATGGCACCCTACATTTTCACAGAAAGAAACGGCATCTACATCATCGACCTTCAGAAGACCGTTAAGAAGCTCGAAGAGGCTTATATGTTTGTTCGTGAGCTTACAGAGAACGGCGAGAGCGTACTTTTCGTAGGTACAAAGAAGCAGGCAGGCGATTCCGTTAAGGAAGAAGCTCTCAGAGCAGGTGCACACTATGTAAACGCTCGTTGGCTCGGCGGTATGATGACAAACTTCAAGACAATCAGAAGAAGAATTGACCGTCTTGAACAGCTCAAGAAGATGGAAGCAGACGGCACATTTGACCTTCTTCCCAAGAAGGAAGTTGTAAAGCTCAATCTTGAGATTGAAAAGCTTGAAAAGTTCCTCGGCGGTATCAAGGATATGGATAAGCTCCCCGGTGCTCTCTTTATCGTTGACCCCAGAAAGGAAAGAATTGCTGTTTCCGAAGCTAAGAAGCTCAACATCCCGATCGTTGCTATCGTAGATACAAACTGCGATCCTTACGAAATCGACTATGTAATTCCCGGAAACGACGACGCTATCAGAGCTGTAAAGCTTATTGCCGGCACAATCGCTAACGCTATCATCGAAGGCAGACAGGGCGAAGCTGGCGAAGAAGAAGCTGCCGCTGTTGAAGAGGAAGCTGTAGCTGAGGCTGCTGAATAATTATATAATTGTAAAAAAACTAAATATTTGGAGGAAACATAAATGGCTAATTTTACTGCAAAAGACGTTGCTGCACTCAGAGAGAGAACAGGCGTTGGTATGATGGACTGCAAGAAGGCTCTCACAGAGGCTGACGGCGACGCAGAAAAGGCAATAACAATACTCCGTGAAAAGGGTCTTGCCGCACAGGCTAAGAAAAGCGGAAGAATTGCTGCAGAAGGTATGGTTATGGCATATGCATGCAGCGAGAAGAACATCGGTGTTGTTGTTGAAGTAAACTCCGAAACAGACTTCGTTGCAAAGACAGACGCATTCGCAGGCTTTGTTAAGCAGTGTGCTGATTGCGTTATCGAATACAATCCTGCTGATGTTGATGCACTTAAGGAATGTGTTGTCAAGGAAGAAGGCAGAAAGATCGGCGAAATTCTTCCCGACCTCGTTTTGAGAATCGGCGAAAACATTCAGATCAGAAGATTTGAAAGAGTTGAAGGCAAGGTATTTTGCTACAACCACGACGGCGGTAAGATCGGCGTTCTTGTAAAGCTTGATACAGATATTGATTATGATAAGGTTGCTGCTTGCGGTAAGGACGTAGCTATGCAGGTTGCTGCTATGAACGCTCCCTACCTCAACAGAGAGTCCGTTCCCGCTGACGTTATTGAAGGCGAGAAGAACATTATGATGGCTCAGATGGCTGAAGACCCCAAGATGGCTTCCAAGCCCGAGCAGGTTAAGGCTAAGATTGCTGAAGGCAAGCTCAACAAGTATTACAGCGAAAACTGCCTTGTTGAACAGACATTCGTTAAGGATGACAGCATGACAATTGCTCAGTATGTAGAAAGCGTTGCTAAGGCAAACGGCGGTGCAATCACTGTTACAGGCTTTGTTCGTTTCGAACGTGGTGAAGGTCTTGCTAAGAGAGAAGACAACTTTGCTGATGAAGTAAAGAGCATGATGGGCTAATTCCCCTATTTTGCAAAACAACGGGCGTCTTAAATTTTGAGTTTAAGACGCCCTTGATTTTTTATTCGGAGATATTTTTATGAAATTTTTCAGAACCGAAAAGTATCACATTGATTTTCAGAAAACTAAGATGATGGGCCCGAATGCAATGCTCATTACTGAGGAATTGCTTTGCAATCTTGAATTGCGTCCCGTTATGACCGCACTTGATATCGGCTGTGGCTTGTCACTTTCATCCCTGCTTGTCGCAAAAGAATTCGGTATGAGGGTTTTTGCCTGCGACCTTTGGGTGGATCCCGCGGAAAATTTTGCGTTTTACAAGAAAATCAATATGGAAAAGCAGATTATCCCGATGAGGGTGGATTTTACGAAGGATATTCCCTTTTCAAGCGGATATTTTGATTTGATTGTAAGCGTTGACAGCTTTCATTATTTTAGTGACAAAATCAATTTTGCCGAAAAAATATTGCCGCTTTTAAAGAAAAACGGAACCTTTGCGGCGGCTTTTCCTGTGCTGATAAGCGATGAGATTCCGCATGTTTTAAAGGATTGGTTTGGCGATGAAGTCACTATGATGCATACGCTTGATTGGTGGAAGGATTATTTTGAATCACAAGGTGCGGTTATCGACGAGTGCGGATATTGCGAATGCACCGAAAAAGCATGGAGCGACTGGTTCTTGTGCACCGAAAATGAATATGCAATGGCTGACAAGGCATTTGCAGACAGGGGTGCACTTTCAGAAATTTCAATTGCAAAATTCATTATAAAATCAAATATGTAAACAAAGCGGCTCAGCGTTCGATTTGAATGCGTGCCGCTTCCTTTAATTTCCGTTGACACCGCATTTAAATTATGATATCATTTATTCAAAGAAAAAATATAAAGGAATAAACAAAATGAAGATAAAAAAACGTATTTGTTCGCTGCTTTCGGCAATGGCTTTAATGCTGTGCGCTGTGCCGGTGATTGGTGCGGATAGGGCGGATTTTCAATATGATTCGCTTGATTTGAATGGTGACCTTACCGTAACAAGTTATGATGTGCTTTTGTTGATGCAATATATTTCGGGAAACCGCAGTGCTGATGAAATCGACCTTGAAAAGGCTGATATCAATGGAGACGCAAACATAAATTCTGCGGACGCTCTGGCGCTTTCACGTATAATTACATATAAAATTGAATACAGCGAACCGCAGGAATCATCTTCAAGCTCATCCTCCTCATCATCTGAGGTTGTGCAGCCCGACCCCGATTTTCTCGCCGATGGCGTTGATGTGAGCAAGTGGCAGGGCTCTGAGATAAACTGGACTCAGGTTAAAAATGCTGGTTATGATTTTGCGATTCTAAGGGTGGGCTACGGCAGATATGCTGAGCAGAAGGACGAATGTTTTGAGACGAATTATGCCAACGCAAAGAATGCCGGGCTTGATGTCGGGGCTTATCATTTCAGCTATGCACGCACTGTTGCCGAGGCAAAGACCGAAGCTGCGGTCTGCATTGAATGGCTCAAGGGCAAGTCGTTTGAATACCCCATATTCTACGATGTTGAAAGTCAGACCGACCTTGGTGCAGATTTAACCTCGCAGATTATTGAGGCGTTTTGCACTGAGCTTGAAAATGCAGGCTATTATGTCGGAGTATACAGCTATGCAAATTATCTGAAAAACTACGTAAATTCTGATACTCTTGAAAAATATCCTGTGTGGGTGGCGCATTATAATGTTTCAGCGCCATCGTATACCGGTCATTCTATGTGGCAGTATACAAATACCGGAACGGTAAGCGGAATCGGCGGCGATGTTGATTTGAATTATTGCTATACCGATTTTGAGAGTTATATCAAAGCAAACGGATATAATGGATTTTGAAAAATTATATAAACTGTGATGATGTAAAAACAACAAAAGCCTGAGGTTTTTCTCAGGCTTTTGTTGTTAAAAAAGTGTTTTGAAATTTATCACACTAAAGTTTCTGCAAATATCTGCTTTAAAACTTCAAATGGAATATCTTGTTTTAAAAAAATTTGCATCATTCCCTTAGGTGTGATTTTATATCCTGTTAATTCTTCCTTGTGCTGAATAATTGCCTGTGCTTCAATGTTGATATGGTCTTTAAACGGAATAAGCCTCACAAAAGATTCACCGACATAATAGCTTGGTAATTTTGCCCATAACATTTCCTTAGGTTCGTATTGAGCACAATCAAAAATTATCTTCCTTAAATTATTGTACATATCAATAATCTCGCTTGGATATTTATCGATATGCTCTTTCACCTGCTCGTTCATTATGACAACCTCCTCAAATTTTGATTTGTATTTTGTTAATTGTAGCATTGATATATGAAAAAGTCAACGACAAAGTGAGGGACAGATGCTTTTCATAGTTAAGAAAATACGCTTGAAGGGTTCATAAAAAAGTTGTATAATATTCTGATGTAAAATATAAAGAGATGGGAGAGTATTGAATGGAAGATAACAAGAAGAAGGATTTTTTATGGCTTTTTAAAAGGTTTCTGCCGTATTACAAGAAATACAAATGGATTATGGCGGCAACTTTGTTTTGTGCGGCGCTGACAACCGTGTGTGAGCTTGTTTTACCGATGATTGTACGTGAAATAACCGATGTGGCAACGGATGACGCCGTAAAGCTTACAGCACAGCTTATCTGGAAATGTGGAATACTGTATATTGTTCTCAGAATAATTGATACTGCGGCAAATTATTATCTTGCGTCGGTAGGTCACATTATGGGTACAAGAATGGAAACTGATATGCGCCGAGATATGTTTGAGCATTTGCAAAAGCTTTCGTTCTCGTATTATGACAATGCTAAAGTCGGCACCTTAATGTCACGAATTACAAACGACCTTTTTGATGTGACAGAGTTTGCACATCATTGTCCCGAGCAGCTGTTTATATCTTTTGTCAAGATTTCGTGCTCGTTCATAATACTCTGCACAATGAGCGTCAAGCTGACGCTGATAATTTTCTCGATAGTTCCGCCAATGATTATCGTTCTTGCAATATTCAGAACTAAAATGAAAGAGGGCTTCCGCGAGTCGAGAAAGCAGGTCGGTCTGCTGAATTCGCAGATTGAGGACAGCCTTCTGGGAATAAGAGTTGTAAAGTCCTTTGCGCAGGAGTCGGCTGAGCAGAAAAAGTTTGATGAGGGAAACGTTAAGTACCTTGACATAAAGAAAAAGGTTTATTTCATAATGGCGGGATTTCAGTCATCAACAAGGTTTTTTGACGGACTGATGTATATTGTCGTTGTGATTGCAGGCGGTCTTTTTCTGCTTGATAATAAGATTACGGCACCGGATTATGTTGCGTATATGATGTTTGTTTCCACGTTTTTGTCGTCGGTCAGAATGCTTATCAACTTTACAGAGCAGTTTCAGCGCGGTATGACGGGTATTGAACGCTTTGCGGAGATTATGGATATTGAGCCTGAAATCAGCGATGCAAGGGATGCAAGACCGATTGAAAATGTAAAGGGAAATGTCACCTTTGAAAATGTCACCTTTAAATATGAAAGCTCGTCTAAGGATGTTCTGACGCACTTGAATCTTGATGTTAAATGCGGCGAGAGCATTGCGCTTGTAGGCCCTTCGGGCGGCGGAAAGACCACGCTTTGTTCGCTTATTCCGAGATTTTACGAGGCAACAGGCGGAAGGATACTCATTGACGGCAGTGATGTCAAAGAGGTAACGCTTAAATCACTTCGTGAGAATATCGGCGTTGTTGCGCAGGATGTTTACCTGTTTTCGGGAAGTGTTAAAGAGAATATCGCCTATGGAAGCAGTGATGCGACCGATGAGGAGATTGAAAATGCAGCAAGACTTGCAGGCGCGCACGAGTTTATAACTCAGCTTCCCGACGGATACGATACATATGTCGGAGAGAGGGGAGTAAAGCTTTCGGGCGGTCAGAAGCAGCGTATTTCAATCGCCAGAGTTTTCCTCAAAAATCCACCGATTCTTATTCTTGACGAAGCAACAAGCGCACTTGACAATGAGAGCGAAAGGCTTGTTCAGCAGTCGCTTGAAAAGCTTGCAAAGGGCAGAACGACATTTACTATCGCTCACCGACTTACGACAATCCGCAATGCAGACAGGATTCTTGTTCTGACTGAAAACGGCATTGAAGAAAGCGGAACGCACTCTGAGCTTATTGAAAAGAGCGGCATTTACAGCGAGCTTTACCAGCTTTATGCGACCATGTAACAAATCAAAAAAAGAGCATTTGAGTTTAAGTCTCAAATGCTCTTGATTTTTTGAATATTATTACTGTGCAAGATAATCCGCAACGGCCTGTGTCTTCATAACGCAGATTGTTCTGTCATACCAGGCACCTGTATCCCACAGCATCGGGCAGTAGCCGAATTCTTCGGCAATTGTCATAACGCTGATTGCAAAATCTTCGGCACCGGGCTTTAAACCGTTTATGCCATTAACCTTAATTTCGCATACGCCGTATTCGCCGATTACAACGCCATAGCCTGCGTCGGTAAATTTCTTCATTTTTTCAAAATAGCTTCTCATTTCGGACTTATCTGCATCCGTTCCCCAGGACTCTTTGTATCCCCACGAGTTGTCGGGTTCGCTTGCAATGCAGTAGTGTGCGGGTGTGTAGTAGTGAACAGAGATGAGAAGGTGGTTTTCGATTGTATCGGTGGGCATTACATATCTGTCATCGCAGGTGTTGTTAATGTCGGTATTGAAGCCTGCAATCAAAAGGAACCTTTCGGCATTTTTTGAACCCGAAGCTCTTACGATGTCAACAAACTTCTGGTTGATATCGTGTGTAATAGTGTAACGCTGGTCATCTGAAAGATTTTCGCCAAGAGAATGGCCGAGCTCTTCGTTTGCGGATTCAAGAATCAGCTTGTGAGAATAGTCTTTATAGTGCTCGGAAAGCTGAGTCCAGATTGCTGTATATTTTGCCATTGCAGCCTCGCTGACTGCAGCATCGGAGCTGCCGAAATCTTTCCACCAGCCATTGTCCCAATGAATATTTACAACCGCATACATATCTGCGTCGAGCACATAGCCTATGATTTCGTCAACTCTCTGAATATATGCAGGGTCAATTGTGTAGGTTCCGTCATCGGACATCATATTAGACCATGCCACAGGGATTCGCACGGAGTTGAATCCTGCTGCTTTAATGCCTTCAATACATTCCTTGGTTGTAACAGGCTGACCCCAGGCCTGCTCAAAAGCATAAGGGGTGGGGTTGTCACCGAGCCAGTTTGCAACTGCCTCCATTGTGTTTCCGAGGTTCCAGCCGTTGCCCATATCTGCTGCAACTTCAATGGACGTTGCCGGAACTTCTGAGTCTTCCTCGACGATTTCAGATGATTCTGATGATGCCGACGAAGAACCGGAGTTTTCTGATTTGCTTGATTTGCTTTTTTCATCTTCTGTACCGCCGCACGCAACAGCTGAGCCGAGCGTCAGACACGCAGTGAAAATTGCAATGAGTTTAAAAAGTCCTTTTTTCATAAATCCTCCTATTTTGTAAATACAAATGATTCAAGCTCGAAGAGCGTTCTGCCCTTGAACATATCCTTAAAGCAGCCGCCAAAGGCCGCCTCAATTCTGAAAAATACTGAATGTACACCATTGACACATTTTAAATTCGCACTGACAAGGCCGCCGTCGGTGCCTATTTCGCAAACGCCGATTTCTTCGCCGTTTTCATAATCATCGATGATTATGTGCATTTTTGATTTTGCGCCGCAGCCTGAAACCTTGGCTAAAAATTTCATCGATGTCTGTGAAAAGTCATCGCCGAAATCGAAGTATTTATAGCCGATGACACAACCGTCGGTTATGTTTGCAACAACTCTTGAAAATGGATTTTTCTCAGTTATAAAACAGCCGTTTTTCAACACGCAGGCAATTTCGGCGTCAGTCTGCTTATAGGGGTTGAGCGCGGCTTCAAACCCTAATGACGTCATTTCAACCTGCGGTATGCTGCCGTCAGGCAGAATTTGAATTCTTTCAACGCAGGCTCTGCGCGACATAATTGTGCCGTTTGTCATACGGTGATAGAAAATGTACCATTGACCGTTTATGCAGCATATTGAGCCGTGATTGTTTCCGCCGGGGTAGTCAACACCGTTGTCAACGATGATTCCGCCGTATTCAAACGGGCCTGTGGGCGAGTCGCTTGTGGCATAAACCAAACGGCTGCCGATTTGCGGCGAATAAATCATATAATATTTATCGCCGACCTTTCGGGGCGAGCATGCCTCGAAAAACGAGAAAGGTTCTTCCTTCGGAATAATATCAAGCTGATATGTGCCGTCGATAATTTCGTACATATTATCGGGGTTTATCTGTGCCATATATGACCCTAAGAATCCGCAGTATATATAGACCTTGCCGTCGTCATCAACAAGCACACCCGGGTCAATGAAGGTTCCGTTGTCATAATGGTTTTCAATGTTGTATTTATATGTCGAGATTAGCTTGAAAGGCCCTGTGGGAGTGTCGCTTACGGCAACACAGCCTTTTGCGTTTACAATGTATGCATAAAGATAATATTTGCCGTCTTTTTCGACAACATCGGGCGCATAAAGCTCGTTTTCAGTCCAGTCAACGTCGCAGTTGTGGTCAAAATCCACTCTTGTATGAAAGCAGTCACCGTGGCAGACCCATTCGTTCAAATTGTCAAGCGGTGCAGACCAGACCTTAAGCTTATAGTCGCAGAAGGCATCGGAGCACACTCTGTCATGTGAGCCGTAAACGTATACACGATTGCCGAAAACTCTTGGTTCACCGTCGGGAATATATTCCCACTTAGGCAGGTAGGGGTTTGACATAAAACTTTCTCCTTAATATTGCATAGATAATGTACATAATTTATTATACATAAAATATGCAGCATTCTGCCTTGATTTTTGCGACAGATATCAGCACAAAACAGACATTATTGTTTTGGTTTGTATGAGTGCTGTTATTCCGAAGTTTCGCTTGATTCGCTGCTTTGGGAAAGTTCTTCGGAAGAGCCTTCGCTTTCTGTGGCGTTATCATATTTTGCAAGCTCCGAATCCACATATGATAGGATATAATCGCTTCTTTGTGCGGCAAAATCCTTTATCAGCTGAACATAATATGTAAGATGACCTTCGTATGTCCAGAGGTCGTCTGCGCCCTTATTACGCATATTTTCAATGTGCTTGTAGTAATAATTCTGCTCAAAATAACGCATACTGCTCATTACACCGAGCGTATCGACAATATTCTGTTCGCTGAGCACACCGCTTGCAAGCTCGTTTATCTTTGCTGTAAAATATTCGCGGCAGTCGCTTCTGTGCATCAGCTTTTCAAAAAGAGGAGAGTAGCGTTCGCTTCCCTCTTTGAGAATCTGTCCGATATTGTTGTAGTTTGCCATTACCTCGGTCTGTTCATACATACCGTAGGTATAGTCCATATCGTGAAGCAGAAAGCGCCATCTTCCGTCGTAAACGCCGTCGTATTCGCTTTCGCCCTCAAGAGGGGAATAGCGGTAGCATTTATAGTTGTTCTGCGGCCAGTCCTTGTTGTTTATGTAGATATTGAATGCGTAATAATCGAGGTAATTCTCCACATCCATAAATTCGCACAGCAAAGCATAATTTGCTTCGTCTGTCAAATCCATTGCACAGAAGGATTCATACATAGCGTTGAATTCTTCGGCAAAAGGTTCGGTTTCGTCACCTTCTTCGACATTTTTTCCGGTTTCGGTGCCTTCAAGAATCATAAATTCGCCCTGAGCATTTTCATTGGGATATTTGTTTTTGAAATAGTCATCACAGTAATTTTCGTGTAGCCAGAAGAAGCCGTAATACTCACCGTTGACATAGCATACAGCAGGTACGACTGCTTCATAATCAGTAAAGCCTGCCTGCATTGCGAGATTCTGGTTAAGCTCGTCTCTTATGAAGGCAAACTGAAAGTCATTACCTGAATTTCTCAGAACGAGCTTATCATATTTTGCGATTATATCGCCGCTTGAATCTTCAACGGGTGTTCCGAAAATGTCGGTCTTGAAGCTTCCTATTCCCGATGCATAGCGTTTTCTTGCAAAAAGCTTGAAGGATTTTATGCTTGATTCACGCGAGGCGCCGCCGTAAATTCTGATTCCGCAGTATTGCGACAAGATTTCGTTTCCGGACTTATCCCACGCCTGAAGGTGGATTTCGCGTTCGCTTTCAGAGCCTCTGAGCTCGTGATTGTCGCCGTATAAAATTCCGTCGGGGCCTTCGGTAAGAAGTGCGGGGTCGGCTGTTATTGAAAAAACGGCTGTCGAGAAGCGCTCGTCAACATTTTTTGCACAGAAATATGTGTGTACGGAAACAGCTGATTCTGTTCCGTCAGCATAGAACGCCTTGGCTTTTACGGTGTGCGCCGTCGGAAAATCGCTCTTTTCGCACTCAAACAGAATTGATTCGGAAAAAAGGCTTGATTCCCTGGTGGGTTCAGAACCGTCAAGAGTATAGTAAATTTCAGCGTCCGTCGCTGTCAGAAGATCTACCTTGATTGAGCAGGGATAGAAGGTATCATCAAGAGAAAATACAGGCGAATTGTCAACGAAGGTATAAGTCTTGTCGGCAGGGGCTGATACGACATAATCCTCTAGTGAAGACACTGAAGATGAGCTGCTTTGCTGCTCAGAGCTTTGTTCAGTACTTTGTTCAGTGCTTTGCGAGCAGGAGCAAAGCATTGCTGCAATACAGAGTACAAGACAAGCTTTTTTTAAAAATGTCCTTTTCATAAATATCTCCATTATATTGTTATCTCGCTAATTATATCACGATTCTGCGCATAAAGCAATATAAAATATAAACGTTTACATATGATTTTTTGCATCAGTCCTCAAAGACTGATGCGGTATTTTCCAATGTAGAAATGATTTTGATGTGCTGGGGGCAATGCTGTTCACATTGACCGCAGCCTATACAATCCGACGCTTTGCCGTATTTTTCGGCAAAACCTGAATATTCCGTTTTTAGCTCACAAAGCTCCTTTTCGCCGCTGTTAAGAGCGTTGAGAAGCGCAAAATATTCGCAGATTGCAATGTTCATCGGGCAGCCTTCAATGCAATAACGGCACTTTGTGCAATTGACGGCAATTGTGGATTTTATAATATCCGCCGCATTCATACAGATATTGATTTCATTGTTATTAAGTGGTACGAAGTTGTTCATATATGAGGTGTTGTCGCAAAGCTGACCAAGGTTGCTCATTCCGCTTAATACCATAATGACGTTGGGCAGGCTTGCGGCAAAACGGATCGCCCACGATGCAACCGACATCTGAGGCTCTGTTTCCTTAAAGAGCTTTTCTGCCCTTTTAGGAACGTTTGCAAGGCTTCCGCCTTTAATCGGCTCCATAACGATGACTTCCTTGCCGTGCTTTACAGCGATGTTATAGCATCTTTCGGATTGCACGTCCTCGCTGTCCCAGTCGAGATAGTTTATCTGAAGCTGGACGAATTCTGTTTCGGGGTGCTCTGTCAGAATCTTGTCAAGAAGCTCGGGCGTGTCGTGGAATGAAAAGCCCAGCTTCTTTATCAGCCCTTGGCTTTTCTTTTCAAGCGCAAATTCAAATCCGCCGAGACGCTCCGTGATTTCATAGTTTTCTTTGGTCAGGCAGTGCATAAGGTAATAGTCAAAATACTCAGCGCCTGTTTTTTCGAGCTGCTCAGAGAAAATGCGCTCCAGATCATCCTTTTCCTTGAGCATCATTGTGGGCATTTTGGTTGCAAGAAGAAAGTCGCTGCGGTCATATCTGTCAACGAGAACTTCCTTTATTATGTTTTCACTGGTACCGTTATGGTACATATAAGCCGTGTCAAAATAATTAAAGCCGAGCTCTAAAAACTTATCGACCATTTCGCATATCTGGCTTTTATCAAAGCTTGTAGGGTCGTTTCCGTCAAGAAGGGGAAGGCGCATAAATCCGAATCCGAGTTTTTTCATAATCAGTTTCCTTTCATTTCGTTAAGCTTTCTGCGCAAGGCTTCAAGAGCCTTTTCACAGTCACTGATATTCAATACTGTTTGTTCCATAGGGCAGAAGCCGTCGTTTGTGCGGTTGCGAATCATTTCGACCTTTTGGTTATATGAAAATCCGATGTTTTCAATCTCAAAGAAGTGCGCCGCCGCATCGCTTATGACATTTGCATATACATAGTCGATTCCAAGGAGCTTATACAGCATTGCTGCAGATTTGCCTACGACCTTATCTGCGGCACAAAAGCCTTCGAGTGAAACGTCGTTGTCAATAAGCTTTAAAAGCGGTGCGATTCCTCTCTCTGTGCTTGTACATATCATATTACCCTTGCATATTACGCAGGTGTAGTCTTGCGAATCAAGTATTTCTTTTGCGATTTTTGCGTCATCTGTCATATTCATAATTCTTATTCTTTTCAAAATATCTGATAGCTGCGGTGATTATTACCCATTGAAGAACGATTCCGGGAATTCCTGCCTTGATAAATTCAGCAATTGCAGCAGGGTGGATTTTTGATGAGCCGAAAATATAAAATGCGGCAAGGACCGCCAGAGCACGGGCTGCACGTCCGATAATCTGCACGGTTATAAGCTTTGCAATGCTGTATGAGGATTTTCTTGTCAAAAACCCTGCAAAAGCACCGTAGAAAGCAAGCTCGATTGTGATGAATGGCAAAACAGTCATAGCAGGCATTGCACTGATAAAATGGCTGATAACGGGGCTTGCGATTCCTACAAAAAGACCGACATACGGTCCGCATAAAAAGCCTGATGCAAGCACGGGAAGATGCATCGGGAGAAGGGCTGTGCCGATTGCAGACGATATGCCCAGAGCATTTCCGACAGCGTGGAATACCTGAGGTAGAATTATTGAAAAAGCGGTGAAAAATGCTGCAAAAACCGCTTTTTGCAAAACCTTTTGTGCGCTGATGGCACCGATTCTGTTTGACATGGGACTGCCTCCTTTTAGATGGTTTTATCACACGAGTTTTGACCTGTACTAAGCCGTGACAGGTCACCGCTATTCTGAATTATATCACAAACATATATAAATGTCTATTCGGTTTGATAAAATATATATGTAATTTTTTATAAATCTTCTTTTCAAATTGAATTTTATATGTTATAATGATATAAAACAACAGGTGAAAAGGGGATGTTTGATTATGAGGATTTTGCGTTGTGCTCTGGTGACGGCAGTTGCATTATGCACACTGTTTTCATTCGGGTGCACCGATAAGGATAAAAACAAAGGTAAGGAAAGTGAAAGCTTACAAAACAGCGGATATTCTTCGCAGAGTGATGATATAATCGGTGATTCGCACACGTCTCAGTCTCAGGACAACGTTGTTTCCGACAGTACGTCCGATGAGTCATCACAATATGAAGACGAAAGCAAATCAGTTGATGATAATGATGTTGACGATGATGCGGAATCTTCTGATGATGAAACTGAAATAATTGTTCCCGATGAAGGAGACGGCGGCTCGGAAGGCGAAAGCTCATCACAGAGTGGTAACGTTTCTCAGCCTGAGAGCGAGGGCGGAGAAATTGTTGATGATACTGTTGATGATGAATCCGATTCGCAGTCAGCTTCTCAGAACGAAGGTTCGCAGAGTGAGCCTGATGACAGCTCATCACAAAGCAATTCGGGGATTGAATTGCCGTTTGTACCGTATAACGGGTAAAATGATTGATGATATTGAAGATAAAGTAAAGAAATAGCAAATTAAAAAAAGCCATAGTGCGTGAGGTTATACCCGCATTATGGCTTTTTGCTTTTAAAAAAAGCTGCTCAGAAAAATTTCGGCGCCGATGAATATCAATATGCCTGCGCCGAGAATTGCCGCTTTTGATGTGTATCTGTTTCCGATTTTTTTACCGACCATAACGCCTATGGTGCATATCGGGAAGGTTATTGCGGCGATGAGCAGAGCACAGCATATTGCGGCAGAGGAGTCATATTCCGAAATTGTAAATCCGACTGAAAGTGCGTCAATTGAAGTTGCAATGCCTTGAGTTGTGAGCGCGGCAAGAGTCAGACTTTTGCTTGTGCTTTTGTCGGAATCGGTATGCATTCCGCCAAGCAGCATCCTGATTCCTATGTACCAGAGTAGCAAAAGAGCAATGCAGGGCACAAGCTTTTCAAACGACCTGAATATGCTTATGAAGCTATGGACAAGGAAATATCCCGCCAAGGGCATTATCGCCTGGAATAAACTGAATACGCCCGATATGAGAAGGGCTTTTCTGAATGTGATTGCGGGATTGTTAAGCCCATTTGCAAGCGACACGGAAAAGGCATCCATTGCAAGTCCGATTCCCAGCAATATGCTGTTTATGAAAAATGCAGCTCCGAGTTCCATAAAAAACACTCCGTTTCCGAATATGATTCTTGCGCTGTTGACAGCGCTATATCATCAAAATATGAAATTGAAGGTGTATTATATTCATTTTGTCACAACAAAGCGAAAACAGTCATAATATGAAGCAGGACCGCAAAACTGCTGCGGTAACCTGACATTTTGAGAGGAGAGAAGATTTTTGGAGAATCGGATGTTTGATAAATATGTCATAGACCCATTTGAGCGTGCTGAGCTTCATATGAATCCTATGATGTACGAAAAACTGAAAAATCGTTTTTCGGGTGTTTCTGCTGCAACAGCATTTTCGCGCAGTCACGAAAGCACACCTATGACAGGATTTCCTGCGCAGACTCCGCTTGCGATGGCGTACATTCCTTTTCAACAGTGGGAAGAGCCTTACTCCTGCGAAAAGGCCTTATCATACGGAACCGCATTTGCTTCGCTTGATAAGCCATTTTTAGCCTATGGAGGTAATCGTTGTGACTGACAGAGAAAGACTTATGCTTGTGATATCTCGCAGTGATTTTATGCTTACTGAGCTGAGATTGTATCTTGACACGCACGGAAGCTGTCCGAACGCTTTGAGATTGTATAAAAAATACCAGACGATGAAGGCGGAGGCAGTTAAGGAGTATACTGAGAAATACGGCGCGATTACGCCTGACGCAGTTGATACGAGCTGCGGTTGGATGTGGACAAAAAGCCCGTGGCCATGGGAGGGGGATTGCTGATTTATGTGGATTTATGAGAAAAAGCTTCAGTATCCTGTGAATATTAAGCGCTGCGATCCGAACGCGGCAAGAATAATAATTACACAGCTTGGAGGTCCCGATGGTGAACTGGGCGCATCACTGAGATATCTCAATCAGCGTTACTCGATGACGCAGGATAAGGTAAAGGCGACGCTCACTGATATCGGCACTGAAGAGCTTGCGCATATGGAAATTGTTTCGGCAATTGTTCATCAGCTTACGAAGAATCTTTCAGTTGACCAAATCAAAGCGGGCGGCTTTGCGCCGTATTTTGTAGACCATACAACAGGTGTTTATCCTGTTTCGGCAGCAGGTGTTCCGTACAGCGTAATGACATTTCAGGTTAAGGGTGATCCTATTACTGACCTTACAGAAGATCTTGCAGCAGAGCAGAAGGCAAGAACTACCTACGACAACATTCTGCGGCTTGTTGACGACCCTGATGTGCGTGATGTAATCAAGTTTCTGCGTCAGCGTGAAATAGTGCACTTCCAGCGCTTCGGCGAAGCACTGCGCATTGTTCAGGATGACCTTAACGCCAAGAATTTCTACGCATTCAATCCGTCGTTTGATAAAAACTGCAATAAAGGCTATAGAAAATAAGGCGTATATATGTCGGGTGCTGATAAAGGTGCCCGACATATTTATTTTTTATTGCAAATGAAGGCTTAGTGTGGTATAATATTTAAAATAATATACGTTGAAAACCTGATGCCTGACAAGAGGGGGAGAGCTTTGTGAAAAAAACCGGAATTGCTATTGTGATTTTGCTTTCTGCTATGTTTATGTACTCGTGCTCTTCGAAGAGGAACAATGATTTTGGCAATAATAATAGCGAGCAGGCTTCAGCCAATCAGAAAATGGAGAAGGTTTTGCAAGCGCTTGAAAATGAAGATGCCGATGAATTGACAAGTCTTTTTTCTGAGAATGTAATTGCTGAAGATGATAGCTTTAATGAAAAGCTTGATTTGTTGTTTGAGTATTATAACGGCTCTCTGGTATCGTATAATGATTGGGGCGCTCCGGCAGTTTATAATAGCGTTAACGCAGAAGGTTATAACCGACGGGTAACATCATATGATATGACATATGATGTTGAAACTACCGAAGAAAAATATCGCTTTGCCATATATTATGTTGTTTTGGATACAGCCGATGTGAAAAACGTCGGTATACAGTCGCTGTATATTATAAAGGCGCAGGACGATACAAATCTGCAATTTGCATATCGTGGTGACGGTAAGAATACACCCGGAATAAATATAGATGTGAAAAATGATATCCCCGAAGAATAGCAGTAAATATTCTGTATATTGACAGAATACGAGCGAGAGGAAATATATAATGAAATACAGATGTCCGTGTTGCAATTTTAAAACATTGGCATATGCCGAACCGTTGTTTTACGAGATTTGCCCTGTATGCTATTGGGAAAATGATCCTATACAGAACAATGATGAAAATTATTCGGGCGGTGCCAACAAAATCAGCCTGATTGAAGCAAAAAAGAATTACAAAGCAATAGGTGCTGTTTCAAGCGATGCATTAAAGTATGTCAGAAAACCTTTTGATGATGAAATTTAATTTATACATAGCCGTCTGTGAGAAAAATATCGCAGACGGTATTTTTTATGCAAGTACGCTATATCTGTATTATTTGAAAAATATAAATGAAGCACTATGATTTTTTACAATTCGCTTGAAAACTAAGCTTTTATATGATATAATATATTGATATAATATTTTTGATTTTACAGATGATATTGGGAGATTCAATGATGAAAAAATGGGTTGTCGGGCATAGTGAGCCCGATGCTGTGAATAGAATATCGGAGTTGGGCGTTTCAAGGCTTTGTGCTGAGGTCTTGTCCGCAAGGGGTATTGATAATGCGGAAAAAGCCTCGCAGTTTATATCAGAGTGTGCCCTTTCCGACCCTTTTGAGCTTGCGGGAATGCAAAGGGCAGTAGACGCAATCAACGAGGCGGTTTATGAGGAAAAAATCATCTGCATTTACGGCGATTATGACTGTGACGGAATTGCCGCAACCGCTATGCTTTATCTTTATCTTGAATGTATAGGAGCGCAGATTTTTACATATATCCCCGAGAGAAGCGAAGGTTACGGTATAAACAAGGCTGCTGTGGATAAAATCTCCGATATGGGAGCGCAGCTCATAATTACCGTAGATAACGGCATTTCAGCAATTGACGAGGCTGAATATATAAGTTCGCTCGGAATTGATCTTGTCGTGACTGACCATCATCAGCCTTCGGGCGAATTGCCTGTTGCACGGGCTGTTGTCAACCCTCACAGGGCTGACTGCCCGAGTACCTTCAAGCAGCTGTGCGGTGCGGGGGTTGTATTAAAGCTGATTGCCGCAATGGAAGGCGGCGATTATGATATGGTTTTCGGGCAGTTTGGTGATTTGGCGGCAATTGCCACTATTGCCGATATTGTTGATATCTGTTCCGAAAACAGATATATTGTCAAAAACGGACTTGAAATTCTTGAAAATACCGAAAATATCGGGCTTGCGGCGTTGCTTGAGGCGTGTTCGCTTGCCGGAAAGAAGCTTGACTCAAACACAATAGGCTTTATGCTTACACCGAAGATCAATGCTGCGGGAAGGTTTGCGTCACCGAAAATTGCGCTTGATTTGATCTTGTGTGATGATGAGGATGAGGCTTTGGAGCTTGCTTATATGCTCGTTGAATGCAACAACAGCCGCAGACTTTCCGAAAGTGAAATTATGGCGCAGATTGACGCTCAGATTGCGGAGAATCCGCAGCTCCTGTGTCAGCGTGTTCTCGTAATTTCGGGAGAAAACTGGCATATGGGTGTCATCGGAATTATCTGTGCACGGCTTGTGGAGCGATATTCAAAGCCTTGCTTTGTAATCAGCAGCGAGGACGGAGAAGCGAGAGGTTCTGCACGTTCTTTTGAGGGTTTTTCGATTTTTAAATGCCTTGATTACTGTGCCGATGTGCTGACGAATTACGGCGGACATCTGGGCGCAGGCGGATTTTCGCTTAAAACGCAGGATATTGAAAAATTTGAAAAGCTTGTGCTTGAATATGCCACAAGTCTTGGGAGTGCGGCGATTATTTCGCAGGTTAAGGTTGACAAGCTTTTGCGCAAGGATGATTTCGGCATTAATAATGTGACGGGTCTTCATATGCTTGCCCCGTTCGGGATGTCAAATCCCGAGCCCGTGTTTTTGATTGCGGGTGCAAGAGTTGATGCGGTAACGCCGCTTGGCGGTGCAAAGCACTGCAAGCTGACGCTGTATTACGACAACACCAGAGTTTATGCACTGCTTTTCAGAGTATCAAGCGAAAAATTCAAGGCGCATATCGGCGAAAAAATAGACGCACTTGTGACTCTTGAAATAAATGAATGGAACGGCAGAAGCGATGTGTCGGTAAAAATCAAGGATTACCGCATATCGGGAATAAATCAGCAGAAATATTTTGTTGCCAAGCAGGCTTATGAGGATTATATCTGCGACATTGAGCTTGACAAGGCATATTATGGCAGGATGATTCCCAGCAAGGCCGAGCTGAGAGAAAGCTATAAGCAGTTGTATGTGGCAAAGGGCGATATGGATACAGCTTTTGCAAGACTCTGCAGGATAATGCCGGATATGAACTATTGCAAGTTCAGAATAGCGGTTGATATTTTCTGTGAAAAGGGGATTGCCGAGTTTGATTATGCAGGCAATTTCTGCAATATTCTGCCCTGCGACAGCAAGGTTGATATTCTTTCGTCAAAGGTGCTGTATGATATTAACTCAAAAGCGCAGGCTGCAGCAAGATGAATTAAGGAGTTTAAGGTACTATGCCCGAAACAATTTACACAATAGATATGCTTATCCAGAAAATACTCGACGGTGAAAAGCCGTATGACCTTGACAAGATTATTGAAGCGTATAAATTCGCTGAAAGCGCTCATAAGGGTCAAAAGCGTTCATCGGGCGAGCCATATATATCGCACCCGGTTGCGGTGGCGTATATTCTTATTGAGCTTGGTATGGACACCGACACAATATGTGCGGCGATGCTGCACGATGTCGTGGAGGACACCGACATCACGCTTGATATGGTTGCCGGAAGCTTTGGTGACGATGTCGCAATGCTTGTTGACGGTGTAACAAAGCTTACAAAAATGTCGCTTTCGCACGAGGAAATGCAGGCTGAAAACGTCCGCAAAATGCTGCTGGCAATGTCGAAGGATGTCAGGGTTATCATCATCAAGCTCTGCGACAGACTGCATAATATGCGCACGCTGAAATTTACTCCGCTTTATAAGCAGAGAGAAAAAGCCCTTGAAACTATGAATGTCTATGCTCCTCTTGCGCACAGGCTCGGTATCAGGGCTGTCAAGGACGAGCTTGAGGATCTGGCTTTTTTCTATCTTGATGGATATGCCTATGCCGAGATTGAGCATATACTCGAAATCGGCAAGGACGCAAGGGAAGAGTTTATTACAACAATCAAAGAGCGTGTGTCTGCAAGGCTTGAAAAGGAAGAATTCACCACAAAGCCGCAGGTTGACGGCAGGGTAAAAACGATTTACGGAATCTATAAAAAGATTTTTGTTGACCACAAAAGCATCGACCAGATTTATGACAAGTATGCAATCAGAGTGATTGTTGACAGCATAAATGAATGCTACAATGTGCTGGGTATAATCCATGATATGTTCAAGCCCATTCCGAACCGCTTCAAGGATTATATTTCAACTCCCAAGGCCAATATGTATCAGTCGCTTCATACGACCGTTCTCGGACGTGAGGGCATCCCCTTTGAGGTGCAGATACGAACCTGGGATATGCATTATACTGCGGAATACGGAATTGCCGCACACTGGAAATATAAAGAGGGAATTCAGGGCAAGGATAAGCTTGAAACAAGGCTCGCTTGGATAAGGCAGGTGCTTGAAGCACAGAAAGAATCTGACGATGCGGAAGAAATTGTAAGAACAATCAAAAACGACCTTTCAATTGACGAGGTTTTCGCATTTACCCCGAAGGGCGATATGATTTCGCTTCCTGCAGGAAGCACGGTTATTGACTTTGCATACAAGATTCACACTCAGGTCGGAAACCGTATGGTCGGCGCCAAGGTTGACGGAAAAATGGTAAGGCTTGATTACAGGCTGCAGACAGGTGAAATTGTCGAGATTCTTACAACAAAGGCGCCTGACCACGGACCGGGGCGTGACTGGCTTGATATCGCAAAGACTAACGAAGCCAAGTCGAAAATCCGAAGCTGGTTCAAAAGAGAGCGCCATGATGAAAATGTTGCACAGGGCAAGGCTATGCTTGAGAATGAGTTCCGCAGGAACAGAATGAACATTCCAAGTGATGAGATGGACAGCTTTCTTCACGATGAGCTTGAGCGCAAGCAATGTGCAAGCGTTGATGACTATTATGCAAAAATAGGATACGGCGGCTTGTTTATCTCCAAGATTATGCCCAGACTCAAGGAAAGATATGTCAAGCTTTTCAGCACAAATAATGAGAGTGTTCCTGCAGTTTCTGAGACGAGCAGCAAGACCTTACACAAGAGTATGCAGGGCATTATTGTCGAGGGCATCGACAATTGCCTTGTGAAATTTTCACAGTGCTGCAATCCGCTTCCCGGCGAGCCTGTCGTGGGCTTTGTCACAAGAGGTCACGGTGTTTCTGTGCATAAAACTGACTGCGTAAATTATATTTCTTCACTGCGTGACAGCGAGAACGCTTCACGCTGGGTTAAGTGCCGCTGGGCAGACGCTCATAAGGCGGAATATCGCACAACGCTTGATATTGTCGGCTACGACAGAAACGGTCTTTTGATGGAT
The DNA here is from genome assembly GCA_017435565.1 of Oscillospiraceae bacterium. Classification (GTDB taxonomy): domain Bacteria; phylum Bacillota; class Clostridia; order Oscillospirales; family Ruminococcaceae; genus RGIG3077. The sequence goes on along the minus strand of JAFSEU010000017.1, from coordinate 84,351 downwards.
GTTTGCCGTATTTTTGCCGATATGAGAGTGACGCTGAATCAGGTTACCGCAAGGGAAACAAAGGGCGGCAATGCCAATATTATGGTTACGTTCAATACAAGCGGCGTTGACCAGCTTAATGTAATTACAAATAAGATTTCCGGTCTTGCCGGGATTCTGAGCATAGAACGAACAGGAAAGTAGAGGGGGATAATATATGCTCGAAACCTTTTGCACACATCTGGGAGCGCTGCGCGCAAATTGTTATATTGTGCCATTAGGAAACGGTGAGTGCGTTGTAATTGATATCGGCGGACACCCGAGAACATTACTCAGCTTTCTGCGTGAGCAGAACCTGACGCTTCGTGCAATTCTGCTGACGCACGGTCACTTTGACCACATTGGCGGAGTTGAGGAAGTCCGTGAGGAAACCAACTGTGATGTTTATATTCACGAAAACGATGAAAGGATGCTTTCCGATATAAATTTAAATCTCGGAACGACCTTCAATTACTTTGTTTTTCACCCTGTAAAAAGATATACAACCATTAAAGATAATGATATTCTTGAGTTTGAAAATCTTAAATTCAAGGTTCTGCACACACCCGGTCACACCAAGGGAAGCGTTTGCTTTGTCTGTGATGACTGCATTTTTTCGGGCGACACGCTGTTTCGCCTTTCAATCGGCAGAACGGATTTTGAAAACGGCAGTATGAGCGAGATGACACAGTCGCTCAAAAGGCTCAGTGCGCTTGAGGGTGATTTCAGAGTAATGCCGGGACATATGGAAGAATCTACGCTCGGATTTGAGCGTGCGAACAACCCGTTTATGATATGACAATAATACTTCAGAACGACGATTATAAATATGAGCTTGAGGCAGTTGTCAAAATTTTCTTTCCTGCAATGCATTTTGCATTTGAGTATCAGAAAAATGATGTGTGCGGAGATATCTGTGCGGCACGGCTGAAAAAAGGCAAAGAATATACATATGCATTTGCCGCAGTGCGAATAGGCGGAATAATCAAGCGCATTTGCGCCAAAGTTGAAAACGGCTGTAAAAATTATGTATCTGAGTGTGAGGCGGCGCTTTGCCGTTGCCTTTATATCTGTCTTGAGACAGTTACGGGCAAAAAATGCGCCTGGGGTATGCTGACAGGTGTGCGCCCTGCAAAGCTGGTTCGTCAGCTATGCGATAAAGGAATGACAAGGGATGAGATTTTTGAGCATTTGCAGACAAACTTTTTCGTAACACCTGAAAAAATCGCTCTGGCATATGACATTTACAAATTGCAGCAGCAGTGTGTTGATTTTGCTCAACGTCAGAAATTCAGCCTTTATGTATCGATTCCCTTCTGCCCGACAAGGTGCTCATATTGCTCATTTATTTCACATTCGGTTGAATCAAGCCACAAGCTGATTGATGAATATTGCAGACTTTTAAAGCGTGAACTTGAGATTATTGCACTTTATGCAAAACGTTGTAATCTTGCAGTCGAAACTGTATATTTCGGCGGGGGAACGCCCACATCTCTTGAAGCTAAAGCTCTTTCGGAGCTTTTTGAAACCATTGAGAAAAACTTTGATTTATCGCAGCTACGCGAATATACAGTCGAAGCAGGAAGGCCCGATACCATCACCGAGGAAAAGCTAAGGGCGATAAAGTCGCACGGCATTTCAAGAATATCGGTAAATCCGCAGACCACCAATGATGAGGTTTTAAAGGCTATCGGAAGAAGGCATAGTGCGGAAGAATTCTTCCAAGGATATAATCTTGCAAGGAAAATCGGGTTTGACTGTATCAACACTGATCTTATCGCAGGCTTGCCCAAGGACAGCCTTTTGAGCTTTGAAAAAACGCTTGATGATGTGATTGAGCTTTGTCCCGAAAATATTACCGTGCACAGTCTTACCTTGAAAAAGAGTGCGCAGATGTATGAAGGCGGTGCAGACAGCTTTCTGGGCGATGTGGGAAAAATGCTTGATATTGCATCACAAAAGCTCACAAAAAACGGATTTTTGCCGTATTATATATACAGGCAGAAGAATACGTCGGAAAATCTCGAAAATGTAGGATATTCCACTAAGGGAAAAGAGTGCCTGTATAACATTTACATAATGGATGATACACGGACGATTCTCGGCGCAGGCTGCGGCGCTTCAAGCAAGCTTGTGCACAGCGAATTTGATATGAAGCGATTCTTTAATTTCAAATATCCCTTTGAATATATAAGGGATTTTGATAGAATGAACGAGAAAAAACAAGCAATTTCACAATTTTTTGAAAATTAAGGGAGGATATTACTATGTCGAAATTTGATAACACATTTGACAGCGCAAAGCGCTATTTTGATGCGGCAGCCGCAAAAACCGGGGAGGTCATCGGAAGCTCAAAGCTTAAGGTTGAAAGATCGCAGATAAGAACCAGAATCAATTCGCTTTATGCAAGACTTGGCAGGGCGTATTATGCTTCAAGAAACGGAAATGCCGAGGAAGAAGCACTTATTGACAAGATTCTCGAAAAGCTTGAGGGTGCAATGAGTGACCTTGAGGATGTTGAAGTGCTTATTGCAAGCTCAAAAAGCATTAAATGCCCTATTTGCGGCAAAAAGAATTCCGCAGGCGTGGATTTTTGCAAGGAATGCGGAATGTCGCTTTATGACGACGAAGAAGAATTTTAAGGATTTTTTCAAGTGAAAAAGAATGAGATTGTAAGGCTTGAAATCACAGGTCTCACGCAGGAAGGAAACGGCGTGGGCAGGTTCGAAAATATGGCGGTTTTTGTGCCTTTTACAGCAGTGGGCGATGTGATTGATGCCAAAATTGTAAAGGTTGCAAAGACTTATTCATACGGAATTACCGATAAGATTATTACTGCATCCGCTGATAGGATTGATTCGGATTGCGAATCGTTTTTAAAATGCGGCGGATGCAGTTTTCGTCATATTGATTATAACGCCGAGCTTGCTGCAAAGCAAAGCTTTGTTGAAGATGCATTCAAACGAATCGGCAAGATTGAATGTGAAGTGCAAGCTATTTTGGGTTGTGAGAATATAGATGAATATCGCAACAAGGCGCAGTATCCTGTGCGTCAAGTGGGCGGTGTGGCAATTTGCGGATTTTATTCAAAGCGCAGTCACAGGATTACATCGCAGACAAAATGCGCTCTTTCGCCCGATGTTTTCAGCCAAATTGCAGATGACATTTTAAAATATATCAACGAAAACAAAATCAGGGCTTATGATGAGCAGTCACAAAGCGGTATTCTGCGCCATATATATCTGCGCCGAGGCTTTAACAGCGGCGAAATTATGGTTTGTCTTGTTTGCACGAAAAAAACTGATTTTTCGCCTCTTAGCAAGATTTTGTGCGAAAAATATGCCGATATCAAAACAATTGTGCTGAACATAAATGCCGATAATACAAACGTTATCTTAGGCAAAAAAAATATTGTTATTTTCGGCAACGGCACCATAAAAGATATTATGTGCGGCAACGAAATCGAGCTTTCGCCCCATTCGTTTTATCAGATAAATACCGAGCAGGCGCAAAAGCTTTATGCAATTGCAGAAGGATTTGCAGAAGCAGGCGAAAATTCATTTGTGCTTGATTTATATTGCGGCGCAGGAACGATAGGTCTTTCAATGGCACGGCGCATCAAGCGTTTGCTTGGCGTTGAAATTGTGCAAAGCGCTGTTGATAATGCTATAAAAAACGCTGAGCGTAACAGAATTTGCAACGCAGAATTTATATGTTCAGATGCAGGCAAGGCGGCGCAGAAAATCTGTGAAAGCAATTGCTTTCCCGATGTTGTCATTCTTGATCCGCCCAGAAAGGGGTGCGACAGTCTGACTCTGGAATCTGTTGTGAAAATGTCACCGCAAAGAATAGTTATGGTTTCGTGTAACCCCGCAACCTGCGCGCGAGACTGCGCCGCTTTGGAAAAAATGGGCTACAAAACCGTAAAAATCAAGCCGGTTGATATGTTCCCGAGAACGACGCACGTTGAGTGCGTGGTGTTGATGGAAAAAATATGTGATGATTTGAAATAAGTGGTAAAACTATGAAAAAAAATAAAAAAGAGAAGCTAATAGAAGCGATTGTTGAGTTAGTATTAACTTTATTATGTTTGGGAATCGGTGTTTTTGTTGTTGGTATGTTTGGGGTGGATATTGAATCCGATAACTTAAACTACGATTTAATCACTTTGCTTGGGCTTATCATTTTCTTTCTGATTTTTGGTGTTATTTGTGCTTTAGTTCAATGGTTTAAGAAGAAAACCAAAGGGAAGTGATATATTAAGGGATTAGAAATGTCGCTTTTTCAGCGATTCGCCATTTATGGGGAAGACTTTTGGCATTAAGTTTGATAAACTAAAGTTATCAAACAAGGAGGTATCGCAAACATGGATACACAAAAAATCGGCAAGTTTTTAAAATTGCTCAGAACACAGCATAATATGACTCAGGAACAGCTTGGCGAAAAGCTGGGTGTTACAAACAAAACCATATCACGCTGGGAAACCGGTAATTATCTGCCCTCTATTGATTGCCTCAAGCTTATGTCTGAGATGTATCAAATCAGCATAAACGAAATTCTTTCGGGTGAAACTTTAGGAACAGATGAGTTTAAGGCTGCCGCAGAAGCAAATATCACGCTTGCTTTGAAGCGAAGGGAAAAAGAAGACAAAAGGTTCGAAAATATAATGACTGTGCTTGTTTTGCTTACAAGTGCTATCGGGTGCGCACTTTTGTTTTTAATGCCCGATAATTTTGATAGCAAGATAAAAGAGCTTGCTGTTATTTTAATGATAGTAGGGCTTGTTTTCATAGCAAATACTCTTAACATTGTTGCTATGTCGCTTAAAAAAGATAAAAAGTAAAAATTAAAACCGCAAAGCGTTAAATTGCGTTACGCTTTGCGGTTTGTTTTGCTTTTTGAAAGCTTATATATTTTTCTTGGTGTAATTCAGCAATTTGATAATTGTCGGGCTGAGAATTATGTTGAATGCTAATTCAAACAAAAAGTTTCCGCCGACAAGAACGAGGAATATATATTTTACGGCGTTTCCGTCGGAAGCCCAGGTTGAAATCGTATCATAGAAGAAAAGAAAGCAACCTGCAATAAAAATCAAGGTATTTACAACAGGGCATATGATTGCAGCACTGATAACGGCAACAGTCTGATTTTTCTTTTCAAACAGCTTGTAAATGAGCCCTGCAACAAAGCCGCAGGCAGTACCCTTTAATATAACCGTTATGACGGTTCCGATTGCGTCGATTGTGAGGAACGCTGCCGCGTCTCCGCTGGCAAGAACCGTTGCACCGAATACAGCGCCCAGCCACGTGCCCATATAAGGTCCGCCGATTGCAGAGCCTATAACGATAGGAATAAGTACCAACGAAACCGAGAACTGACCGAACCTGATGAATGAACCCATCAGCTGCAGAACGATTACCAATGCGGTGAGCAACGCACCGAAGGTCATGGTTTTGATTGACATTTTTTGTGTCTTTGAATTCATATAAATCCTCCTACTACTGCCCCGACCGTTTTTCTTCGGGTGCAATGTAATTTTTTCAGGATTTTGCATTCATTTTGTAAATGTAATAAAGCCCGTCGAGAAGTAAATCGCTGTCGCAGATAATATCGTGCTTACAATATTTCACTATGCTCGGAGCAAGACCGCCCGTTGCAATTGCAACAGCATCTTCACCTAAAACTTCACGGTAGCGCTCGATGAATGCGTCAAGCATCCCTGCAGTACCTAAGATAATTCCCGACTGCATAGATGAAAGCGTATTCTTCCCGATTACTTCGCCATCGTAGTCATCAAGGCTGATGTGCGGCAGCTGTGCGGCTCCGTTTGAAAGTGCGTTGAGCGAAATGCGTACTCCGGGAATGATTGATCCGCCGAGAAAGCATCTGTTTTTGTCGATTGCGGAAATTGTCGTGGCTGTTCCGAGGTCGAATACAATGCAAGGTGCGCTGTATTTTTCAAGCGCACCGACTGCGCCGCAGACAAGGTCTGCACCTAAGATCGCAGGGTTGTCAAGCTTGATGTTGAGCCCGGTTTTGATTCCGGGGGAAACAACATAAACCTTGCAGTTCAAAAGCTTTTTCAGCGCATTTTTTAATGTCGCATTGAGGGGTGGAACAACGCTTGATATTATTGCACCATCGAATTCATTCGGGCAGATTGAATAAAGCTCAAAAATATTCTTAATAGCAATAGCATACTCATCTTCCGAAACCGAAGCTTGAGTTGAAAGCCTTGATGTGAATACGAGCTTGTCGTTGTCATATAAGCCTAAAACGATATTCGTGTTGCCGGCATCAATCGCAAAAACCATTTTTCTCTCCGCTTTACAAAATAAATTTAAAATCCTTTTTTGAACGTGCATTTTGCAGGTTCAGATAATATTATATCCATATTTTTTAAATTTGTCAACAAAAAAATGCGTTCCGTTCCGCAAATCTGGGAACAGGACGCATTTTGTTCAATAAATAGCGTGCTTTGCTTTGTTGACAATTGTCTTATCGTTCTCATATGTAAGGATTGAGGTTGCGTGACCGATATCGACCCAGCGAATCTGCGAAATTTCCTCCTCCTGGGGAGAAAGCTCAAAATTCTTTGCTTTTGCGAGGAAGTACACAACAACCTTCATCGTGTCTTTTTTGGGTGAATATTGCACGGTTTCACGGAAGGTGGGGTCGAGAATAACGTCAACTCCTGTTTCCTCCTTAATTTCTCTCGCGGCGGTTTCAAGCTCGGTTTCATCCTTTTCCATATGACCTTTCGGGAATGACCAATGACCACTGTTTATATGCTTGATAAGCAGAATTTCGGTGTTTCCGTGTGATTTGCGGTATACGATTGCACCGCAGGACTTTTCATAAATCATCTATATTCCTTTCTGTCCGCTAAATTCGGACGAATTCATTGTCAAGAAATATTATATCATAAAATCAGGATAATGTCCATAGAAATTCAAAAAAAAATCGGACAGGTGAACAAAGGTGATGTTCATCTCATCCGATTTTATATAATGCTGTTTTTATTGGTTTTTACGTTTCGTATTCAATTGATTCGGGCTGTTGTTGTTTGTTTTCCAATGAACTATTGGCTTTATAAAGAGGAAGTATGTATATTGCAAAAGAAAGAATCGGCAGGAGCAGCAAAGGCACAAGAGCAGTATTGAAAAAAGTAGAATTAGTAGCAAACAGAGTCAAAATTGCAGTTAAAAATGTTAACAGAAGGGTGATTCTTAGAGTAGCATTTGCCTCAGCTTTTTCTGCAGCATTTTCATTCTTAATTTGAGTATTTCTTAGCAAAATCAGCGTTATCAGATAGCACAGAAGAAGCAAGAGAATGTAAACAAGGATAATTATGCCGGTAGCCTTAAGTTCTGCGATGAGTTCTTCAGCGCTATGATTCAAGCAATAGTGGTTTTTGTGAAGCTTTGATTTGGCGGCAATAACCTTTTTGTTGGCAATGTGCGAAGCGAATATTAACACAGCACAGAGAATACTGTATGCGGATGTGAAGCTGTAAAACCGTTTTTTGTTCATATGCACTACTCCTTTCGCAATATTCTTTGTGTTGATTATAGCATATGAAGCTGTATCCGTCAAGAAAAAACAGCCGTTTATAGGAACGGCTGTTAAAGTAAAAATAAAGACTATTATTATTTGCTGTGTTTATGTGCTTTTCCGTTTGACTTCCAAAGTCCGTCGGCAACACAGCGTTTCCAGTTGACTTTAAGTATTTTGATGAACCTTCCGTTTTCGGATTTGACGCCGCGTGAGTACACATATCCGTTTTTCATCATTTCCGATAGTGCAGTTTCGACGCTTTTTCTGTCGAGATGATAATATTCGGATATGATATCAACGGTTTTGTTGAAGGTGGGATAAATCCTTTTGCCCTTTTTGTGGTTGATATAATCAAAATTCTTCAAAATCAGATTATAGCAATAGGTTTTGTCAGATTGAACATCGGGCACCGTTCTATACCAGCTTGCGCTGTTTGTCAGCTGTTGGCTGACAGCTCCGTTGACGCCGAAGATGCCGACTTCCTTTGAGCATTTGTTTTTAAGAAAGTTTACAACCGAGGTGAAATGTCCGTCACCCGTAAAGATGATAAAGCAGTCAATCGAGCTGTCGCTGTATGCTTTCTGATAAATATAATCAAGCATTATAAAATCAGTAAAATCTTTTTTATAAAATGTCGTTCCGTTGTTGGTTTCGACAATTGAGTTTGTTACCTCGCGAAGTTTTACAAGCATTTCATTAAAGTGCGGATTTTGAAAATCGGCAAAAACGAAAATATCACTTATATCGTAATTTTTCTCAAGCTCTTTTTTAAATTCCATAATATCGGGTTTTATATGAAAATAATTATCAAGACCGATATACCAATGCTCAAAGTCGATATAGACAACAGCGCTTTTCTTTTTTGATTTTTTGGCAAAGATATTGAAAATATTCATTGTAATTCTTCCTCCTTTCCACAAAATTTATAAATTTACATCAGGCCTTTTTTCGTCTTGATATTGGCATAACTTTTTTAACGGTCATCCAGAGTTCGCTGAAATTGATGATGAAAATTGCGATAAACAATATTATCATAATAAGCGTTTTGAACTTGGCAGTGTAAAGTGTGACCAGAGTGCTTGCGACTATCAGCACGATATTCAGAATCAGCTTGACATAATTCACTTTGAAGTGTATATATCTGCGTGAATCGAACAGGCGCACTATAAAGCAGATAGAGTAGCTTGCGGCGGTTGCGATTGCCGCACCCTGAGCGCCCAGCGGCGAGGGAATAAGAATTAAATTCAGTATGATATTGACAATTGCCGCTAAAAGGCTTGTTGCAAATGAATTTTTTGTATGCACGGTTGCCGAATAAATATAGCTTAAAAATGTGCACGAGCACGACATAATTACCGACAGTATCAAAAACGGAGTGTAGATATACGGGTCGCCGAAATCGCTGTCTACAAACAAAGTTATCAAAGGGCGCAAAAGCAGCAGTATTGCTCCGCCTGAGATATACATAACCGCCTGATATGCGTGAAACACCTTTGAAAAGAAGTTTTTTGCTTCATCAGAAGCGCCGCCTTCAGTATATTCCTTTATAGCGGACATCTGCCATGCCTGAAAGAAAATGGTTGAAACCATTGAAATCAGCGAGGGAATTTTGTACGCAACGCCGTATACGCCATTGATATCATCACCTAACATACCGGAAATCATAAATTTGTCCGAAGAGCTGACAACCCACCACAATACCGCTGTCGGTATCAATGGAATTGAGAATTTCACCATGGTTTTAAGCATATCTTTTTCGATGCGGACAAATTTTAAATAACGGTAGTTCTGACCGACAAAGAAAATAAACAACGCAGATATGAGGTCTGCAAGAATCATCGACAGCAGGTAGCCTTCGGTTCCCATATCAAACCCAAGGAGAAAGATGAAATTGAGAATAATCATCACAAACGTTGTCAGAATGCCGTCGAAGGCATAGAGCTTGACGTGACCGCATGTTCGCAGAAACTGCTGATTTATTGCGCGGAATGATGATGTGAATACAAAAATATAAAGCAGGTGCAGATAGCCGTCAAAGCTGGGGACAAAATTCAAAACGGGGAGAAGAAGCGTCATTGCCGCCATTCCCATAAGCATTATTCTTATTCCGACAGAAAAGACTTGCTGTTTGTCGTAGCTGTTTTCAAGCCCGTAGCGCATTACGCTTTCAACAATATTCAGCGTAAGGATGGGGATCAGCAGATTTGCACCCTGCACAACAAGGTCGGCAACACCGAGCTGTGCCTCTGTCATGGAAGCGGTATAAAGCCTTGTCAGCAAAAAGCTCAGGATTTTTGAACTGAATGAGCCGATTGCAAAAATTATTGTATTCGTTGCAAGCTGTTTGTATTTATTCATCTGATGAGTTCCTTGAGAGATTGAAAATATTTTTCGTAAAATCATAAAAAACTATGGTCATTTATGATTTTATGTGTTATAATATAAATACAGAGAAAAATTAAACTCCGAAGACTAAATTATATGGGAGGTTGTTGCGGTTATGAAAGACCTTTTTAAAGTTACCTGTTTCGTGGTGAATATTGCTGCCGCACTTTTTGCGGGAAAGCTCTTGGCTGAGATTTATAATGCTTACATCGCCAAGAATTATTATGACGTTGACTAAATGCCAAGAAGCTTAGGACGATTATTGCAAAGCTGCAGAGATTTTTCTGCGGCTTTGTTTTTTTGTTATATACATTAGTTTTCCCTTGGTTTTACTGTGATTATACTAAGCTCGGGTCGGTTGTTAAACCTTGCCGCAACGGGATATGCTCCAAGACCGGGAGTGACGTACATTTGACCGCCTTCATATTCAAACAGTCCCTTGTCATATATCGGAATATCCGAAGTGATTTCGGGAAACCAGTTTCCTTCAAAATATGCCGGACCGAACAACTGGATTATTCCGCCGTGGGTATCGCCGCTTAAGGTCAGGTCGGCACCGAATTTTTCAAATTCGCCAATCTGGGGAATATGGCACACAAACACCGAGAAGATATCATCGGGTTTTTCGACATAATCGTTCATATCAAAATAAAAGCTGCTGTAATAGCTTACGCCGCATAAGAATATGTCGGTTTCGCCGACTGTCAGTATATCTTCAAAACAGGAGATGTTATAGTAATTCTCCACATCGTACATTGGTGTGCAGACAACATTGGTCGCACCAAGCGCATCGTGGAAGGCTTGTGACTGTTTGTCGTGCTCGCCGTCGGCAAAATATGTCGGGTAGCTTTCGGACAGTGTGGAAAGAAGGTCTACTGCGACCTGTCTGCTTTCATCATCGTTTGTTGTCATCATATCACCTGCGGCAACAACAAGGTCGGGGTTTTCTTCGTTGATTTTTTCAATCAAATCTGAGTTGTCATTTCCGAATTCCATTCCGTGCAGGTCAGAAATCAATGCGATTTTTATGTCGTTTTTCACTTTTTCGGAATATATCTCGCTGTATTCTGTTTTTATGGTAAAATTATTATAATACCAGATTAAGGCGATTGCTATAGCTGCTCCGATGATTATAAACGGAGCAGCTATTCGCTTTTTAGATTGTTTGTTATGCATTATTTATAACGTGTACGTCGAGCTGGTTGTGAGGAATTGTGATGGAATTTGCTTCAAATTCAATTTTAACCTGCTCATAGATTTCATAGTAAAGATCCCAGTAATTGTCGGGATGAACCCATGCTCTGATGTGGATGATAAGTCCGTTTGTGCCGTGACCGCCGAGCTTGACAACGCTGTCACAATCCTTGAGTGTGAATTTGCTTCTGTCAAGAACCTTGTTGATTGCTGCTTTTGCCTTTTCAAGGTCATTTTCATAAGCGATAGCAAAGTCGAGATCAAGGCGCCTTTTTCCGAGCTTGGAAATATTTGTGATTTTGTTGTTTGCAACAAGTCCGTTGGGAATGAAGGCTTCCTGATTATCGGGAGTTGTGATCTGTGTATAAAGGATATTGATTGCAGAAACCGTACCGGATGTTCCGTTTGATTCGATAAAGTCGCCAACCTCAATAGGCTTGGTAAAGAGGATGATGAATCCGCCTGCGATGTTTGAAAGGCTGCTTTGCAAAGCAAGACCGATTGCAACACCGGCTGTACCGATTACTGTGATGATTGACGTCATAGGGATGCCAAGCACGCTCAAAACAATTACGATTGTGAAGAGCTTGAGAACGATAGTTACAAGCGAATTGAGGAAACTATGTACAGTCTTGTCGATTTTACCTCTGTCAAGCCCTGCCTGCATTATCTTGAGAACGATTTTTGTCAGAATATTACCTGCAATAAGAATAATTGCGGCGAAGAGAAGAGTGGGAAGAATGCCGATGATTCCGTCGATAATTCTGACAGGAAGGTTTTCAAAATAGTTCTTGATCTGATCCATTGTTAATTTATCCTTTCGTATATGTTGATTTTGCGCCGAATACACAGATGATGTGCTCGGCACCTTTCTCTTTCAGCAGCTGTGAAGCACGCAGCATCGTACTGCCTGTTGTTGTGATATCGTCGCAGAATATCACGGTCTTGCCATATAAATCAAGCTGTTTTATGCCAATATTCTTACAGTTGTCGCGGCGCATTTGCGCATTGAGCAGGTGCTGGGTGAGAGCAGATTTGTGAAGGGTGAATGCTGAAATCATCTTTGCATCCGTTGCCTTTGCAGTGTAACGTGCAAGAATTTTTGCGTGATTGAAACGCCTGAAAATATATGCTTTTCTCGTCATAGGTGCATAAACCACATAGTCGGCACGTATGTTTTCCGATTTCAGAAAATTTGAGATGACAGTGCCCATATAGTGAAGAAAATTCCTGTTTTCACCCGATTTATATGCAATTACGCCGTTTCGTGCTGCATTGTTGTAATCAAAGAATACAAACGAGCGTTCACACGCAACTTTGTCCTTTTTGCATATGCAGTTTGAATTTCCGCATACCGGGCAGTAATCGGTAAGAGTAAGCTTGGTTTTGCAGTCATCGCAGATAAGCTCGTCAAATTTTATAAAGCAGCTACAGCACGGACAGCGGTTTGGAAAGAAAAGGTCGGAAATAAAACTAATCACGTGGTTCATTTGGTATCTCCGATTCGATCATATGCCGCAGACAGGTATAACGCAGAGTGCGGCGGTTGTTGTTGACCATTGCTTCGACACGGTCCCTTGTTCCGACAAGAATCAGCAGCTTTCTTGCGCGGGTTATTGCGGTATAGAGCAGATTGCGATAGCACAGGTTATCGAAGCCCTGCGGAATCGCAAGAATAACAGCCTCAAATTCGCTTCCCTGACTCTTGTGTACAGTTACGGCATAGGCGAGCTCAAGCTGTTCGAGCATTGAGTACGGATATACGGCATATCTTCCGTCAAAATTGATTGTGATTTCACAGCTTCGGCGGTTGATTTCGGTGATTACACCGATGTCGCCGTTAAAGATTCCCGTGCCTGATTCACCGCAGCGCTTCCACACAATGTCATAATTGTTTTTTATCTGCATCACCTTATCGCCGTCACGCAAAACGCCGTACATCGTTTTAACCTCATCTTTATTTTCGGAATGAGGATTGAGCATCGCCTGAAGGGATTTGTTCAACTCGATTGTTCCCAAAATCCCTTTGCGGGTGGGGGAGAGTACCTGTATGTCATCAATCGGCGAGTATTCATATGCCTCGGGCAGTCGGCGTGAGCACAGATCAACAATGAGGTTTGCGCCATGTGCGGGATTATTTCTCTCGAAAAAGAAAAAATCACTTTTTTTGTTGTCAAGGTCGGGAAGCTCTCCCGAAACGATTTTGTGTGCATTGGTTACAATACAGCTTTCCTGCGCTTGTCTGAAAATTTCTGTCAGTGTAATCGTGCGGATCCTTTTGGAGTCAATCAGACATTTGAGAATATTGCCTGCTCCGACGGAAGGCAGCTGGTCGCTGTCGCCGACGAGAATTATGCGGCAGTTGAGCTTGAGCGCTTTCAGCAAGTTGGCAAAAAGCAGAGTGTCGAGCATTGAAACCTCATCAACGATGATTACATCGCATTTTAAAGTATTGCTTTCATTATGTTTGAATGAGAGATTTCCGTTTATGTCAAAATCAACCTCGAGTAGACGGTGAATCGTCTTTGCATTGCGGTTTGTAAGCTCGGACATACGCTTTGCAGCTCTTCCTGTTGGGGCGGCAAGCAGAACTTTCGTGTTTCTTTCTTCATAGATAGAAATTATTGCATTAAGCGTCGTGGTTTTACCTGTTCCCGGACCTCCTGTCAGAATCATGAGCCCTTTAGTCAGCGCAAGATTTATCGCTTCTTTTTGCGACACCTCATATTCAATTGCATTTTTCAGCTCCTCCTGCTTTATAAGGTTTTCAAAATTGAAATCTGTCATAGGCATAAATGCATTGAGCACGCCGAGCCTTTGGGCAATATAATTCTCGGCATCGTAATACTCATAGAGATATACAAAGCATCTCGAGTTTTTATCGTATTCGACAATATTGTGTTCTTCGATTTCAATGTTGTAAGCCTCATAAACTGCCTGTTCGGTAGCGCCAAGATATTCCTTGGCTTTCTCGACAAGCTTATCAAGGGGAACGCAGGTATGCCCTTCAAGAACGTTTTGTTCAAGAATATAACGCAGTCCGGCGCAGATTCGTTTGTTGACCGAATCATCAAATTTGATTTGCGAAGCGATTTCATCAACCTTGGGGAATGAAAGTGAAATCGGATGATTGCACAGAATATACGGGTTATCTTCAATAATTTCGATTGCCTCAAAGCCGTATAGCTTGTATGCAGACATTGCATATGATGCGGCAACGCCGTGTGCCGATAGATAAGTCATTATTCGGCGCACACCTGCAAGCTGTGCGAATTCCTGAGCAATGCTCTCACATTTTTTGGGAGAAATGCCTTTTATACAGGTAAGTTTTTCAGGAGTATTCTGCATAATCTCGAGAGTTTCGCTGCCGAACTGATTAACGATTTTTTTTGCCAATGAAGGGCCGATGCCTTTGATTACGCCGCTTGAAAGATACCTTTCAATTGAAACAGCGGTTTCGGGAAGACGCTGTTCGCAGTACACAGCCTTGAATTGCATACCAAACCGTGGGTGGTTTATGTATGAGCCTTCAAGCAAAACAACCTCGCCCTCATCAATTCTGCCGAGCTCACCGACAACAGTTATCAGTTCATCCTTTGACTCGAGATCAAAAACTGTATATCCATTATCTTCGTTGCGATACACAATGCTGCTGACGATCCCTTCGAGAGTCATTTGTCTGCCGACAAGATTGTAATCCGTAAAGCTCACCTCTTAAACACAAAATACCAATTTATATTATACACTACTTATATAGAAAAATCAATTGTTTTTATTGCAGAAAAAAAGCGGAATGTGTTTTAACACATTCCGCTTTAAAAAGTAGATAAAACTTATACGGGAAGAGTTGTGATAACCTTCAATGCATATCTTGTGATGATTGTAGCATCGATAGAGTTTACAACGCCGTCCTGGTTAACGTCGCCAACCTTCTGAGCATCAGCGCTGAGTGAAATAACCTTGAGTGAATGTCTTGTAACCATTGTAGCGTCAATAGAGTTTACAACGCCGTCAAAGTTTACGTCGCCCCAAAGGAAATCATCTTCAACAGCTTCAAGCTTATCAGCATTTTCCTGGAGGTAACCGGTAATCCAAGCAAGAGGAGAGTTCCAGTTGATTGTGATTTCGTTTACGGACCAAGCTTCGTTGTTATCTGTGTAAGAAAGCTGAGGTGCGTTAGAGCCAGCGCCCCAACCATAACCTGCTACCCAGGGATCCTGCAATGTGGAGTTAGGACCACCGGAGAGACAACCAGCGGGAGCCTTAGGCCACTTGTCAGGGTCTGTGAGGAATGCCCAGTATCTGTGGTGAGGATACATAAGAGCTCTGTTACCGTAGCCGGATACATATGAGAAGTCAAGAGGATTACGTCCGAAGATGTAGTCCATAGCCATTGTTGCGCCGTTGAAGTATGTAGCGTCATAAGCGCCGTCAACAACGTAAGAAGCTTCAAATGCATAAGCAAAGAGCATTGCGTTGCATACTACGAAGCTGTTTGAACCCCAAGGATAACCGGTGATTACTTCGTAACCTGTCTCACCATTGGATGTAGACTGTGTAAGCGGGATACCGAAGCCCTGAGAATCCTCGTAGCCGCGGAATACGTCAGCAGCTGCCATAAGGTTTTCGCAAAGTGTTGCATAATCGTCAGCGGGGAGAGCATCCTCGTTGAGGAAGAGGGACATAATTCCGAGACCGGAAGTATTACCCCAGTTTACAAAGCCGATTGTACCGGAATCTTCACCGGAATAAAGAGCTGTGTAAGCCTTGAGGTGGTGCTCAGCACCGATACCTGTTGTCATATCTGTGTAGTAATCCTGGTTGCCTGTTGTGATGAGAAGCTCAGCAGCTGCCCAATATGCTTCGTCAGTAGCGTCAGTGTCGCCGTAGGGGCCACCACCGATGTTCTGAGAGAGAGAAGCGTAAACGCCTGTGTAAGAATCAGGGTTGGAAGGAGCAGTGTAGTCAACATAGTTAGCAACGCCTGCTGCGTATGTTCTCTCAGCAAATTCGAGATATTCAGCAGCCTTTGAAGCGTCAACATCTTCCCACAAACGTGCAGCCTGTGCAGCGCAAGCAGCAGCATTGAATGTAGCTGTGAGTGTTGCGGGCTTGATTACACGGAAGGAAACCTTGTCACGGTATGTGCTTTCTGCATCTTCGTAGTCAGCAGGCTCACAACCGAGAGCAGTCCATTTTTCGTCGTGCATCTTGTGGTAAACCATGCCCTTCTGTGTGCCGGACTTAACTTCCATTGTCATGAACCAATCCATTTCCCAAGCAGCTTCGTCAAGAAGGTCGGGATAACCGTTGGAATTTTCGGGAAGTGACAATGTGCCGTCGCCGAATGTTTCATCAGCGTAGCCGCCGTATACAGCCATTTCGTATTCGTTCTGGAGAGTCCAGAGGGAGATACCGCCGTTTACTACGTATTTACCGTAGTCACCTGCGTCGTACCAACCGCCTGTAACGTTCTGTGTGTTGCCTGTTTCTTCAACGTCGTTGGACCACTTTGTCTGAATGTGAGCAACGTCGTTTGTGTGACCTGCAGCACGAGCAAGAGCGTTAGCGTCGCCGCCTGTTACATATTCAGCTTCAATTTCAATACCTGAACGGTTCAGATAGAAATAGTTGAGAGAGTCGTCGAGAAGACCGTCATAGATCCAATCGCCGATACCGAAGTCATAGCTTGTTTTTCCATCGCAGGAAATCTTGTAGCCTGCGCCTTCAGTTGCAAAGTCACTGAAATCAAGAATATGTACATAGCAGTATGAATCTTCGTCATATCCGTAATATTCGGAAGTACCTGTATAAACTACAGAACCAGATTCATCAAGAATTTCAAATGTCTTTTCAGTAGTGTCATCAGAATCGAGAATCAA
This sequence comes from Oscillospiraceae bacterium, assembly GCA_017435565.1. Classification (GTDB taxonomy): domain Bacteria; phylum Bacillota; class Clostridia; order Oscillospirales; family Ruminococcaceae; genus RGIG3077. The sequence continues at coordinate 67,315 of JAFSEU010000017.1, read as the reverse complement.
TGTAGCGTACTTCTCTGCATTTTTGAAGTAACCCATCTGGTTTACAGAAATATCACTTCTCAGACCTGAAGCTGCAGGATCCATGAAGTAGTACATATACTCTTTCTCTTCAGCGTGAACTACATCGTAGTCATAGTCATCAGCAGTGTTGTCGATAAGCGACATATTGTCAAATTCAACAGTTGTGCCTGCAGGGAAGCAGTCGCTTGCTGTGTACTGACCGTCACCGCCGAGGTGGAATGCCCACTCAGCTGCCATATCTGCTGTAGCGTCAGATGTGGGAGAGAAGGTACAGCTCATAGAATATGTCTGGTTTGCGGAAACGGAAATAAGATCCCACTTCTGGTTGAAGTCGTCTGCGTTTGAATTTCCGTTGTGCCAAACTTCGATGTTACCTTCAAGGTTACCAAGCTTGGTGTAGAACTTACCTGAGCTTGATGCGGTAAGATCAAAAGTAATTGTGTATTTGTGGGTTGAAATAAGAGTTAAACCTCTGTGACGGAACTGAATGTCCCATCTGTCTTCACCGCCACGAGAAGCTCCGCCGGGGTTGTTGATGATAACTTTATAAACGCCGTCTTCAATAGCGAAGTCACAGTCGCCGGGGGCTGTTTCACAAGTGTGCCAAGGCAAACCGACGCCGTCGTCAAAGTCCATCTGACCGAGAAGCTGTCCTGCTGAAGCAGCAGGTGCGAGTGCTGTAGCAGCCATAACGCCGGCAGCTACTGATGCTGTAAGCTTTCTGAGTTTCATAATGTGAACTCTCTCCTCCTGTAATTTAATTTGAGCATCGGGAATGCCCATATAAATACGGTTAGTCGGTTTCCCCTTCCCGAAAGGGGAACGCGGCTTGAAAATGATGAATGTTGCAGCACTTTTTCAGCCGGTGAGAAACGCTCATTATTTGAAAATACAAACTCCTCACACTAACTTTAATTATGAAATTATGATACCATAACCGCCCAAAAATGTAAAGAACCTTTTAGCATTTTTGTGATAAGCGACTAAAGGTGCCTTGATTTATTGTGCAACATTGCCAATGAAATTTGAAACGCTCGTAATATCGGGAGTTTTGTAAACGTTATCACAGAATTATCACAAAAAGCGGTCGGATTTTTATATCTTAATCCGACCGCTATCAGTATAATTTTTATATATTAAATAGTATATCAGCCTTTGGCTCTTGTTTTTGCACGCAGAGAGTTATCAAGAATCTGCTTGCGCAGTCTTAATGATACGGGTGTAACTTCAAGAAGCTCATCATCCGAAAGAAATTCCAGGCATTCCTCAAGGCTCATTTTCTTCGGCGGGATAAGGCGCAATGCGTCATCACTGCCGCTTGCACGGGTGTTGGTGAGGTGCTTGCGCTTGCACACATTTACAACAAGCTCTTCGGGCTTGGGGCTAACGCCTATAACCATACCTTCGTATACCTTGACGCCTGCACCTATAAACAGCTGACCGCGTTCCTGAGCATTGAAAAGTCCGTAAGTTACGGATTCGCCTGTTTCAAAGCAAACCATACTTCCCAATGAACGCTTTGCGATATCGCCTTTATATTCCTGATATGAATGGAATACGCTGGACATTATGCCTTCGCCCTTGGTGTCGGTCAAAAATTCGCTCTTATAGCCGAAAAGACCTCTTGCGGGAATGAGAAATTCTATCTTCATACGGCTTCCCTGCGGATTCATCGACTGCAATTCTGCCTTGCGTGCACCGAGCTTTTCCATTACAGCGCCTACAAAATCCTGAGGCACGTCAATTACAAGTCTTTCAATAGGCTCACACTTTTTGCCGTCAATTTCCTTGTAAAGAACTCTGGGGGTGGATACGGAAAGCTCATAGCCTTCTCTGCGCATATTTTCAATCAATATTGAAAGGTGCATTTCACCCCTGCCCATAACCCTGAAGCTGTCGGTGTTTTCTGTTTCTTCGATTTTCAAGGAAACGTCACGCAGTAATTCCTTGAAAAGTCTTTCGCGCAGCTGACGAGAGGTTACAAACTTTCCTTCCTGACCTGCCAGGGGGCTGTCGTTTACAGAAAACGTCATTTCGATAGTCGGCTCGCTCACCTTGGTGAAGGGCAACGGCTCGTAATTATCCGTATCGCAGATTGTATCGCCGATTGTGATATCTTCAATACCGCTTACCCATACGATATCGCCGACAGTAGCTTCCTGAACGGGCACACGCTTTAGCTCCTGAATCTGCATAATATTTACAAGGCGGCTCTGGTGGGGCTTGTCATCGCTGTAATAGTTACCCACAAGAACGTTCTGATTGAGCCTTGCGCTGCCTCTTTCAATTCTGCCGATGCCGATTCTGCCGACATATTCGTTATAATCAATCGAGGAAATAAGCATCTGCAGCGGGCCTTCGTCATCGCCCTGCGGCGGCTGTATATAGTCAAGAATAGTATCAAAAAGGGGAGTCAAATCCTTGCCTTCTTCATATTGTGAAAGCGAAGCTGTGCCGCTTCTTCCCGAGCAGAAAAGCATGGGGCTTTCAAGCTGTTCATCGTTTGCGTCAAGGTCCAAAAGAAGCTCTAAAACCTCATCGCCGATTTCATCAAGACGGGCATCGGGCTTGTCAATCTTGTTTACAACAACAATAATTCGGTGGCCCATTTCAAGTGCCTTTGAAAGAACAAATCTTGTCTGGGGCATGGGGCCTTCGGCGGCATCAACAAGAAGCACAACGCCGTCAACCATATTCAACACACGTTCAACCTCGCCGCCGAAATCAGCATGTCCGGGTGTGTCGATGATGTTGATTTTTGTATCCTTATAATATATAGAAGTGTTTTTTGCCAAAATTGTAATACCACGCTCACGTTCCAGATCATTCGAGTCCATTACTCTTTCTGCAACGGACTGATTCTCACGGAATGCGCCGCTTTGCTTGAGCATTTCATCAACAAGAGTGGTTTTGCCGTGGTCAACGTGCGCTATAATTGCTATGTTTCTTAAATCGTTTCTTACCAAAATAATCTTCCTCCGTATACTACTTATATATATCTTTCATCACAAACAATTATTATAGCATTACAATGTATTATTGTCAATGCTTTTTCGCTGTATAGCCGTGATTTTCGCAAAAAACAAGCACCCGATTCTTCTTTGAGTCTGAAAAAACGGGTGCTATTCTTTTTCAAATCTGATTATATCGCAAACCTCACAGTCAAGCGCATAGCAAAGTGCGTCGAGAGTTTTTGTGCTGATTGCCTCGCCTTTTTTGATTCGGTACAGTGTATTTGCCGAAAAACCTTGCTTAAAAATAAGATTATATTCTGTTATGCCTTTTTTGAAAAGGGTTTCGTAAAACGGCTTGTAGCTTATCATTTTTAATCACCACTTAAAATTTTATCATACTCAACCTCTTGACAATACTCAACATATTAAGTATAATTTTAGTATGCTCAAAATGTTGAGTGTAAAATATTGATTTGGAGGTTCAACGATGAATAAAATGAAGGTAGTAAAGATTATTGTTGCAATTTCTGTAATTATGTTGTATTCTCCGGCGGTTCCGTTACTGTTTGAAGAGTTTTTAGGTAAAAAAAATACGTTGGACATATTTGAGACAACATTAACATTTTTGTTTGGTGGGATATATATAGCAATATTACATCATATTATTTATAACTTTTTTTTGTATCGATTTATTTTCCTGTTGTTGAATCAGCTCTATATGAATTGGAAGATGCAAAACTCAGCGATAAGATTAAGGTGACAGTTTTAATTTTAATTGCAACTGTGTGTATATATTCTATGCCTATTTATGTAATTGTCAATTCGATATTGCAAGGTGAAATAAAAGAAATATCAGTAGCCATTTTCTTAATGGCAGCTTTAGTGCTGGCATTTATATTCTACTATTCACTTGCAGCATCGTTTATATTACGTAGAATAAGGATAAAATCGGAAAAAGCTTCGGAAGGCAGCGCAAATAAAATTAAAGTAGTTAGAATAGTTGCTATTGCAGCGCTACTTTTAATATTTTTGCCTTTGATATATTTCGCATATAACATAAAAGATATCATAAGTACTTCAGATTTTTTTGTTATTCTATTTATCGTGTGTGCGGTCGCTTTATTGATTTATAAGATTATTATCAAAGCTGTAAAATCCGTATACGAGGAAAATGACATAAAGCTGATTGATGAAGATAAAGAAAAAATGGCAGTTTATATGGGTATCGGTTCTTTGTGTTTTGCTGTGCCGTTAGTCGGTGTTATCGCCACTGGAAACTGGTATGCAATTACTGCCTCTTGTGGTGTTTTAACGTTGTTTATGTTACTTCTGTATTCGGCAGCATTGGGAAGTGTAAGGAAAAGAAGAAAAAAAGATTCAGCGCCTATCATTACATTTAATGCAACTGTAATCAATCGACGGATAGTGAACACGGGAACAACAATTGAAAGTAAAAGCATGCCTGACCCCACTATGTACGGCCTATACGGGCAGGTAGATATCAAAACAAAGGTTAAACAGCACTACAGCTATTACATAACTATACGCTATGAAAACGGCAGTCAGGAAGAATTGAAGATAAATCGTATTAACTATGACAGTCTAAGCATTGGCGATACAATTGCTCTTATGTTTAAACAGTACGATGGGAAAAAACATTATTTGGGATTTAGCAAGGTTTAACGTTCCGAATTTACCTGAGTATGTGAAAATATCCCCTTGCAAAATTTACCTTTATATGTTAATATATAAATACATTATTTTTTGCGGAGGGAAATTTTATGGAAAGCATTAAAAAATACTTAGCTGAGTTTATCGGCACATTTGTTCTTGTTCTGTTTGCCTGCGGCGTTGCTGCAACAAATGGGTTGGGCACAGGCTATGTCGGAATAGCGCTTGCATTCGGTCTTGTTATCGTTGCAATGGCATATTCAATCGGCAATGTTTCGGGCTGCCACATCAACCCTGCGGTTTCGCTTGCGATGCTCATTCTCAAAAAGCTCAACCCTGTTGATTTTATAGGATATATTGCTGCGCAGTTCCTCGGTGCAATTGCAGGTGCCGCAACGCTTTATTCCATTGCGCCCGATTATTTTGCCCTTCATGGACTCGGAACAAACGGCTACGGCGTAAACTCCAATGTTGCAATAAGCGCATCGGGTGCGTTTATTGCCGAAATTCTTCTTACATTCGTTTTTGTAATTGCTATTATCGGCGTTACAAGCAAGACTGAAAATAACGCTGTAAGCGGTATTGTTATCGGTCTTTCGCTCACACTTGTGCATCTGTTCGGTCTGCCCCTTACAGGCACATCCGTAAATCCTGCAAGAAGCTTTGGACCTGCGTTTGTATGGAGCGCACTTGTTGACAACGAAGCGTTGAAGCAGGTATGGGTATTTATTCTTGCTCCCCTCGTTGGTGCGGCACTTGCGGCTTTTGTCTACAAGTTCCTCTCCTCAAGCGATGCTAAGACAAACGCTAAGTGATTTTTCAACAAAAAGTTCAACAAATCGGCCCACTGTAAAAAGTGGGTCGCTTTTTTTGTGCAGTTTTAATGAAATTTTGTTCTCCCTCTTTTCATTTAGCAAATAATTTGCTATAATGGTAAAGGTGTATTTTCAGATTTGTTTTGAATTGCATATACTGCGGCAACAAATTTTTAACTGCCGCATTTTTTACCCGAAAGGACGGAAAATATATTGAACAAGAAACTTATGATTGGTAACGAGGCGTTTGCCAGAGGTCTTTATGAAGCCGGCTGCAATCTTGCGTCAAGCTATCCCGGAACACCTTCTACCGAAATTACCGAATTTGTCGCAAAGTATGATGAGGTTTATGCTGAGTGGGCACCCAACGAAAAGGTTGCAATGGAAGTTGCAATCGGTGCGTCAATTGCAGGCGCAAGGTCTTTCTGTGCCATGAAGCACGTTGGTCTCAACGTTGCCGCAGACCCACTTTATACTGTATCTTATACAGGCGTTAACGGCGGACTTGTTATCGGCGTTGCCGATGACCCCGGAATGCACTCTTCTCAGAACGAGCAGGATTCACGCCATCACGCAATCGCATCAAAGGTTATGATGGTTGAGCCTTCAAACTCTGTTGAATGCAAGGATTTTGTAAAGCGTGCATTCGAGCTTTCCGAACAGTTTGATACCCCTGTTATTGTCAGACTTTCAACAAGAGTTGCTCATTCGCAGAACAGTGTTGAGCTTTGCGAAAGAGAGCAGGTAGAAATCAAGGAATATGTTAAGAATCCCGCAAAATATGTAATGATGCCCGCAAACGCAAAGGGCCGCCACGTTTTTGTTGAACAGCGCATGGCTGATATTGCTGCATTTGCTGAAAACTGTGACCTTAACAAAGTTGAATACAACAGCGATGAAATCGGTGTGATTACATCGGGCGCTGCATATGAATATGCTAAAGAAGCTTTGGGAAATGATGTTTCATATCTCAAGCTCGGTATCGTAAATCCGCTTCCCGTTGAGATTTTCAAGGATTTCTGTGCAAAGCACAAAAAGGTTTATGTTATTGAAGAGCTTGATGGTATCATCGAAAATCATTGTAAAGCTCTTGGACTTGACATTGTCGGAAAAGAAATTTTCGGGCTTATCGGTGAGCTTTCACCTTCAATTATAGCAAGCAAGCTTCTTGGCAAGGAAGTTGAATATGATGATTTCGGCGAAAATGTTCCCGTAAGACCGCCTGTTATGTGCGCAGGATGTCCTCACAGAGGTCTGTTCTATGTGCTTTCAAAGTTAAAGCTTACAGTTTCGGGTGATATCGGCTGCTATACTCTCGGCGCAAGCGCACCTCTTTCCGCTATGGATACAACAATCTGTATGGGTGCTTCGATTTCTGCACTTCACGGATTTAATAAGGTGAGAAAAGAACAAAGCGAGAAGACTTCGGTTGCTGTAATCGGTGATTCCACATTTATGCACAGCGGTATTACAGGCCTTGTAAATATTGCCTACAACGCAACAAATTCTACAGTAATTATTCTTGATAACTCAATTACAGGTATGACAGGCCACCAGCAGAATCCCACAACGGGCAAAAACCTCAAGGGTGATGTTGCCGCAAAGGTTTGGCTTGAAGATTTGTGCAAGGCTGTGGGCATTAACAGAGTAAGAGTTGTGGATCCTTACAATCTGGCTCAGACAGAAGAAGCTGTAAGGGAAGAAGTTGCAATTGCAGAACCTTCGGTTATCATTTCACGCCGTCCCTGTGCGCTTTTGAAATATGTGAAGCACAACGCACCTCTTAAAGTAGACAGCGATAAGTGCAGAACCTGCAAAATGTGCATGAAGCTCGGATGTCCCGCAATTTCTATCAAGAACGGCAAGGCTGTTATTGACGGCACACAGTGCGTAGGCTGCGGTATCTGCAAAGAGCTTTGCAAGTTTGATGCAATCTGCGAATAAGGTGTAATTATATGGATGAAAAAAACATAGCTTGTCTGCGCTGCAGCGTTCCGATGCAGTATGTCAAAACCGAAAAGATTCAGCTTGGTGAAGCGGGAATTTTCTTTGAGCATCTGAATAATGTTATTGCGGGCTCTTTGAATGCGGATATCTATATGTGTCCGCAGTGCGGAAAATTTGAATTTTTTGATGCGCATTTTAAAAACAGCATTGAAGAAGACGATTTTGATGAATCTATTGATATTCTGCCGAAGATTGTTTGCGAAGAATGTGGCAGAAGCTATGATATTGATTATCCTAAATGTCCGTTTTGCGGATGTGGTGATATAAACGAATAGGATTTTGAGGAGAAAATTTATGGATACAAAATCAATTATGATTGTCGGAGTGGGCGGTCAGGGTACATTGCTTGCTTCAAAAATTATAGGAAATGTTCTGCTTTCGGCAGGTTATGAAGTGAGAATCAGCGAGGTTCACGGAATGAGCCAGCGTGGCGGTTCCGTTGTTACATATGTAAGATACGGCTCTGAGGTTCACTCTCCCATTGTTGAAAAAGGTCAGGCTGATATCATTCTTTCTTTTGAACAGCTTGAGGCTGCAAGATGGATTTCTCATCTGAAAAAAGGCGGCAGACTTATCACATCAACCCAAAAGCTTGACCCTATGCCCGTTATTACAGGTGCAGCACAATACCCCGAAAACATTCTTGAAAAGCTTGAAAAAATGGGAATTGATATGACCGCTGTAGATGCACTTTCTCTTGCCTGCGAGGCAGGCTCTGCCAAGGCTTCAAACGTTGTTTTAATGGGCGTTTTAGCTTCGCAGACAGACTTTGACGATGATATATGGCAGAAGGCTTTAGAGGAATGTGTTCCTCCCAAATTCTTGGAGCTTAACAAAAAAGCTTTTGAATTGGGCAGAAACGCATGATTACGCCATTTGCAAGCAATTTTGGAAGACAGCATACGCTTGAAATGACAGAAGACGGGGTGAATCCTGTATTTTTCACTCACGACCTGTGCTTTCTTGTGGCGATTGAGGTCAACGCTGAAGACGATGATGGTCTTGACAACGAAATCGCAACGCAGATTTGGGCGAGCGCCTGCTATTATGACGCATTGCTTTGCGGTGTTGATTATTCGGCATATTGTAAAGGATATGAAAACGAATATTTGACGGTTGTTGAAAAGCTCGGCTTTGAGCTTTCAAGAAAAAAGTTGCTGTCAAAAAAGCCGTATTATGATATCGGGGTGATTTTGCACGATGCAATAGATGCGCTTGATATCATTCTCGGCGTTGATTGTGAATGTGAGCTTGCTGATGATATGAGGACAAAAGGCATTTTTAATGAATGGAAAAATGATATTTCCGATTTGCAAAATCGCTTGAGATTGCATGTCGAAAAACATAAAAATTAAATATACGGAGGTATTTGTCAAAATGGCAAATTATTGGAATCGAGAAATCGAGTGTATGTCCCGTGAGGACATGAAAAAGCTTCAGGATGAGCGACTTGTAGCTCAGGTAAAGCATGTTTATGAAAACGTGCCTTACTACAAGAATCTTATGGACGAAAAGGGTGTTACTCCCGATGATATCAAGTCCACAGATGACCTGCACAAGCTGCCGTTTCTCACAAAGGCTGATTTGCGTGAGGCATATCCTTATGGATTGCTTGCAAAGCCTCTTTCAGAATGCACAGAAATTCATTCAACAAGCGGCACAACAGGCAAGCGTGTTGTTGCTTTTTATACCAAAAATGATATTGACCTTTGGCATGATTGCTGCGCCAGAGCTATTGTTGCTGCAGGCGGTACAAAGGATGATGTTTGTCAGGTTGCCTATGGTTATGGACTTTTTACAGGCGGTGCCGGTCTTGATGGCGGTTCGCATAAGGTTGGATGTCTGACACTTCCGATGTCTTCCGGCAACACCGAAAGACAGATTCAGTTTATGATGGATCTTGAATCTACAATTCTTTGCTGCACACCTTCTTATGCTGCATATATCGGCGAAACTCTGAAGGAAATGGGCTATACTCCCGATGATATCAAGCTTAAAGCAGGTATTTTCGGCGCTGAGCCCTGGACTGAAGAAATGCGCCGTGAGATTGAAAAATCGTTAGGCATTAAGGCTTATGATATTTACGGACTTACCGAAACAAGCGGTCCCGGTGTATCTTTTGAATGTTCTGAGCAGACAGGTATGCACATTAATGAAGACCATTTTATTGCAGAAATTATCGACCCTGATACGGGTGAAGTCCTTCCCGAAGGCTCAAAGGGCGAGCTTGTTTTCACAAGCATCACCAAGGAAGCATTCCCGCTTCTTCGTTACAGAACAAGAGATATCTGTGTGCTGACAAGAGAAAAGTGCTCTTGCGGAAGAACTCTTATCAAAATGTGCAAGCCTATGGGACGCAGTGATGATATGCTGATTATCCGTGGCGTAAATGTGTTCCCTTCACAGATTGAAACAGTTCTTATTGAGCAGGGCTATGCTCCCAACTATCTTATCGAGGTAGACCGCAAGAACAATGTTGATACTCTTGATATCAATGTTGAGCTTACCGAAGAACAGTTCTCCGATACAGTTAAGGATATCCAGAAGAAGGAAGCCGAGCTTGTTGAGGCTATCAAGACAATACTCGGCATTAATCCCAAGGTTCATCTTGTTTCTCCCAAGACTATTGCACGAAGCGAAGGCAAGGCTGTTCGTGTTATAGATAAGCGTAAATTGCACGATTGATTTTTTTGAAACGGAGGTAAATTCTATGTTTATCAAGCAGATTTCTATATTTGTAGAAAATTCACAGGGAAAGATCCTTCCCATAACAAAGGCTCTTGCTGATGCCAATATCGATATCAGAGCACTTTCGGTTTCTGATACAAGAGATTTCGGAATCCTAAGAATGATTGTTGCCGATTGCGATAAGGCATGCAGCGTTCTGCGTGAAATCGGTTGTGCTGTTGCCGTTAATGAAGTAATCGGTGTTGGCGTTGATGATACCCCAGGCGGTTTTTCAAAGGCTATTGAAGTTCTTAACGATGCGCAAATCAGCGTTGAATATGTTTATGCATTCATCAGCCGCACGGAAAATATGGCTTATGTAATTCTGCGCGTCGAGGATAACGAGATTGCGGCAAAGGCTTTGCGTGACGGCAATATCAGACTTATCACTCAGGAAGATATTCTTTCGATGTAAAATCGGATTTTCTTTAATTTACATACCGTTCACTATTTCGGACTTTTTTAGTTATCAATTGACGTGATATAATATAGCTGTTCAGTGACGGGTGTCGGTTATAGCGTATAATCGGCGATGAATTTATTTGTGTTGAGAGGAGAGGGGAATTATGGGATTGCTTGATACCGGACGAGGCGTTGCCGATATGGCACGAAATCTTCCCGAAATCGGTAATATTCGTAAAAAAATAGCTTACGAAGAGGAAAGAATCAACGAGCTTCTGGCTGACATCGGACGTAAATATTATGTCACCAGAAAGGTTGACAAGGAAGCATTTGATAAGCTTTGCGAAGAAATTGACGCAAAGCGCATCAAGGTGAAGAAGATGGAATACGGCATCAATTCAATGAAGGGCTTCAAGGTCTGCCCTAAATGCCGCGCCGAAATCAGTGAGCGTTACCTTTTCTGCGGTGTGTGCGGAACAAAGCTTCCGAACATTATCGATGATGATTTTTCCAAGCTTGACCCCAGTGAGTATTACACCGATTCAAACGGTTTCTTTGCTGCAATTCCTTATGAGGCAAAGTAAAATATCCACATAATTAAAATAACCGCCGAGAGCTGTAATATGCTTTCGGCGGTTTTTGTTGTTATGTTAAGTTTTTGTTTTTATTGCGGAAACTCAAGTCTGAAGGCGGTTCTTCCCGGCTGGCTTGCAGATTCGCAATTGACTCCCAGCGCACGGCACACGGCAAGAACAGTATGGACACCGGTGTTTTTTACGGCAAAAAGTTCTTCGGATGTATATGAGCTGTCGGCGGAATCTTCAATAATCAAAGCGTTTCCGCCGGATTTGTCGGCATAAAGCTTGACACCGCCCTTATCTGTTCGTGAAAGACAGTCACAGAGAAGCTGTTCTATCACAAATTTTAAAGCGTCGGGGTCGCAGTTTGCGGAAAGTCCGATTCTTTTCACGCCTACGCCGATTTTTTTGTTCATAAAATGAGCATTGTATTTCATAACGCAATCTCTCACGATTTCGTCAACGGATACAACCTCGCTGTTAAAGCCTCCGGACAGTGCGAGCATATAATTATGAAGCGCTTTATAGTTCAAATCAATCAGCAATGCGTCGCCGCTTTTTCTGATTTCGCTGTTGTTTTCGTACCAGCCTGAAAAATAGTTATAAAGCGCATTGCGTTCTTTTCGGGCTTTGCTTGTTGCAAGCGAGCAATCGTCCTTGACAGCGTCGATAATAGCAAGATATGCCTTGTCGATTGCTCCTTCAAATTGAGGGATCCGATTTATATCGCTTATTGCTTTTTTGAGCCTCTGGTGCTTGTCGCTGAATTTTTTATATCCGAAATATACCGAAAGTGCAAGTATGGCAAGCGAAGCGAGAAGGGCGAGGACAACAAACAGCCATTTACAGCCGCCGATTTTGGCCAAAACCGCAAATGCAAGTATTGCCGCTAGGGAAGGGAGAATTTGTGTTTTGTTGCTTTCAAAATATTCCTTGAACATTTTTATTCCTTTCGTGATAAGTGCGATGCATCAGTCGGCAGGGTTGATTCGTGCGTCACAGTATTCGCATACATAGTTTCCGTCCGAATCCTTTGTGAAGCTCTTGGGGAGATACAGCTCGGAGCGTGTTATGCACTTGGCGTTGTGACAGGTGATTCCCTTGTGGGTTTCACCGCACAGGAGCGATTTCGGTTCTTTGTTGTCGAGAAGCGTCATAATAAGCGCCATTCTCACAAAAACACCGTAGCTTGCCTGCTTGAAGTACAGCGCTCTTTCGTCATCGTCAACTTCAACAGCAATTTCGTCCACTCTCGGAAGCGGGTGCATAACAATCATATCCTTGTTTGCAAGCTGCATTTTGGCCTTGTCAAGAATGTAAGTATCCTTTTGTGAATAATATTCAGCCTCGCTTGCAAATCTTTCTCTCTGGATTCTGGTCATATAGAGCATATCAAGCTCACCGATTATTTCTTCGATGGTGTTGACCTCTTTATATGTGCAGCCGTTTGAGGTAATGATATCGCGCACATATGCCGGAAGCCTCAACTCAGGAGTGGATATGAGGTAGAATATATTTCCTTCTAAATTTGAAAGTGCCTTGCAGAGTGAATGAACGGTTCTGCCATTTAAAAGGTCGCCGCACAGACCGATTTTAAGGTTGTCCAGTCTGCCTTTTTCCTCGTGAAGAGTCAGCAGGTCGGTCAGAGTCTGCGTCGGGTGAAGGTGACCGCCGTCGCCGGCGTTTACCACAGGGCAGTCAGCCGTGAGAGCTGCTGCTTTTGCAGCACCCTCCTGTGTGTGGCGCATTATGAGAATGTCGGCATAATTGCTGACGATTTTTGTTGTGTCTTTAAGGTTTTCGCCTTTTGAAACGGAAGATGTCGCAGGGTTGTCAAAGCCGATGATGCTTCCGCCGAGACGTATCATCGCAGTCTGGAAGGACATCTGTGTTCTGGTTGAAGGCTCATAAAACAGCGTTGCCATAATTTTTCCTGAGCACGCCTGAATATATCTTGTCGGGTGTTCCTTAATATCGTGACCAAGCTCAACAACTTTTTTCACCCATTCGATGGGATAATCGTCGAGGTCGATTAAATGTTGAAATTTGTTTTCCATAAATTTTAATTCTCCTTCCGATATCATCTATATTATTCTATCACCTCTTTGATTAAATTTCAATATATGATATAAAAATATTTTGCGCATAAAGTTATATCAAAGTTCAGTTCATTGCATAAATTGAAATGTTGAGATATGCCGCAAAAATGCTCCATATAAGGTATGGCAGTTGAATCAGTGCCGCGGTTTTGCTGATTTTGGAAAATGCAAAAATTTTAGAAAAAATAATAATTATAATCAAAAGTAACACTGCAAGAGCTACTGCAAATTTTTCAAATTTGAAAAATACAACCATCCATATCACGTTGAGCAGAAGCGACAACGCATATAGTATATAGCAGGTGAATACGTCGATTTCATTTTCATTGGTTCGCTTTGATGATATAAGATATGATGATATCCCCATAAGAATATACAGTATGCTCCAGACAATCGGAAAAACATAAAACGGCGGCGAAAGTGCAGGTCTGCGCAGATTGTTGTAAACAGAAAAATCCCTGTTAACCAGAATGGCGCTGAAAATTCCGATAATAAGCGGTATCGCCAGATTGATTATCATAAGTCTTTTTTTTGATTGGGTCATAAAATCCTCCTTGATTTGAAGCTTTGTGCATCATAAACTATTGTTGTAAATATTTTACCTTTGGTATTGTGTGTAATCTGAACGTGATTTATGAAAATTGCAAGAAATTAACCCTGAGTTTGTTGTTGACATATTTCGAGCCGTTTGGTATAATTATTTGTATTATCAAGTTCCTTGGGGGAGAGATTTTAATGAGCAAAAGAGTCACAAAGAATATGCAGGACGAAATCAGCGCAATTAAAACATTTGCCGTTTTTATTGCGATTATTGCTGTAATAATCTGCATATATTTTGTTATTATAAAAAATATAGAACCGATTGAGGACAAGACCGTCGATATTGCAGGCTACTCGCTCTCGTTTGATTCTGACGTGTACGATATCGAAATCGGACAGAGAGAAAAGCTTGATATAAATTTTGTTTCGGGAAATATTGTTGATACGTCGTTATTGTACTCATCTTCGGACGAGTCGGTAGTTTCTGTTGATAATAACGGATATATCGATGCGCTTTCAATCGGTCAGGCGGTAATTAAGGCGGCAAATGCCGAAGGAAAGCTTTCTGCCGAAATTACGGTCGTTGTTCACAACACAGGCGAGCTTTCGTCTGCTATGACCACTACAACAACAGCGGTCACGACTGCGCCCGTTCAGACAACAACAACAGTCACGACAACAACGCCCATTGTAATCGACTGGGAGGTTGAGGTTGAATCGATAGCGCTCAGCAAGAGCGAGATTTCTCTTGATATATGGGAAATTGAAATGCCGATGGTAACTATGCTTCCTTCAACCGCAAAGGACAAGAGCGAGCGCTGGAGCAGCAGTGACGAAAGCATTGCTGTTGTTGATGCATACGGAAATATCAGAGGTGTTGCACCCGGTCAGTGCGTAATTACCGTTACTTCGGTCAATAACCCGAATCTTAGTGCTTCGGTTAATGTTATCGTCAGCTCTTCTTCACTTGTTGAAGGCGTTACATTTATCGATGGCATTATGGTTGTAAACAAATCATATCCGCTGCCTGTGGATTATGTTCCGCAGTCCACCAACGATTACGGACTTGACGATATGTGCTATTCAGCGTATCTTGATATGAAGAGTGACGCTCAGGATGACGGCATTTCGCTTTATATTTCATCCGCTTATCGTTCATATTCAACCCAGTCAAGCCTTTACAGCAATTATGTTGCAAACAGAGGGCAGCAGGCAGCAGATACCTTCTCTGCAAGAGCAGGCTATTCGGAGCATCAATCCGGCCTTGCGATTGACGTCAATGAGGTCAGCGATGCCTTTATCGGAACGCCCGAAGCAATCTGGCTTGCCGAGCACGCACACGAATATGGATTCATCATCCGATATCCCGAAGGAAAATCAGACATTACCGGCTATAAATATGAGCCGTGGCATATCCGATATGTCGGAATCGAAACAGCTACACATCTCTATGAGAATGAGCTTACGATTGAAGAGTATCTCGGAATTGACTCTGTATATGCCGAATAGTTTTAAATAGAAATATTGTGTTGCCCCGAGCGCTTTGAAGATGTTTTCAAGGCATTCGGGGCTTGTTAATTCTGTGTAAAGATTCAGTCTTGTTGTGTTATTTTAGTGTAAAATCGGCGTGAATCCTTCTTGAAATGTATTGACTCTCGTTTTTTCGGAAATTATAATACTCAAGGAGTGAAAGCTCTTATTTGAATTTTGACGTATTTTTCGGAGGAACAAATGGGTATTACGGAAATTTTCGGGCTGCTTGGCGGTCTTGCGCTGTTTTTGTACGGAATGCAGATGATGAGCGACGGTCTTGAAGCTGCCGCAGGAAACCGAATGAAAAAAATTCTTGAAAAGCTTACATCAAACCGCTTTCTGGGCGTTGTGGTAGGTGCTGTTATTACAGCGGTAATTCAGTCTTCATCGGCAACAACGGTTATGGTTGTCGGATTTGTAAATTCAGGTATGATGACTCTGAATCAAGCTGTATGGATTATTATGGGTGCAAATATCGGTACGACGATTACCGGTCAGCTTATTGCGCTTGACGTTGGTATGGTGGCTCCGCTTTTTGCATTTTTTGGTGTTGCGATGATTGTATTTCTCAAATCGCCTAAGGTGCATCATATCGGAAAAATCATTGCAGGTCTCGGCGTTTTGTTCATTGGTATGGATATGATGGGCGCTGCAATGATGCCGCTGCGGGATATGCCTGAGTTTGTAAATCTTATGACAAAGTTTTCAAATCCCGTTCTCGGAATTCTTGCAGGTGCGCTATTTACTGCAGTTATCCAGTCTTCATCGGCTTCGGTCGGCATTTTGCAGACGCTTGGCGTGGCAGGGCTTATTCCTTTTTCAAGCGCAGTTTTCGTTCTTTTCGGTCAGAATATCGGCACCTGTATCACAGCGGTGCTCGCTTCAATCGGAACCAGCAAAAGTGCAAAGAGAACAACTATTATTCATCTGATGTTCAATATAATCGGTACGATTATTTTTGCAACACTCTGCCTGGCGCTTCCTATTACTGACTTGATAGAAAAAATAACTCCTAACGATATTCCTGCGCAAATTGCGAATATGCACACAACCTTCAATATTGTTACAACAATTCTTTTGATTCCGTTCGGAACGCTTATGGCAAAGGCCGCTGTGAAAATCCTTCCTGATGATAAAACTCCGGGCAGCAAGGAAGGCTTATCAACTCTCGGTAAGTTGAATGAAGAATTCCGCAGAAGCAACTTCACCTTAGGTTTATCAGCTGTTCACGTTGATTTGCTCTCGCAGGAAATCAACAAGATGGTGACTCTGGCAGGCGAAAACGTTGAGCGAAGCTACAATGCAGTTCTCAATTCCGACTTGCAGGAGTTTGAAACGGTTGAAAAGAATGAGGAGGAAATCGATAATCTTAACAAAGAGATTTCGCAGTATATTTCAAAAATTCTGACCTTGGGCAACGGTTTGCAGAATGCTGACGCGATTGAAAAGTATTTTCTTATTACGGGAAATGCCGAGCGAATCGGCGACCATGCGTGCAATATTGCAGGCTATATTGATGTGATTCAGCGCAAGTCAATTACTTTTTCTGAGCTTGCTCGAACAGAGCTTGAGCAGATGCGTGAGATTTCTAAAAAAGCTATTGACAAGGTTCTTGAAAGGACGGACGATGTTACAAAGTGGCTTTCTGAAATTGCCGCAATGGAACAGCAGATGGATGATATGACAAGGACTTATCGCGAGAGCCACTTAGAGCGTATGCGCCAAGGTAAATGCACTGAGGAAGCCTGCGTGCTTTATTCCGAGCTTCTGACCGACTTTGAGCGAATCGGTGACCACGTTCTCAATATTGCTCAGGCATTCTCGAAGATTTATGTAAATGAATAATTCAAAAATCCGCATCTGATACATGCTGTCAGATGCGGATTTGTTTGTGCTGATGTTGACTTTCTGAATTTTTGGCGGTATAATGAGGGTGAATCGGAATTTGTGAGGTGTAAACAATTGGAAGATAAGGTGATATTATTCAATAAAAGCTCATATGATAAGGCAAAACTTGTGACCTATAGTACAAAATCATATCCCAAACAAGATGGCAGCGGCAGATGGATTGTTGAATATTATGATGTTTACGAAGACGGTACACAAGTATTAACCCGTGCGGCGGAGTGTGATGAAGAACGAGTATATATGGTGACGTATTTGTTATCGAGATAGCATGAATTTATCATTTATATAACATTGCAAAAATAACCTGAGAAGAAACTAACTCTTCTCAGGTTATAATTTTTTGTGACTGTAAATGGAAATTATTCAAGCTCGAATGCGCCTGTGTAGAGCTGGTAGTATGTTCCCTTCTGAGCGATGAGGTCGTTGTGGTTGCCACGTTCGATAATCCTTCCGTGGTCAAGCACCATAATTACGTCGGAGTTCATAACGGTTGAAAGTCTGTGAGCAATTACAAATACAGTTCTGCCCTCCATAAGCTTATCCATACCCTTCTGCACGATTGCTTCGGTTCGGGTGTCGATAGAGGAGGTTGCTTCGTCAAGAATCATAACGGGCGGGTCTGCAACGGCTGCTCTTGCAATCGCAATAAGCTGACGCTGGCCTTGTGAAAGGTTTGCACCGTTGTTTGAAAGCTCAGTGTTGTAGCCGTTGGGCAAACGTCTGATAAAATCATCGGCGCCGGCAAGACGTGCGGCTTCAATACATTCTTCTTCAGAAGCGTCCAGTCTTCCGTAGCGGATGTTTTCCATAACCGTACCCGTAAAGAGGTTGGTTTCCTGCAGAACGATTCCCAATGAACGTCGCAGGTCGGATTTTTTGATTTTGTTGATATTTATGCCGTCATAGCGGATTTTTCCGTCGGCAATATCATAAAACCTGTTGATGAGGTTTGTGATTGTGGTTTTGCCTGCACCTGTCGCTCCGACAAAGGCAATCTTCTGACCGGGCTCGGCATATACGCTTATGTCGTGGAGCACGTCCTTGCCTTCCTCGTAGGCAAAATCCACCTCTACCATTCTCACATCACCCGCAAGGGGAGTGTAGGTTGTCGTGCCATCACCGTGGGGGTGCTTCCACGCCCATTTTCCTGTACGCTCGTTTGTTTCAGCGATGTTGCCGTTTGAGTCGATTTCAGCATTGACAAGGGTAACATAGCCTTCGTCGGCTTCACTTTCCTCGTCCATAAGCGAAAGAATTCTGTCAGCACCTGCAAGACCCATAACAATGGCATTTATCTGCTGTGAGAACTGGTTGACATTTCCCGTAAACTGCTTTGTCATATTCAAAAACGGTACGAGAATGCTGATTCCGAATGCCATACCCGAAAGGCTGAAATTCGGCAGTCCCGAAATAAGGTAAACGCCGCCTATCATTGCAATCAGAACATAGAGTATATTTCCGATGTTCATAATAACAGGGCCTAAGATATTTGCATAAGCGTGAGCCCTGCGGCTGTCTTCATAAAGTGCGTTGTTGATTTCGTCAAAATCGGCTTTACATTCATCCTCGTGGCAGAAAACCTTGACGACCTTCTGACCGTTCATAATTTCCTGAATATAGCCTTCTGCTTTACCCAATGATTTTTGCTGACGGATAAAGTATTTTGCCGAGCCGCCGCCGACCTTCTTTGATACTACGAGCATCAGCGAAACGCCGCAAAGCAAAAGCAAGGTCATCGGTATGCTGTAATAAATCATAATGCTGAGCACGCACAATACAATTACGCTGGACTGTAAAAGCGAGGGAAGCGCCTGCGAAATAAGCTGTCTGAGTGTATCAATATCGTTTGTGTAATGGCTCATTATATCGCCGTGCTTGTTTGTGTCGAAATAGCGAATCGGCAATGTCTGCATTCCGTTGAACATAGAGCAGCGCATTTTGCTTAAAAAGCCCTGAGTTATATATGCCATCAGCTGGGTCTGCGTTGTAATTGCGATAATCGAGAATGAATACATTACAATAAGAAGGATTATCTTGGGAAGAATTTCTTCCTTGGCTGCCGCCCAGTCGCCCGATTGATAGCACTTTTCAATTACCTCAATTATTTTCTGAGTGAAGATTGAGGGCATTGCCGAGGCGGCTGCAGAAAAGAGAATGCAGCACGCTGTGACGGGAACAAGCACGGGGTAGAAGCTGATGAGCATTTTGAGAATCCGTTTCAGCGTGCCCTTTTTGGACATTGGTCTGCCGCCGGGCGCCATGCCGCCTTTCGGAGGATTGAATGACTTCTGCTTATTCATTATCGTCACCTCCGTTTGTCTGCTGCTGATAAACCTCGCGGTAAATTTCGCTTGATTTCAAAAGCTCATCGTGCTTGCCGATGTCTGAAATTTTTCCGTTGTCCATAACAATAATCATATCGGCATCCTGAACAGAAGAAATGCGCTGAGCTATAATTATTTTTGTTGTTTCGGGGATATAGCTTGCAAAGCCTTTCCGGATCATTGCATCGGTCTTTGTATCAACGGCGCTTGTGGAATCGTCGAGAATGAGAATCTTCGGCTTTTTGAGAAGCGCTCTGGCAATGCACAGGCGTTGCTTTTGTCCGCCGGAAACGTTGGTTCCGCCCTGTTCGATTTTTGTGTCATATCCGTCGGGAAAAGACATTACAAATTCATCCGCCTGAGCCAATTTGCAGGCTTCAATGATTTCTTCGTCCGTAGCCTCGGCGTTGCCCCAGCGTAAATTCTCCTTGATTGTTCCGGAAAACAGAAGATTTTTCTGCAGCACCATTGCAACGCTTGAGCGAAGCGACTCAATATCATAATTTCTGACGTCGATTCCGCCGACCTTTACGCTGCCCTGTGTTACGTCATAAAGTCTGGGGATGAGCTGGACAAGCGTTGATTTGCTTGAACCCGTGCCGCCGATTATTCCGACGGTCATACCCGAATCAATGTGCAGATCAATATCAAACAGTGCATATTTTTCGGCATGCTTTGAATATTTAAAGCTTACATCGCAAAAGTCAATTGAGCCGTCGGGAACATTTGTTACGGGATTTTTGGGATTTGTAAGAGCAGGCTCTTCTTCGAGAACCTCGCATATACGCTTCATTGATTCGGATGACATTGTAATCATAACATAAATCATCGAGAGCATCATAAGTGACATCAGAATCTGCATTCCGTATGTAAGCATTGCTGAAATCTGACCGACGTCAACGGTCTGTCCCATACTTTCAACAGTCATTTTTGAACCGACAAAAAGGACGAAAACCATATTGAAATACAGACATATCTGCATTAAGGGCGTGTTGAGAGCAACAATACGTTCTGCCTTTGTAAAGTCTTTTCTGATATCCTCTGCGGCGTTTTCAAATTTCTGCTTTTC
Organism: Oscillospiraceae bacterium; assembly: GCA_017435565.1. GTDB lineage: Bacteria > Bacillota > Clostridia > Oscillospirales > Ruminococcaceae > RGIG3077. The sequence goes on along the minus strand of JAFSEU010000017.1, from coordinate 46,667 downwards.
ATAGTTTTCTCTTGAAAAGCCTTTGACGACGCGCATACCCCTGACGTTTTCTTCAATAGATTCATTGAGTGTATCGTACTTTTTGAAAACACGTCTGAATGCAGGCATTGCTTTTCTGCTTATCATAATCAGACCGAATGCAAGCACGGGTACAACGATTACAAAAGCCGTTGCAAGCGCACCGCCCATAACATATGCCATAATGATCGAAAAAATCAGCATCAGAGGGCTTCGGATTGCAGTTCTGATAATCATCATAAATGACATCTGAACGTTTGAGACGTCTGTTGTCATTCGTGTGACAAGTGATGATGATGAAAATTTGTCGATGTTTTCAAATGTGTAGGATTGAATTTTCCGGAAAATATCGTGACGCAGATTCCTTGCAAACCCTGCCGAAGCCTTAGCGCAGGTTGCTGCCGCAATCGCACCGCAGATAAGCGAGATTACCGCCATAATTGCCAGCAGACCGCCTGTTTTTACGACCTCGTTCATAGCAACACCGTTTTTGATTCGGTTAACCAGATCGGCAGTAATGAACGGTATAAGCGTTTCGATTATTGATTCGCCGACAATAAAAATCAAGGTCAGAATTGCAGGCTTTTTGAATTCGCGTACACATTTTGCCAGTCGTTTTACCATACGTTTTTGTCCTTTCCTGCCCTTTTATCTCAATTTTCGGGCATTTTCATCTTTATGTTTATTTGCGTTTCATAAATTACTATTATATCACCGAATTTGCAATATATCAAGCTTTTTTTGTGAGTATTTTATTATGTGTGTTATGAATTTCACATTGTTTTTCGGGCATTATTTTTTTGCGGAGAAAATGCGTAAAATATGGCTTATAAGGTGGGTTTTTGAAATTTCGCCTGAATTTGGAACGCGTGCGGAACGCTGTTGGAACCGTATCGGAACAATTGATGTGTATAATAAACATCGCAAGGGTAATTACGGCTTTTGCCGTTTGCCTTAAATAAAAAATTTTTGGAGGTACAATTTTATGTTATTTGAAACTATTGCTAAGATTATTGCTGAGAGAACAGGCTGTGACGTTTCGTCTGTAAAGCCTGAGAGCACTTTTGCCGAACTGGGAATCGACTCACTCGATACAGTTGAGCTTCTTATGAGTCTTGAGGACGAAATCGGTATGGAAATCGAGCTTGACCAGAAGGTTACAACAGTTGATGACCTTGTAAAATTTGTTGAAAGCAAAAAGCAGGACTAAGCGGCTATGATAAAATCAGAAATCTGTGAGCTGCTCTCGATAGAGTACCCCATATTTCAGGGCGGAATGGCATGGATATCCGACGGCAGTCTTGCCGCTGCCGTATCAAATGCAGGCGGACTCGGAATTATTGCTGCAGGAAACGCTCCACAAGATTATGTTCGTGAGCAGATTAAGGTTGCAAGAGAGCTGACAAACAAGCCGATCGGCGTAAATATTATGCTGCTCAGCCCGTTTGCCGATGAGGTTGCCAAGGTTGTTGCCGATGAAAAGGTCGAAGTGGTAACGACCGGTGCAGGCAATCCTTCAAAATATATGGAGCTGTGGAAAAGCGCAGGAATTAAGGTTATTCCTGTTGTTGCGTCAGCTGCAATGGCAAAGCTTATGGAAAGGCTCGGAGCGTGCGCTGTGATTGCCGAAGGCGGCGAAAGCGGCGGACATATCGGCGAAATGGCAACAATGCCTCTTGTACCGCAGGTGTGTGACGCAGTAAAGCTTCCTGTTGTTGCAGCAGGCGGAATTGCCGACGGCAGGGGCGTTGCCGCAGCATTTATGCTGGGGGCATGCGCAGTGCAGATGGGAACACGCTTTTTGTCGGCTGATGAATGCAGTATTCATCCTAATTATAAGGAAAAGGTGCTGAGTGCAAAGGACCGCTGCACGGTTGTTACAGGCAGAAGACTCGGACATCCCGTGCGAAGCCTGCGTACACAGTTTTCCAATGATTATCAGAAGGTTGAGTACGACAGCTCTGTTTCGGATGCAGAGCTTGAAGCGCTTGCAGGCGGTGCTTTGCGGCTTGCTGTTCAGGAAGGCGACCTTAAAAAAGGCTGCTTCCTTGCAGGTCAGGCGGCTTCAATGGTAAACAAGCGTCAGAAGGCAAGTGAAATTATCAAAGAGGTAGCGGATGAGGCTGAAATCATCCTGAAAAGGGCTTCGATATGGGTAAAATAGCATTTATTTTTTCCGGTCAGGGCGACCAGTTTCCCGGAATGGGAAAGGAACTTTATGAGAAATATGACGAGGCAGCAAGGGTTTTTGAGTTGTGCGACGCCATAAGGAGCGACACATCGCGTCAGTGCTTTTGCGGCACACAACAAGAGCTTAGCGAAACAAAAAATACTCAGCCTTGTATGTATGCGCTGGAGCTTGCCGCAGCACAGGTGCTTATCGGGCATGGTATCAACCCCGACGCTGTTGCCGGATTTTCACTCGGCGAGGTTGCTGCCGCTACGGTTGCGGGTCTGTTTGATATAAAAACAGGCTTTTCGCTTGTGTGCAGGCGTGGCGAGCTGATGCAGCGCGACGCCGAAAAGGTTGAAACCTCAATGGCGGCGGTTTTAAAGCTGTCCGAGAATCAAATCAGGGATATCTGTGAAGGGTTTGAAGGGGTTTATCCTGTAAACTTCAATTGCCCGGGGCAGATTACAATTTCAGGCAAGAGCGAGCATATGCCCGAGGTTTTTGCCGCGGTAAAAAGCGTCGGCGGAAGGGCGATTCCTCTTAAGGTGAAGGGCGGCTTTCATTCTCCGTTTATGAGAGAGGCGTCGAGAGATTTTGCAGCAGAGCTTGAAAATGCAAAAATCAGCGATATGGAAATTGCGCTGTATTCTAATCTGACTTCGCAGATTTACGGAAACAATATAATCGAAACGCTTGCAAAGCAGATATGCAGTCCTGTATATTGGGAAAAAACCGTTCGCAATATGATTGAAAGCGGAATTGATACATTTATAGAAATAGGTCCGGGAAGGACGCTTACCAATATGATGGCAAAAATTGATAACAGTGTAAAGGCGTATTGTATCAGCGATATCGACGCTGTTTTATCGGAGGTAGGAAATGCTTGAGGGTAAAATTGCCGTTGTAACAGGCGGCTCGAGAGGTATCGGCAAGGCGATTGCGCTTAAATTTGCATCGCTTGGTGCAGATGTCGCCGTTATCTATGCAGGAAACTGTGATGCTGCGCAAAAGGTGTGCGACGAGTGTGTTTCGTGTGGAGTTAAAGCAAAGGCATATCAATGCGACGTTGCCGATTTTGAGGCGGTAAAGAAGACTGTCGCCGCTATCAAGTCCGATTTCGGAACGGTGGATATTCTTGTGAACAATGCGGGAATTACCAAGGACGGAATCTGTGCAATGATGAAGGAAGAAGCGTTTGATTCGGTCATCGCAACGAACCTTAAGGGCGCATTCAATATGATTCGCCATATTTCAGGCATTTTTATCCGCGCTAAGGGCGGCTGCATTATAAATATTACATCTGTAAGCGGTATTATGGGAAACGCAGGTCAGTGCAATTATTCGGCTTCAAAGGCAGGGCTTATCGGACTTACAAAGTCAGTCGCAAAGGAGCTTGCATCGAAGGGCGTGCGCTGCAACGCAATCGCTCCCGGATTTATTGCAACGGATATGACACAAATGCAAAGCGACAACCCGTTGCTTTCAATGATACCTATGGGCAGAATGGGCGAGGCGTCCGACGTGGCTGATGCTGCCGTTTATCTTGCGACTGCACGTTATGTTACGGGCGAAGTGCTTCGTGTTGACGGCGGCATAGCAATGTAAGAAAACAAATCAATATATAATACTGAAAATTTAATTGGCATTTCCTTTTGACAGAGAGGAGCAAAAGAAGCTATGAGTGAAAACAGACGAGTAGTTGTTACGGGAATGGGTGCTGTTACCCCTGTGGGAAACAGCGTTGCGGAAAGTTGGCAGAACCTTGTAAACGGCAAGAATGCAATTGCACCCATTACCTTATTTGATACGGAAAATTATAAGGCAAAGCTCGGCGCGCAGGTGAAGGGCTTTGACCCACTTGAATATATGGAAAGAAGCGATATGCTCCGCAGCGACAGATATACTCAGTTTGCAGTTGCGGCGGCAAGCCAGGCGGTAAGCGAAAGCGGAATTGAGGGAAATGTTGACCCCGAGCGCTTTACTGTGTATTTCGGAGTCGGAATCGGCGGTATGATTACATTCCAGACAGAGCATACAAAGCTTCTGGAAAAGGGTGCAAGAAGGGTTTCGCCGCTATTTGTTCCGATGATGATTCCCAATATGGCGGCAGGAATGATCGCCATACGACATAATTGCTGCGGTGCGGCAATGCCTGCGGTAACGGCGTGCGCATCAGGCTCAAATGCAATAGGCGAGGCGTTGAGAGCAATCCGCCACGGATATGCCGACGCTGCGATTACAGGCGGTTCAGAGGCTGCAATATGCGAAATGGCACTTGCAGGCTTTGTAAATATGCAGGCGCTGAGTACATCACAGGACCCTGATGCGGCTTCGCTTCCCTTTGACAAGCGACGCGGCGGCTTTGTTATCGGCGAAGGCTCGGTTGCTCTGGTGCTTGAAGAATATGAACACGCAAAGGCAAGAGGAGCTAAAATCTATGCTGAGGTCTGCGGCTATGGTTCAACCTGCGACGCACATCACATCACAGCGCCTCACCCTGAGGCAACAGGCGGTGCAAACGCAATGAAGCAGGCTATGCGTGAGGCAAATTACAGCGAAAATGACAGAGTATATATCAATGCACACGGTACAGGAACGCCGATGAACGATGTGATTGAAACGCTTGCAATCAAAAAGGCTCTGGGTGAAGAAAAGGCAAAGGATGCCTTTATCAGTTCAACAAAATCAATGACGGGTCATATGCTCGGAGCGGCAGGCGCTATTGAGGCAATGGTGTGTATTATGGCACTGAACGATGGCATTATTCCACCGACAATCAACCTTGAAGAGTGCGACGAAAAATGCGACCTTAACTATGTACCTAACAAGGCAATTAAAGCGGACATCGACCTTGCGTTGTCCAATTCACTGGGATTCGGCGGACACAATGCGTGTCTTGCCTTCAGAAAGGTGTAGAATATGGACGAAAAAGATATTCGCAAATACGCTTCGCTTATGAAGGAGCTTGAGCTTACAGGTCTCGAGATTACTGACGAAAACAGAAAGGTGCGTCTTGAGAGGGCGGGCTCTTGTGTAAGTGTTCCCGAAACCACACGTTATGTCGCCGAAGCGGCAATTGCACCGAAGAATGATGAGACTATGCAGGATAATTCCTGCGTCAACGTGAAATCACCGATTGTCGGTGTTTTCTATGCGGCACCTGCCGAAAATGCCGAGCCGTTTGTAAGACTTGGCGACAAGGTCGAAAGGGGTGCGACGCTCTGCATTGTCGAAGCGATGAAGATGATGAATGAAATCAGCGCCGAGGAATCGGGCGTTATTGATGAAATATATGTTACAAACGGCCAGGTGGTCGATTACGGTACACAGCTGTTCAGAATCAGGAGGGACGTATGAACCGTGAAGAAATAATGCAGATTCTTCCCCACAGGGACAATATGCTGCTTCTTGATGAGGTTTCGCTTGAAGGTGAGTTTGCCTGCGGAAAGTATCGGGTGCGGGGCGATGAGTTTTTTCTTAAGGGACACTTTCCCGATGATCCGATAGTGCCGGGAGTCATTCTGTGCGAGATTCTTGCGCAGTCTGCGTGCATTCTTTTAAAGGACAGCATCAAGCAGGGACAGATTCCCGTTTATACGGGGCTTGACAAGGTGCGCTTCAGAAATCCTGTGCACCCCTGCGATTTGATAGAAACAAAATGCAGCATAAAGAGAGCAAAGCACCCGTTTTATTTTGCCGAAGGTACAGTTTCGGTCGGCAGCAAGGTCTGCGTAAGCGCTGAGTTTTCTTTTGCTATAACAGGAGCCTGATGATTTATGTTTTCAAAAATTCTGATTGCCAATAGGGGCGAGGTTGCTGTAAGAATCATCAGAGCCTGCAAGGAAATGGGAATTGCCACTGTTGCGGTATATTCCGAGGCTGATAAGGATGCTCTGCACGTTGCCCTTGCCGATGAAAGCTATTGCATCGGCGCAAACGATGCGGCGGGAAGCTATCTCAATGAAAGCCGCATTATAAGTGCTGCTGTGCTTGCAGGTGCGCAGGCGATTCATCCCGGATATGGCTTTTTGTCCGAAAATGCACATTTTGCACGCACTTGCCGCAAAAACGGCATTGTATTTATAGGGCCTGACCCTGAAAATATGGAAAGACTCAGCGACAAGGCAGTTCTCAAAGAGCTGATTTCAAAAACCAAGCTCTCCGTAATTCCGGGAACAAAGGCGGTTGCTTCGCTTGAAGAAGCTCAGCGCTGTGCCGAGGAAATCGGTTTTCCCGTAATGCTCAAGGCGTGTGCGGGCGGTGGCGGAAGAGGAATCCGCCTTATTCGCACGTCTGCCGATCTTGAAGAAGCATATTACAGCGCAACAAGCGAAGCGCTTGCAGCATTCGGTGACGGCTCTGTATATCTTGAAAAATATATTCATCCCGCAAGACATATCGAATTGCAGATTATGGCTGATGAGGCAGGAAATGTTGTGTGCCTGGGTGAGCGCGACTGTTCGCTTCAGAGGCGCAATCAGAAGCTGATTGAAGAAACGCCTTCTCCCGCTGTAAATCATCAGCAGCGAAGCAGAATAATCGAGCTTTGCATAGATGCGGTAAAAACAATCGGATATACCGGTGTGGGTACGCTTGAATTTCTGCTTGATAAAGACGGTAATTTCTGGTTTATGGAAATGAATGTCCGTCTGCAGGTCGAGCATCCCGTTACAGAGATGCTCACGGGAATCGACATTGTAAAGTGGCAGATACGCATTGCTGCAGGGATCAGCATAAATTTCAATCAGAGTGATATCAGAATGGTCGGCAGCGCAATTGAATGCAGAATCAACGCATTAAGCTGCGGCGAGCCGAAATTGCTTCATACTCCGGGCGGGCCGTTTGTGCGCTTTGATACCTGCCTTGCGCAGGGTGCGGTAGTTACGCCGTATTATGATTCGCTTGTGGGAAAAATCATTGTGCACGCACTTACCCGTGAAGAGGCGCTGAGAAAAATGCGTGCGGCTCTTTGTGAGCTTGTGATTGACGGAATATCGACCAATGCTGTGGAACAGCTCAGGCTTATTGAGGATAAGCGATTTATTTCAGGCGATTATGATTTGACATTTATGGGAAACAGGTGAAGATATGCCAATATTGAAATTTCTTAAACCGAAGAATGAGCTTGAAGAGGGCGGACGTATGGCGGCACCCGTTCAGAGTGATGCGGGAGAGCCTGAAAAAAAGTGCCCCAATTGCCATAAGGATATACCGCTGAGCAAGCTTTGGGCGGACAGTCTTGTCTGCACCTGCGGATATAATTTCCGTATGAAGGCACGCCAGCGTATTCATATGATTTGCGACAAAAAATCGTTTTGCGAAATGTTTTGCGACATAACACCGACAAATCCGATTTCATTTCCCGGATATACCGAAAAGCACGAAAGCGTGCGGATTTCCAGCGGTGAAAATGAAGCTGTGATTTGCGGAACAGCAACAATCGGCAGACAGAAATGCTGTATATTTGTTATGGAATCATATTTTATGATGGGGAGTATGGGCAGCATTGTAGGTGAGAGGATTACGGCGTTGTTTGAATATGCCGTTGAGCACCATCTGCCCGTTATCGGATATACTGTTTCGGGCGGTGCAAGAATGCAGGAGGGACTGGTTTCGCTGATGCAGATGGCAAAAACCAGTGCGGCTGTTAAGCGCCACAGTGATGCAGGACTTTTGTACATTGCCATATTGACCGACCCGACAACGGGCGGCGTTACCGCAAGCTTTGCAATGGAGGCTGATATTATTCTTGCAGAGCCCGGTGCGACAGTCGGCTTTGCAGGTGCAAGAGTAATTGAGCAGACAACGAAAAAATCACTTCCCAAAGGATTTCAGACATCTGAATTCGTGCTGGAACACGGGTTTATCGATGTCATTGTAAAGAGAAGTGAGCAAAAGAAAACACTTTGCGAGCTTTTAAAATTACACAACGGAGGTGCAGCCTGATGCCGGCACAGAAGCCTTATGACAAGGTAAAGCTTGCCCGAAACATAAAAAGACCGACCGGTCTTGATTATATAAACAATATTTTTGAAAATTTCTTTGAGCTTCACGGCGACCGCAGATATGCAGATGACCGTGCAATTGTCGGCGGAGTCGCATACCTCGATGAAATTCCCGTTACGGTTATTGCAATTGAAAAGGGACACAGCACGAAAGAGCGTGCAATGCGCAATTTCGGCGCACCCCATCCGGAAGGCTACCGCAAGGCTTTAAGGCTTATGAAGCAGGCAGAAAAATTCGGAAGACCCGTGATTTGCTTTATTGATACATCAGGTGCGTTCTGTGGCGTCGGTGCCGAAGAGAGAGGACAGGGTCAGGCAATTGCCGAGAACCTTATGGAAATGTCAACGCTGTGTGTTCCGATTGTATCGATTCTCATAGGCGAGGGCGGAAGCGGCGGTGCGCTTGCTCTTGCGGCAGGCGACAGAGTCTGGATGCTTCAGAACTCGGTTTATTCCGTTATATCGCCCGAAGGCTGTGCAAGCATTCTCTGGAAGGATGCATCTCTTGCGGAAAAGGCAGCCGAAAATCTTAAGCTGACTGCTCATGATGCAAAATCGCTCGGCATAATAGAAAAAGTTATTTCCGAAAAGGATATCGGAACAGAAATGTTTTATGACAGAATACGCCGCCTTCTCACAAAGGAGGTATCCTTGCTTTCAAAGGATGCCGAGCTTGTTGGAAAACGTTATGAAAGATTCAGACAAATCGGAGCAAAATCCGCAGTCTGACAGATACAGAGCAAAAGAGGGGAACATTGTATGAGTATTTACCGGAATTTCTGCAAAGAGGAGTTTTTTGAAAGCGGCGCACCGAAAAAGTTTGAGCTTGTATTTGATGAAAATTTCAATTTCGGTTATGATGTGGTGGACGCTTTTGCACAGCAAGAGCCTGACAAAAGGGCACTTGTGTGGTGCAACACCGAAAATGAAGAGCATATTTTTTCGTTTTCCGATATAAGCAGAATGAGTAATCAGACCGCAAATGTTCTGAAAAATGCCGGAATTGGCAAGGGCAGTCGCGTTTTGCTGATACTGAAGCGTCATTATGAATACTGGACTTCTCTTGTGGCGCTTCACAAGCTTGGTGCTGTTGCAATTCCCGCAACACATATGCTTACGGTTAATGACCTTGTTTACCGCATTAACAGCGCAAAGGTCGATGCCATTATTTGTACTCATCAGAATGATGTGCCCGAAAAGGTACTTTCTGCGCTTGAAATCGCAAAGCTTGACTGCAAATTGTGGTGTGTGCAGAAGGACGTTGACGGATTTTCAAATCTGACTAAGGAATCCGAATGTGCTGACAGAACTTTTGAGCGTGTGCAGACTGATGTCAATGACCCGATGATGATATATTTCACTTCGGGAACAACAGGCTACCCTAAGGGCGTAATCCACAATTTTTCATATCCTCTGGCGCATATTCCTACAGCAAAATACTGGCAGAGAGCTTTTGACGGAGGCTTGCATTTTACCGTTGCCGAAACAGGCTGGGCAAAGGCCTCGTGGGGAAAAATTTACGGTCAGTGGCTTGTCGGCTGTGCGGTAATGGTTTATGACTTTGATAATTTTGAACCCAAACAGCTCGTGTCGATTATAAATAAATACGGAGTGACTTCGTTTTGCGCTCCGCCGACTGTATATCGTTATCTTGTACGCAAGGGAATACCCGAAATGCCGAATCTCAAGCACGCATCGACAGCGGGCGAAATGCTCTCTCCCGATGTGTTCCGCAAATTTACCGAAAATACGGGGCTTTCTATCTGTGAGGGCTATGGACAGACAGAAACGACGCTTCTTATGGGAAATTTGTGCGGTCAGGAACCTGTTGAAGGCTCTGTCGGAACGGTTTCGCCGCTGTATAATGCTGAAATTCGCCTCAAAAACGGAAAAAAGGCTGACGTGGGCGAAATCGGCGAAATAGTAATCGTTCCCCCGGAAAATGGCACACAGTATGGTGTTTTCTGCGGATATCTCGATAATCAGCAGCAGTATGACTATGTATGGCGAGGCGGCGTTTATCATACGGGTGACTCGGCATATATGGATGAAAACGGAAAATTCTGGTTCTGTGGCAGATTTGATGATATAATCAAAACAGGCGGCTTCAGAGTGGGACCCTATGAGGTCGAGAATGTACTCAATGAACACCCTGCCGTTGCTGAATGCAGTGTTGTTGGCGTTGCCGATGCACTCAGAGGTCAGGCTATAAAGGCGGTGGTTGTCCTTTCTGACAGCTTTGAGCCTTGTGCTGAGCTTGAGAAGGAAATCAAGGATTTCTGCAATTCAAAGCTTGCTGAGTATAAATGGATACGTATCGTCGAGTTTGTGAAGGAAATGCCCAAGACTATAAGCGGCAAAATTCAGAAGAGTCAACTGAGAAATTCCAAGACCTGAGTTGTCACAATCTCAAAAAAGTTTAAAGCACGGCTCTTGTAAAAGAATAAATAATGTGGTATAATATTACCCAACACACAGCACATCGTTTGCATTGACGATGTGCTTAGTGCGTTATAGCTGAAAAATCGTCCATATGTGTAAGGAGCCTGTTATGAATGATTTTATGGAAAATACCGATACAGAGCTGTTTGATTGCATAAGTGGCTTCCACAGATATACCTTTGGCAGTTGTGCCTGCATTGTCTTTGCAAGTGAGAGTCTGTGCGAAATCACAGGATATTGCAGGTCTGATTTTTTGTCTGATAATTGCGATATGTATGAAAGAATTGTACACCCTGATGATGTGGAAAGCTATCGGAGTTTTTTGCAGCAGCTTTCAATAAAGCAGCAGACCTTAAGCATTGAATACCGAATTGTCTGCAAGGATAAAACTGTGAAATTTGTCAAGGATACAATGACCTCGAAAATGAGTGCCGACGGTTGTCTTTCGGGCGTTTCCGTACTTGCCGACATAACAGAGCTTAAAGCTGAAAACAGCGAGCTTCGGTTTCTTAATGACAATGTTCCCTGCGGCTTTTTGAAATGTACCTGTGAAAAAATACCTAAAATTACATATTTTAATGAACAGATGATCGGGATTGTACGCTTTCCCAATGAAAATGAGGGAGAAATTGATTATCGTGAGCTTTACAGTGATAATATCTATCTGATGATTCCGATGGATGAACGTCCGAAATTCGCACAGTTTCTTGAACGTGCAGAAAATGAGGATACGCCCGTTTCGGGTGAAATTTCTGTTGTCCGCTGTGACGGAAGTGCAGCTGTGCTGTATGTGTGGGTGAAAAAGGCTGCAAGTGATGAGGGATTGGAAGAATATCAGATTATGTGCATGGATATTACCGAGCCCTACCGAAACAGAAAAATCGGTGAAATCGAACGATATGTCAGCGCCCTTTCCGATGTTTACGACAAGATATTCGAGTATGATTTTTCAAACAGGACCGTGAAATATATCTACGGAAATGAAACGGATATTTTCGGAAAAATTCAGAATGTGCCGATGCAGCTTGAAGACGCTACCAAACAGTGGCTTCGCGGCAGTGTTATCGCTCGGGATATAGACCGTGTGGAGGAATTTTTTGCGCAGGTTCTGTCAGGTAAATTTAAAAGTGACGGCAATAAGCCCCCGCTGATACGCTATAAAGCGGTTTCATCCTCGGGAGCAGTCAAATCATATATGGGAATTTTTCTTAAAATTGATGATTCGGTGAGCTATTATTGCCTCAAGTGTGTTTCTGACGTCATTGATGACGATGATTTGCGCAGTGAGAATATTTCTCTCAAGAATATAAACCAGGATATGCAGGAGCTGGTTATGAGCTTTACCGAGGGTCTTATGGCGTTTGAGCTTAACGGAAATCGTGTTAGACCGCTTTATGTGAGCGATAATGTCTGCAATTTCTTCGGCTATTCACAGCAACAGTGGCTTGAATTGACTCGGCACAGCGTTGAGCTTGATGAATTTGTTTCACAAAGCGGTGTGCGTTATGAAGATTTTAAAGCGCTCATTGAAAGAGGCGAAGGGGAATTTTTATATACGGACACAGCAACGGGCACACGTTGCCGCATTAAGGCGATTTGCTCTCAGAAGAGTGCTCAGAATTCTTCGCTGCGCTATGTAATGCTTTATAATCTCGACGCTGCGTCAGACGGTAACAATGCTGATGAGGCAGGCAATGTTTATATACGGACATTCGGTTATTTCGATGTTTTTGTGGGCGGGCGTCCGATTGCCTTCCGTAACAAAAAATCGAAAGAGCTGCTTGCGCTTCTTGTTGACAGGCGCGGAGGGTTTATCTCTTCCGAGGATGCCATCAGCTTTTTGTGGGAGGATGAACCTGTCAATTCTGTGACGCTGGCACGCTACCGCAAGGTTGCGCTACGCCTCAAGAATATCCTCGAAGAATACGGCATTACCGATATAATGGAATCGGTTGACGGAAAAAGGCGTATTGTTCCCGAAAAGGTTCGCTGTGACCTGTATGATTATCTTTCAGGCTTACATGAGCACGCCTCTCTTTTCAAGGGAAGCTATCTGACAAATTACAGCTGGGGCGAAATGACCCTTGGCGAATTGATGAACAGAGAATGATAAACAGGGTTCTGTCCGTGATTTCAGACAGAACCCTGTGTTTTTTCTATTGAGGAGTTTGCGTTTTGTTATTGTCGGCATTCTTGCCGTTCTTTTTTTTCTTGCCAACTGTAGATTTCGCTTTGTTGTACAGCTTTTTCAGTACTTCAAGAGTGTTTTTGTCATTCGGGAAAAAACGCTGCATCAGCAATATGGCTATGGTAAGCGTTATAATTTTTTCGGCAGAAATCGGCAGCCACAGAAAGGTAAGATATGCACTCGCAATTCCGACCATCCAGCCGATTTTGAAATATGTTCCGATAATAAACAGAACATATGACCAGCCGTTCGTAATCATCCATCCGATTCCGAAGCATAGCAGAAAGCGAGGGTTTGCGACGAATCGCAGGGCAGTAATTACTGCGTTTTTAAAATTTTCTTTCTTCATTCTACATCTTTTTGTCTTTTATGATTTTTCAGTTTCTTGAATCAATTCTCACCGAAAATCCGCTTGAAACTTCGCCGTTCAAGCTTATGATTGGTTTTATTATATTCCGGACTGCAATGCCTGTCAAGCTTATGGATTTTCGGAAAAAATGACTCGGATATCCAAAAAATGCTTTTATATCAATATAATAAAAATCAGCCATACCTTTATAAAGTATGGCCGATTTGATTACAAGGTTAAGCAATAAGGAAAAACTTTACAAGGAAGAGTGCGGAAATAACATATGTCAGCACAGAAACTTCTTTGAATTTTCCGTTTAAAACCTTAATGAATGTATAGGATATCAGACCAAGACCGATAGCGTGACCGATTGAACCCGAAACAGGCATACCGATAAGCATAAGCGCTACGGGAACAATTTGCTCAAGGTCGTCAAAGTTTACATTTTTCAGTCCCATAAGCATAAGCACACCGACATAAATCAGAGCTGAGGATGTTGCAGCGGCGGGGATGATTGCGGCGATGGGAGCGATGAACATACAAGCGAGGAAGAGCAGCCCCGTTGTCAATGCGGTAAGACCTGTTCTGCCGCCGGCCTCAACGCCGGATGCCGATTCAACGAAAGTGGTTACAGTTGATGTACCTGTGCAGGCACCTGCAATAGTTCCTACGGCGTCTGCAATAAGAGCTTCCTTCATATTGGGCATATTTCCGTTTTCATCAACCATATTTGCACGGGAAGCAGTACCAACGAGAGTTCCGATTGTGTCAAACATATCGATGATGCAGAAGGTGATTACAAGAGTTATCATAGTGAACCAGCCGATTTCAACCAACCCTTCAAAATTGAACTTGAAGAATGTTGTGTCGATCATATCCTTGACAGGCGGTATGAATGATGCACCCTTGAGCGAAGAAAAGGGATTTGTGTCAAGGAAAATTGCCTGACCTGCCCAGTTTGCAATTGAAGCTGAAAGCATACCGATGAGAACAGAGCTTTTGATTTTGCGCTGTGCAAGCGCAACAATTACGAAAAGACCGATAAATGTTGTGATAACATTGAGAATCATAGTGTTGTAGCCGGAGCCCATTGCATCCTTTGCAACGCTCGGTGTCAATGCGCCGAAGAAATCTCTCATAAGATAAAACGGGCCGCCGTTTTCGGAATATACGCCTGCGTTTGAGCCGACGCCGATATTCATAAGCATAAGTCCGATTGCGGGAGAGATGCCCAGACGCACGCCTAACGGAATCGAATCAACAATTTTTTCGCGTACATTCAAGAATGAAAGAACAAGAAAAACGATGCCTTCAATGAGAATAATTATAAGTGCAGCCTGAAAAGATTCAACATAGGACATTCCTGTGATGGAAACGATGTTTCCTACAACAACCGCAAAGAAGCTGTTAAGACCCATTCCCGGAGCAAGACAAAATGGTTTGTTTGCTAAGAATGCCATACAGAACATACCGATTGCAGACGCAATGCAGGTCGCCATAAATACGCCGTTCCAAAGTGAAGAGCCTGTGTCGAAATTTGTAAGCAGATTCGGATTCAGGGCAATGATGTAAGCCATTGTCATAAATGTGGTGAAGCCTGCGAGAATTTCGGTGCGCACGCTTGTGCCGTTCTGCTTGAGCTTGAAAAGCTTGTCCATAAAATTCCTCCTAAATGTTAATTTATGCTTAAAAGTATATCACAGACATTTCAAGATTTCAACAAAAATCGGGTTTTGCTTGCTGTATTTTGTCAGATTCTACAAATATCAAGTGTGCGATTTGTGCGCATATTACTTTGTTTCAGTTTTTGTATTTCTCCTTGATATATGCACATAAGAATACTACGGGTGAATTCCAGTAGATTGTTATTTCGTTGAGCGAATAACAGCCGACATCATCGGCGTAGCATTTCATCGGTGGGGTTGAAGGCCTTATCAGCAGTTTTGCGTCGGGGTCGGCAGGAAAGCGGTTTGGCCCGCCGCAGACCATTCCCGGAATGCATTCATCGATTCCGTCGGCGTGTGCAGGGCGCAGGTGCGGATAGTTTGATGAAAATTCGCCGTTTTGGGTTACAAAGCTGTAGCCCGTGGCGTTTACTCCGAGAAGAAAATCAAGCTGAGCACAGGCATAATCGGAAAAACGGTTTTTGTTTTCGATTTTGTCGGCTATAATGAATATCATTGCTCTTTTCCCGATATTCATATTGCTGCCCCAGCACCAGTCGCGGGTTTCCATTGCCGCACCGTATCCGCATTTATCGGCAAGCGCGGCAAACCTTTCGGCAGCAACGACAAACTCTTTTCTGAAGCTTTGCAGAATATCGATATCAGGATTTTTTGCATCGAAAATATACGAAAATGCGCCCAGGCCGCTTGTGCAGCCATAGCCGAGAGCAAAAACAGGAAAGCTGTGCTGCTGCAAAGAGTTTTTCATATCAGTATGATATTTTTCATCGCCCGTCGTACAGAAAAGCTCTGATGCGGCCCAGAAGCGATTGTCGAAATCGTCGCGCTCGCCGTAGCATCCCGTATTGCAGCCCTTCGGATTTTCAAAACCGATAAAGTCAGGATTCTGTTCAAGCCATTGATATGATTTTACCGATGCACGCAAAAGCTTTTGTGAATACTTCTTGTCATATTCGGCATATATCCGCGAAGCCAGAGCGCATATGGCGGCAAAATCAGCCGTTGCCATTGATGAAACATCAAAAACATACATTTGCCCGAGGTCATCCTGCGGCATTATGAAGGGCGCATGGTGTGACGTGGTCGCTTTGTGATAAACTCCGCCGTCGCTTTTCTGCATTTTAAGAAGCCAGTCCAGTTCATATCTGCATTCGCAGAGCATATCGGGCATAGAATTGTTGCTTTCGGGAATGTTGAGCTTTTGCGATTTGAACGCTTCGGGGAACAGTCTGTATGCAAAGAGAATGTGTGCAAGCGCACAGGCACCCGCTGTGACATAGCGTCCGTAGTCGCCTGCGTCGTGCCAGCCGCCGCTGACATCAAGCATAATGTCACGGTCTGACCATTCAACAGCGCTCGCACAGTGGCACACAGGGTGCGAATATTTACCTGCGTGTTCGGCTTTCAGTTCGGTTCCGCAGCGCAGAAAATAAAACGCCTTGCATACATCATCAAAAACCTTATCACAGCAGCTGTCTGAAATTTCAAATTTAACAGAGCGTTTTTTTGTGTCAGTTTCAATATAGAATGTTCCCTCGCAGCACAAAAGTGAAAAATCGGCAATATAGACGTCATCCTGTGAATCGGTATCGATTCCGAAATGTGAAACCTCTGATTTGTATTTTATATCGCCGCACTCGTCTTTTACATAAAACTGTGTGCATTCCGATTTGATAACAGCAATTTTTCTGCGATTTTTGTGATAGCCCGTCTGGTTTACGAAAACATCCTTGTCAAAGGCTCTGAGTTGGGGCATTTTTCTTGTAAAATAGGTCTTGTCCATATAAAAATTCACCTTTTTTATTCAAAAGTTTTGCACATTATATCATCGGTAGCAAATGATGTCAAGCCCAATTTTTCCAAAAAGCCGAAAACAGCAGAAATATCTTTGAAAAGAGCATTGACAGGCATTTGGATGTTTGTATATAATTATGACAGAGAATGTGGCATAATCTGCCAAGGAGGTTTTGTTTATGAAAATTTTCAAACGGATTCTGAGCGCTCTTCTTTGCGCTTTTGTTGTAATATCGCCCGTTGGTGAAATTAAGGCATCTGCTGAGGTTGAAAGCATCAAGCTTATGTGCTTCGGCGACAGCATTACCGACGGCTATAATTTTGTCGGCGGATATCGCTACACCTTAGGAAATCTTCTTTCGGAAAACGGCTATTCTTCATATGTTGATTTTGTCGGACCCAACTGGGGCGGAAATCAATACGATCCGCAGCATGCGGGATACAGCGGATATACTATTGCCGATACACCTAAGCGTTCCGGATTGACTGATTTTGCTGAATGGATTATGGGCGAATATACACCCGATGTTGTTATGCTTCAGATCGGCACGAACGATATCCTTGACTATTATGAGCTGGATACAATTGCGGACAGGCTTGAAACGCTTGTTGATCTGGTGCTTGCGGGTCTTCCCGAGGACGGTATGCTGTTTCTTGCGACAATAACAACAATGGACGCAACAAACGGTTTGTATATTGACCAGAGCTATTATACCGTTGAATTGATGGACGCAACGGTTGACAGTTATAATGACGACATAAGGGCGCTTGTTGCCGAAAAACAGAGCGCCGGTGAGAATATTGCGCTTTGCGACTGGGATGGTATTATCACAAAATCCGACTTGTATGACGGCGTTCACCCGACTGAAAGCGGCTATGGTAAAATGGGCGAACACTGGTATGAGATTCTTGTAAACTACATGGAAACAGGCTCGACTGAGCTTCCCGATGATACACAGACCGAGGTGCTTTACGGTGATGTCAACAATGATGGTGTTGTCAATTCTATCGACGCAACAATTACAGTAAGAGCTGCGCTGAACGTTCTCACGCTGACTGATGAGCAGACAGTTGCTGCGGATGTAAACGGTGACGGTGTTGTCAACTCGATCGACGCAACAATCATAACCAGATATGCTCTGAAGGTTCTGGAACAATTTCCCGTTGAAGGCTGAGGTGTAAAAAAATGGAAGTAAGACGTGCTGTTGTTGATGATTGCGAAGGAATTAACAGCCTTTTGTATCAGGTTCAGCAGATTCATCACCTGGGCCGTCCCGATTTGTTCAAGGGGAACACGAAAAAATATACGGATTCAGAGCTTGAAGGAATTATTGTTGATAATACACGCCCGATTTTTGTCTGTGTTGATGATAATAACAGGGTACTCGGTTATGCTTTTTGCATATTTCAGGAAAGGGCTGAGAATGATAGCGTGACTGCGCTCAGAACGCTGTATATTGACGATTTATGTGTTGATGAAAAATGCAGAAATCAGCATATCGGCAAGACGCTTTGTGATTACGTTGTCAGTTTTGCAAGAAAAAACGGATTTGATAACATCACGCTCAATGTCTGGGAACTTAATCCGAATGCCAGAAAATTTTACGATGCCTGCGGATTTCTTCCGCAGAAAACCTGTATGGAAATGGTGCTTTGAAAAATGTAATCAAAGTCAAGACCACCGGTTAAACCGGTGGTCTTGACTTTATGTGCGGTATTTGTTGATTATGCAATCAGCGGAATTATATGTGCAAGAATCGCGCATATGCAAAGACCGAATGCGGTCGGCAAAAATATTGCACCGAGCGTTTGTGCAAGGCTTTTCGTTTCCTTGAAAACCGTTATGCACGAGGTGGCACATGGAAAATGCATAAGCGAAAATACAATTGTGCATATGGCTGTGGTAACTGTCCAGCCGTTATCGCAAAGAAGAATTCTTAGTGAGTCAAGGTCGGAAAATTCAACAAGCGTTCCGTTGCAGGTGTATGCCATTATGATTATCGGCAAAACGATTTCGTTTGCGGGGAAACCTAATATAAAGCCTAAGAGTATTACACCGTCGAGCCCGAAAAACGACGCAAACGGGTCGAGAAATTGCGAAACGGCTGTGAGTATGCTCGCGTTGCCGATGCTGACGTTTGCGCAAATCCATATAACTGCGCCTGCGGGTGCGGCGGCGCACAGCGCACGCAGAAGGACAAACACGGTGCGGTCGAGTATTGAACGGACAATTACCGTTCCTGCCTGCGGTGCGCGGTACGGCGGCAGTTCAAGCGCAAAGCTGTCGCTTTTTCCTTTATATACGGTTTCCGACAGAAGCTTTGAGCAGGCGAGCGTACAAATTACTCCTGTTATGAGAATCGCTGTCAATGCCAGCGCCTGCGTGATGCTCGAGATAAATCTGTTTGCACCCGCACCTGCGAAAAACATTGTTACAATTGCGATGATTGTCGGGAATTTTCCGTTGCAGGGTATAAAGCCGTTGGTCATTACTGCAATCGAGCGTTCACGCTGTGAGTCAATAATGCGGCAGTTGGTTATTCCGCAGGCGTTGCAGCCAAGCCCCATGCACATTGTAAGGCTTTGCTTTCCGCTGACGCCTGCTTTCTGAAACAGCCTGTCGAGATTGAAAGCGACTCTCGGCAGATAACCAAAATCCTCCCAGATGGTGAACAGCGGAAAGAAAATTGCCATAGGCGGCAGCATTACCGAAACAATGCGGCCTATTGTAGATAGTATTCCGTCGCACACAAATGAACACGCTGTCGGATTTATTCCGACGCTTATGAATGCGTTATGCACTTTTGATATTAGCTTTGCAAACAAATCTGCCAAAAGCTGTGAAGGGTAATTTGCTCCGAAGACAGTCAGCCAGAAGATGAAAAGGAGCATTATGAGCATTACGGGAATTCCCGTAAGCCTTGAGGTAAAAATGTAATCAAGCTTTCTGTCGAATGCGTGTGCATTTGGCGGAACCTTGCTGCACAGCTTTGCAATCTGCTCGGCTCTTGCTATGACCGCATTGTTGATTATGTAGCTTATTTCGTCGGAAGCAATCCCGATTTTACAGCGTGCAAGCTCAGCTTCTCTTAAAAGCGGTTCAATTGAATCGGGGTAAATTTCGCCGAGTCTTTGCAAAAATGTTTCTTCATTTTCCAGAAGACGCAGCGCAAGAAAGCGCGGCGGCATATCGGGGCAGTGCTTTTTGCAGAAATTTTCAAGCATATTGATGGCGTTTTCTGTTTTTTCGCCATAGTCGATTCTTTTTGAGTGCGCAAAGCACGGACTGTCAATGACAGATTTGAGCGAATCAAGTCCGTTATTCTTTTTCTTTTTTGCACTTGTGGGAATGACCGTGCTGCAGAGCTGAAGGCTTAATTCGTCAATGTCAGTAACGATTCCCTTTTTTGCGGCTTCGTCGCTCAGATTTAAGCAGACAACGGCGCTTTGGGTGAATTCAAGCACCTGAAGAATCAGTATCAGGCTGCGCTTGAGATTGGTTGAGTCCGCAACAAGAATGGCTTTTGAGTAGTCGCCGAAATATATAAAATCACGGGTCACTTCCTCTTCAAAGGATTGCGGCTTCAGAGAGTATGCACCGGGTAGGTCAACAAGCTTTAATTTTTTGCCGTTGCACATAAATGTGCCCGCAGCTTTTCCTACTGTCTTTCCCGTCCAGTTGCCCGTGTGCTGCTTCAGACCGGTCAGCGCATTGAAAACTGTGGATTTGCCGACGTTCGGGTTGCCGACAAGAGCAATGGTTTCGTTCATATTCATTCTCCATTTGTAAGTTTGCGCACAAAAATATTATGTGCGTCGTGATTTCTTAGTGCAATAAGGCTTCCGTGCACGAAATATGCGCACGGGTCTTTAAAGGGGCTGCACAGCATTTTTTGTATTGTACTACCCTTGATAATTCCCAGCTGTGTTATACGTTTGCTTTTTTCTTCGTCAATGCAGACCTTTGTTATTTCGCCTGTTGCCCCGAAATCAAGGTCGCAGAGCCTGATTATATCCGGGTGTTCCATATTTTATGACATCTCCTTTCACAGCAATGTAAAATGTTTCCCAAAGCTAATATATGACAAAATCCGTCATACGGTTACTGATATAATATGAGTGTGCGCCAAAGGTGCTTTGGCTGAAAAATATTATCACGAAGGGACGAATGATTGCATGGCGGAGGATTTTTTTACTGCAAGGAGCTATTTTGAACGGGAACGCAGCGGAGATGAAATAACCTCGTCTCAGGAAGATTATCTTGAGATGATATACAGAATGTGTATTGCGGAAGGAAAAAGGGTGAAGGTCAGCGAGCTTGCAAAAAGGCTTAATGTAGCAGTGCCGTCGGCTACAAAGGCGGTGTCGAGGCTTGTGGGAACAGGACTGGTTTCGTGCGAAAGGTACGGCTCGGTTTATCTGACGGAAAAGGGAAGGTGCAAGGGTGCTTATCTTCTTAAAAGGCATAATGTTCTCAAGGAGTTTTTCTGCATTCTTCACAGCGACGCAGAGCTTGCCCACAAAGAGGCTGAGCTTGCCGAGCATTTTATGTCGCCGCAGACGATTTTCAAGCTTGAATATTTAAACAAAATGCTCAAAAAGCTTGAAAATGAGCTCGAGCTTATGCCGCAGACAGTAAAAATTTGATTTTTTTGCAAAAAGTGCTTGACAAAAAGAAAAATCGGGGTTATACTATATCAGGTAAAACAAAGCAGAACAGTTCCGTTCTCACCGTCGCGGCTTTTTTGACTGGCAACGGTTAATACCTTTTTCAAAATGATAATTATGTTGTTTTGTACGGGTGCGGAATGTATGTTCTGCACCCGTTTTGGCATTTACGGCTAAATCAGGCCGAAATTTATCAACCGGAGGTGCTTTGACATAAGCAACGTAAAAGACAGCAACAAGGAGCTTCAGATTAACGAAGAAATTCACGACAAGGAATTGCGTGTTGTAGGTCCCGACGGAGAACAGCTCGGCATTATGTCGGCAGCGGAGGCTCTGAACCTTGCAGAGGAAAAGGATCTTGACCTTGTCAAGATTGCACCTATGGCGACACCGCCTGTATGTAAGATTATGGACTACGGCAAATTCTGCTTTGAAAAAGCAAAGCGTGAAAAGGAAGCCAGGAAGAATCAGAAGGTTGTCGAGGTTAAGGAAATCAGAATGTTTTCGACCATTGATACCAACGATTTCAACACAAAGGTCAATCAGGCTATCAAGTTTTTGAAGTCCGGCGACAAAATCAAGGTTTCCGTAAGGTTCCGCAAGCGTGCAATTGCTCATCCCCACCTGGGAGAGGAGCTGCTTGAGCGTTTTAAAGAAGCCTGCGCTGAAGCAGGTACGGTAGATAAGCCCGCCAAAATGGAAGGACGCAGCATAGTAATGTTTGTTGTCCCGAAAAACAATAAAAACTAAGGAGGAATAATAATGGCTAAGGTTAAGGTAAAGTCTCATTCCGGTGCTAAGAAGCGCTTTATCGTTACAAAGAACGGCAAAGTTAAGTACCAGCACACAAACAAAAGACACAGACTTACACAGAAGGACACTAAGCGCAAGAGAATTGCAAGAGTTGCAGGCTTTGCGGGTGACGCAAATGCGCCCACAGTAAAGAAGCTTATTCCTTACAAATAATCGACTAAACATAAAGGAGGTAATACATTATGGCTCGTATTAAGGGCGCAATGATGACCAAAAAGAGAAGAAATAAAATCTTAAAGCAAGCTAAGGGCTATTGGGGCTCCAAGAGCAAGCACTTCAAGATGGCCAAGCAGGCTGTTATGAAGAGCGGCAATTATGCATATATCGGACGTAAGCACAAGAAGAGAGATTTCAGAAGACTTTGGATTACAAGAATCTCTGCTGCTGCTAAAATCAACGGTATGAACTACTCTACATTTATGAACGGCGTGAAGAAGGCAGGCATCACTCTCAACAGAAAGATGCTTTCCGAAATCGCTATTACAGACGCTGCAGGCTTTGCTGCAATCGCAGAGCAGGCTAAGGCAGCTCTCAAATAATTATGCTTAAAAATGCCTTTTCGATTTTTGTCGAGAAGGCATAAACGCTTTTTTCCAATGTTTTTTATCGACGAAAGGCAAAGGGTGTAATCACAGCAAAAAGCTTAAACAAACAACCCGATTTTTATAAAGAGATGAGCAACGGTTTTAAGTGTGCAGGCACAATTCAATCAAAGGACAATCCCCGAATCAAGCAGTTTTGCGCTTTGGCAAAAGCAAAAAAACAGCGAATCTGTGAGGGGCTTTTTGTGTTGGAAGGAATAAGGCTTGTTGCAGACGCTGTTAAAAACGGCGCCGCAATCGAGTATGTTCTTGCAACCCAAAAGGCTCTTTCCGAGCTGTCTGAGTTTGACTTTGATAATATTCCCGTTTTTGAAATTCCGCAGCAGCTTTGCGAAAAAATTTCGCAGACGCAGACTCCGCAGGGCGTTTTTGCTGTCTGTGCAATGATAGATAATCATATTGATTTTTCAAAAAAAAGCGGAAAATATCTGATGCTGTGCGATATTCAGGATAACGGCAACCTTGGTATGATTATGAGAACAGCCGACGCACTCGGCGTAGACGGGATGATTCTTTCAAATTGCTGTGATGTTTATTCGCCCAAGACTGTACGGGCTACAATGGGCTCAATTTTCAGGGTGAATTTTGTTGTTGACAAAAATCCCGGTCTGATGCTTGAAACAATGAAGGAAAATGGGATTTATACATATGCCGCAGTACCCGATAGTCGCGCAACAAACGTTTCGACCTTTGAGTTTCCGCAAAAAGCCTGTGTGCTTATCGGTAATGAGGGAAACGGGCTCTCGCCGGATATTATCGAAAAATGCGACGATTCGGTGACGATTCGTATGAACGGGACGATTGAATCTCTCAATGCTGCAATGGCTGCAGGTATTATGTTGTGGGAACTGTGCGGAAAGGACGGGCATAATGCTTTATAACGAAAAGATTGTTTATGACGTGTGGCTGTCCATGGCGCTTCGCTCGTGCAAGCAGAAAATCTGGCAGATTATTGATGAATACGGCGGCTGTGAGAATGTTTATAAAGCGTTTTGTATCGGTACCCTTGAGGGTTTTGATTCAAAGGAGCAAAAACGCCTGAAGGAAACTGAGCTTTCGCAGGCTTATAAAATAATTGAGCATTGCCGATCTAAGGGTTACGAAATTATAGCCTACTATGATGAGCTTTATCCGCAAGCTCTTTGCCAGATATATAATCCGCCGATTGTGCTTTATTGCTACGGCAGAACCGAGCTTTTGTCGGCAGAGAGAAAAATTGCGGTGGTGGGAACGAGAAAGCCGTCGGCGTACAGTGTTGATGTTGCAAAAAGCTTTTGCAGGTCGCTTGTTGAGAATAAGTACGTTATTGTAAGCGGCTTTGCATTGGGGATTGATTCGGTAGCGCATACCTCGGCACTGAAATCGGGCGGATATTCCATTGCCGTAATCGGATGCGGACTTGATTATCCTTACCCGAAGGAAAACTTTAATTTCAGAGAAAATTTTATAAAACGCGGTCTTATCATCAGCGAATTTATACCGCAGTCACTGCCGGAGGCATGGTGTTTTCCACACAGGAACAGAATTATTTCGGGCTTGTGCAGCGGTACGGTCGTTATTGAGGCAGGCGAAAACAGCGGCTCGCTTGTTACGGCAAATCTTGCCGCCGAGCAAGGGCGTGATGTGTTCTGTATTCCGCCCCACGATATTTTCGACAAATCATACGGCGGAAATATCAGGCTTTTGAAGAACGGAGCGATAGCTGCGTTTTCCTATACCGATATTTTAGAGGAATATTCGGTGATGGATTTGAGTAAGATACCGTTGAACAATGTTCCTGATTCAAACGATGAACAGGCTGAAAGCACGGGTGCGTCTGTTTCTGAGGATATCGGCGGCAAGATAGAAGACAAGAATTCTGTTGATGGCGATATGTCTGATATTGACGGACTTGATGAAGCATCAAAAGCGATAGTGACGCTTCTTAAAAAGCGCGATATGCTTGTTGATGAGCTTGGCTTTGAAACAGGTATTGAAATGGCAAGGCTGTTTCTGCTTCTGACAGAGCTTGAAATTGCAGGCCTTGTTGAAAGCAAGGCGGGCAATGTTTACGGCATTGCAGAATAATTTAATAATAGAAAATACGGAGGACAAAATGTCTGATTTGATTATAGTTGAGTCGCCTACCAAGGTGAAGACGATAAAGAAATATCTTGGCAGCGGCTATGAGGTTGTATCCTCAAAGGGTCATATTCGTGACCTTCCCAAATCAAAAATGAGTATTGATTTCAAGAAAAACTTTGAGCCGAAGTATGTTGATATGCCCGGCAAGGAGGATGTTATCAAGGAGCTCAAATCATACGCCAAAAAGTGTGA
The DNA here is from genome assembly GCA_017435565.1 of Oscillospiraceae bacterium. GTDB lineage: Bacteria > Bacillota > Clostridia > Oscillospirales > Ruminococcaceae > RGIG3077. The sequence goes on along the minus strand of JAFSEU010000017.1, from coordinate 21,614 downwards.
CAAGGTTTATCTCGCAACTGACCCTGACCGTGAAGGTGAGGCAATTTCGTGGCACATTGCGCAGATTCTTGATCTTGATCTTGACGATGACAACCGTGTTACCTTCAATGAGATTACTCAGAGTGGTATCAAAAACGGAATGTCAAACCCCAGAAAGCTTGATATCGATCTTGTAAATGCGCAGCAGGCAAGACGTATTCTTGACAGAATTGTAGGCTACAAGCTCAGTCCGTTTTTGTGGAAAAAGGTCAGAAGAGGCCTTTCAGCCGGAAGAGTGCAGTCGGTTGCTGTAAGACTTGTCGTTGACAGAGAAATTGAGCGAAACAATTTTGTTTCAGAGGAGTACTGGACGATTGAGGCAAAGCTCACAGCACCTTCATCAAGAAAGCAGTTTGACGCAAAATTCTACGGTAAGAATAATGAAAAGCTTGAAATTAAGTCAAAGGAAGAATCGGACGCTGTTTTAAGCGCGCTTGAAAACGAAAAGTTTATTGTCGGCAATGTCAAGAAGGGCACTGCAAGGAAATCGCCTGCGCCGCCCTTTATTACATCAACATTGCAGCAGGAAGCGTCAATCCGCTTAGGCTTTCAGGTAAAGCGCACAATGCGTATTGCTCAGGAGCTTTACGAGGGTGTTGATGTTGAAGGAATGGGCGCAGTCGGTCTGATCACCTATATGAGAACCGACAGCCTCAGAGTATCGGACGAAGCCGCTTTGGCTGCGGAGAAATATATTCTCGAAACCTACGGAAAGCAGTATCTTCCCCCTTCAAGGCGTGTTTATAAGACAAAGAAGAATGTTCAGGACGCTCACGAGGCTATCAGACCTTCGCTTCCCGATCTTACACCTGAGCGTGTAAAATCAAGCCTTTCTGCTGAGCAGTATAAGCTTTATAAGCTCATCTGGGAAAGATTTATCGCAAGCCAGATGGCAAATGCCGTTCATAATACGACATCGGCTGATATCAACGCAGGTGAGTATCTGTTCAGAGCAAGCGGATATGCTGTGAAATTCGATGGCTTTACTGCACTTTATGAGGCTGCGGTTGACGGCGAAACAAAGGAAAAGAACTTTTTGCCCGAATTGGAAAGCGGCGATATATGCAAGGTAAAATCAATCGGTGGCAATCAGCACTTTACACAGCCGCCTCCGAGATATACCGAGCATTCGCTTGTCAAGGCTATGGAAGAAAACGGCATCGGCAGACCTTCAACCTATGCGCCCACTATCAGCACGATCGTTTCGAGAATGTATGTTGAGCGTGAAGGCAAGGCTTTGAAGCCCACAGCACTGGGTGATGTGACAACTCAGCTTATGAAGGATCACTTCAAGCATATTGTTGATGCCAAATTTACCGCCAAGATGGAAAAAGATCTTGACAGCGTAGAAAACGGCGATATGGAATGGGTTGATGCGCTCAAGGTATTCTATGATGATTTTGAAAAAACACTTAAAAAGGCAGAAACTGATCTTGATGGCGTAAGAGTAAAGGTTCCTGATGAGGAAACTGATGAAAAATGCGAGCTTTGCGGAAAGAATCTTGTGATAAAAATCGGCAGATTCGGCAAATTCCTTGCGTGCCCCGGTTTCCCCGAATGTAAATTCACAAAGAAGATTGTTCACCAGGCAGAAGGCTCGTGCCCTGTATGCGGCAAAAAGCTGCTTCTGAAAAAGAGCAAGAAGGGCAGAAGCTTTTATGGCTGCGAAGGCTATCCCGAATGCAATTTCCTTTCGTGGTATACACCTACAGCAGAAAAATGCCCCAGATGCGGAAAAACATTGTTCAAGAAGGGCGGCAAATCGGGCAAGCTGATTTGCGAAACAGCCGAATGCGGATTTGAAAGGCCGCTAAATTCCAATGATTAAGGTTATAGGCGGTGGACTTGCCGGATGTGAGGCGGCATGGCAGCTTGCAAGATATGGACTTGAAGTTGAGCTTTATGAAATGAAGCCGCAAAAATTTTCGCCCGCACACAAAAATGTCAATCTTGCTGAGCTTGTGTGTTCAAATTCGCTCAAGGCTTCAAGGCTTGATTCTGCGGCCGGGCTTTTGAAAACCGAAATGGAAATCTTAGGCTCGCTTACAGTGCCCTGTGCTAAGGAATGTGCGGTTGCCGCAGGCGGCGCTCTGGCTGTGGATAGAGAAAAATTCTCGGCACTTGTAACCGAAAGAATAAAGAATAACCCGAAAATTAAACTTATCAGCAAAGAGATTGATACAATTCCCGAAGGCGATGTGATTATCGCAACAGGGCCTTTAACATCTGATAATCTTGCAGAAAATATCAAGACGCTGTGCAATGGCAGTTTAAGCTTTTATGATGCGGCAGCGCCGATAGTAAGCTATGAAAGCCTTGATAAGGATAAGGTTTTCTTTGCCTCACGCTATGACAGAGGCGATAGTGATTATATCAACTGCCCGATGAACAAGGAAGAGTATCTTGCCTTTTATAACGAGCTGATAAATGCCCAAACGGCTGAATTAAAAGGCTTTGAAAAGGCTGATGGATATAAGGTTTATGAAGGCTGTATGCCGATTGAAAGGCTGGCAAAGCGTGGCGAAGACACAATGCGTTTTGGTCCTTTGAAGCCTGTGGGACTTATTGACAAGCGCACGGGCAAGCGCCCTTATGCGGTGGTTCAGCTTCGCCGTGAGGATGAAAGCGGCACAATGTTCAATCTTGTGGGATTTCAGACCAATCTTAAATTCGGCGAACAGAAGCGTGTGTTTTCGATGATACCCGGTCTTGAAAATGCAGAATTTTTCCGTTACGGTGTTATGCACCGTAATTCGTTTATAGATTCTCCGAGATTGCTCAATTCTGATTTTTCGATGAGAGATAACGGCGATATTTATTTTGCCGGTCAGATTACGGGCGTTGAAGGCTATATGGAATCAGCCGCTTCGGGTATTATTGCGGGAATTGCAATGGCACGCAAATTAAAAGGACTTGAACCTCTTGAAATGCCGAAAGTCAGTATGATTGGTGCGCTTTGCGGATATATCAGCAATGAAAACGTTGTTGATTTTCAGCCTATGGGCGCAAATATGGGTATTTTACCTGCACTTGATGAGAATATCAGGGATAAGAAAAAGAAATATATGATGCTTGCTGAGCGCTCGGTTGCGGCTTTGCAGCAGGAGATTGACGCTAAAGACATTTGAAAAGGAAATTTTAATGAGAATTATTGTTGATGCATTCGGCGGCGACCACGCACCGGATGAGATTATAAAGGGCGCTGTAAAAGCGGCTGACGAGCTTTCGGTTGAGGTTGTTCTTTGCGGTGATGAAAGCAAGATAAAAGAATCGGCCCAAAAGAAAAATGTTTCGCTTGAAAAAATCGAAATTATGCAGGCAAGCGAGGTTTTTGATATACATACCGAGCCGCAAAAACTCTTGCGTGAAGGAAAAAACACATCGATGTATGTGGGAATGGATGCTTTGAAGCAGGGCAAGGGCGATGCCTTTGTAAGCGCAGGAAGCACAGGTGCGCTTCTTGTCGGTGCTACCTTTATCACCAAAAGGCTGAAAGGCGTCAAGCGCTGCGCACTTATGCCCATAATGCCTGCTTCCAACGGGCCTATTGTTATGCTTGATGCAGGCGCAAATACAGAATGCAGAGCCGAAATGCTCGTGCAGTTTGCAATTATGGGTACATGCTATGCAAAAAATGTTCTCGGAATCGAGAATCCGAGAGTTGCGCTTATAAACAACGGTGCGGAAGAAACAAAGGGCAGGGAGCTTGAGCTTGAAGCATATAAGCTGCTTTCGCAATCACCTGTTAATTTTGTGGGCAATATCGAAGCAAGATATCTTCCGTTGGGCGGCTGTGATGTTGCCGTGACCGATGGCTTTACGGGAAATGTCGCTTTAAAGCTTTATGAGGGAATGGGCAAGTTTATATCAAACGAGCTTAAAGCGATGTTCGGCGGCGGAATTTTTTCAAAGCTTGGCGCACTTTTTGTATATAAAAAAATCAAGGCGCTTAAAAAGAGAATGGATTATAAGGAATACGGCGGCGCTGTGTTTGCAGGCGCTTCCAAGCCGATTATAAAGGCGCACGGCAGCTCGGACGCAAGAGCGATTTTCAATGCAATCAGACAGGCAAGAGATTGCGTTTCTTCCGATGTCGTGGGAAATATTAAGGAATATATTGAGGAAATGACCGATAATGAATGATTTTGAAAAGGTGATAGGCTATGAGTTTTCCGACAAAAGCTTAATGGAAACCGCGCTTTCACATTCATCATACGCAAATGAGAGTAAGATTTCTCGCCAGAGTAACGAAAGGCTTGAATTTTTGGGTGACAGCGTGCTTTCAATCGTTGTGTCACAGTATCTTTTCAACCATTTTTCGCATCTTCCCGAGGGTGAACTGACAAAAATCAGGGCTTCGCTTGTGTGCGAAAAATCGCTTTTTGAGTTTGCCTTGCAGATAAATCTCGGAGATTATCTTTTTCTCGGAAAGGGCGAAGCTTCAAGCGGTGGCAGAACCAGACCGTCGATTCTTGCCGATGCATTTGAGGCGGTGATTGCCGCTTTGTATCTCGACGGCGGAATGGAAAATGCCGAGAGGTTTATATTGAAGTTTATCCCCGATGATCTGGACAAGGCGAAGAAATCCTCGTTTTCGGATTATAAAACTATTTTGCAGGAAATTATTCAGAAAAACCCCGAAGAGCGTATTGAGTATATACTCGTTGGCTCGCAAGGCCCTGACCACAACAAGGTTTTTATTGTTGAAGTAAGGCTTAATTCAAACGTTATAGGCAAGGGCACGGGAAAGAGCAAGAAGCAGGCTGAACAGAACGCTGCAAGAGAAGCGCTGGAGCTTATGGGTTATGAAGCATAGTAATATTTCTATATTTGTACCGCACTCGGGGTGCAGGCAGCTTTGCGCATTCTGCAATCAGAAAACAATCAGCTCTGTTGAAAGTGCGCCCACAGCCGATGAGGTTGAAAAAATATGCGCAAAGGCATTAAAGCACTGCAAAAGCCCCGAAAATACAGAAATTGCGTTTTTCGGCGGCTCGTTTACCGCAATTGAGCACGACTATATGATAAGTCTTTTAAAGGCGGCTTCAAAATATGTCGGTGAAGGGAAATTTTCAGGCATTCGCATTTCAACTCGCCCCGACTGCATAAACGAAGAAATCCTGTCGGTGCTTATGGCGTATAACGTCAGCGCTATTGAGCTTGGAGCCCAGAGCCTTGATGACAATGTTCTGTCTGCAAATCTGCGCGGACATAATGCAGAGTGCATTGAGAGCGCTGTTGATATGATAAAATGGTACGGCTTCGAGGTCGGTCTGCAGCTGATGGTCGGACTTTATAAAAGCACATTAGAGATTGAGCTTGAAAATATGAAAAGGGTTATTGAGCTAAAGCCCGATACAGTCCGTATTTATCCTGTTGCGGTTTTGAAGGGAACACATCTTGCACAGCTTTATGAAAAAGGCGAATATAAGCTTTTTGATTTTCAGACAGCAGTTGATATCTGCGCTCTGATGCTTGTTGAATTTGAAAAATACGGCATAAAGGTGATTAAATGCGGACTTCACGCAAGCGAAACCGTTGAAAGTGACCTTATAGCAGGATTTTATCACCCTGCTTTTCGTGAAATCTGTGAAAGCCGCATTTTCAGAACAAAAATCAGCGCAATTGCAAATGATATAAAAGAAAATAAGGTTTGTATCGAGGTGAATCCTCACGACGCTTCAAAAGCATTGGGACACCTTAAATCAAATGTTGAATATTTTGCAAAGCAGGGGATTGAGCTTTGCATTAAGCAAAACGGCGAAGTGCCGCAGGGTGAATGCCACAGAATATAATAAAAAATGAGAAATGGACACTGAATGTATTTAAAATCACTTGAAATAAGGGGCTTTAAATCCTTCCCCGATAAGATTACGCTTGATTTTGAAAGAGGTCTTACGGCGGTTGTCGGCCCTAACGGAAGCGGAAAAAGTAATATTGGTGATGCGGTAAGCTGGGTTCTCGGCGAGCAGTCGATGAAGAATCTGCGCGGTGCGAAAATGGAGGATGTTATCTTTTCCGGCACACAGAGCAGAAAATCAGTCGGATTTGCCGAGGTTACACTTTGCATTGACAACGCATCGGGTTCACTTTCGTATGATTCAGATGAAGTCAGAGTCACGCGAAAGCTTTATCGTAGCGGCGAAAGCGAATATCTCATAAACGGCAAGGCTGTCAGACTTAAGGACGTAAACGAGCTGTTTATGGATACGGGCCTCGGAAAAAACGGCTATTCAATCATCGGTCAGGGCAGAATTGCTGAGATTATCAGTGCAAAAAGCACCGACAGACGTGAGATTTTTGAGGAAGCCGCAGGTATTTCAAAATTCAGATACAGAAAAAAAGAAGCTGTGCATAAGCTTGAGCAGGCACAGGTGCATTTTCTGCGCCTTAAGGATAGCCTTAATGAGCTTTCTGAGCGTGTCGGGCCGCTTAAAATCCAGGCGGAAAAGGCTGAAAAATATCTTGTTCTCCGTGATAAGAAAAAGGAGCTTGAGCTTTCTGTATGGCTCGATAAGCTACGTGAAATCGCCGGTCTGATTGAACAGACAAACGAAAATCGTCTTGTTTTCGCGGCGGAGTATGACAATCTTTGTGCCGATATTGCAAGAGCCGACGAAGCAATTTCACAGTATCGTGAAAAAATGGATATGCTGTCTGCAAATATTGACCTTGGCCGACGTGAGATTAATGAATTGCGCGAGGAAAATGCAAAGGTCGCAACACAGATTGCTATTTGCGAGCACGATGTTGTACTCATAGAAGAAAAAATCAAAGAGCTGAAAGACAAAAAACAGAACGAGCTTGATTCAAAGGATTCGCTTTTGCAGGCGGTGGAATGTAAAAAGACCCAGCTTGCTCAAATGAATGTCAGCGCTGCCGACTGCGATAGCGAATACAACAAAACTCTTGATGAGTTTGATTTGATTGGTGCTTTAGAGCAGGAAGCCGGCGACAGCTTGGGCAAGAGTGATGCAGAGCTTAATTCGCTGTATATCAGACGGAGCGAGCTTTCGGCTTCAATCAATGCTGCAAACACCTCTTTTTCCGGAATTGATGACGAAATTTCCGAGATTGATGCGAAAATAAAAGCTCTTTCGGAAGAATATGAGAACTATAAAGCTCAAAAGCTTGACAGCGAAAAGGCTATTGAGAATATCGAAGAAGAAATTTCTGAGCATATAAATAAGGCAAACGGATATAAAAAGCTTTTTGAAATCAAGGATTCTAAGCGCAGCCAGAAAAAGGCCGAGCTTGAAAAAATGCAGTCGGATATTACGGCAAAGCAGCAGAAGGTAAGAATTCTTTCTGATTTGGAAAGCAACTTTGAAGGCTTTGCGGGAAGCGTCCGTGCTGTGCTTAAGGCTTCCAAAACAGGTGAGCTGAGCGGAGTCAAGGGCTCTGTGGCTCAGCTTATAAACGTAAAGAGCGAATATGCTCTGGCTATTGAAACTGCGCTCGGTGCAGCAATTCAGAATGTTGTTGTTGCAAACGAAAATATTGCAAAACGCTGTATTAAATTTTTGCAGAATAAAAACGCAGGCAGAGCGACATTTCTGCCCATCACTGCGATTAAGGGCAGGGCTTTATCTGAAAACGGGCTTGACTTTGAAGACGGATTCATTGATGTGGCTTCAAATCTTGCGCAATGTGATGATGAGTTTTCGGAGATTATAAAAAACCTTCTCGGAAAAACCGTAGTTTGCGAGGATTTGGAAAGCGCTTCGATTATCGCTAAAAAGTATAATTACCGCTTCAAAATCGTTACGCTCGACGGTCAGGTCATCAATGCCGGAGGCTCGTTCACCGGAGGCTCTTCCAAGAACACAAGCGGTGTACTTTCAAGGCGCAATGAAATTGACGAACTGTCTGCCAAGCTTGAAACCTTGACGGCAAAAAGAGATATTCTTTCTGAAGATGTTTCAAAGCTGAGAATGGAATGCGATAAATTAAGGTTTGATATTGAGGGTGAAACAGAGCTTTCGCAGAGCTGCGTCGCCGATAAGGCAGCGCTGACGGCTGAGCTCGCACGAATCAGCGCAAACCTTGAAATGCACGATCAGAAGCAGAATGAGCTGGAATTGCAGATTGAGAAAAGTGCTTCCAGAAAATCCGAGCTTCAGGCTTTGATTAAGAAAGAATCGGCTGAGCTTGAAAAGTGTGTTGCCGAAATCGCTCAATATGAGCAGTGCAGAGAATCTGACGCAAAGCGTCGTGATGAGCTCAAGGCCAAGCGTGAGGCTCTTGTTTCGGCGCTTAATGATATCAGAGTCAGAAAAGCAGAGCTTTCAAAGGATATAGAAGCGACTGAACGTGAAATTGAAAATCTGATCCGTCAAGGGGAAGAGATTGACAGTGCCAGGGTGCTGATTGATGATGAAATCAAACGCTGCCTTTGCGATATTGACGATAAAAAATCTCAGGCAGAGCAGCTGAAAGCGGGCTCGGGCGATACTGAAAATAAAGTAAGCTCAATTGAGGCAAAAATCGAAGATATGCGAATGGAGCGCCGCAACGCTGAAGGAACAATGCGCTTAAGCGAAAAACAGATTCGTGAGCTTTCCGATGCGCGCGAGCAGGTTGCTTCAAAGAAATCGGGGCTTGATGAGAAGCTCGGCTCGTATGAAAAAGAGCGTGATTCGATTATCACAGCTATGCACGAGAGTTATTCGGTTACATATTCCGAGGCTATGCAGATTGCAAAGGTGCCCGATGATATTCAGGCGGCAAAGAGAGAGCTTTCGGATGTGAACTCAAAGATGAAGGCGCTCGGTCATGTGTATATCGACGCTATTGAGGAATATAAAGAGGTTTCGGAAAGATATGAGTTCTTAGGTGCACAGCTTGATGATGTTGAGCGCTCAAAGGCTCAGCTTGAGGAAATTATTGACGATCTGACCGAAAATATGAAAAAGCAGTTTTCCGAGAGCTTCAATTGCATCAACGAAAACTTTAAACAGATTTTTACTGAGCTTTTCGGAGGCGGCAAAGCAGAGCTTGTTCTGCTTGATCCCGATGATGTTCTTGAATCGGGAATTGATATTATCGTTGCGCCTCCCGGAAAGATTTTTAAGAACCTGATGCAGTTTTCAGGTGGCGAACAGGCGTTTGTTGCAATTGCAATATATTTTGCGATTTTAAAGCTGCGTCCGTCACCGTTCTGTATTCTCGATGAGATTGACGCGGCGCTTGACGAGGTCAATGTTGTAAAATTTGCTCAGTATCTGCGCAATTTTACCGACACAACGCAGTTTATTATCGTAACGCATAAGCGAGGTGCAATGGATGCCGCTGACGTGCTTTATGGCGTAACAATGCAGAGCGACGGCGTTTCACGTCTTTTGAAAATGTCGCAGGAAGACGTGAAAAATTCAAAGGATTTTGACTGATAAGCGAAAGGGGATTTTTTAATGGGTTTGTTTTCAAAGCTGAAAGCAGGACTTCTGAAAACTAAAAATGCGATGATTTCCCGCATTGAAAGGTTGGTCAACAAGTTCACCAAAATTGACGAAGATTTTTTTGAAGAGCTTGAAGAAACTCTTATTATGAGTGACGTCGGCGTTCAGACTTCTTGTGAGATTTGCGAGCAATTACGCAAGAAGATCAAGGAAACAGGCGCTACCGACCCAAAGGAGATTGTTGCGCTTATTAAAGAAATTATCGCTGAGATGCTTGGCGATGATACCGATCTTTCACTTAATACAACGCCTTCGGTGATTCTTGTAATCGGTGTAAACGGAGCAGGAAAAACTACGACAATAGGCAAGCTTTCGGCTCAGTTTAAGCAACAGGGCAAAAATGTGCTGGTGGCTGCTGCCGATACCTTCCGTGCAGCTGCTATCGACCAGCTTGAGGTCTGGACGCAGCGTGCAGGCGTTGATATCGTCAAGCACAGCGAGGGCTCTGACCCTGCAAGCGTCGTGTTCGATGCGCTGTGCGCCGCAAAAGCAAGAGGCTGTGATGTTGTGATATGTGATACTGCCGGCAGACTTCATAATAAGAAAAATCTTATGGATGAGCTTGCAAAAATCAACAGGATTATTCAGAAGCAGGCGGAAGGCTGCGATATCGAAACCCTGCTCGTGCTTGATGCAACAACGGGTCAGAATGCGGTCAATCAGGCGAGACTGTTCAGCGAAACGGCCGATATCAACGGAATTGTGCTGACAAAGCTTGACGGAACTGCCAAGGGCGGAATTGTAATCACTATCAGAAACGAACTGAACATTCCCGTAAAGCTCATCGGCGTGGGTGAAAAAATCGAAGATTTGCAGAAATTCAATGCAAAGGATTTCGTTGATGCTTTATTTGACTGATATTAAGAAGGAGAAAAAATTATGCTTACCAGCAAACAGAGAGCGAAGCTTCGCGGCATCGCTTCGACATATGACACAATTTTTCAGGTTGGCAAGGGCGGAATCGGCGATATGCTGATCGTTCAGGTCAACGATGCATTGAAGGCACGTGAGCTTATCAAAATGCGAGTGCTTGAAACAGCAATGCTCACACCCAGGGAGGCGGCTGAGGAAATTGCCGAAAAGACAAATTCTGAAGTCGTTCAGGTCATAGGCAGTAAATTTGTGCTTTATAAGCGCAATGACGAAAAGCCGATTATTGAGCTGTAATGTCAAGAATAGGAATTTTCGGCGGTAGCTTCAACCCGATTCACAACGGTCACATTCATCTGATTGAATGTGCAGTTTCGGACTTTAAGCTTGACAGGGTCATACTTATGCCAACGGCTATTGCTCCGCACAAAAGCTCGCACGAATATGTATCGGCAGAGCACAGACTGAAAATGTGTGAGCTTGCCGCATCTGGCATTGACGGGATTGAGGTAAGCAGCTTTGAGATTGATAAGGGCGGAAAAAGCTATACTGTGGATACAATCAGGCATTTTCGCACAGAATATCCGTATGATGAACTTTTTCTTCTCGTCGGAAGCGATATGCTTTCTACCTTTGATGAGTGGTACAGATATGAAGAGATTTTAGCGAATGCGTCGCTGTGCGCTGTTTCAAGGCTTGGAAATGATATCAAGCTTTTGGAAGAATATGCCGAAAAGCTGCGCAGATTCGGCAATGTTTATATATCACATTCACCGTCCGTGCCGATGTCCTCAAGCAAAATCAGGCGGCTTGTAAAAAATAGAAAAGATTTTTCTTGCTATTTGCCGGAAAAAGTAGTACAATATATAAAGGTGCATTCACTATACTGTGAAGAGCAGGTGGAATATGATGTATGATTACGCTCTTATGAAGGGTGAGCTTGCTAAGATTCTTTCGCATAAGCGTTATGAACATAGCCTGAATGTTGCGCAAAGCGCATATGAGCTTGCGCTTAAATATGATGAGAATTGTGAAAAGGCTTATGTCTGCGGCTTGCTTCACGACATCTGCAAGGAGCTTCCCTTCAAGCAACAAAAACAAATGGCACTTTCAAGCGGCTATCATTTAAGCTTTGAGGAGATTTGCTCAAAGTCGCTCTGGCACGCTGTTGCGGGGGCTTACTATGCCGCAAAAAAATATAATATTGCCGATGAGGATATGCTCAACGCAATAAGGTACCATACAATAGCGCGTGAAAAAATGTCGCGCCTTGAGGAAATAATATACCTTGCCGATTTGATTTCGGCGGACAGAAAATATAAGGATGTAAACCGCATCAGAAAGCTTGCCTTTTCCGATTTGCAGCTTGCAATGAGAGAGGCCTTGAGATTTACGCTGACAAACGTTTCCGATAACTGTGTTTATCTTCCGCTTTGCAGCGTACAGGCATATAACCAATATGTGTTTATGTGCAGCGACAGAAATAAAGAACAAGAAGAATAAGGAAGTGCAGCGATGTTATTTGGCAAAAAAAAGGTTTCCGATGAAAACACTGTGCAGGAAACCGCACCAAAAAGAAAAAGACAGAAAATTACCGTAAAGCAATGGATAATTCTCGGAGTTACAGCAGTTATATGCGGTATTATGGTATATAATATTGCGGCAGGATTCTATCTGATGACCTCAACAAAGCGAGAGCTTACCTTCAAGGAAGCAATCAGTCTTGTTTTGCCGCATAACCGTGATAAATTCAAGATGTTTGAAGATACCGAGCTCGATGGTCTTTATTCCGACCCGTCGATACGCCCGACTGAGCAGATTAAGGATGACCAGGGCAATGTTATCGGCGAAGAGGATAGGGGTATGGATTACCTCAAGGCACATCAGATTAATATTCTGATAATGGGTCTTGATGAGAATAAATCCAATACCGATATAATTCTTGTGGCTTCCATTGACCTTTCCGACAGCGAGGAAACACGTTCCATCAGCCTTTTGCAGATTCCGCGTGATACATTTGTAGGTGAGGAATATGCAGGCTCTGTTACAGGAAAAATCAACGGTGTTTACTCCGTCGGTAATCAGGAGCTTACTCCCGTAAATCGTGTAATTGAAGTTATTTCAAAGAATTTTGCGATTCCGATTGACCACTACATTACCTGTGACCTTGACGGCTTTAAGGATATTGTTGACGCTTTGGGCGGAATTCCAATGAATGTGCCTCATCAGATTACCTATGACGCAAGCAGAATAATTTATCCCGGCGAGCAGGTTTTAAGCGGTGAGCAGTCCGAGTGGTTTGTCAGATACAGAAGCGGTTACAATGAGGGCGATATCGGACGCGAAAAGTGGCAGCGCCTGTTTATGGCAGCGTTCCTTTCAAGGGTCAAGGATATCGGTATGACCGAAATGTATGAATTGTTGCCGGAACTTACGACTTATTGCACTTCTGATATGACAGTCGATGAATTCAAGGATCTTATTTATATCGGCACAAATATGGAGCTTGAGGATGTTTCGGTCTATATGGTTCCGGGTGAGGCAGCAACCTATAACGGATATTCCGTATGGTCCGTTCACAAAGATGAAACAGCGTTGATGCTCAATGAGCATTTCAGGAAATATCAGGGCGATGTCGAGGTTTATGACCTTGAAATGATTGAGCTTGCAAACACAATCAATGTATACGAAAATACGCAGGACAATTTCCAGGAGCTTTTGAATGGCGAAACACCCGGTCAAAAGAATGAGGAAGAATAGCCTTGCAAGGGGAGGAGTATTTTTATGACAACCGAAGAAAAACTCAGAAGCATTGTAAAAGCGCTTGATTCCAAAAAGGGAGAGGATATCAAGGTAATCAAAATTACCGACCTGACCATTATTGCGGATTATTTTGTAATCGCAGGCGGTACAAGCTCGACCCATACAAAGTCCCTCTCTCAGGAGGTTGACTATAAGCTTGGTCTTTTGGGCGTAAACCCTACAAGAAGTGAAGGCAGCGGTGCTGACGGCTGGGTCGTTCTCGATTATTCCGATATTGTTGTTCATATTTTCTATAAGGCTGAGCGTGAGTTTTATCAGCTTGAAAGGCTCTGGGCAGATGGCGAAGAAATTGACGTTTCTCAGTTTATTGACAAGGAGTAAGTGCCTTGAGTACAAATAATGAAACCGGCAGAAAGCTTTCCTGCATAATAGGCATATACCTTATTGCAAAGGCTTTGCTGAATATAATTCTTTCAGGCTCGTTTTCCGTCGGCGATTTTGCCTTGGCGGTTATCGAAGCTATTGCCCTTTACACAGGGCTTATGTACATAAACTACGTGGTGGCTGCGCTTTGTCTGCTTGTTGTGGCAGCAAACCTGAAAACGAACCTTTCCGATATATCAGCGCATCTCATATATCTTATTGAGGCGGCGATTGACGTTGTCTGTGCGGTGCTGCTGCTTGCGAGTAAAGATATCAGGGAGCATTTTTCAAACAAATGGTCCGAGCTTTCAAAGAAATGAATCAAAGGTATAATTTTATTAAAGGAATGATGTAAAAATGCAAAAGTATGATTTTAGCGCTATCGAAAAAAAATGGCAGCAATACTGGAAGGAGGACGAAACCTTTAAAGTAGGCACGGACTATTCCAAGCCCAAGTTCTATGCGCTTGTTGAATTTCCTTATCCTTCGGGTCAGGGTCTGCATATAGGTCATCCCAGACCGTATACAGCTATGGACATTGTTTCCCGTAAGAGAAGGCTTCAGGGCTATAACGTTCTCTTCCCGATGGGTTGGGACGCATTCGGCCTTCCTACCGAAAACTATGCAATCAAGAACAAGATTCACCCCGCGATAGTTACAAAAAATAATGTTGAACGCTTTAAATCCCAGCTTCAGATGCTCGGACTTTCGTTCGACTGGTCAAGAGAAATCAACACAACCGACCCTGAATATTTCAAGTGGACTCAGTGGATTTTCCTTCAGCTGTTCAAAAAGGGACTTGCTTACAAGAAGGAAATGGCTGTAAACTGGTGTACAAGCTGTAAGGTTGTTCTTGCAAACGAAGAGGTTGTAGGCGGCGTTTGCGAGCGCTGCGGCGGCGAGGTTGTAAGAAAGGTTAAATCCCAGTGGATGCTCAAAATTACCGAGTATGCACAGCGACTTATCGACGACCTTGGTTCTGTGAACTATCTTGAAAAAATCAAGGCAACACAGCTCAACTGGATCGGCCGTTCAACAGGTGCCGAGGTTGAGTTTGAAACAACTCTCGGCGATAAGCTGACTGTATATACAACACGTCCCGATACGCTTTTCGGCGCTACATATATGGTTATTTCACCCGAGCACCCCATTATTGAAAAATGGGCTGATAAGCTCACCAATATGGATGATATCAGAGCATATCAGGAAAAGAGCGCAAGAAAATCAGACTTTGAACGTACAGAAATCGCCAAGGATAAAACAGGTGTTAAACTCGGCGGTGTTTATGCAATAAATCCCACAAACGGAAGAGAAATCCCGATTTTCATTTCCGATTATGTGCTTATGTCCTACGGAACGGGCGCAATTATGGCTGTTCCCGCACACGATACCCGTGACTGGGAATTTGCCAAGGTATTCGGCTTGCCCATTATCGAGGTGGTTAAGGGCGGCGATGTTGAAAAAGAAGCCTTTACCGACTGCGCAACAGGCATTATGGTAAACAGCGGATTCCTTGACGGCCTTTCGGTTGAAGAAGCTAAAGTCAAGATTACACAGTGGCTTGCCGATACAGGCAAGGGCACCGCTAAGGTAAACTATAAACTGCGTGACTGGGTGTTCTCCCGTCAGAGATACTGGGGCGAGCCTATTCCAATCGTTCATTGCGAAAAGTGCGGATATGTCCCGCTGGATGAAAGCGAGCTTCCTTTGATGCTCCCTGAGGTCGAAAGCTATATACCGACCGATAACGGTGAAAGCCCGCTGGCTGCAATTGATGAATTTGTAAACACAACCTGCCCCTGCTGCGGCGGCAAGGCTAAGAGAGAAACCGACACAATGCCTCAGTGGGCAGGCTCGTCGTGGTACTTCCTGCGCTATTGCGACCCGCATAATCCCGATGCGCTTGCATCTAAGGAAGCGCTTGATTACTGGATGCCCGTTGACTGGTACAACGGCGGTATGGAGCATACAACGCTTCATCTGCTTTATTCAAGATTCTGGCACAAGTTCCTTTATGATATTGATGTTACCGCACAGGCAGAGCCCTATATGAGAAGAACAAGCCACGGCTTTATCTTAGGCGAAAACGGCGAAAAAATGTCAAAATCCAGAGGCAACGTAATCAATCCCGATGATGTTGTTGCTGAATACGGTGCTGATACTCTGCGTCTTTATGAAATGTTCATCGGTGACTTTGAAAAGACCGCACCCTGGTCAACCTCAAGCGTAAAGGGCTGCCGCAGATTCTTGGAAAGAGTCTGGGCAATGCAGGATATGCTCTGCGACGGTGATGATTATTCTGACGCACTCAAGTCAAATTTCCACAAGACCATTAAAAAGGTCAGCGAGGATGTTGAATCGCTCAAGTTCAACACAGCTATCGCTGCAATGATGAGCCTTGTTAATGATATTTACGCCTGTGGTAAGGTGAATAAGGCAGAATACAGAACCTTGTTGATGCTTCTCAATCCTTTTGCACCTCACATTACAGAAGAGCTTTATCAGCTCTGTGGCTATGAAGGCGTGCTCAATAAGCAGTCCTGGCCTGAATTTGACGAGGCACTCTGCGTTGATTCGACTGTTGAAATCGCAATTCAGGTTTGCGGAAAGCTTCGTTCAAGGGTGAGCGTTCCTGTCGGCTGCACTCAGGAAGAAGCAGAAAAAATCGCCTTGGCGGATGAAAAGGTTGCAGCTGCACTTGAAGGAAAAAATGTATTTAAGGTTATTTATGTACAGAATAAGCTTGTGAATTTTGTTGCAAAATAACAAAAATTTTATTAAGTGGTTTTTTTGCTTGACATGAGTCTGTCAATATGGTAAAATAACTATGCCGAAAAAACGGCAAGA
The DNA here is from genome assembly GCA_017435565.1 of Oscillospiraceae bacterium. GTDB lineage: Bacteria > Bacillota > Clostridia > Oscillospirales > Ruminococcaceae > RGIG3077. The sequence goes on along the minus strand of JAFSEU010000017.1, from coordinate 5,214 downwards.
TAAAGACAGCAATACGGCGGTAGTTTTTTAACGGCGACTGTAAAAACCTCTGTCATGCTCAAAGGGAGGGAAACAAATGGCGGAAGTTCGTGTAGGAAAGAACGAATCTTTGGATACTGCTCTTAAGAGATTTAAGAGGTCATGTGCTAAAGATGGCGTTATTGCTGAGGTTCGTAAGAGAGAACATTACGAAAAGCCCTCGGTTAAGCGCAAGAAGAAATCCGAGGCTGCTCGTAAGCGCAAATATTGATTTTAACGAAGTGAATGCGGACAGAAATGTCCGCTTTCGTTATTTTATGGGAAGTGATGTAAATGCTTTTTTTATATGATTATGCATTTGAAAAGGTGACGGATATTCCCGTTGTTTTTTTTAAGAGCGAGCAGATCAAGGCACTTGTGCTTGATATAGATAACACACTCACAACGCACGATAATCCTCAGCCTGCCGACGGTGTTTTGCAATGGCTTGAAGATGTTCGCAATGCAGGCATTAAAATGCTCGTTGTTTCCAACAATAAGCCGCACAGAGTAAAGCCTTTTGCCGATATGCTTAAACTGGAATTTGTAGCAAACGGCGCAAAGCCTCTTACAAAGGGGATTAACTATGCGGTGAAAAAAATGGGCGCAGAAAAGAAATATACAGCTGCAATCGGCGACCAGATTTTTACCGATGTTCTGGGTGCGAATTTTTCAGGAATCAGAATGATATATGTAAAGCCGATTGAACACGAAAAAACCATGTTTTTCAAGGTAAAACGCTTTCTTGAAAAACCGTTTCTGCCAAAAAGCTTCATCAAATCCGATAAGCATTAAACCTGAATATGGGGTGATATGATTTGACAATACAAAGAATAAAAAAGCTTGCCGGTTTGCTTCCTCAAAACAGCGACGGCGCAATTATTACCTCGGATGTCAACAGAAGGTATTTCACCGGCGTTAAGTCCTCAGCGGGTGTTGTTCTGTGCTTTCGTGATGCTTCATATCTGATTATTGATTTCAGATATATTGAGCACGCACGAAAATGTGTAAAATCCTGCGAGGTTATTGAGCAGAAGGACTTATTTGCGCAGATAAACGAGCTGATAAAAAAGCATAATGCCAAAATTATGTCGGTTGAATCAAAGTCAATGAGCCTTTTTGATATGAATACATACAAGACAAAGCTGAACTGCGTTCTCGACATCGGCAACGAGCTTTCTGATTTGATATTGAATATGCGGGCCGTAAAGGACAATACTGAGCTTGCAGCAATTTCACGTGCGCAGGGCATTGCCGAGCGTGCCCTTGAGGATGTTATGGGCAGACTTTGCGCGGGTATGAGCGAGCGTGAGTTTGCAATGCTGCTCGATTTTACAATGCTCAAACTGGGTGCGGAAAGTATATCATTTGATACAATCGCACTTTTCGGTGCAAATACATCAAAGCCTCACGGTGAACCGAGTGAATACTGCCTTAAAAAAGGCGATGCGATTCTTGTTGATTTCGGTGCCGTATATGACGGCTATCACAGCGATATGACCAGAACCTTCTTTTACGGTGCTGTGTGCTCTATGTCGAAGGAAATTTATGAGATTACGCTTAATGCTCAGCAAGCTGCAATTAAAGCTGCAAGAGCAGGCATCTCGGGAGCAGAGCTTGATAGTATTGCGAGAAGGATTATAGACGATGCCGGCTTTGGCGATATGTTCGGACATTCTTTGGGACACGGCGTCGGTCTTGAAATTCACGAATCACCCAACCTGGCTCCCAAAAGCGAATATATACTCTGCGAAAATAATGTTGTGACTGTTGAACCGGGAATATATATTCCTTCAAAAATCGGCGTGAGAATTGAAGATTTTGTCACAATTACCCCGACAGGGTGCAGAAATCTTACTGCGTTTCCCAAAAAGCTGACGGTAATCTGAACAAATCAGCCATATTTAAAATATTTATGAAAATTTGCATTTAGGTCTTGCAATATGACGGAAATTGTAGTAAAATAATCTTATGTAATAAAACTTGGAGGTACATCTTTATGATTTCAGCAGGCGATTTCAGAAACGGCGTAACATTTGAAATGGACGGCAACGTAGTTCAGGTTGTCGAGTTTCAGCACGTTAAGCCCGGCAAAGGCGCTGCGTTCGTAAGAACAAAATATAAGAATGTTATCACAGGCGCTGTTCTTGAGCGCTCATTCAACCCTACAGAAAAATTCCCCACAGCTTTCATTGAGAGAAAGGATACCGAATACAGCTATGCTGACGGCGACCTTTACTACTTTATGGATACTGAAACATACGACCAGATTCCGATCAACTCATCGGTTCTCGGTGATAACTTCAAATTCGTCAAGGAAGGTATGGCTTGTAAGGTTCTTTCCTATAAGGGCAACGTTTTCGGCGTTGAGCCTCCCACCTTCGTTGAGCTTGAAGTAACAGAAACAGACCCCGGCTTTAAGGGTGACACAGCAACAAACGCAACAAAGCCCGCTGTTCTCGAAACAGGCGCTGAGGTTAAGGTTCCGCTGTTCATTGAAATCGGCGATATGATTCGTATCGATACAAGAACAGGCGAGTATATGGAACGCGCTTAAGTTTACAAATTCTAAATAAACACACATTGTATTTGCAGGAAGGACATTTCTATGAAACTCAGTGAAAAGGCTTCATACCTTCAGGGGCTGATGGATGGCCTCGATATCGATAATACTACTAAAGAGGGCAAGGTTCTCAAGCAGATGGCTGACATTATGCGTGAGCTTATACTGTCAATGGAGGAAATCCGTGATGAGGTGAGTGAGCTTGGTGAACTGTGCGATAATATCGATGAAGACCTCGGCGCACTCGAAAGTGATTTCTATGAGTGTTATGACGATGATGACGATGATTTCGAGGAGGACGAGCTTGAAGAAAGCATTTCGTTTGACACCGATAATGATGCTGAAACCGCTGCGGAGTTTGCTTCATTTGCCGATGTATCCGAAATTGTTGAATCTGTCGAGGAAGTTGACGAGGTTTCCGATGATGAGCCTGACGAGGTAATTGCTGAAGAAGAAACAGCAGATGACGAGCTTTACGAGGTTATATGTCCCACCTGCAACGATACTATCTGCATTACCGAGAGCATTCTGCTCGACGGCTCAATGGAGTGCCCCAATTGCGGTGAATTTCTTGAGTTTGACCTTGGCGGAGATGAATTTTTAACCGAGGATGCAGAATAAAACAAACTGAAAACTGAATATAATGTTTCGGAGGCGGGGTGTAAGTCCCCACCGGTGGTAAAGTCCACGAGCTTTTGAGCTGATTTGGTGAAATTCCAAAACCGACGGTATAGTCCGGATGAAAGAAACAATATAGCTTTAAAATTAGTTTTTTATAAGCTCTATTTGCCTGTATGCATTTTTGTGTGTGCAGGCTTTTTATTTTAATATAAAAGGAGAACAAATATGAATATTTATGACAAGACAACAAAGCTGTGCATTATGGGAATGCTCTCAGCACTTTCAATTGTTCTGGTGCTTCTTGTGCGAATTCCGATATTGCCCGAAGCGCCTTATCTTGAATACGACCCTGCCGATATTCCGATTCTGATTACATCTTACTTATATGGACCTATTTCAGGATTGGCTGTAACGCTTATAGTGTGTATTCTTCAGGGAATTACATTCAGTTCGGGAAGTGGCATTATAGGAATTATAATGCATTTTTTTGCAACGGGTGCTATGTGTATGACGGTTGGCCTTATTGCCGAAAAATCAAAGTTTAATTTTCGTACAATCGCTGCCGGAATTGCCGGTGGAATTATGATGATTCTGATTATGGTGCCGCTTAATATGATTTTTACTCCGTTGTATACGGGTATGTCAACGAAGGATATTGCAAAGCTTATCTTGCCTGTGTTCATTCCTTTTAACGGCATCAAATCAGGCATAAACGTTACTGCAACGTTGATAGTTTATGCAGCAATTCTTCCTGTACTGAACATAAGAAAAAAGAAGGAGTCTGTGACCGATAAAGAAATTGAAACCGAATAATATTAAAAAAGGTGAAATGCGCATTTGGCATTTCACCTTTTATTTATGCTGTTTTTTCTTTTTTGCTCAGAGTCCGTTTATTTGCCTTTGAATGACGCTTTTGTTTTGAGTAGTTTTTTCTGAAGGCGTAAAGCATATGAATCATACGCGTCATTTGCTCGTAATCCAATTGACAGTTTCCGTAAATACAGCTGTTAAACAGAATTGCAAGGTCGGTTAAATCAACGTCTGAAAGAGATGAAGCTTTGACTGCGATTTCAAGGGCGGATTCACCCGCTGTAGAATCAATTGCTTTTCTGATTGATTTTATGATATATCTGCACAGCGTAGCGGGCTTGTTTGTTTTGGCGAGGTGTACAAGATACATACGTTCGAGAATCGGATATACAATAAGCGTGAATAGGATTGCAAGAATCAGCGAGATTGTGAGAATAATCATCACCATTACTGTGATTTTTTTTGAGCCCATCGAGAATGAGTCGTCGGCAACAGTCGGTTCAAATCTCATCCAACCGTAGCCTGAAATATACACCTCACAAAATGCGTGCGAACAGCTTTCATCAATTTTATATGAGGTATTGCCTGAGCCGTCATATGATGATGAATAGGTGTCCTCTACCTTTTCGGAATATGAAAATCCTTCGCAGTACCTTGCGTTGAGTCCGACGCTTCTGCAAAGCAGCGTCATAGCCGTTGCGTAGTGATAGCATGAGCCTTCTTGTTCGTCAAATATAAAGTGGGTTATGTTTTCGCCCTCGGGACAAACATAATCCGTATCATATTCGTATCCGTTTTCGGCAAAATACTGCTCAATTGCCTTGGCCTTTTCATAATCGGAATAAAGACCGTCGGTTATATCCTTTGCAAGATCTCTGATTTTTTTCGTGAAAACCCTTTCGGACTCATTTTCGTAGATTTCATCCTGTACTTCAAATTCACGGTATGCGTCATAGGCAACAAGCGAGCCTGTTACAGAGTAGAGATCCACCAGAAATTCTTCATAATCCTCATAAGAAAGCGCTCTCAGAACAGTCTGTGCACGGTCATCATAGATAAGCCTCGGAGATATATAATCAATCGTTATCAATTGTCCCGGGCGATAGCAGAGAAGTCCGCCCGTCGGCTCGTATATCGGATACAGCACGGAGGAGTCGCTTTTTATAATCGTTGTTTCGGTCAAATTATTTGAAATTTTCAGA
>JAFSEU010000016.1 GCA_017435565.1 Oscillospiraceae bacterium | reverse complement strand
GCCTCAGCCCATCTTGAGGTTGAATCAGCCATAATCGCAATATGATATCCCATATCACGATAATATTCAGCAAGAGTTACACCCGTATAGATTGAAGCTTCACGGGCAGCAACAGGCATATTTGACGTATTTGCAATAAGAACAGTCCTGTCTGTAAGCGGACGCTGAGTCTTAGGGTCGATAAGAGCAGAGAACTCCTCAAGAACCTGAGTCATTTCGTTGCCTCTTTCGCCGCATCCGATATAGATGATAATATCAGCGTCACACCATTTTGCAAGCTGATGCTGCGTCATAGTCTTTCCTGTACCGAAACCTCCCGGCACAGCCGCCGTTCCGCCCTTTGCAATCGGCGCAAGCGTGTCGATAACACGCTGTCCCGTAATAAGCGGTTTTTTGAGGGCAAGACGTTTTGAAATAGGTCTTTGTGTACGAATCGGCCATTTCTGAATCATATTAACGTCAATTACTTCGCCATTATCCTTTTCAAGTTTTATCAAGGTATCGCTGACCTTATATTGCCCGTTTTCAGCACAAAAAACTACCTTACCCGACAAACCGGGTGCAAGCATACATTTATGAGTTATAACAGGCGTTTCGGGACAAGTGGCAAAAATCTGACCTTCTGAGACAAAATCTCCTGTTTTTACGCAGATAGTAACATCATATTCCTTTTCCATATCTACGGCGTCAACCTCAACACCATCACCGATAAATGCACCGAATTTGTCTTTCAGAGGCATAAGCGGGCGCTGAATGCCGTCATATATATTTGAAATGATACCCGGGCAAAGTGTAACACACATAGGTGAACCGGTTGAAACAATGGGTTCACCGGCCTTCAAACCGCTTGTCGATTCATAAACCTGAATAACGGTCTCATCGGAGCTGATTGAAATAACCTCACCTATCAGTCTTTTTTCTCCGACATATACCATCTCGAGCATCGACAAACCACTGGCATTTCTCACTTTGACAACAGGTCCGTTAATGGAATGTACTGTATTCATTACATTGCACCTCCGCAAAGCAGTTTACCATATTTGTCGAGAAATGCTCCCCTATGAGATGCAAGCCTGCTATCGAAAGACTTATCCACGATTTTGCGATCGTCCTCATAATAAAGCATAAGACCGCCGACTTTGATAGCATCGCACTCGACGCACTCTGCATCAAACATATCTGCATATCTCATATCACTTTTTGAAAGCAGAATCACAAATCCTTTCGGTTCATTTTCAACACATTTTCTGAGATAGTCTGAATATGAATCGCTTTTGACAAAATCATAAAGCATATCCCTAACTTTATCAAACACACCGTTTATACATTCGTTTCGCAAAGCAAGATATTTTGTAGCATAATCACGCTGTGACTTTGCAACTATACTTTTATAGCGTTCAGCAATCTGTTTTTTTTCAGCAGATATATTTTCAATTGCACCGACAAGCTCACTGCTGTCAGACGAAGCTTTAATTTTATCACATTCAAGACGAGCCGCCGTCAGAATTTTATCTATTTCCGCTTCTACTGACATATTAACTATTTCTTTGATTTTAATAATATTCTGTGCTCCAATAATTTCCATTATAACACCAATCCCGATTACTGTTCATCTATATTGATTCCGATAGCTTCCCTGACATATTTTGCAATCGAAGCAGTAACGCTTTTATTGACATGGCGGTCAGGAATTTCGCAAACAAGCGGAAGCTTTCTGTTAAGCTTGATATTGCTGATAAGCTCCTCGCACATTGAAGCTATTACAGGAGTCACAAGAACAACTGCTATGCTCTCATCAGAAAGCAAATCATCAAATTTCGCTTTTACTTCCTGCTGGGTATGTAAAATAACACCGTCGATTCCCGCAAGGCGCATTCCCATTGCGGTATCGGCATTATCGCTTATCAGAAAAAACTTCATAGCATCACCAAATCTTAAAAATCAGAGCTTTTGCAGAATCATAAATGAAATCAAAAATCCGTAAAGAGCAACGCCCTCGCCGAGCGCAACAAAGATGAGTGCCTTTGAGAAAACCTTAGGCTCTTCCGCAGTTGCGCCGATTGCAGCAGAAGCAGCAGAGCTTACAGCAATACCACAGCCAATCGAACCGATACCTGTTGCAAGTGCTGCAGCAAGATATCCCATACCTTCAGCAGAAGCAGTAACAGAAACCGAGCTTTCTTCAGCTGCCTGCTCATCGGAAGCTCCTACAAAATTTCCGATAGGAAGAATTGCAGCGAGTACGAGCACAGCAAAAAAGCTGCAAATATTTGAGATAAGTGCGATTTTCTTTTTCTTTACAGAGTCGAATTTAACAATTACAAGTAATACAGGGATAATAAGCAAAGCTACAAGAATAAGGGGGAGAATAAAAATTTCCATAACAATATATCCTTTCTGTTATTCAACATTTGTTGAAAAATTAACCTTAATCGGGTCGAAGGCAACACCATTGCCTTCATAAAATCTTGAGAAAAATTCATAGAACTGAAGTCTTAAAACCTGAATACCAACTATCAATCCTTCAAGGCAGGTCACAAAAATATTGCCGATAATAATAATCACAATATTTGCACCGCCGGATGCCATCTCTGACAAAAGCATTACAACGGACATCATTCCCGCATGCGAGAGAACAAAACCTCCGACTCTGACAAATGAAAGAGTATTTGTGGCATAGCCGAGGAAAAATTCAAAAACCTCAAAGAAATTTGAAGCAATAAAGTCGCCTACAGGGACTTTTTCAAGCTTCTTTCCCTCCATCAAAGCGCCAAGCGGCTCCCTGAAGAACATCAGAACCAACGGAACTACCATAAGAAGAAGTATGAAAACAGGGGTAAATACATTCCTTGAGAATCCTATTGTCATTACAATGCCATATAAAAGAGCTGCATAAAAAACAATGCCTACAATACCGTTATTTCCGAAAATCGACTGCGTAAAATCTCGTTTTTTCAGATTTACAAATACATTAAGAAGCATTGACAGTAGAATAATTGCAACACCGATTCCGATTGCGGCAAAAAGAATCAGCATTGTATTCTCAGTAGCTTCAATCGGTTTTTCTTCAAATCCGAGCATTTTGTAAAAAGGATTAAGTGCTTCTTCAAATCCGAACACAGACCCGAACACAAGACCGAAAAATGCGCTGGAAAAACCAATTCGTATAAGAATACTGCTAAAGGCATTTTTGGTTTTTTTATGCATAATCATACCGACAAGTGCAATCAACAGTCCCTGCCCCAGATCGCCGAACATCATTCCAAAAAGCAATGTATAAAGCAATGCCACAAAAAAAGTCGGATTGAAGCCGCTGTATGACGGAAGCCCGTACATTTCGACAAACATTGCAAACGGACGCGAAAACGCACCGTTTTTCAGCTTTACCGGAATTATCGTATCACGCTCAGAATCAGGCGGCAAGAATTCAAGCTCAATTTTGGATTCATCTTCAAAACAAGCTTTAAAATATTCCTTCTTAGCAACGGGGATAAAACCTTCAAGCTTTGCAATACCGTCCTTTACGGCGGCATTTTCTCTGAGAGCAAAGTTGCTTTCATTCATCTTCAGTCTGACAAAAAGCATTTTAAGAGTATCGGATATTTTTTCCTTAAATTCAGACACCCTTGAATTCAACTCATCAACCTTGATTTTAAGTAGTTCAATTTCATTTTCAAGCTGTTTCTTTTCTTCCGCAGGAGTTCCCGTCAAAAAATCAGGAACATATATGCGTTCAAAAAACAGCGATTCAAAAATTGAATCTATTTCATCCTTTTCGCTTACAGGAACCCAATATGCTGACCAATAATAATTCGAGTCCTTATCATAATGAATAAACACAAACGGCTTTTCAGAATATCTCTTAAGCTTTTCAAGGTTTTCACACGGAAGCTTTCCGACTCTTATTGTCATATGCTTTAAGCTGAAAATCTTCATAAGGTCAATGTTCAATGAAAGCAGATGATTCATCTGAGTGAGTGCCTGCGTATGCTCACTAAGTTTATCCTTTGCTTCATTAAGTTCGCTTGTCAGCTTATCAGCATTGCTTTTAGCCTTATCAACCCACAGCTTCATCTCTTCGGCACTGTCAAGCTCCAGGTTGTCTGAATCGACATATTCAAGCTTGATTCCGAGCTGATTGGCAAGCTGTGCACAGCTTTTCAGCGGTGCTTTATACCGATTTTCTTCTTTAAGCTTCTGAAATCCGCCCTTTTCATCAAAAGGAACGATATGGAAGCAGGCACTTTCACAACATTTTTCAAGAATGCCGTCAAGTTTTTCAATCGGAGCTTTAATTCTCAGTAACTCCAGTTTTTCTATTGACAATCATATCACCGCCAATTTTAATAAATTACATAATTCATAATAACATCATAAGGCTTTTTATATCTTATACCTTCAATGATGGTTACAATATTATCGGCTTCAATCCCGAAGAGATAATCAAGACAATACAGACATGAGGAAACGCCTCGTGCAGACATAAGTCCGCGTTTTGCTGAAACCATTCGCAGTCTGCTGATATTTTCTTCGAAAAACAAAGCTTTTTCGTAGCCAAGCTGTCTTCCGTAAATACTATGTGAAAAGGCGGAGAGATACTCATCAATATTTTCAGCGGACATCAGCTTTTGCTTCTGGTCATTACTCATACGCCCTTTAAAAGGCAGCATACGCTCCATAACCGCAGAATTATCAAGATCAAAAAACGCTTTAAGTCTGTATGAATTGATAATATTTATCAGATCTATCTGTTGGTTTATCTGCATAATCAGTTCGTCGCGCTCGCTGTTGTCAATTGTTTTTTCGACAATGCTTCTCAGCCTTGTGAGATAGTATGTGCGCAGAAGAACCTCGCATCTGGGATAATTTATTCTGTTTTTTGAATCGAGTCCGGCCTCGTTTATAATATCATAATACGGTGTATGCCTGATTACAGCCAAAAGTTCATCCTTAGTTTGTGCTTTTGAAAGTGCATGAATATCAAAAGATGCATCCTTGAGCAGAAAAGTCGGCACTTTTGAAAGAAAATGTTCGGTAGAACCTGAGTTGAAGTACATAACAAAACGCATAAGCTCGTTTATTTCATAGCTTTTCAAATAGAACTCAAAAAAAGGTCTGTTTGACAGCTTTTGAAAATCACACAGATTAAGATATCGGTTTAGAGCGCTCGTTCTGATAAGTGACTCAAGATAGCCTCTGTGTATAGTTCTCAGATCAACCCCTGAAAGAGCGTCGCGATAATATGTGTTTTCGTAAAGATATTCAGCTACATCGGTAACGGATGTAAAGCCTGCAAGACGCTTGTAATCCTCTTCACGCAGACGCTTTCCCCACAAGGCTCTTGCTTTTGCAATCGTGGCATTAAGATGTGGCTTCTGCATTTAATATTCTCCAATAATATCTTCAAAAATTTCATTTGAAATTTTATCGGAATACTTATCAAACACATTGCCGAGCGCATCAGCCTTTTTCTGATAATCAACAGCCTGAGCCTCAATCAGCGCATCCGCCTGAGCTTTGTTCTGCATATCAATTTCATTAATCTGTTCGCTTGCCTTGCGTTTTATAGATTCAATTCTCTTCTGGCTGTCAGCAACAGCATTGCGAACCATTTCATCAGCAGCAATTTTTGCATCATTAATTCTGATGCAAGCATGTTCCTCAATAGTGATCATTTCGTTAATAATGTTATTCATCACATTCTTCTCCGATTTTATTACAAATCATACCGAATAAAAGTATAATACAATTGCAGATAAATTTCAACGGCGTTTTCAACACAATTAGTATTGAAAACGCCGTGACTTTTTATGTATTTCAGACAAATCAGTTTTTAATGCTGTGCATCGGAGCAGGTATGCGGCCGCCCCTATTAATGAATTTAGCGCAGGATTTGTCGCAAACGCTCATTACAGGACCGCTGCCGAGAAGACCACCGAATTCAAGCGTCTGTCCCTCGCTCATTCCTATGGCAGGAATAATTCTTACAGCGGTGGTCTTATTATTAACCATTCCGATTGCAGCTTCATCAGCAATAATAGCAGAAATTGTTTCCTCGGAAATATCACCGGGAACAACAATCATATCAAGACCAACTGAACATACAGCGGTCATTGCTTCAAGCTTAGTTATCGAAAGTGTACCGTTGTTTACAGCATCAATCATACCTGCATCCTCAGATACGGGAATAAATGCACCGGAAAGTCCGCCAACATGAGAAGAAGCCATTACGCCGCCCTTTTTAACAGCATCGTTGAGCATAGCAAGAGCAGCTGTTGTTCCGTGTGTTCCACAGGTTTCAAGTCCCATTTCTTCAAGAATGTGAGCAACGCTGTCACCGACAGCGGGTGTTGGTGCAAGCGACAAATCGACAATACCAAAAGGCACACCAAGCATTTCGCTCGCTTTTGCTCCGACAAGCTGACCCATTCTTGTAATTTTGAATGCAGTCTTTTTAATTATATTTGCAAGCTCGCTCAAATCAGCATCAGGATATTTTTCAATAGCAGACCTTACAACACCGGGACCCGAAACGCCAACATTGATTTCGCAATCAGGCTCACCCGGCCCGTGAAAAGCACCTGCCATAAAAGGATTATCCTCAGGAGCATTGCAGAATACTACAAGCTTTGCAGGACCAATGCATTGTCTGTCAGCAGTAACCTGCGCAGACTGCTTGATAATTTTACCCATCAGAGCTACGGCATCCATATTGATACCTGCCTTTGAAGAACCGACATTTATCGATGAGCAGATATTCTTCGTAACGCTAAGAGCTTCGGGAATTGAATTGATAAGCTCTAAATCACCTGCTGAAAACCCTTTTTGTACAAGTGCAGAATAACCTCCGATAAAGTTTACACCGCAGGTATCGGCAGCTTTTTGCAAAGTCAGCGCATATTTTACAGGGTCTGCACCCTTTGCAGCAGCGCTTATCATCGCAATAGGCGTTACCGAAATTCTTTTATTTATAATAGGAATGCCGTATTCCTTTTCGATTTTTTCGCCGCACTTAACAAGGTTTTCAGCCTTTTTTGTGATTTTATCATATATTTTTGTGCAGGCAGTATCCGCATCTCCGCTGATGCAGTCAAGAAGCGAAATACCCATAGTAATTGTTCTGATATCAAGACATTCATTCTGAATCATTCGTATTGTTTCAAGAACGTCATATACATTAAGCATAAATCAAAGCTCCTTTATTAATGCGTTATATTCTGTGCATCGAATTGAAAATATCCTCATGCATTGTGTGAATCGAAAGACCAAGCTCTTCACCGAGTGCGGTCATTCTGTCAGAAAGAGCAGAAAAATCCGATGACATTGCAGAAATATCAACCAGCATCATCATTGCAAAAACGTCCTGCAAAACGCTTTGCGTAACATCAGTAACATTAGCATTATATTCGGCACAGATTCCGCTTACTTTTGCAAGAATGCCGACGGAGTCCTTTCCGATTACGGTAACAACAGCTCTCATTTTATATAACCTCCAATGAAAATTTTATGAAAATCCAAGCGCTATACGCTATAACTTAAATATTATAACACATATTAAGCAAAATGAAAAGAAGAAAAGAAAAAAAATTTAATATTTTTTATTAACTACTGTTTTTTTCTGAAAAACTATGTTATAATATTCTGAAAAGAAAATAAGGAGCAATATAATGCTGATTGATTTACACACTCACACATCTTTTTCACCTGACTCTGACGAACCAATGAAAAATATGATCGAAAGGGCAATTGAACTTAATCTTGACGCCTATGCAATCACCGACCATTGTGAAGCGGACAGGTTCTTTTCAAGGGATAACTACAAAAGACCACAGACTGACCACGAATACGACATATACAATTATAATATTGTATACGAAAACTCGGTGAGCGCTATTTGTAAAGCAAAAGAGCTTTACCCAAAACTCAATCTTCTCTGCGGAATCGAATGGGGTCAGGCGCTTTATGATATGAAGGCAACCGAAATTATGTGTAACGACAAAAGGCTTGATTTTGTTATTGGAAGTCTTCACGAGCTTGAAGATATGCCTGATTTTGCTTTTATCGATTACAGTCAGTTTGACATTGATAATCTATTAAGAAAATATTTTGAAGAAATCGCAAGATTGTGTGAAAAGCCCGTTTTTGACACACTTGCGCATCTTACATATACACTAAGATATATCGAAGGCGAGCAAAAAATCAAGGTTGATATGAACAGATACAAGGATATTATTGCACAGGCGTTCAAATCGCTTGCATATAACGGCAGAGCACTTGAGATAAATACATCAGGACTTCGTCAGGGATATGGAAAAACTTTTCCGACGCTTGATTTTATAAAGCTGTTTAAAGAAATGGGCGGCGAAATTATAACAATCGGTTCTGATTCGCACAGAGCCTGCGACATCGGCAAGGGAATTGCCGAAGGAATAGAAATTGCAAAGCAGGCAGGCTTCAGATACTGCGCATATTTTAAAGAAAGAAAACCCAACTTTATTAAATTATAATAAAACTTACGAAAGGAAAATAAAAATATGGATAATCTTTTGAAGCTTTTAAAGCAAAATGCAAGACTTTCAAACGAGCAACTCGGCATAATGCTTGGCATTACCGAAGATGAGGTAGCCAAAAAAATCAAGGAGTATGAGGACAAAGGTGTGATTATGGGATACAGCACCATTCTCAATGATGAGCTTTGTTCAACGGACAATGTAACCGCATTGATTGAACTGAAGGTTACACCTGCCGCAGACAGCGGATTTGACGATGTTGCCCGAAAGATTATGAGCTATGACGAAGTAGAAAGTGTTGTTCTGATGAGCGGCGGATTTGACCTTTCGGTAACAGTTACGGCATCGAGCCTAAAATCGGTTGCTGAATTTGTAGCACAAAGACTTGCGAAAATCGACGGTGTAATCTCCACAGCAACGCACTTTGTTCTCAAGACCTACAAGGACAAAGGAATTTCGGTAAATATGGAAGATAAAGACGAAAGGGGTCTGGTTTCCCCGTGAATTATGACAAATTGCTTTCATCAAAGGCTACGGCATTAAAGCCTTCAGGAATCAGACGATTTTTTGATATTGCCGCAAGTATGGAAGGCGTCATCAGCCTCGGTGTCGGTGAGCCTGATTTTGCAACGCCCTGGGTTGTGCGTCAGTGCGCTATTTCTACTTTGGAAAACAAGCGCACAAGCTACACTTCAAACCCCGGACTTCTCACTCTTCGTCAGGAAATTTCAAAATATATCGAAAAAACAACCGGAAACACATATTGTCCTGAAGAAGAAATAATTGTAACAGTAGGCGGTAGCGAAGCTATTGACCTTGCTATACGCAGTATTATAGAGCCGGGCGATGAAGTGCTTATAGTTGAGCCATGCTTTGTAAGCTATGCACCTATTGTTGAATTGACTGGCGGCAAAGCTGTACCTATCGAAACCAAAGAAGAAGATAATTTCAAGCTGACTGCCGATGCGTTGCAGGAAAAAATCACAGACAGAACAAAGCTGTTGGTATTCCCCTTTCCAAACAATCCCACAGGTGCAATTATGACCAGAGAGGATATGGAGCCGATTGTTGAAGTTTTGAAGAAAACAAACATCGCTGTAATTTCTGATGAAATTTACGCAGAGCTTACATACGGTACAAAGCATTGCTCAATATCTTCACTTGAAGGTATGCGAGAACGCACTATTCTTATAAACGGGTTCTCCAAAAGCTATGCGATGACAGGCTGGCGCCTTGGTTATGTCTGCGCACCTGCCGAAATTACCAAGCAAATGCTTAAAATTCACCAATATGCAATAATGTGCTCACCAACGGTAAGTCAATATGCTGCTATTGAGGCTTTGCGCAGCTGCGACAACGAAGTAAAAAAAATGTGCAACGAATACAATATGCGCCGTCAGCTTGTAGTAAGCTCTTTCCGAAAAATGGGGCTTTCGTGCTTTGAACCGCAAGGAGCATTCTATGTATTCCCTTCGATTAAATCAACAGGACTTTCAAGCGAGGAATTCTGTGAGAGACTGCTTATGGAAAAACATGTTGCAGTTGTTCCGGGTGATGCTTTCGGCGAAAGCGGCGAAGGCTTTATAAGAGTTTCATACGCATATTCGGTCAAGCACCTAACAGAAGCACTTTCACGAATCGATGATTTTTTGAAAACACTATGAATATGATAGAATTAAAAGCACCATGCAAAATCAATCTTTCGCTTGATATCACTTCTAAGCGCTGCGACGGATATCATACACTTGAATCAATATTTCAGACTGTTTCGCTGTTTGACGAAATAACGGTCCAAAAAAAGGTAAGCGGAATTGAGCTATGCTGTGACGGTGTTGAAATTGACGCAGAAAAAAACACCTGTTACAAAGCCGCTTTACTGTTTTTTGAAAAAACAAAAATTTGCGGCGGTGTGAAAATCACTGTTAAAAAGAATATACCTTCACAGGCAGGGCTGGGTGGCGGAAGCAGTGATGCCGCCGCTGTTCTCAAAGGTCTGAATAAACTTTATGATACTGAGCTTTCTGACGATGAGCTGTGTAGACTTGGCGTTAAAATCGGTGCGGATGTTCCGTTTTTTATTGTCGGAAATACTGCATATGTCAGCGGAATCGGTGAAATAATAAAACCGATAAAGCCGATTCGTGATATATTTATTGCAATCGCAAAAGGAAAAAGCGGAATATCCACTGTTGGCGCCTACAAAAAGTTCGATACGCTTCTGAATCAGAAACATACGAATACAAAGCAAATCGTCAGCCTGATTGCAAATTCTGATATCAAAGCCGCCGCAAAGCTATGTGTCAACTCACTTGAAGACTGCGCAGAGCTTGAAGATATCGAAAAGATCAAGTCAATTTTTGACAAAAACGGCGCCTTCCTCTCGCTTATGAGTGGAAGCGGTTCGGCAGTATTCGGATTGTTTACATCAAAAGAAAATGCCGAAGCTGCTGTTTTTGATTGTAGCAAGCAGTTTGCATTCGCAGCAGTCTGCACACCCTTTACAGATGGTTCTTCCGTATAATTTCTGTTTGGAGGTGTTTTGTGAAACACAGTAAATGTGCAAGAATTAAAAAAATGCCTGAGTGTTTTTTGTATGAAATTAGGGATATTATAAGTGACCCGTTTGTCAGACAACTAAGAAACTATTCGCACCACAGAAAAACAAACAGACTGTGCCACTCGCTAAACGTTTCATATTACAGTTGGAAGGCGTGCAAAGCACTGAAGCTTGACAGCAAAAGTGCCGCACGAGGCGCAATGCTTCACGATTTATATCTTTATAACCGCAGAGAATATATCAGAGAATACGGTGAAGCCTTTCACGCTTCGCGCCATCCAAGGCTTGCATTTATAAATGCTGTCAGGCGGTTTAAAATCAACAGCATTGAAGCTGACTGTATACTTTGCCATATGTTTCCGTCTACTCTGCGTATTCCGAGATACGGCGAATCCTTTGTTGTCAGCATTGTTGACAAATTCTGCGCCGTTCTTGAATTTATAGGTTTTCTGTGTTAATAATGCTGATATACCATAGATAAACTAAAAAGCCCTTCTATGTTCATCATAGAAGGGCTTTACTATTTACGTTCAGACCGGCAAGGTCTCGATAACCTTTAACACATATCTGACTATAATGGTTCCATCGATTGAGTTGATTATACCGTCGCAGTTGACATCGCATAAAACCACGGCTTCATCGGACAAGGTATAAACATCTAAAGCGTGTCTTGTAACCATTGTAGCGTCAATCGAGTTTACAACACCGTCACCGTTTGCATCGCCGTATAATCCCGAAACTTCAATTTCTTCTTTATATGCAGGCTCTAAAACAAATTTCTGACCTGCGCCGCCCCAGAATTCCCACTGGCATATGTTAGCTCCATCCTCAAGGCTGATTCCGTAAACATCGGCACATCCAATACCACCAGATGAAACAGTAAGCAGCGAATAGGAGCCGTCTTTATTGATATGCAGAGTAAGCTTCTGCGAATCGCTTCCGTCACAGTCGGCAAGGTAAATGTTTGTACCGTTTTCAGCTGAGTTATTTTCTACAGTAAGTGCTTTGCCATTTTCATCGGTAATAATATATGTGCCGTCACTCTGGCGGGCAAAGTTGAATATCTGAGATTGGCTTTGGATAATATTTCCGTCACTCTCGCTTATATAAAGTCCGCTGTTGATATTTTTTATTGTATATGTACCGTCATTGACCATAGGATATACAGGCTCGATATTCCACAACTGGCAGTCGCCGCCCCAATAGCTCCACTGGTTGATATTTCCGCCGCTTTCGGTTGACCATCCATAAACATCAAGACCCGACAAATCGCCCGAACACTTTGAAACAACTCCATAAGTAGTGCCATTCTGCACAAGCTTCCACAGCTGATTATCCGCACCTGAATATGTCTGCAACTCAACATTCAGTCCATCAGTTGCATCATCTCCTGCAACGGCAATGCATTTTGTTTCATCCGACATCGAAAGAATCTTGCAGTATCCGTCTTCTTGCGCAACAATCCTCCATTCCTGATGGCTTCCGCCAGAAAGTCCCCACTGCTGAATATTCGCGCCGTCATCTGTTGCACCGCCCGCAAGGTCAAGCGACATTGAATTGAACTTGCTTGTGATATAATACGGAACACCGCTTAAAAGTGTAGTATCGCCGATATAAACAGTTTCGCCCGTGCCGCTAGCAGAAGATGCATTGTAAACCAGCTTTGAAGAAGTATTTGTCAAATCAACATTATCAACGCTTGCGTCATATTCGCTCTTTTTGCTTCCCCATACACAGGTGTTATTTCCCGTTGCGGTGAAGGTCATTTTCTGAGTCATTGCCGATGATTCATCCGCCTGAACAATAAATGTTCCCTTGTATGTAACGCCGTTGTAAACAAGCGTCATATCGGCACTGCCGTTTTTCATTGTCCACGTTCCTGTAATATCACCCGAAACAGTTCCGTCGGTATTGAGAACAATATCCTGAGAATAAGCAACCTCGGCATTGTTTCCGCTGGTTGTCTGGTCAGCAACAATAGTCTGATTCAGCTTATGGAAGATAAATTCATATTCACCCGCAACAGCTTCTAATGAGTGACCTACATCAGAAACACTTTCGCCCGTATATTCATAAGCTGTTGCCACGGGCCATTCATCCTCATTAAGAATCATCTGATGAACTCTCACCTCGTGAAAACCATAAGTATCATTGAATTTGTTGTGATAAATAACATAAAGCTTTCCGTCATCATCCATCAGAACAGAGTTGTGTCCCTGCGCCTTGTTGGGTCTGTCGTTGCAGTCCCACTGATAATTGCTCATCAGTCGCTGACCGACAGTTCCGCCGATATTATCCGTTGCCGCTGTATAAACCGCACTGTTTCCATTCTGGTCAACATAGGGGCCGTCAGGCTCTTCACTGCGGAATATTCGCATATTGTATCCGCCGTCATTATTGAAACATCCGTAGGAAACAAACAGATAATAATATCCCTTGTTGCTGTCGGGCGATTTCATATATTCAATATATGCACCCTCTCCGGAAACCCAGTATCCGCCCGCAACCTTTGTTCCCATGTATGCGTCAGATTCATTTGTAACCGTCTGATATGTCACGTTATAATCACGCAAGCCTGTATTTTCATCAAGCTCAAGCATAAAAAGTCCGCCAAACCACGAACCGTAAACCATCCACAATTTGCCCTGCTCATCATAAAAAACACAGGGGTCAATTGCGTTTGTGCCGTAATTTGCATTCCATTCGCCGCTGCTGTCGAGATATCGGCTAAGGTCAGGATTATCTCCCAGAACCTTCGGTACATCGGTTTTTGTGTAATTATTATCCGTACTGTGATTGAAGCCCGAATAAACAATTGTATCTATATATGTATAAGGCCCATCGATATTATCTGCTGTGCACATAACAATCGAAGACTTCCAGTAATCGCCGTTTACTGAAAGATACATACAATATTTGCCCATTGCATCATTATAGATAATATCGGGCGCCCATAGATTGCCCGAAAGGTCATAATTAGCATTTGAAGGCGATGACCATGCACAAGGCACAGCAAGATCGGTGTAAATATCATTAAAAAATGTAGTGTTTTTTGTTCCTGCACCGGAATTTGCAGATAATGTCCAGTTGCCCAAATCGGCTGAACGTGCCGCACCAAGGTGCGAGCCGATTATGTAATATGTTCCGTCATCAAGCTTAATTATTGAGGGGTCGTGCACGGCAACACGACTGTAATTTGCAGCAATGGCAGGCATTGCACTCAACGATGAAACAGCAAGTGTGCATACTGCAACCAAAGCCGACAGAATTTTTTTAATCTTCATAAATAATATCCCCATTCACAAAGTTCATAAAGAAAATACTGCTGCAAATTTTCTTTATGTATTAAACGATTACATTTGTAATGTTTTCATTATAACGATACAGTATTTCAATGTCAACACTACTTTGAAATTAAGCGGGATTTAGCATAAATATAGCAGATTTTGATAGATTGCAATGTATTCTAAAGCTCTTGTATTTCACAATAGGATATGTTATTATAATTATATTATTTGAGAACGGAGAAAACAATTTTATGAAAAAGCTGTATTTTATTATCGGCAGTCAGGATTTATATGGTGATCAGACGCTTATGCAGGCCGAAAACAACGGAAAAGAAATCGCTCGTTTTCTTTCACAAAAGCTCGAAGGCAAAGCATATATTGAAGCTATGCCCATTGTCAGAAACGCTGATGAGGCATATAATGTGTGCATTAAAGCTACATCCGACAGCGAATGTATAGGCGTGATTATGTGGATGCACACCTTCTCCCCTGCTAAGATGTGGATAAGAGCATTGCAGGCACTTAAAAAGCCGATGCTTCACCTTCATACACAGTTCAACGAAAAACTACCCTATCAAAGCATTGATATGGACTTTATGAATCTCAATCAATCCGCACACGGTGACAGAGAATTCGGATTTATCTGCACAAGACTGAGAATTGCAAGAGAAGTCGTTGTCGGCTATTACAAGCATGATGATGTAATTGCTCAAATTTCAAAATTCTGTGATGTAGCAAATGCAATTGATTTTTCAAGAAGTCTCAGAGTAGGAATGCTCGGAAATAATATGCGTGATGTTGCTGTCACTGACGGCGACAGAGTCGAAAGCGAAATCAAATACGGATGGAATGTAAACTACTACGGAATCGGCGATTTATGTGAACTTATCGCAAAGGTAAGTGAAGAAGAAACCGATGCTAAAATGGCCGAATATACCCAAAAGTATGAAATTGACACTCAGAGCATTGAAGCTGTACGCGAACAGGCAAAATATGAGGTCGCATTTGAAAAGTTTATCAGCAGGGAACGCCTTGGTGCATTAACAGACACCTTTCAGGACCTGCATGGACTCAGGCAGCTTCCCGGACTTGCTGCACAAAACCTTATGTCAAAAGGCATCGGATTTGGTCCCGAGGGTGACTACAAAACCTCAGCACTTTCAGCCGTGCTTTTTGAAATGGCAAAAAACCGCAATGGCGCAACCGGATTTACCGAGGATTATACATATGATCTGACAAGCGGCAGTGAACTTGAGCTTGCTTCGCATATGCTTGAAGTGCCTCCTGCATTTGCCGCTGAAAAGCCAAAAATTCAAGTCCATCCGCTTGGCATTGGCGGAAAAAGCGACCCTGCAAGGCTTGTTTTCAACTCAATATCAGGTGATGCAATTGCGGTTTCAATGGTCGATTTAGGCAACCGATTCAGACTTATCTGCGCCAAAATCAGCCTTATCAGGCAACCAGAAGAAATGCCGAAGCTGCCCGTTGCCCGCATCATGTGGAAGCTCAAGCCCGATTTCAAAACAGGTGCCGCCGCATGGATATATTCAGGCGGTGCACATCACGCCGTTGTTTCAACAGCGCTTGATGTTGATGACATAAGGCTTTTTGCAAAAATGACCCGGACGGAGCTTGTTGTTATTGACGAAAATACAAATCTCAGCACTTTTGAGCAGCAGCTCGAAATGCTCGAAATAATTGCAAAGGCATAATATAACTATGAACAGGAACATTGATTTTTCAAAGACTTATCTTGGAATTGAGTTTGGCTCAACCAGAATCAAAGCCATCTTAATCGATGATAAATATAAAGCAATTGCAAGTGGTAGCCATGATTGGGAAAACCGCTTCGAAAACGGATATTGGACATATTCACTTGATGACATTCACAATGGAATGAAAAAATGCTATGAAAGCCTGAGGGAAGATATCTCAGAAAAGTACAATACTTATCCTACAAGTTTCGGTGCAATCGGCATTTCTGCAATGATGCACGGATATATGGCTTTTAATGATGAAGGTCATCTGCTTACCCCCTTCAGAACGTGGCGCAACACCACAACCAAACAAGCCGCTGATGAACTGACAGAACTTTTCGGCTTCAATATTCCGCAGCGTTGGAGCATCGCACATCTTTATCAAGCTATGCTCAACGGTGAAGAACATGTAAAAGAAATCAGCTACATCACCACGCTTGCAGGATATATACATTATCTCTTGACAGGACGTCTTGAAGTGGGCATTGGTGAAGCCTCAGGGATGTTTCCCGTAAGAAACGGTGCATATGATGCGGAAATGCTCGATAAATTCAATAATATTGCCAAAGAATCAGGCTACAAATGGCGTCTTGAGGAGATTCTTCCAAAAATCCGTACAGCCGGCCAAAAGGGTGCTTTCCTGACCGAGGCAGGAGCTGAGCTTTTGGATTCAAGCGGAAAGCTTTGCGGAATGATTTCCATTTGTCCGCCCGAGGGTGACGCAGGGACCGGTATGACAGCAACCAACTCCGTGCGATGCAATACAGGAAATGTTTCTGCAGGAACCTCTGTTTTTGCAATGCTTGTGCTTGAAAATAATTTAAAAAATGTTCATCATGAAATTGATATTGTAACAACTCCGCAAGGTGATCCTGTCGCAATGGTGCATTGCAACAACTGCTGCGGTGAGTTGGATTCGTGGGTGAATATGTTCGGTGAATTTGCACAGTTATCAGGGCTTGATATTAACAAATCTGATTTATACGAATTGCTCTACAAGCAGGCGCTTAAAGGTGATGACGATTGTGGAGGCATTACTGCGTACAATTACATTTCAGGTGAACATATTGTCGGCATTGAAAACGGAAAACCAATGTACTTCAGAACACAAAACAGCAAACTCAATCTTTCAAACTTCATAAGAGCACAGCTTTATTCATCAATTGCGTCACTCAAATACGGAATGGATATTCTGTTTGACAGCGAAAATGTCAAAGCTTCAAAATTCATCGCTCACGGCGGACTTTTCAAAGTCAAAGGCGTTGCACAGCTAATTCTTGCCAACGCTCTCAACACGCCTGTTTGTGTGACAGAAAACAGCGGCGAAGGCGGCGCTTACGGAATGGCGCTTCTTGCGGCATATATGCAAAAAGGTAATAAACTTTCACTTGCCGACTGGCTCGAAAATGACGTTTTCTCAGGCGCTGAATCAATTGTTGCAAAGCCTCAGATTGATGGCACAAAAGGTTTTTGTGAGTATATGTGTCGTCACAAAGCAGGAATTGAAGCCGAAAAAATGCTGGAGGTAATCGAATAATGCTTGAAAATTTAAAACAGGAAGTATATAAAGCCAATATGCTGCTGCCGAAATACTCACTTGTGACCTTTACCTGGGGAAATGTTTCGGCAATCGACAGAGAAAGCAGAATGATGGTCATAAAGCCATCGGGCGTAGAGTATGATGAAATGACACCCGATGATATGGTCATTGTCGATATCAAAAGCGGAAAGGTTGTACAAGGCTCGAAAAATCCTTCCAGTGATACGCCGACCCACCTTATGCTTTACAGAGCGTTTGAAGGCATCGGCGGCATCGTCCATACACACAGCCGATGGGCCACCTCGTTCGCTCAGGCAGGTGTTGAGTTGTATGCAATGGGCACAACACACGCCGACTATTTCCACGGAACGATTCCCTGCACACGTGCAATGACAGCAAAGGAAATCAACGGAGATTATGAAGCTGAAACCGGAAAGGTTATAATCGAGGCTTTTAAATATTCAGATCCCGTGAGCATTCCTGCAGTCCTGGTGAAGAATCACGGTCCGTTTGCATGGGGCAAAAACGCTCTTGACGCTGTACACAATGCCGTTGTCCTTGAAGAAATTGCATTTATGAATTACCACTCATTGACACTCAACGAATATGCGTCATCCATTTCCAAAGAACTGCTTGACAAGCATTATTTCAGAAAACACGGCAAAGGCGCCTACTACGGTCAGCGCTGATTTTATTATTTATTAACATTAAAATGATTTCGGAGGGATCAAAATTGCTGACTCACATCGGAACTAAAACAATAGAAACGGATAGATTGATACTTCGCAGATTTCAGTTTTCAGACGATGAAGCAATGCTGAAATACTGGGTTGCAGACCCAAAAATACAATCCTTGTACTCCGAACCTGTATATTCCACTAAGGCCGAAGTAAATGGTTTGCTTGATAAATACATTAGCTCTTATGAGAAAAATGACTATTATCGTTGGGCGATAATTGAAAAATCCACAGGCGAATGTATAGGTCAGATTGCATATTTTCTCGTAGACACCAAAAATCATTTTGCCGAAATTGAATATTGCATAGGTTCAGATTTTCAGTGCAATGGCTTTGCAACTGAAGCAACAAAAGCAATTATTTCATACGGATTTGACAAGATGAATCTGCACAAAGTTCAGATATGCACCAAAACAATAAACAAGCCGTCTATGCGTGTGATAGAAAAGTGCGGATTTACATACGAAGGGACATTGCGTGATTACTTTTATATGGATGGAGAATACGTCGGAAGGCTATACTTTTCCATGCTGAGAAGTGAGTACGAAGCAAAATTATAAATGAATTTTTGCATTGAACTATAAAATAACCCGAGAAGAAAATATCTTCTCGGGTTATTCCGTTATATAACCTATTATCCGATTTGTTGCCGAAGCTATTGGACGTTCGTATAACTTTTAACCTCTTGTCATCCAGACTCTCATCTGGTTTTCGCCGCGGTTTCCCCAGGTATAGTAAGGAACAGCTCTTGCCGTATACTGCGCAGCATCCGGTGTTTCATAGGTATAAAGTCCGTCACAATGCGTTGTTCTGAGTGCATTTACAGTAATCGTCACTGCTCCAATCTCTTCATTAAATTCGCCGACATTCAGATCAGCATTTCTGGGAATTGAAAGTGAAAGAACATCTCCGTCGTTATCAGCTCCTTCAAAGCAGTACACAAGTGGGCCTCTTTCAACCGCAACACAGCCTGTAAGCTCAGGGATTTTCGGAGATGCATAGACAAAACGAGGAGCATCATCAAGAATCAGCACGATAACATCGCCGTTTTCAGCGCTAACTGTTACATAACCGTTTTCGGGCGATTCATCAACTGACTCACCGTTAAGTGTGAGTTTATACTCCTTGCTCCACGCAGGAATTCTTACAGCGATTTTTCCGCCGCACAATATTTTATATGTAACTGTAAAATCATAAGGATACTGTGTCTCACAGCTAAATGCAATGCCGTTTTCAAATTTCACCTCTCCTGATGCATAAAGATGACAGAAAGCAGTATCGGAATTTTCACTGTAAGCATATTTTCCGAATGATGAAATCAGCCTTGCCACATTTGGTGGGCAACAAGCGCAGGTATACCATTTTGGGCGCTGAGTCAGCGTGTGCCAATGAGTGGCTGTACAGCCTGAGATTCCCGGAATACTTTCAAGCGGATTTACATAGAAAAACCTCTTGCCGTCAAGCTGCATTCCTGCGAGCACAGTATTATAAAACGCTCTTTCCATAACATCTGCATATTCACCGTCAATCTCATTCTCAAGCATTCTTGAAGCAAAGAATATAAGCCCGATAGAAGCACAGGTTTCTGCATATGCTGTATCATTCGGCAAGTCAAAATCGACTGAAAAAGCTTCACCGATTACGGTTGAGCCAATGCCTCCCGTGATATACATTCTACGTCTTGTAATGCTCTCCCACAATCTGCGGCAAGCATCAAAAAGTTCCTTATCATTGGTCTGTGACGCAAGGTCTGCCATACCTGTATAAAGATAAACCGCTCGAACTGCGTGCCCGGTTGCAACATTCTGAGCACGAACAGGCGCAGAGCTTTGCTGATAGTCAGTATCCTCAGGATTATTTCCCCATACTGTCCAGTCACGCTTTAGACTTTCTTTTTTGTAAAATTCCGTATCACATCCGCGAATATTTACAAAATGTCTTGCAAGCTCAAGGCATTTTTCGTTTTTTGTTGTGTGATACATTTTCATAAGTGCCAGTTCCACCTCAGGATGACCTGGGAAACCCTCGTTCTTTTCTGCGATAAAATGCTTATAGATGTGCTCAGTGTTCTTTTCCATAACATCAAGAAGCTTACGCTTTCCGGTCGCTTCAAAATATGCACAAGCAGCCTCCATCATATGACCCGAACAGTAAAGCTCGTGACCCTCAAGCAGGTTCTTCCAACGTTTATCCTTATCCTTAATCGTAAAATATGTATTCAGATATCCGTCGTTGTCCTGAGCTTCTGCGATAATATCAATCAAGCCATCCACAGTAGACTCAAGCTCTTTATCGGGCATCAGCGAAAGAGAATATGCAGCAGCCTCAATCCACTTTGCAGCGTCACTATCCTGGAAAACCATTCCGTAGAATCCGTCTCCGACATCCTCCCCACGCACAGCTTTAGCTGCGTTTATGAAATTTTGTACTACATGACTCTTTTCCGTGTCAGGTGCGTTGTCGCACAACACACTGTATTGATACGGAATTACCGTATTCCTGATCAGCTTTTGATATTCACCGATAAAGCCCGTTGCTTTATATACTCTGATGCTTGTCTGGTTCTGAGTTTTCATAGGTTGATTTCCTTCCTGTAATTTCGATTATTATAACACACGGTCACACAAAAAGCAATATACAATATAAAAAATGCAGCCGTTTCGACTGCATTTTCACATTCAGTTCATTCGTTCAGTACAACCTTTTTCAGACCAACAAAGCTTTTATCAAGCTGCGTTGAAGTTCCTGACGAATCGTATGATACATAATTAAAAATTATCAGCTCAAGGCTAGAGCAATTATCGGGTACGGTAAAGGTAACCCTTGCCTCACCGTTTTCATCAAATTTATTCATTCCCAGCCTTGTGTCGTCATTATTAAACCACATTCCCGCCGTTCCCGTATCGGGATTGATTGCAACGCTGTCCCAATATCCGTAAGCAAGGTTGAGTCCGTTGCCGCTGTCACCTGTAAATACACAGGTAACAGTTTTTCCGCTCATACCGTTCTTGATTCTCCATTGTCCTGTTTTAGTTGCCCAGTAGGCTACAAGCTCTTCGGTTTCAACCGGTGTATTCCAGCACAAAATTTGGCGTTTCAATGCAACCAAATCAATAACGTCGATTGTACCGTCAAAAACAAGATCTGATTCATCAAATGCTATACTTTTTTCAGGCATAGCATGCAGGTATTCTTTTAATGCTCCGATATCGGCATTATCAACATTTCCGCCTGAATCAACGTCACCAAGCATAATATATTCGTCAGCAATAATTTCAATTTGAACAACGGATAAAGCGGGAATCTCAATCGAAAAGCTGTTATTCTGAATATTATCAACAGTCTGCAAAAGCTTTATATCACATGAGTCACCTGTGATTCCAAAGACTTTTGCAGATGTATATGATGCGCCTGAATCAAGAGTAATTGCGGCATTCTGTGTTTCGGTAAGGCTCTTGTTGGTAAGCACAATATTGACTTTGGATTCATCACTTCCGTCAATTGATGCATATGATGTTGACATTGTATAATCACTTGTTGAAGATTCCACAAGCGTATCACCAAAGCTTGCTCCGTCTCCGTCATAATTGGTGTAGAGATCGATTGCGGCAAGCTGATATTCAAAGCTTGAGTTAATTGCCCAGAGATTTGCACAATACACATCATTTTCAGCAAAAACACCGAGTGCATCAGCTTCAGCGACGGCACCGGATATATGATTTCCACCGCCGAAATTATATTCAGTAAGCGCAACCTTGGTTCCGGGATAATATTTATCAATTGAGTTTTTTACATTAGGGAAAATAGGAATATGCGGCTGCATATAATCGCCAATCCAGCTTGATTCAATGTATGTACTGTCATAAAGAGTTCGCGTTGACTGAAGCCTTGCCTCAATACAATCTGTATGAGTATAATCCTCACACTCAGTCACTCGGCATTGACCCTTAGCTTCAGAATAATAATGGATATCAATTACGTCAATCAAACGTTTGCCGTATTCTTCCTCAGCCTTTCGCATTTCATCGAGATAATATGATATAAACCAGTCATAATCAGATGAATGGAGTTCCCAGTCAGGTGCACTGCTGAACGAAGCATATGCATTGACGCCGAACAACGCCAAGCCGAAAATTTCCGCATTCGGATCAACAGCCTTGATAGCCGATGAAAAATCGATGGATTTTGTTATAATTTCTTCGCAGGTCACTTTATCAGGATGCATTCTTGCGTGAGTACTGCTCCACAGGCTAGGCTCATTATCAAGATTATATGCCTGATAACCGGTTTCGGTTGTCGAATCACCAAGAGTCTGCACAAGATAATTTACATATTCATCCATATACACATAGCCATCAGTTTTGTCAGGCGTAAGTGTAAAATCCGAACCCTTTGACGCCTTTACTTCAATCCATCTTGATGACGGTGCAATTTCATCCTCGATTACCTCGCCGTCATCATCAGCCGAAACATAACCCGCCATCTGAATCGTCGTAATTTTATACGGCACATTTTTTTCAGCGGCTTCACGGGCAAATTCAATCGCAGGAGCGCCGGGAATATCAAGAAGCTCTGCATCAAAATCAATCAGATATTGGTCTGAATTATGCAGCCAATCACTTCCTGCATTGGAGTAATTTGTTTCCCAGTTATATCCCGAAAAGCGATTTCCTCCCTGACGTGCCGAGCCTGCAGTCGCATCATAAAGATATTCCTCGCTGCGAAACTGACTGTTTACACCATAAATATAAGGGCTTATCGGTTTACGATAGCTGTTTAAATCTACTGAAACGCTGATATCGTAACTATCGGCAGAACAAATTCTGTCAGGATACATTTCACCGGACATTGAAGCCGTCATCATAACTGCTGCCAAAAACCCACAAACAGCCTTTTTCTTCATATTCCTACCTCCTTCAAACCAAAAACAAATTTTGTAGAGTCAAATCAAAAAACTGCGATAAATCTGTTTATATCATCCTTTTCATCATGCACAAATCAACCACATCAATCTTACTGTCCTGCGACAAATCCCCTGCCTGCCAGTCGTTAAGATCTCCTGATGCATTAAGATAATACTGCATCATAGCAATATCCTGAGTATCAAAATCACCATCCGAATCGACATCGCCGATAACATTTTCAGACGCATTTTCACTCATCATTGCAGCTGTAAGGTAAATCATTGCGGCGTTTCCGTAAATTGTATTTTCATTTGTGGTAAACTCACCATCGCTGTCAATATAGCATTTTCCCGTAAACTTAGAAAGATGGGGATTGTTGGTATCATTGGCACCTTCAGTAAAATAGCCGTCAGGACATTTATACGGATCAAGCTTTGCATCAGAAGAATATATTGCGCTGAATATATTTTCAACACTGTTTTCACCATATCCCGAGACATAACTGAACGAAATCGGGTTGAGGCCTAACATATAGTGGAATGCATTTTCAACTGCAGTCACAGCATCCTGACGCTCTTCTTCCGACTTCTGCGAAATAATGTCACCCATTATAAAAGTCATAGCACTGTTTGCTATCATCTTATTCGAGCCCCACCAAAATCCCCAAGAAGGATATTCAATTCCCCAGCAATCATATCTTAGCATTCTGGTTCGCCAGCTGTCATACATAGAGAATACTTCTTCAACAGCAGTATCAGGACTTTCATTGTTGTAAAGGTAATGATAATAGCCAAGGAATGCTCTGCCGTTATGGCTATAGCTTACTGAAGCAGATGTAAAGCAATAAGTCATATTATCCTGCTCACAGTTATCTACAATAAAAGCCTCATACTCGCTGTTGTCAAGTCCTGCTATGGATGTAGCACGGTATAAAGCACCAGCCGCCCAATACATATTGCGCTGAAGCGTAACATCTGTAAATGTATAAGTGCGGTTAGCTGCGCCTATTGACATATGCTTTTCATTGGCAGGATCATTTGCCCAGCTCCACGCTCTGATTGCAGTTTCAAGACATTGCTCAGCAAAATCAGCATAAACGGGTATATCTTTATAAACTATATAAGCATGAGCAAGCACGGCAGCCATATCAACGGTTGCGAGGTGTGAACGCAAATCTCTTTCAGACTCATCGGATTCGTGAGTTGTGGACTGATACAGCGTATCTTCAAGATAAATAACACCGTCATTATAATTGGCGGCAACATAGAAAGAACCGTCCTTACTGTTATGTTCAAGCTTCAGAAGCATATCAAGCTCATATTTGATTTCACTAAGAATCCCCGGAGCATCAACATAAAGCGGATTATCGGGATCGGTTTCAGGAATATTCATTTCAATGCTGTTTAATACTTCGGGGTAAAGCTCATAAGCCAAAAGCAAGTCATCAATAGTTCCTGCGCTATTAGAAGTATATTTTCCGTAATCGCCCGCGTCATACCATCCTCCCGAAACGTCAAAGGTCTGAGCATCGGGGTTATTTCTGTCCGACCATCTTTTTACGGCAATATCATCAGGATGAAGATTTTCTCGGGCAAACTCTCCCGCATACTCTTCTTCAATTTCTATTCCCTGTCGCTGATAATAATAATACTTCGTCAGGTCAAGAAGCAAATCATCATAAACATCATTTCCGATATTGAATCTGACTGAAGTGAGTGTATCCATATCCAGATCTTCTTCAACGTCACGAGGTGAACGAACTGAAGCGTCAAGTTCTGCATTTCGAATTCTGATATAATATGTACCCGGCTCCGTCAATTCATCAAAATTTATAATATGTACCACTTCGCCGGAAAAAGTTTCATCAAGAACACCATCAGACAATGTACCGGTAATAACTACTTCTTCGCTTTCGGCATCGACAATTTCATAAGTCTTGCCGTTTAATGATCCAAACTTTTCAAAATAGCTTACACGAGCTGTTTTTGTACCATCGCAGACATACCCTACCTGATCGACTTTAATCATCTGATACTGGCGTTCATCATCGGTAGATGTGATAGAAACATTCTGAAAAGAAAGCGTTGTACCACTTGGAACACTGCCAACATACACATACCAGAAATTATCAAGACTGAAACCCGAATCAGGAAAAGCATCAACAAGCTCTTTAATCGGCAATGAATAGCTTGACCATTCCGTCGAAGCTGTAATTGCGCCCTTGTACTTATCCATATTTGTCCAAAGAATTGTTGTTGATTCGCCGTGTTCCTTGGAAACAAGACCTATTTTGAAGCTGACCTCACCTGTTCCGTTATTGATAACATCAAAATTCAGTTTTCCGTTTTCGTAATAATCGTGAATCGTCAATGTTGTCCAGTTGGTGTTCGGGGTCATAGTTGCACCGCCCCAACTGAGAGTTGTCCAGTTTTTACCATTGTTGTCAATAAGAATCGTCTGCAGCTGCAGACCTTCAGTTTCAACAACATTTGCCGCAAACGTTCCAAACTCAGACAGCGATGTAAATAACAAAGCCACTGCTATCATCAGTAAAATAGCGCGTTTTTTAAACAAAGCCTTCATATTGTCTTACACCTCATTTCATAATAAGATCGGCACACAATTATTGTGCAATATCACTAATTATTATACAATACAGTTGAATATTTGTCAAGGATGCAACACACAAAATAATCAAGATCAACAAAACCAATCATTGATTTTATAATTCAGAAACATATTCATTGCATCAAACGATAAGTTGTGATATAATTACAAAGATTGGACAAGACTATGGGGAGATGAAACAATTTTGAGCAAACCCAGCAGCTTTTCAGATAAAAATTTTACGTATGGACCTGTTTGGAAACAGATAATGTCACAGGCGCTTCCGCTAATGCTTGCCCAGCTGATACAGCTGTTATACAATGTTGTAGACAGAATCTACATAGGCCATATGGATGAAGGTAACAGTCTTGCACTTACGGGCGTAGGTCTGACTTTCCCGATAGTCACGCTCATAATGGCATTTACAGCACTATTCGGCAATGGCGGCGTACCGATTTTTTCAATAGAATGCGGTAAAGGAAATGACAAAAGAGCATCTCTCATTATGGGAAATTCGTTTGCCTTGCTGCTATTTAGTTCTGTAATTCTTACCGCTGCATGCTATATTTTCTCCAAGCCTATACTTTTTGCTTTCGGTGCCAGCAACGAATCATATATATATGCAAAGGAGTATCTTGATATTTATCTTATCGGCACGATATTTTCAATGATAACTACCGGAATGAACGGGTACATCAACGCACAGGGCTTTCCAAAAACAGGAATGCTTTCAATAGTTATCGGCGCTGCGGCAAATATATTGCTCGACCCCGTTTTTATATTCATATTTGATATGGGGGTTTCAGGAGCAGCACTTGCAACCGTCATCAGTCAGGCGATATCTGCAATCTGGGTACTGCATTTTCTGTTTGGCAAAAAAGCTGATTTGCCACTCAAAAAAGAACATATCTCCATTAACCCGACAATCACTTGGGATATTCTCAGACTCGGAACGTCTAACTTCATCATGCAGGGAACAGCTTGTTTAGTTCAGATATCCTGCAACACAACTCTTCAAAATTTCGGCGGCGACCTTTATGTCTGCATTATGACAGTAACCAATTCTGTTAGAGATATATTTATGCTGCCGATATCAGGTATAGTAAGCGGTTCACAGCCGGTAATTAGCTACAATTACGGAGCGCAGCAATATGACAGAGTAAAATCCGGCATTCACTTCAATACGTTCATAGGTGCAGCATACACAATGCTTGCATGGCTTCTTGTACTGTTATTTCCAAAGCTGTGGTTTGAAATTTTCTCTGATGACATACAAATGAGTTATCAGGGTGCACAGATGCTTCGCATATACTTTTTCGGTTTTGTATTTATGTCATTTCAGTTTGCCGGACAATCAACATTCCAGGCATTGGGAGATGCAAAGCACTCAATATTTTTCTCAATTCTGAGAAAAGCGATCATTGTCGTTCCGCTGACACTTATTTTGCCGCGAATCGGATTCGGTGTGAAAGGAGTTTTTATGGCGGAACCAGTTTCAAACATTTTAGGCGGTCTTGCCTGTTATCTGACTATGCGGCTTACAGTGTACAAGCGTATAGAAAAGCTTGCTTCGGAAGATGAAAATCAACGTACCTCTCCCAAGTAAAGGATGATAACAAAAGCAAATAAACGAATGTCGCATAAACAGAATATGTAGAATCAGCTACTCATTTATATAAGACAGAATCAAAAAAAGCCGCACCCAATTGTGAGTGCGGCTTGATAGTCAAAATTGTCCTAACAGCACTTTTGCTGCATAGATGAGCAGCAGATGTGCAGGATAGAACAGATAGAAAAACCATTTCGCAAATGACGGATGCTCACCTCTTTCTCCATGTAGCATTTGTTGACGACAAAATAAGCGGCAAGAGACCGCCAAAGATAACCGATGTATCATTTATCAGTGATGTATAACAGGCAAGGAATTTTGCCTGACCTTGTAAAACACTTTATAGAAACTAACCGATAAGCAACAAAAAAGCGGTTGAGGATTTACACCTTAACCGCTGATTTTTTATGTAGGTATTAAAGCCAAACCGTTACTACAAAGGCATTTTTCAAGTAGTAGGTGTTCACTTAATACCTGTTTGGTGGAGGCGAACCAGGGCAGACTGAAATCCCGTATTTTGAGAATGAGGAGGCTTTGAAGCACCTTCCCCTGCTCCGTTTCCTCGGTGACGACAAGCTGACAGAGGTGTATGTGGTTGGGAAGGCGACGTTGAGAAGGATGTGGAAGATTAACTTATAATACCGTGCTGGACATAAAACCACCCTCACCGATTGGTGAGGGTGGTTTGCGTATAGGTTGTTCGACAAGTTGGAATTTGAAAGAACTATTAT
>JAFSEU010000015.1 GCA_017435565.1 Oscillospiraceae bacterium | reverse complement strand
TCTATCAGCGTTTTACCAACCCACTCATCTTTTACGTCTATTTCTACCATAGACACTTCATCTGAAAGCTCTATCATTTCCGAAAATCCCGATGTGAGCAGATTTTTAGCAAGTCTTGTTCCTGATTCTTTTTCGGGAAAAATCACTCTGTCGGCACCCACACGGCTTAAAATCTTTTGATGCATTTCATTGCCGCATTTAACAATAACGGTGGACACGCCCGCTTCCTTACAGAGTGTTACCGCCATAACGCTTGCTTCAAGATTACTTGCCATCGCAACGATAACAATGTCAATATTGGATATACCAAGTCTTTTTATTGCCTCCGGCTCGGTAATATCGGCGCATTTGCATACGGGGATTGTTTCAATTGCGTTGTTAACGTTGTTTTGGTCGATATCAACAGCCAGAACTTCTGCGCCACTATTTACGAGTTCTTCTGCAACAGCTCTTCCGTACCTGCCAAGGCCTAATACGGCATAGGTTTTATTAATGCTCATAAATTTTATCCCTTCTTATCCCACACTGATTTCTTCGATGGGGTTTCTTACGATATTCTGATTATCCTTACTACGCTTAAATGCAACGGCTAGTGATATTGGACCTACTCTGCCGAGATACATCGTTATGATAATGATGAACTTACCGACACCGCCGAGAGATGCCGTAAGATTTCTTGTAAGGCCTACGGTTGCGGTAGCACTGACCGTTTCATAAACGATATCCAGTGCATTTGCATCTGTTACTGCTGAGAGTAAAACCGTTGAAGTAAACATAATAATAAAAGACATACAGGTGACGGCAACCGCTTTGCTGACAGACTGTTTTGTGAGCCTTCTACCAAACACCTCGGTATCCTCTTTGTTACGAATAGAGGCAATCGCTGCTACAATAATAACGGCAAATGTAACCGTTTTGATGCCTCCAGCTGTGCCAACCGGCGAACCGCCGATAAACATCAAAAGCAAACATACAATAGCACTTGCATTAGTGAAGCTTTCCTGTGGCACTGTTGCAAAGCCTGCGGTTCTTGTTGTAACCGACTGAAACAAGGATACTTCGATTTTTTGAAGCAAGGTATAATCTCCCATTGTTTGCGGATTATTATATTCAAACGCAAAAATGAAGGCTGCACCCACAAAAATCAAAATTAAGGTTACTGTGATAGCGATTTTACTGTGCAGGGTAAGATCTCTGAAAAATCTCACTTTCTTCGTTCGCGCCTTTTTTAGTACTCTCAGCACATCCCACCAAACAATATAACCGATACCGCCCAAGATAATTAAGGCACACGTAACAATATTGATGACAGGATTAAGCGCATAATCGCAAAGGCTGTTTTCGGCAATGATATCAATACCCGCATTGCAGAAGGCAGAAACGGAAGTAAACACCGATATCCATATTCCTTTTGCACCAAATTGAGGTATAAAAACCGTCATATAAAGCAGAGCGCCGATACCTTCTATAATGAACGTTCCGGTTACAACCTTTTTTACAAACCGAACAAGCCCCGACAGCGAATTCAGATTGAAGGCGTCTTGCAAAAGCAGTCTGTCACCGATACCCATTTTCTTGTGCAGAAGTATCATAAGTCCTGACATAATGGTGATAACACCAAGACCGCCGATCTGAATCAGTATCAAAATTACAACCTGCCCGAAAACACTCCAAGAGGAAAAGGTCGGTGTTACAACCAAGCCCGTAACACAGGTGGAGGTCGTTGCGGTGAAAAGCGCGTCTAAAAAAGAAGCCGGTTTTCCTTCGGCCGAACTTATGGGAAGTGAAAGCAACAATGCACCTATCAATATCGCTACCAAAAAGCTCAACAATATGATATGTGTTGTAGATACCAGAGGTCGTTGTTTTTTCATAAATTCATCATACACCCTAATTTTACTATACAAAAACAAAATAGAACCGACTTCCTCTGCAGACAGCTGGTTCCATTTACATCTATTATTTTAACTATTATAACACACTCCATTATTTTAGTCAAGTTTTTGTAGAAATCTTATAAACATATCCGGCATCATAATATGTAGGATACGCTTCGCTTTTTTGACCCCAAAACCGATTTCAAGCGGATTTTGTGCAAATTGAGTTGGACAAAAATCAGCGAAAACCCTAGTGTTTATGCGGTTTTTTTCGACTTTTGTCCTATTATAACACATTAATCTATTCTACGAACTATTCCTGTTGCTTTCATATATAAAATCTCCTTTTATTTTGCCGATGATCAAAAATCGTACCGATTATGAAAAGGCTAAAGCGTTAATTGAGCGCGCATACAACGAAAACTAAACTTAAAAGCGAGGTGAAATTCACCTCGCTTTTTATATATAACTTCAAAATCTGATGTTTTCGCAGCTTACAGCCCCTAAACACAACAGCCCAAAATCACGTTACAGATTCTATCGACATCTTCAAGTGTGAGATCCGCATACAAGGGCAATGTCAGAACTCTGTCCGCTATGTACTGTGCAACGGGCGTTTTTTCTGCGCCTGCCGTAGGATAATCCTTATAACATTCAAAGCTGTTTGTCAGCGGGAAGAAATACTTGCGTGCTACAATTTCATTTGATTTGAGCAGCTCGAAAACTTCGTCACGCGTATATTTATATCCGTCAAACACAACCGGGAAATAAGCATAATTTGACTTTACATTTTCCTGCTCAGCGCAAATCTTTATTCCGCCGACATTTGACAAATGAAAACGGTAACGCTCAACCACAGCCTTTCTCTTTGCAATCTCATCATCAACATGACGAAGATTGCAAAGCCCCATTGCAGCCTGAAACTCGCTCATTTTTGCGTTTCCGCCGACATAAGCAACCGCCTCAGGTCCGCGGATACCGAAATTTTTCATATCCTTAAGCACCTGCATAAGCGACTCGTCAGCAAAGGTGACCGCTCCGCCTTCAATGGTGTTGAACACCTTTGTAGCGTGAAAACTGAACATTGAAGCATCGCCGAAATTTGATACGTTAACACCGTTTTTTACAACGCCAAATGCGTGCGCGGCATCATAAATAACCTTTAAGCCGTGCTTGTCCGCAATTTGCTGTATCTCGTCAATATTGCATATATTACCGTAAACATGAACGGGTATTATTGCCGAAGTTTTATCGGTAATCAAGGCCTCAATCTTGGTTGTATCAATTGTATAATCCACATCGTTTATATCGCAAAAAACGGGAACCAAACCGCTGCGCACAATTGCGTGTGTGGTCGAAGCAAACGTAAACGGGGTTGTAATAACCTCGCTTCCCTGCGGCAGATTCATCGCTGCGATTACATTTTCAAGCGCCAGGTGCCCGTTTGTATACAGCGCAACATAAGCAGTATCAAGATATTTTTCGAGCTCTGCCTGCAATTGTTTGTGCTTTGCGCCCATATTTGTCAGCCAGCGGCTGTCCCATAAATCCTTTATCTCTTCGCAGTATTCCTCAAATAACGGCATTGAGGAACGGGTGACGTTAATTGACATAATAAACTTCCTTTCCGATGCGAACGTTAATAAGAAAATCTAACGCTCACTTATACCAACGGGAAAAACAACGGTACTGATATAACAATTCCGGCTAATACAAGAATATCCAGCAACCATGTGTACTTTATGTAATCCGAGAACTTGTAGCCTGCCACAAGCGTCATTGCTGTCTGTGCATTTGCCAGCGGTGTACTGAAGGTCAAATTTGCAGCATATACAATGCCCAACGTAAACGGAATCACATTCAAGCCCTGAGAATTGCACAATGCCAACGCAATTGGCAAAACCATTACAACCGCAGTTGAGTTGGTAATAAAATTGCTGATGATAATAGTTGCGACAACAAATATCGCAAATATGGCAAGGGGCGGAGTATCGGGCGAAATAATCTTAGCCAATGCATCGGACATCATTTGTCCCGCACCGCTTTTTGTAAGCCCGGTTGCCAAACCGAGACAACCTGCCAAAACAAACACAACGGACCAATCCATATTCTTGATAACGCTTTTTTGGTTTGTACTCTTGGTAATAATACACATAATTGCAGCAATTACAGCTGTTGTTGCAGTGGGAATCCACGCACCGATAAACATTACTATTGTGAAAACAAAAATCACAACCATTGTTATCAATTTTCTTTTATCAATAACAATCTCATCGTTTTGAGATGCCACGGTCTCTTTTTCATCGTTATCTGATTTGACATTTCCCCAAACGCCAACGCCTATTCTATGTCCAATAGTCAGAACGAATGCTATGTATATTACTGTGAGCACAATACCGGGAAGGATAAAATCGAACATTTTCAGTTCTTCGCCTGTCATCTCCTTCAATATTCCGTTTGCGGTCAGCTGCGGAGTAGAACCCACAAGCGTACACACACCGCCAAACATGGCGCCAAGAGTTACGGGAAGTGTAAGGTTCTTTCTGTTCATATCGGGATTTGACCGAGAAACGCTTGCAATAATCGGAAGGAATATCGCTATTACCGCCGTATTGGACAAGAATGTAGACAGCAGCACCGACACAATTCCCGCCAAAAGAATAAACATTTTTTCTCTGCCGCCGGATACTTTTGCAACATATTTTCCAATAAGATTTGCAGCGCCTGTATCCATCATTGCAATGCCGACCACCATCATACCAAACATCAACAAAACAGTTGAATTGGAAAATCCGGAGAAAGCCTCATCAATGGTACAAATTCCTGCAAGTGCAAATGCGAGACAGCCCAGGCAAGCTGTCGCCGCATTGGGTATGGGACGTGTAATGAACAAAACCACGCTGACAGCGAGGATTAATAGTCCTATTATTTCAGGTGCCATTATTTAACCTCCGCATTTTTCTGACATATATCGCTATATTGATTCAATCTTTCCACATCAAACGGCTTGTACAGCATACTCTTGCCGCTGACGTCATTAATTTTCACAACGTTTTGAATTGTTTTTATTGTTTGCTTTATTCTTTCGATGCTGTTATCGCGAATTACAGCTCTGAACACTCTCTGTGAGAGGGTGTTTGTGTCGGCTATTTCATCGCCGATATTGTGCATATACTCAGCCAGAATTACATTATCAATATTCTGAACGGTTTCTTTTCCCGAAACATCTCCTATTACGCCTTGATGCGCATATACGTTGAGATTGAGTACATAACTCGAAAAGAACGGATTATCCAAATCAAGCTCAAACCCTTGCATTTCTCCCGTAAGTGCGTGTGCAATGAGCATTTTCATAAAATTAATTCTGTTCTCGGCCTCGATAAACCTATAATCGTGTCCGCCGTTTGCGCGATATCCCAGCTCAAAGAACTTTACGCCGGCATCGGTATTAACGCCTTGTATAAAAACTGTACCGTCAACTGCTCGCAATCCTTTAAGCATAGATATAACTTTTTCGTTCGTATCGGATAGATATTTACTTAAACTTCTTGAAGGAGCAATCAATATGTCAGCCTGGCAAGTTATATTCTCGTGATCAAGCGACATTAATTTATCTTTAAAGCAAGAAAGCGAGATTTCGCCGTTCTTCATCGTATATGTAGCGGTAACCTCATCGCCTACCACATACTCCTCCACCAGAACATTCTTGCTCGGAGAAATCTGCATGGCATAATCATACGCTTTTTTAAGCTCGACAGCGTCATTGCAAATCGTAATTCCCCTGCCTCCGCTTGAGTCAATCGGCTTTACAATTACAGGGAAAACTATGCTGCTGTCATCAAAAGCGCCGTTACGAACACAATCGGTATAATCATTGGGAACGGGCACTCCATACTTTCGGCAGGTTTCTTTAAACAGGGACTTGTCCAGCGAAAGGCGAATCTGTTCTTCGGAAGCATAGAACGGAAAACCAAGCCTATCGCATATTTTTCTTGCATAAGGAAGCATTGAGTCGGTAAATGCGGTGAATACACCATCAACTTTTTCTTCCTTGCAGAGATTGACAATTGCATCAACATCAATTGTGCTGACCATACAAGCCTTATCCGCATGCTTCTTCGCAGGCGAATTAGGCAAATAGTCTGTTACTATTGTGTATATACCCATAGATTTTGCGATTTCAACCGCCTCACAAAGGGGTCTTACTGCGCCGAGAAAAAGCAGCCTCTTCCCTTTCAGATTTTCAAACATTAATCATACTCCCCCTTTTGTTTTATCTATTCTGCAAATTCCATTCTTCCTTGAGCAAGCCCATCATAATCATGCTTACATATTCGCCGTTTTTATAATTTGCTTTTCTCTTTACGCCTTCGCGTACAAATCCGGTCTTTTCATATAAACGAATTGCCGCTAAATTTGTTTCCAACACCCCAAGCTCTATTCTGCGAAGGTTGAGATTGCAAAAAGCGTGCTCAATCATTGCGTTTACTGCAAACGTACCAATCCCCTTGCCTCTGTTTTCTGAACCGCCAATCATAATATGCAATTCACCGCTACGGTTAATATAGTTTATTGATAAGAGACTTATCAAGCCGAGAATTTCAGTTTCGTTTTCATCATCAACAATTGCGCATCTTACCGAATTGTTGCGTG
The DNA here is from genome assembly GCA_017435565.1 of Oscillospiraceae bacterium. Classification (GTDB taxonomy): domain Bacteria; phylum Bacillota; class Clostridia; order Oscillospirales; family Ruminococcaceae; genus RGIG3077. Next base: position 25,525 of record JAFSEU010000015.1, on the reverse strand, counting down.
CATGCAGATATTTATCATACCACTCTCTGTCAACATCTTCGTTTATATGCCTGTAAGGCGCGCCCAAACAAGCAATGAGGTGCGGGTCGTTGCGCCAACGATTAATTCTTTTTAAATCTTCTCTATCAAGCTCTCTCAGTTTATACATTTGTTACCTCACTAGCTAAATATTTCATCTCTTCGGTTGCATATCTCTGATCGCACGGCAACGGCAAAATATTTTTTGCCATGTCATATTCCAACTCCGATTTATCGCAACATTCAAAAACATCGGGCCACAGAGTTGGAATATAAATCTTTTTTTCCTGCAGCTGTTTTCGGATTTGTGCGCCGTTTTCTATATAAAGAGGATACATGAACGCCCCTTCGGGAACATTCAGTCTAAGGCGGTTAATTCCGCCCAGGGCGTTGTGCAAAAATTCAAAATTTTCTTTTCTGCACTTTTTTATTGTATCATAATCAATCGCGTGTAGCAAGTTTTTTGTCAATTTTGACATTATTTTTATAGGTTCGTTTGCAAACAAAGCGTTGTTTGCAGCATATTCAGCATAAAATTCGGATGCTGTTCTTTCAAATCTTCCAAGCAAAAATCTCATTCGCTCAAAAGATTCATCCTGCGGCAATTCTTCTTCAAGCATTGCATCGGTATAAAGAAAAGCTCCATCCGCCACACCGAAAAATTTTCGGCAGGTATAAATGGTATCGATACCTGCAATCGGCATCTGATAATATGCCTGAACGTTATCTATTATTATTCTGCCATGCTTATCCGCCAGGCCTTTGAGTATTTCGTTATCAAGCTGTCCGTAAAAGTTGACTGCATACAGCCACTGACCATCATCAAGCTCAATATCCTTTGGCATAAAATCAGCACCAATAGAGTAATATTGATATTCAACATTTTCCCTTTTGCAGACTTCTCTGACAGAATCGCAAAGAAACTTGGGAATCAATATCCTTTTTATTTTTCTTGCCTTTATCAGGTACGCCAAAGCATTTCGGGCACAATTCAGTGCAATTGCGCCTTCATGCAACATTGGCAACGTATATCTGTCAAGCTCTATATATCCGCCGATTTCCCGCATATCCTTCTCCTATTTCAGGTGTATATTGATATGATTGTTTATATTTTGAAGATATTTATTCATCTCTTCTTGATTATCAAACTTAAAAAAGACAATTCCCAGGGCTTTTGCGGCATTATCAAAGAATTCCACCGCATCGCCGGGCTGCTTATATACATTTTTACGTATTATATATTTCTCAATATCTTCCGAAAACTCAATACAATCAAAGCGACCGTCCTTATCCGAATGAAGATTATGTGTTGCATAAAAAGGCTTTCCGTCATTGATTTTACACTCAATCGGTTCACCCATTGCGGATTTAACAGTCATTTCGACAATATCGACATCAAAGATCATTCCGAGCAAATCGGGAATCATATTTCCGCCGTTGCGCGGTCCCACATCAATAGGCCAAACACGGTTGCTCTTATCGATAATAAGCTCTACATTCATAGCTCCAAACTGTATGCCCAGCTTGTCCGCCATACTTTGCAGCGTATCCTTAACCCTTTGAATATCCTCATCTTCAAGTTCAAGCGGATAACTTTTTCCGACAGGAACAAGAGAGTTGACGTTTGAATCCCGATGACAATTCAATAAGCCCCACAAAACAACTTTTCCGTCGCAGACAAAAATATCGCCGCCGATTAAATACGGATGCTTTTTTTCTATAAACTCTTCAACGATAATTCGCTTGCTTCTCGAAAAGGAAAAAGCAAACTCCAGAGCTTCTTCAAGCCCATCCAAACCATTCAGAACAGTCGCGCCCTTACTGCCCGAAGAATCTACGGGTTTAATGATTACGGGAAGTCTGTATCTGTTAATATCTTTCTTTGCCTCTTCAACTGTGGAATATCCGTTCGCTTGGGGTGTATTAAACCCGTTTTCCGATAAAAACCGTCTGAATTGATCTTTGTTGCAGAGCGTTTCAACCGATGTGTACGGATTTGTTTTTAAGCTCATTTTTTCGGCAACATACGCCGCCGTGGGTGCGGCGGGATCCGAAGCGTACGCAAGAATTCCGTCGATTTTTTCTTCCTGCGCAACTTTCAAAATTGCTTCCTTATCAGTTGTGCTGACAAGATAAAAATTATCTGCATGATATTGTCCGGGATTATCTGTTAAAAAATCGCACAAAACCGTATAATATCCAAGTCTTTTGGCGGTTTCTATTGCAACAACTTGCTGCGCCGAACCGCCGAGCAATAATATTTTCTTCATACACATTCCTTTATATCATGTTACGCCTTTTTAGCCGAACGTTTATTCAAAAACTTTTTGATTAATTCTATTAATATCCTATACGGCGCAGGCTTTATTATCACAGATAACACTACATAAACAGCAACGCCTGTTACTATCTGAAGCATTAATAATACTGCATTGCTAAGGTTGAGTGTACCAACAATAAGTACCACAATGCACATCACAACGGACATAAGCATTGACGGCAGCAAATCTCTCATCTGTTCAAAATATGAGTATCCGATAAGCTTTTTGTTGGGATGGGCATTGACGAAACAACTGATAATCGTTGTAATCAAACCGGTCGATGCAATTGCAAGCGGCGAATCAAAGCACAGCAGAGCTATAATCAAAGCTGCAACCCCATAGCTTTTTTTGATGATTTCAAGCTTTAAGAAGATATCGCTGCGGCCCATTGCATTAATTGCCTGCAAATTGCAGCTGTGTACAGGGTAAAAAGCGAAACTAAAGCAATATACCTGCATATACGGTACACACGGCAGCCATTTATCGGTTAAAAGCACACTGACAAGCGGAGTGGCCACGGCTGCAAGACCTGCCATAATCGGAAATATAATATAAGCGCTTATGGTGATGGAATTACGCATCATAGTTTTTACACGGGTTTTATCGTCCTGCTGTGCCGACATTGCGGGCAGCATAACGCTTTGTACCGCACCATTAACAGCACTTATAACAAACTGCGGAAACTGCTTGCCCCGGTTATAATAACCAAGCGTATCTTCATCATATTTTATGCCGATAACAAGGCTGCGCAAATCCTGATAAAGCGTATCTATAAGCGAGGACACCAACAGCTTCCACCCGAATGTAAACAGCGTTTTTACTCTATCAAAATTGCACACCAAGCGTAGCTTAAGCTTTACGGTAAAGCGCATTACAATGCAAACCACCACGACATTGAGTAGTGTTTGTGCAACAAGCGCCCACAAGCCGCCGCCCAAAAGTGCAATGACAATTCCTGCTGCACCCGATACAAGTATGCCACCAAGGTTGCTGATGAACACCTTTTTGAAATCAAGCTCACGGCTGACCTTTGCAAGCTGTACCGAATTGAGAGCACCCGGAAAAAGCATCAATGCCAGAACACGCAGCGGATTGGTTATGTACTCCATATTGTAAACCATCGCTATAAGCGGCGACGAAACAAAAATCACACAGTACAAACCGCACGCAACCACCAAAGATACCCAGAACACAGAAGAGTAATCCTCTTCTGTTACATCCTTGTTCTGAATCAGCGCGGTATTGAAACCGTTTTGTATAAATACATTTGCAAGAGTTGTGAAAATTATCATTATAGACAACGCCCCGTAATGACCGGGGTCGAGTATTCTTGCCAGTACTATTTGTAGGATGAATTGCATTCCCAGAACGCCGAAGCGTTCGAGGAGTTTCCAAATCATAGCCTTTCCAACCCGTTTGTTCTTATCTACCATAACATTGCCTTATTTCATTTCTATTTCATTTATCAGATATACTTTTTCTGCGTTGACTTTCCTCACGCAGCAAATCCAGAAGGTCAAACCATCCTTTCAATGCCGTCTGAATATTTGGCTTGACAACAAATTCAGCCACATCGTTTTCGCTATATATCAGCGGCTGAGCAAATTCCTCGAAATTCATTCCTTTAATACTGTCAACACACATATGCGGGGCGTTTTCCATATCGAAAGCTTTTTTGATTACACCCGAACGATGTAAGTATATCTTCTTGCCGAAGAAAGCCGCCAGCGATATATTTCCTAATGCACAGGAGCGAGTGCCGTTCATAATGCAGATATCTATCTGGCTGTAAAAGCGCGCATATTGCTCATAAGGCATAAACTCTTCAATGAACTCAGCTTTGTTACCCAACTTCTTTGCAGCATATTTCTTTAGTTTAGCAGTATATTCAGGGTCGCCGTAAGATAACGGAAAATAAAAGCGTACATTTTCATTTGCGTATTTTGCAACAAGATCTATAACCTGTTTATGATTGTCATCTTTAAATCCAAAATGTCCGATTACAACACGAAGCAAATCATCTTTCTTGCCGGATGACTGTGCTTCGTTTCTGATTCCGGACAGCAAGTCGTAATTGTTAGCATTGGCATATGCCATACGGAACATTGGCATTTCGCCAAAACGTTGGCGAATATCTACCACATCAACCTTGTTGGCATAGCCAACAGCAAAAACAAATCTATAATATTTCTTGGTAAGCATGTTTAGTACTGCTTTTACCATATTCTTGAGATATTCGCCTTGCTGATAAATATATCCCGCATCGTTCCCCCATGTACGCCAGACTATTTTGGAAAAATATTCTCTTCGGATCTTTCTGACTTCCATAGGTTTGCACAAATCATGAATAATCAACCAATCGCAACAAGGGGCAATTTCGTTAATAAGTTGTCCGCCGCGCGGATTTTTTGTATTATGAAAAAAAACGTTCTCTACATCACGCAGGGCATCATAAACATTCTCAAACGGTGTTACAAAAACATGCTCATCTTTTTTGAAGCCCAAAGACTCATCGTTAACTAACTTTACATACTTTGTAGAGAATTTCAGTTCATTTCCCCAGATTATATGTACAAAGCAATGCTTTGCATTCAAATCAAATTGCCTTCTATTATCACCCATAACAGTGCCCCCAAATCATTAAATTATATATAAACATCGTCCCAGAAAAATTCATAACTTGACAACATATCGTTCTCTAATCTGAATACAATAAAGTAAATTATGAGCATTGTGCAGATAAGTAAGATCAGTGTTGCTGCAACATTCTTGTTTTTTGCAGAACGGTAATGCTCTGTAAGCGCAGTTGGCAACAGCAAGGTGTTATACATACCAAAGAACATACTGATGCGCCAGAACTCCCCTAAGAGAATTACCATCGACATAAAGGACAAACTTATAGCACTAAGATTAAACAAAACACGTGATTCCGGTAATCTTCGTTTTCTTTTTCCGATTGTAATATAAGAAGCGACATAAACACATAGAATAATTAAAAAACCAACAATCGACATCTCGCTTCCATAATCGCCTGTCGTAAACTTTCCATACCGGTCACTATCACCCAACAGACCCTCCAGCGTAGTAAACACTCTTGAACCAAATGCATAGCTAACAACAACGGTAGCAACAACAATCAGCCATTGTTTCCATCCGATTCTGGCAAAAGCCAAAGGGTAAGCCAATAAGAACACCAGCGCCGAAGAGTGAAAAGTAGAAGCAAGCAACACTATCAGAATAAATTTTACAGGCTTTTTGTTCAGAATATAAGGATAGGCGAACAGTAATATAGAAATTGACAACATATGCCTTATAAGCTGAAATCCGGCGGTATAATAGCCTAAGGCAAAATACACAAAGAAAGATATGACCGGCTGTGCTGAATAGCGATATACAAATAAAGTGTATGAGCCTACTATAAATAGTGATACGACAAAAATAAAAGCATAAGGATCGTCGCTGATATAAGTAAACAGCTTTTCAACGATGTAGAATCCTATATCTTTGCCCTCGAAAAGAGTAAAAATTTCATCCCAGGAATAATTGCATACTTTTTTAAACGTCGGAATATAATACCAGTTTGTGTCAACGCCGCCCACATAACGGCTGCGCAACCCCATTAAAAGAGCAGCAGGGATAAAAACCAACCAACAATATAACTTTTTGCGATTGCTGACAGCGGCTTTTTTGCAAATTACATCTGCGAACATTACCCAAATAACAAGCAACACAAAATATATCATTTATCCACCTACTCTTACTTTATGATAAATTATCAACCTGTTTTGCTTGAGATAACCATTGCGCCAAAACACGTTCTAATGGTTATTGCCAACTCCTGATCTTGAATATGCACAAATGACATTGTATAACAATCTTCGTGATATCCTCAGCTATCTTACTCATACAGATCAAAAGGAAATGCGGCTCTCAAATCATTCTTGAGTTTTCGCAAATCCGGCAAATCCACAGGTTTTGTCTTCATTGCCTCCTCTACGGAATCGGCAACCGGAAAGTTCAATCTTCCTGTGCTATAATAATAATCAAGATATTTCACAATATCTATCTGTGGTTTTAACATCACCGCGGGAATCCCATAAGCTTCAGCAAGTATAACTCCGTGAAGGCTTGAAGATATTACAACCTCCACACTGTTAAGCTGATCAATAAATTTTTTGTAATCCGCTGTACAGATATCAAGCTTTTTCACTATATTTTTTGCCAAATCCGACTGCAATGCTTTTGACAGGTCGTAGTCTTTATGTATGATCAAGCCATACCTGCAATCCTTATCTATTTTAACGGGCGAATATATTTCAGGCAACAAAATAGCCGGATCACCATAAACACTCGGAACGTTATATCCATAATCCATAAGAATAGCGCGTGTTAAGGGACCGCGGACTGCTCTGACATCGAGATTTCTCTTTTCAAGTCTATACCCAAGACTCGCATTCAACACTCCGCTCCCCCACACTGTTGCATCTTGTATACCCGCCGTCAAAACGCTGCCAACTGCATACAAATGCTTTCGGCCACTCACTTCCTTGTCAGGATTTATCCCCTTTTGGTCAAGCATATAATTAACAACAACAGGCGAAAGCGTATCTCCTAAATTCTCCGACTCATTCCAATAATTCAGATTAACACGATTTTTCTTTGCCCTGTCAGATATATTAAACAGCATAAAGCCGTTTCGCCAAGGACGCATCATCTTAACAAGTGTCTTTTTGACGCCTTCACCCATAACAGCCTTTAATTTAAGATTAAACTTATCTGTTCTCATATTATGCTTCCTCTCGTTTGGCTGCACGACGGAACGAACTAAGCAATTCGTTTTGTATTGATGCCTTTTGATGATTCCTCTCTCCGCATATCCAAGCCTTCCTGCCATAATCAACTATGGCAGCTTTGTCAGAAATCAATTCGTTTAGTCTTTCGTATATTTTGTCCTCATCCAGTTCTACTACAGCCGCATCATATCTTTTGAGATAATCCATTGCGGCAGTGTCTCCGCCTATTGCAAATATACATCTGGCATTGTAAAGATAATCAACAATCTTCGTTGAAAAAGACAATCGAAAGAATTGTCTGTCTTTTTTGTTTGTAGGCTCGACATGCAAAAGAATATCAGCTGACTGCATAGTTTCCAGAATCTTATCGTTTGATACTGGTTTCATTATGCTGCTGACTCCGTCTATTTCTATCGCCTTTTTCATTTTTTCTGATATCGGCGACATCGTATATACAAATAACTCTGCTTTTTTCTCTTTAGCGTTAACGCGCTCTAATGCACCTGCAACTTTACCTATGACCTTCCATCTGTTAGACCCGATATTTCCCATATATATTATTTTTACAGGGTCGTCAACTTTCTCTTTTACGGGTGCGTATCCTTTGAATTCATAACATTTATATAGAATCCTGCATTCTTTATTAAAATATCCTTCATATTCCTGACGCATCGGCTCAGTTATAGTATAAAGATACTCACAGCCTTCTGCACAGCGCCTGATATATTTGCGTTCAAGAAAAGTCTTAATCCAGAAAAACAGTGATAAACTGCTTTTTTTAAGAGAATAGTGATCATCCCAGGCATAAGCAATAACCGGCACTCCGAATTTATCGTGTATATAACGCATTAAAAGATTTGAAACAGGGACTCGTCCGAGCGGTCCGAATACAACATCGGGCTTAAATTCTTCTATAAATCTGTCAAGTTCCGGAGACTTCCATACCCCGAACAAGCCTATACAGTCTTGAGCCAACAGCATTGACTCCCAACGCATCTGGCGCGCCTTATTATATAAATTATTATCGTTATTTTCCTCTGATCCGTTTGCTCGGCCTGAGTCGATTAAGCTTCCGACAGGCTTTCTGGTAATTATACTTTTAGCCAATTGTTTTTCCGGAATATAAAAGCAACTGGAAGCAATTGAATTCTGAGGCTTTCCGCCTTTAAAATATATGCTGGCAAATTCGACATCATCTTGCATCCCTGAAAACAGGTTGGAAAGAGTATTTCCTACATTTGTATCATCTCTCCATGGAAGATACGAAACCACCAGCACTCTTATTTTTTCTATATTTGCCATATTACCCTCTTAAGAATGAGTCCAACAGTTTTTCATGCTCTGCCGCAACACGCTTTGCATCAAATTTTTTCAAACTGCTAAATCCCGATTTGACAATTCTGTCCCGAAGCTCCTTGTCGTTGTATATTCGCATAACCGCTTCATAAGTCTTGTCAGGGTTATCAGCTTCCACCAACAGACCGTTCTCTCCGTCAACAATAATGTTCGGAATAGCATCTACTCTTGTGGCAACTATCGGTTTGCCGACCATCATATACTCCGGCAGCACAAGACCAAAACCTTCCCAACGGCTCAAAAGACAAGCAACATCAAACAGCTCTACAAAACTTGTCGGATTATCCACCCAACCCGTGATATGCAAGCAGTCTTCAAACCCGTTTTCAGCCGCATAACTTCTTATTTCTGATTCCATTTCGCCGTCACCGACAATGATGAAATGAGCTGACGGCATTGCTTGCTTTATAAGGTTTGCTGCCCTAACAAAAACATCCGGCGATTTTTGAGTGCTGATACGCCCAACCATACCCACTACAAAGGCATTGTCCGGTATATTCAAATCTGCTTTTTGAATTTTTGAAGATGACATCTTTTCGTAAGCGTCAATATCTACGCCGTTGAATATAACCTGCAGCTTGTCTTCCTTACAGATTTTTTTCTCCAAAGCAGACTCTTTTTCTGCTTCTGAAATACAAATAATCTTTTTACAGAACAGCGAAGCGACTTTTTCAATCAACGCATACATTTTCTGTTTTGCAGCCGAGATTCTCATATTGAATGCCCATCCGTGCGGATTATAAATACACTCGGAATCCAATCCGATGTTCGCAACTCTGGCAACAGCACCGGCTTTGCTTGAATGAGCATAGACTATGTCCGGATTATACTTACGAATAAGTTTCCTCACTTCGCATATTGTCTTTACATCTTGCATTCCTATTGAGCGCTGCATTTTCACAATCGCACTGCTGTCTGCAAGTCCTTCATAATCGCTTTGAACAAAATCTTGCGAAAGTACCACAATATTTTCATATTTTGATTTATCCAAATATTTGAGAAGCATTCGCAAATATCGATCTACACCACCGGCAGCTTGTGCGATATGCAATATACGTTTTTTCTTGTCTGCCACTTGTGCAATTCCTTTCTGACAGTTCCATTTTTCAAGACATACAATCGCCAATCTCTCACGCCTTACGAAGCGATTGCGCACCACAAAAGTGCACACTACCCCAAGGTAGCATAATATGTAATATTATAACTTATTCACGACAATTTTGCAACACAAAACAACCCACAATTTTTTAATTTTCTTTTTTTTGTAGTGCTTGACAAAACAATGTCAGTTTGTCAGTTGATATTTATAACATATCATTGAGAAGTCTGAATAATTATTCCTTTTTGGGTTTATATAACAAAAACGCCTGAGAATAATCTCAGGCGTTTTGCAATTTCTCTCAGCAATCAAAATCCAAACTCACAGTATATTCCATATCTTTTTATCCGTCTGATAAAGCCTGCTGCTGATATCGGGCAGCACCAAGCAGAAATCAAGCACGGGTGTCGACAAATTTCCATACAATCCCTGTTACTTTCGTAGAAATTATAAATCTCTACATTCGTCATCTTCTGTCTCCCTTAAACTATATTTAACAACTTTTTTATAACTTTGTTCATATTATCGTATTCACGCATTTTTCCATGATTATATCTAACAATCTTGCCTGTTTTCTTAGAAAAGCAAAGATACTCACCGTCTCCAATCAATTCACCAATAGTAACCAAGTCATTCGGAAGGAACTGGTCGCAACTGCCAATCTTTTTGACTTTCCAAAAATCTGCGAGTCCATTTATTATCTCAGAACCATTAGAAAACCTCAACCAATCCTTATATGTTTCAGGAATGGTTATTCCGTGTTCATTTTCCCATGCGATGATTTCTTCTTCTGATGCCGGCGGATTGAAATATGAATCATATCGATCTTCAAGCTGTTGACATAAACTGACAATTTCCTTAATTTCTTCTGTCAAGCTGTTGTTGGGGATGTTTGGTACTACCATAATACATTTCTCCGTTATAATTTTTTATAAACAAAACCGAACTTTTCGCAAGTTCGGTTTTTGTATTTATTTGCCATAATTTTTTGCAAGCGAAAAATTGCTGAAAGCATCATCATCGGATACTTCTTTTATCACGTTGATGCAATCGGGCAAATTAACTTTGCAGTTTTCATCGCAAAGCTCAATTTCCATAATCGCCTTGTCTTTCCAGAAAGGATATACATCAATTTCAAAATACTGATTTTCATACACAAGGCAATATCTTGTTTTTGAAATTGTATGCTTTTGCGATTTTGTGTTGCTCAAAAACTCGTCATATTCGCTTTTTGATATGCGCTTTTCGATTTCAATCCGCTTTATATCCGATATTTTTTCCTTATATGTGTGGTAATATATATAATTGCCGTTTATTCCCCTGCGGCGCAAACGAAACCTTTCGCCTGCAGCATTTTCAAGATAAGTCTGCTCAATATCAACCTTGTTGCAAAACTCACTTGATTCCAGCAGATTTATATCGGGGTATTCTATCAAAAACTTTCGCTCGATTTCAAGCGGCTCAGGCTCGCCCAGAAAGCTTGACATTTCAGCGACAAGCGCTTTCATCTTGTCTTCAAAGCTGCCGTCGTTGCCTATAATGCGCAAATGCGGATGCCCTGTCCAGGCGCTGATAAGCTTGTCATCAAGCGCGGCGGCTTCCTGTAAGGTTTCGGTTCTGGCGTTGTTGCCTGCTGTTGTATAAAACTTTTGCGCACCCTTTGCGGCAGTAACCAAGTGAAACACCGCATCATAATTATCCCGCAGCGTTACTTCATCAGAATTTATGGCGTAAAGAGCCTTTTCAAAATCATCCTGCTGCATATAGGCCTTGTTATCAAGCATCCCCCTATCGCATACAATCAATATTTTTTCGGCAGGCATTGTTTTGGCTGCTTTGCTAAAAATCTCTTCCTTTGCGATTTGCAATTGCATCTGACATATCTGATATTCAAGGCTTGTGCCGCAGGTCCACGGTGCAACGCCGCCGCAAATAAGCTCGGTTGCGGTTTCGGGCACAAACAAAACAGTATATCCCATAGGTTCAAGTGCATTTTTTATCCAGCCCATTGCCGTCGTTTTGCCCGCACACGGCCCGCCTGTTATTACAATTTTTTTCAAATCCTGCATAAGTTTTTCCTTTTCGCTTGCATTCGTAAAAATAGTATACGATATTATAACCCATTACGCAAAATTTTGCAACACAAAATATCGCATATTTTTTTGAATTTTTGCTTTTTTATATGCGCTTTAGCAACCTCTCATTCATAACATATAATCGCACAAAATCAAAAGCGGACCCGTTTTTGTAACGAATCCGCTTAAACACATAAATTAAAGCTTGCCTGCGTTTTTAAATTCAAACTTGCGCTTATCATCAACGCTGATGCCCTTTCCCATCTGCACTTCAATAAGCTTAAGCTCGCTGTCGGCAAAAATCGTGTGCTTTTCCTCCGCCTTAACGCAGATAACATCGCCAACGCCAACTGCTCTTTCAACGCCTTCAACAACGGCTCTGCCCGTGCCCGATATCACGACCCAGACCTCATCACGGTTTTTGTGGCTGTGATAATACATACTGTGGCCGGGATTAAGAGTCACCTTGATAGTAAGACTTTCTTCTTCAACCTCAAGCACCCTGAAGCTTCCCCACGATTTTTCGGCAAACATTACCTGCTGGTCGATTTTATCGACAAACGGCTTTATATAGCTTGACTGATGCTTGTCGGAAACCAGTATTCCTTCGGGGCTGGCAGATATCACAACATCGTGCAGACCCATTGCGATTATCGGTATGCTCATTTCGTTGATGATGTGTACGTTGGAACAGTTTTCGTTCATTGTGGCATCGCCCACGCTGGATTCTACCATAGCCTCGGTCAGCGTGTTCCACGTTCCCAAGTCCTTCCACTCACCTGCAAAGCGCATAACCTGAATATTGCTTTCCTTTTCGACAACGGCATAGTCAAAGCTGATTTTCTGCAATGTGTCATACTTTGCAAACAAATCGTGATAATCTTCAAAATCAATCAGCTCGTGTGCCTTACTGAGCACATATTTCAGTTTATAGGCAAACACGCCGCCGTTCCAAAGCGCACCCTGAGCAATGTATTCTTTCGCGGTTTTTTCATCGGGTTTTTCCTTAAAGGTTTTGACTTTGCTTACATTATCGGCGCTTTCGGGAATAATATAGCCGTATTTTTCGCTTGGGTATGTGGGCTCGATGCCCATAAGCGAAAGATTTGCGCTTGAATTGGCTGCAAGCTCGCTCAGATCCTTTATTGCCTTAAAATAATCGTCCTCAACAAAAGGGTCAACAGGGCAGACAACAACAGGCTCTTCCTCGTCGATTCCCATAACATCAACAAGATATGCCGTTGCAAGCGCAATTGCGGGAAAAGTATCCCTTCGGCAGGGTTCAACGGAAATGCCCACGTTTTCGCCCAGCTGATTGAAAATTGCCGAAACCTGCGTTTTTGATGTTGCAATTGTAACGCAAGCTTCTTTGTCAACGCTTTTTATCTGGCGAAAAACACGCTGCACCATTGATTCATATTCGCCGTCATCAGTTTTAAAAATCTTGATAAACTGTTTGGAACGGATATCGTTTGACAAAGGCCAGAGCCTTTTGCCCGAACCGCCCGATAGCAAAATTATATTCATTATCCTTCTCCCCAAAAATATCCCCAAAAAATATCGCCTTGAAAAATTATCTTTCAGCACGCATCGGGTTATTCAGAAAATCATCATACGAAAGCCTGATGCCGTCTTCAAGCTCGGTTTTATATGTCCAGCCCAAAGCCTTTGCCTTGCTTACATCAAGCAATTTTCTCGGTGTGCCGTTGGGCTTTGTTGTATCCCATAAAATTTCGCCCTTGTAGTCTACAACCTTTGCAACCAATTCGGTAAGCTCTTTTATGGTCAGTTCCTTGCCCGTGCCTGCATTCACGGTTTCGTTTCCGCTGTAATTATTCATCAGAAATACACACAGATTTGCAAGGTCATCAACATATAAAAACTCACGCAGTGGACTTCCGTCGCCCCAGCAGGTTACAGAAGGAAGATTGTTCTGCTTTGCCTCGTGAAAACGACGTATAAGCGCCGGCAGAACATGGCTGTGTGTGGGGTGATAATTGTCATTCGGACCATAAAGATTAGTCGGCATAAGGCTGATATAATCTGTTCCATACTGACGATTAAGGTATTCACAGTATTTAAGTCCGCTGATTTTTGCCAGAGCATAAGCCTCATTTGTCTGCTCAAGCTCACCTGTCAGCAGGCAGCTTTCGGTCATCGGCTGCGGTGCCATGCGGGGATATATGCACGACGAGCCCAGAAATTCAAGCTTTTTGCAGCCTGTTTTCCAAGCCGAATGTATAACATTCATTTCTAAAATCATATTGTCATACATAAAATCAGCCAAGGAATTCGAATTTGCAACAATTCCGCCAACCTTTGCTGCCGCCAAGAATACATATTCGGGTTTTTCTTCTTCAAAAAAGCGTTCAACCTCTGCCTGGCGCGTCAAATCAAGCTCTGCATGGGTGCGGGTGATAATGTTTGTATATCCTTGTCTTTCAAGCTCTCTCACAATTGCCGAGCCTACCATTCCACGGTGGCCCGCAACATAGATTTTTGCATTTTTCTCCATCATATTCTTTTTTCTCCGATATATCTTTGCTTAAGCGTTTTTCATTGCTTTTTCTTTTATTGCAAGCTCTCGGTCGTGCTGTGCCATAATGCGCACAAGCTCTTCATAGCTGGTTTTCTGCGGATTCCAGCCAAGAACGGTTTTTGCCTTTGTCGGGTCTCCCCACAGATTGTCAACATCTGTCGGGCGGAACCACGCAGGATTTACGCAAACAAGCATTTTGCCTGTATTTGCATCATATCCCTTTTCATCAAGGCCCTTGCCTTCCCAGCGTATCTCAATTCCGTTTGCCGCAAATGCTTTTTCTGTAAAATCACGCACGCTGTGCTGCTCTCCGGTGGCGATTACAAAGTCATCGGGTTTTTCCTGCTGCAGAATAAGCCACATACATTCAACATAATCCTTGGCATAGCCCCAGTCACGCAGAGAATCCATATTGCCAAGCTCCAAATGATCCTGCAGACCTTCGGCAATTCTGCCTGCGGCCAGTGTGATTTTTCTTGTTACAAAATTTTCGCCTCTGCGCTCCGATTCGTGATTGAACAAAATGCCGTTTACAGCAAACATATTGTAGGCCTCACGGTATTCCTTTGTAATCCAGAAGCCATACTGCTTTGCAACGGCATAAGGCGAGTAAGGGTGAAAAGGTGTTGTTTCCTTTTGGGGAACCTCTTCAACCTTGCCGTAAAGCTCGGAAGTGGATGCCTGATAGATTCTTGTCTTTTCTGCAAGCCCCAAGATACGCACGGCTTCCAAAATGCGAAGCACGCCGAGTGCGTCAACATCGCCCGAATATTCGGGCACATCAAAAGACACCTGAACGTGGCTCTGTGCCGCTAAATTATATATTTCATCGGGCTTTACAATTCCTATAATTCTTATCAGCGATGAAGAATCTGACAAATCGCCGTCATGCAGAGTTATTGCGTTTTGTGCGATTAAGTGGTCGATTCTCGCTGTGTTGGAAATCGAAGCACGTCGTGTTATTCCGTGCACCTCATAGCCCTTTTCAAGCAGAAATTCCGCCAGAAAAGAACCGTCCTGCCCGGTTATTCCTGTAATCAATGCAACCTTTGCCATTTTCTTTTTCTCCCTTTATATATTTTTTTGTTTGTGTCGTGTTACATTGTAACAAAAACCAAAAGTCTTTTGAATCCACAATATTAGTTTAAATTTGCACTTTATTGGGTTTTATTCTCTGCAAAGAATAAAGCTGAGAACAAGCAACCGCCAAACGTCACCTGACCCAGCTCTTTCTGTATTCTGAGGGGCTTAAGCCCTCTACTTTTTTAAAAACCCTGCTGAAATAATGCAGGCTGTTGATTCCGCATTCAAAAGCAATCGCTTCAACGGTTTTATCGGTAAAACGCAGCAGGCGCTTTGCCTTTGTTATGCGCCTGTGTATAAGATATTCGTTGATGCCCATACCATATTGTTTTTTGAAGATTTCCAGAAGATAGAATTTGTTGATATAAAACCTTGCGCTTAAATCATCAAGCGTAATTTTTTCTGTGAAATTTTCATCGAGATATTCTTTTATTGCTTCCAGTTCGGTTGATTTTGCACCCGCAGGATTTGTGTCGGGCGTTTGCGTTTCTTCCATTAAGAGTACCAGCAGACCCGACAGCTTTTCGTGAATTTTCATATCGCGGACATAGCTTGTTGATGAGGCAATCTCAAACAGATGCGACAGCAATGCCGTATACTGCGAATCATTATGTGTACAAAAGCAGGGCTTGCCTCCCCTGGCTGTATATTTTTCATAAACAGCGTCCATATTGTGTGCGTTGAAATGTACCCAGCGCAGTTTCCACAAATCATCGCTTGTGCAATGGGAATAAGGTTTGCTGCAATCGATAAAAACACAGTCGTTCTGCTTCAGCTCATATGCTTCGCCGCAATATTTCAGCGTGCCGCTGCCTTTTTCGACGATAAAAAACAGGTACGACTGCAGATTCTCTCTTGATGATATATGCTGACGCTTTGCATTAAGACTTCCCGTTTCCTGGAGATAAAACAATGTATTTTTTGCAAAATCAGACGAGGTGTAAATAATACGGTTTGAATCGACAGCGCTGGAATTGTTCAGAAAAAGCCTGTCTTCGTTCTTGTTATCCGCCAATATTCACACCCCCTTGTTTTTTATATCAGACTGCAGTCCCAGATATCGACATCGTTATCCATAAACACTTCCTTCAAGCGTTTATGAACTTCTTCCTTGCGCACGCCCTTTTTGAGAATGACCTGCAAGAAGCCGCCGCCACCCGCACCGCAGACGAGCCTTCCGTCAATAAGATCGGAAATGCTTGCAAAAATCTGGTTTATCAATGTGTTTGTGCTACCCTTGTCAACCTTTTGCGATAATTCCCAATGATAATCAAGCAATTTGGCAAATTCATCAATATTGCCGCGTTCAAGCTCAAATCTCATCAATGCGGCAACACGCTGAATTTCGTTCAGGGCAAAGAGCGAGTCGGGCTCATTTCCGACGTACCTGCCGACAACATCACGCAGAAGATTTCGTGCCAATCTGCGCTGACCCGTATATATAAGAACAAATCGCTCATCAAGCTCCTTGAGGGTTTCTTCAGAAATTTCAACCCAGCTCACCTTGATTTTCTGCTTAATTCCCGGCATTGTTGTAATATATTTAATACCGTTTGAAAGGCCGCCGACCTGGTCCTGCCAGCCGCCGCCCGTTGCCATAATCTGCTCCATACAAAGCACATGACTGTACAAATCATCCTGTGTATAAGAAATGCCCATAAACTCGAAAATCGCCTTGACGCAGGCACCGGAAAGTATGCTGCTTGTGCCGAGTCCGCTTCCCTTCGGTACATTTGTCACTTCAGAATCCATTTTAAAGCCGCCGCCTAAGCGTGTTAAAATTTCGTCGAGATTTCCACCTTGCGCCGGAATGATTCCGCAGGCAATCAGCGCTGCCTTCTGAAGTGCAAACGGGTCGTAAGGGTCGCCCGTTGCCTGCAAGGGTTCAATAGAATCGAACTCGCCGTGAACATCCATATCGGCGCTGTCAAAAACGATTTTACGGTCGCTGATTTTCTCCAGAGTCACCTCAACCGGCATCTGACCATTTAGCAGAACAGCAGCATTGAGCACTGTTCCGCCGTGCTCGTTGCAATACGGAGGCGTATCGCTCCAACCGCCGCCCCAGTTTACACGAAGAGGCAATTTTACGGTATGCTTGTCGCAGACAATTGTGCATTTATCGTTATATTCAAGTGCGCTTAATGTGCTGCTGAGAATATTTTTCTGTATGGTTTTGAAGCACTCGCTTATATGGTATTCACCGTCGGCGCCGCCCAAAGCCGTTCCGATATAATAGTGCAGACGCATCGCCTCGCTGAAATCAGCCTTTGACAGATGCTTTTGAAGCCACTGCTTCTGAATCTTGGTGAGCGCTGTCGAATTCAAAACTGCTTTTGCCTTTGCCGCACACTCACCGCTGCTTATCAGCTTTGCCAGCTTGTCCATACGCACAAGCTCCGCCATACGCTTATCCCACGCAATCAGAGCATGAGGGTCGGCCTCGTTAAAGCCTGAGCAAAGCGATTTGCGCTGTGCGCATCTCCACTCATCGACACAGCCTTCGCCCCTTGCCATTTTATAAATATTAAGAGCACAAGCAACCGCCTGTCTTATTGTATCACACGAAGGATAGAGCTTTGCCGTCCACAGACTGCGATCTTCTGAATCCCACAGTTCATCTTCGGATATATTATTCCTATCCATAAAATCCTTTAAGGTCGTGCCCAGAAATGCACAGTCGTCAACCGAAGCCTTGGGATTGTCACCTGTGCCGTAAATCCGCACAACAAACCTGCCGTCACGCTGTTTTAAGCCGTGAAGAACAACATCGGAAGGGATGATTTCATCGTGCACATCAACATATGAAAGAAGAACATTGTCGCCCAGCACTGCATTGCTGTGCACATAACTTACCTCAAGATAACAGTTTTTGCCGATTTTCGCCTTGCTCGACAGCACGCTGCTGTAACCTGCCGTATCGTCGTTAATACTGCTCGCAACACGGTTGCTCCATCCGAGAACCCTGTAATCTTCAATGCCACCCGCCATCAATTTCAAAATTTCGCCTGTTGTGCCAAAATGAATAAATTTAGCGGGAGCAAGACGCAGAAGTTTCATACGGTAAGGGCGAAGCACATTCCAGACGTCCGTGCGGGCTTTTTTAAGCTCGTCGCAAAAATTCCCTTCGGGCTTTTCGTTGTAAAAATCTTCAAGCGTCGAATCGCTCGCAAGAGGATATAGAAAATCGCCATAGAGAGAAAGACGGACCGTATCGTTTACATAATAATTGTATTTTTCCTCGCAAAAAGCTCCGTTTTCACACAACAGACCATAAAGCGATTTCAACATATCGCTTGAAAAAATAACCGCGCCCGTATCAATATCGACTTTATTCTGCTCGTTAACCGCACCCTGTGCCGTTAGCGACTCAACAGACTGCTTATGTAAAAATCTGCGCACAAGACCGTCGTCACCGCGCAGGAAAACTCCGTGATTCTTGCCTGTGTTGACATCCTCTTTAAAAGAAATTGCAGCTGCACCCGTGCCTTGATAATCAATCTGCAGCGGATTGAAAAGCAGCAGTACATCACCGGAAAGCAAAAGCATTCCCTCTCTGATTCTTGAAGGCACCGACGACATTGCAATGATGAATTCATCAAAAAGCGTTGAATTTCTTCCGTTTTGCAGCTCGTGAGGCACGGGAGAAAACAGCTTGCCAAGCGCAGAATACTGCGGAACACGCTTGCTGTCGCCGCCGCTGTGGATAACTAAAATACGCAGCTTTGAAAAATCGCTTTTTCCGCTGTGCTGTGCAATATATTTAATAACGCCTAAGGTCGCACCGCCGCTTCCGACACGCTTTCCGTCTTTATCGGGAATTACCGCAAAGTGCGTACGCATAGGCAAAAGACCTGCCTCTTTGCGCTCATCAAGCTGGGCGGCAAAGCCCTGTGCCTGCTGCTCGTTTGAAGCTGTGAGAATTACATAATCCCACACAGGGAAGTTACTTTGCGTCAAAGAACGGTTATAATCATCCCAAGTATCCGCATAGGACTGCGTTAAAAACAAGGTTGAATGGTTCTGCATTATATTTTCTCCTTTTTATAAGAGCAATATCATATATAGGCAATTATATCACACAATCATACAAAATGCAACAAGCACGGTTTCAAGCAAACAAAAAACGCCGAAAGACTTCGGCGCTTTTGTGCTTGTTTATGTGTGACTTTTTACAGCAATGCTTCAAGCTGCTCTTTTGTGCGGTATCCGACTGCTTTGTTTTTGATTTTTCCGTTTTCAAAAACAATAATTGTGGGTATGCTGTCGATATTATAAGCAGCGGCAATTGCACCCTGCTCATCAACATTAACCTTGCCCACCTTGATCGAATCTGCGTATTCTTCGGCAATTTCCTCGATAATCGGTGCAATCATACGACACGGGCCGCACCACGTTGCCCAGAAATCAACAAGAACGCATTTTTGCGAATTGAGAACTTCTTTTTCAAAATTTTCGGCGGTAAGTGTAATCTCCATATTTTTTCTCTCCTTTATTTTGATTTGTAATAAAGCATACAATGGCAGTAGCCTTCAAAATCAGGGTCTTCGATCTGCTCTTTAAATTCCTTGCACATACATTTGTATTCCTCGGTTCTGGCCGTTCTGCACGGACAATAGCCGCCTTTTTGTTTTAAGCCTTCCTTAATGGCTTTTACTATTTCCTTGTCGGGATTGAGTGTGATTTTCATTATCTTCTGCCCCCATCTCAGCCGGAATTAATATTCCTGATTTCCGTATTTTCAGTATATCACAAAAGTCCGCAAAAAATCAAGTACCGCAAAGTTTTTGCTATTTTAGTCTGTATTTTGTCGGTGTCGTTCCGACGTGTTTTCTGAAAACGCGGCTGAAATAGTTCTGGTCATCGTAGCCGCAGTTCCACGAAACCTCGCCGACGGACATATCGGTACTGCCGAGAAGCTGCTGTGCCTTCTGCATTCTGAGGTTGGTTATATACAGATTGGGTGTTGCCGAAAAAGTCAGTTTAAAAAGCCTGCTCAGCTGCCTTTCGGAATAACCGCATTCGGCAGCCAGTTCCGAAACGGAGATGTCTTCGCAAAAGTTTTTCTCTATATATGCAATCGCACGGGAAAGCTTCATTGCCTCGCGGTCGGTGTCGGCGTTGCTTTGCTGGTAGGTTTTTGAAAGCATTACGCAAAGCTGTATAAACAGCGCATATACCACCGTCTGCCATCCGTCTTCCTTTTGCGAATATTCATCAATCATCTGCTCAATCATCTTTTTGACGATTGCAAAGTCGTGAGCATTAAGGCAAAGCCTGCTGCAGAACCGACGATTCTGAAGATATTGCGGCTCAACAACGAACAGCGCCTGAAAGCCCGCCGTCTGCTTTATATTGAAGATTTTTTCGTGCATAATTTCGGGCTTGAACATTATATTGCAGATTTTGAAATTGCTTGCGCCGTTGTAGCCGTGTTCGGTGTCCTTATTTATAACAAAGACTTCGCCCTTCGATATAGGGTATTTCTCCTTGCCGACAAGGTGCTCCGCACGCCCTTCAAGAACAATCACAAGCTCGGAAAAATCCACGTGCCCATGCATTTGGCAATCGTCATCATAATGATATCCGTACTGTATAAAAAACGGAAAATCCTCGGATTCGGTAAAAATACTGAGCGGCAAATAAAACATGGCAAACCCCGCAGAATGTCTGTATTATGCTAACCAAAGTCGAAAATATTCTAAATCTTCGCGCTTGTTAGTGCTATCATTATACCATAAAATACACTTTACGTCAACACTCAACACAAGGAGGTCTGAATTTGAAAAAGAACGTTTTTTCCCGCATAGCGGCAATTGTTCTGTCGGCGGCAAAGTGCTTTCTTCCTAATATTCAGAATCTTCACACAGCGCCTGCAGCGTCAACGTTGCAGACCTTGTTGCAATGAAAAGAAATATAATCGGATAACTATACAGCAAAAGCTCTGAGTCTTGTAAAAAAGGCACAGGGCTTTTTATCTGCATCAATGGGTTTCGGTCATGGTCATAAAATACTTTGCGGTCATCTCGGGCGATGTTTTCATCCCCTCTTTAATCCACCACTGCACCGTTTCGGCAAAGCTGCCGACCAGATGATTCAGCAGAAAATCGCACGGGACATCGACCTTGAAAAAGCCCATATGCTGCTCAAACACAACACGCAGATGCGATTTGAAATAGCGCATGAACAAATCTCCACTGTCGGAAAGAAGTATGCCCGAAAGGTCGTTTTTTGAATCGCGGATATGCCAGAGGATGTGCGCCAGCTTGCCCTCTAAGTCCGCATCGCGCCCGACCCAGGGGCAGGGGTCGTGCTCAAACATATGATAGAAAAGCTCCTCACACATTGCGTCAAGCAGCAGATCCTTTGTTTCAAAATGTGCATAAAAGGTGCTTCTTCCGACATCTGCTTCGTCAATTATCTCCTGCACGGTGATGTGGTCATAGCGTTTTTTTTCAAGCAATGACCTGAACGCCTGAAAAATCGCTTTTCTTGTTTTAAGCTGTCGTCTGTCCATAAAAAATCCTTTTTCCGAACAATTTTGCTGATTTGTTCGATATCATACTAAAACGCAGATTTGCTTGTTGCCACAGGCTTCTGAGCTGTATATAATATAAATATCGAACAGAGCGTTCGGTAACGAATTCATTATACATTACTTTTTGAAGTCTGTCAATATAAGCAGAAGGGACGCAATTTATGTTAAAGAAGCTTTTGGAATTTTTTGAGAGCACTTACGCTACGGTCATCGGCGGTGTGTTTTTACTTTCGAGCCTGGTTTTATCAGGATTTGACGTGCAGGTGCCGTGGTATATAAACCCCTGCTGGGTCGCAATAATATTCAGCGGAACGCCGCTTTTATGCTACGCAGTTGAAATGTTGATTCACGGAAAGGGTGTCGGCAAAATCACCTCAGCGCTGCTGATATCCATTGCGATGATTTCTTCGGTTGCCATCGGCGATTTGTTCGCCGCAGGCGAAATTGCTTTTATTATGGCAATCGGCGAAATTCTCGAAGACAAAACAACACAGCGTGCGAAAAAGGGACTCAAAAAGCTTGTCGCGCTTGCGCCGACTCAGGGCAGACGAATCTCAAACGGCAAGGAAGAAATGATTTGCGCGCAGGATATTGAAAAAGGTGATATTCTGCGGATACTTCCCGGTGAAACGATTCCGGTAGACGGTGAAATAACCAGCGGCGAAACAAGCGTTGACCAGTCAGTATTAACGGGCGAATCCATGCCCGTTGACAAGGGCGTCGGCGACAGCGTCTTCGGCGGAGCAATCAATCGTTTCGGTGCAATCGATATCTGCGCATCAAGAGTCGGCGAAGATTCTTCTCTGCAAAGGCTGATTCTGATGGCACAGGAAGCAGAAAACAAAAAAGCACCCATACAGCGCATAGCCGACAAATGGGCAAGCTATCTTGTGCCGATAGCGCTGCTGCTTGCAATAGTCGCAGGACTTATCAAGCAGGACATTATAGTTGCGGTGACAATGCTGGTTGTATTCTGTCCGTGTGCGCTGGTTCTTGCGACTCCGACGGCAATTATGGCGGCAATCGGTCAGGCAACAAAACACGGTGTTATTGTCAAATCGGGCGAAGCGCTTGAAAATATGGGCAAGGCGGATATCATCGCCTTTGACAAAACAGGCACGCTTACATACGGCAGACCCGAGGTCAGCGATATTGTGTGCTTTGATGATTCGATCAGCGAAAAGGAGCTTCTGTCGCTTGCGGCATCTGCCGAGCGCAAAAGCGAGCACCCGTTGGGCAAAGCGATTACTGCAAGTGCCGAAAGGGAAAATCTTGTTTTAAGTGAAGCCGAAGACTTCAGAATGACGGCAGGCAGAGGCATTTATGCGCAAATTGCTGCTAAAAGGCTTTTCTGCGGAAACGAAAAATTTCTTAAAGAAAACGGTTTTGTGATTACGGTCAATGCACAAGCCCGAATCGAGGAGCTTCGCTCACAGGGCAAGGCGTTGGTGCTTATCGGCGAAGGAAATAATCTTCTCGGCGTAATTGCACTTTCAGACGTCCTAAAGCCCGACGCCGACAATATAATAAACAGGCTGAGAGAAATGGAGTCCGACGTTGTTCTTCTCACGGGTGACAACAGAAAAACTGCTGATTATTTCGCACAAAAAATGGGCATTTCAGATGTCTTTGCAGAGCTTTTACCCGAAGAAAAGGTGCATTGCATTGAAGATTTGCAGGCAAAAGGAAAAACCGTCTGTATGATAGGCGACGGCGTAAATGACGCTCCCGCACTGAAAACGGCGCAGGTCAGCGTTGCTATGGCGGCGATGGGCAGCGACATTGCCGTCGAAGCGGCAGACATCGCACTTATGGGTGATGATGTGGCTAAAATCCCCTATCTCAAGCGGCTTTCGATTGCAACAAGACGCACAATTAAACTGAGTATTTTCCTTTCGCTGTTCATCAACTTCCTGGCGATTATTCTTTCGTTTTTTGAACTGCTCAACCCGACAACGGGTGCACTGGTGCACAATGCAGGCTCCTGCTTTGTCGTATTTTTAGCGGCACTTCTTTACGACAGAAAGTTTGAATAATAAACCTATACAAAAAAAGCATTGGGTCACATTGCGTTACCCAATGCTTTTTTGATAAACATACAGTCATAAATAAAAACGGCCTGAAAGCAGACCGTTTTTTTATGTATTCAGCTTTTTAGGCTTCGTTTTTCTTTTTTCCTGCCGCTTTTGCGATTGCACTTGCGGCAATCACAGCAATGATGACTCCCGCGCCGCAAGCCAATGCAAGAAGTCCATACTGCTTGTATGATGCAAACAAGGTATCACCAAGAATATCAGCGCCGAAACTTGAAACAAGCTCAAACGAAACGCCAAGCTTTTCAATCGCAATCTGTGCAATTGTCGGAACAATTACCAGAACAAGACCTACGGCAAATGAGCACGCTCCGAAGGTAATTGCGGCGGCAGACACTCTCTTTGTAATGATTCCGACAAGTATTACCAGAATCATCGCAAGAACAAAAATGCCAATAATCACAGCTGAAGAAAGCGCAACAGAAGTGATTGCACCGACATCGCCCAGAAGCTTGGAAGGGTTGATTTTATCAATCGTCTGCTCGTTGGCTTCAAGTGCTTCGTCAAGCTTTTCGGTATTGATTCTGAGCGTTTTTCCGCTTACCTCCTGCGCAACGTCTATGCTTTCCTCAACCATATCTTCAATGTCGTTTGTTGAAATAATTTCTTTATCATCATTTTCAAGGAAATATCTTTCGTAGCCTGCCACAACATCGGTAATTGTATCCAGCAGCTTGATTTCTTCGGCAATTTCCTCTACCTGATCCTCGTTGATTTTATCCTCGCCGGCAACTACGACCACAAACTCTTTCAGAGTTGTGTCTTCATCAAAGTCATCCATTTCAGCCTGGGATTTATTATCCTCGAGCAAATCTTCAATATCATTTCTGAAAGCGTCGCTTAAAACTATATCACCGACGACCCAATCAAGCGGGTCGGATTTTTTTATCGACTCGGAAAGCTTTGCCTCCGAAAGTGTGTCCTTTGTTCCGCCAAGCACAGCACTGCCGAGAAAAAGTGTGAAAATCACAATGCCGAACAGCACCGAAACAAGAACCGCTACCGCAATATGAGGTTTATTATTCTTTGCAACAGGCGTCGATTCGGGCTGCTGCATATCAGATTGCTGCGAGGGGAATTCCGCATAGCCGCTGAACTCTGAATCATCGACGGCAACAAAAGGGTGCTCAGGTGACTGGGCAAGCTGCTGCCCGAAAGGCGCCGCTTCGTTTGAAGGCTCTGTCATAACCGCTTCGCCCTCCAAAGGGGCGCTGATTACGCTTGCCGCCATAACAGGTATCGGCTCTGATCCGTCGGATTCGCTTATCGGCTCTGTGCAACTTTCGTTCTGCACCACAGGAATCGGTATCTCCGCCGTATGAACAATCGTGGACTCAAGCTCTTTTTCTTTATTCTCTGCTTCATTCTCGTCTGTATTAAATCCGTTATCCGCATCCGATTCGGCGTTTTCCGAAATCTCCTCAGCCGCAGGCTGGGGTTTGGATTTTGGCACAACAGCTACAGGTACGGGTGCGACCGTTGCCGAAGGTGCAGGCTCTTGCACGGACGCAGGGGTCGCCACGGGTTCGGGCTTGACTTCTACAGGCACAGGTATGGGTGCGACCGTTGCCGAAGGTGCAGGCTCTTGCACGGGCGCAGGGGTCGCCACG
>JAFSEU010000014.1 GCA_017435565.1 Oscillospiraceae bacterium | reverse complement strand
CTACTACAACAACTACCACTACAACTACAACAACACTTGCTACATATGTAGTAGGCTTTGTAGCTGATGATGAAACAGCTGTTGCAGGTGATGAAGTTGCAGTTGACCTTACAGCAAGCGGTCTTAACGGCGTAACAAGTCTTGAATTCAGAGTGACTGTTGGCGATGCTGATTACACAATCGTTGATTTTGTAAGCGGTGCAATGCTTGAAGGCACAAACGTTAGCTACACAATTTCCGCAGACGGAACTTATGTAGACGTTCTTGTTACAGGTGCAGTTAACAACCTCACAACCGACCTCGGCGATATCATCGTTGAAGTTCCCGAAAATGCTGTAAACGAAACAGTTGACGTTGTTATTTCCGACGTTGTAATGTCCGACGCTGACGGTTCTCTTGAAGACAGAGCAGAGGTTGGCACTACAGACGGTTCAATCACAGTACTTCCTGCAGGTACAGCAAACTTCTATTCTGAGAACCAGAGCATAGTTCTTGACTATGACAATGACTTCACAGGCGAAGTTGCAGTTCCTGTATACATCCAGAACAACCCCGGATTCGATTACCTTGAGCTCGACCTTTATGTTGATGCTGAACACCTCGAATACCTCTCTTACGAGATTGGTGATCTCTTCGAGGGCACAGGCGTAATTCCTTCTGTTGAGTATGTAGTTCTCGGCGATGCAATCGGCGAATCTGATCTTTACCATGTAATGCTTCAGGTATCCTGCGATAAAGTCATCACCGGCGACGGCTTGCTCCTTACAGTAAACTACGCTGCATATGACGGTATCGAAGACTTTGAAAACTGGTCAACAACAGGCAGATTGCCCATCGAAATCGATGTTGATATCTTCACAGCTAATGATGCAGATGTTCCTTACACTGTAGACAATTCCAGCTATGTTGAAATCGCATTCGACGTAATGCTCGGTGACGTAAACCTTGACCAGGTTGTTGATTCGTTCGACGCATTGCTGCTTGAACAGTATCTTGCAGGCAACGTTGACGACTTGCTCTACATCCAGAAGTGGGCAGGTCAGGTAACAGGCGATTACATCGGCGGCGGTGAGGATGCCCTCAACGCATACGACGTGCTTCATATCCTTGAATACATCACCTTCCAGGTTGATGGCTGGGATAAGCTCGACACACCTCAGTAATCACTGAAGCTTAAAATTAACACCGCACTCAAATTGATGAGTGCGGTGTTTTTTTGATTGACATTGATTTTTGATGATGATATAATTTGTTTAAATCACAACATACAAAGGAGAAAAAATGTGACAGAGGTATTTTCATCGCCGAGAATTGAAAGAAATTATATAGCCCAAAAAATGCTTGTGCATGTGATTCTTGCGCTTGCGGCACTCGGTGTGTGCGTTGCAATGCTGTTTATCAGCATCGGTCGTGACTCGCAGGCTAATCGTGATGCGATTTATAAAACAACCTCATCAGAAAGTGAAATGTGGCTTGTTGTAACCTGTCTTGCTTCCATAGCGGCAATATTTTATATTTCAGTTATCGGGTTTATGCTTGCGGATAAGATCCGAAGACAGTTTTCAAATTGGGTTTATTATAATGGCAGGCTTTATTATGTTGCGGCAGCAACGGCCGCAGGGGGCTTAAATATACACAAAATATCACGCATTATAAAGGCACAGGATAGAATTATAATGTTGCTTAATGACAGTGATATTCTTATAAAAATAATTAAAAAAGAAATCAAAAGCGATGATATCTGCTTCACAGAGATTGAAGAATTTGATAAAATCAGAAAGACAAATCGCGGAATAAAGGTTTGGTTCGGCACAAAAAAGGCTGAGATTATGAAGGAAGTTTGCGGTTATGAACGATTAACAGCTTTGATTGATGAATTTGCAATTGAATAACATAATAATGTGCATAACGCAACAATCACCCACAAAGACGGCAAAATCTTTGAGGGTGATTTTTTGTTGATATCAAAGCAAATCAAGCGCATTTGCAGTGCGTTCTAAAGTATTTGTCAGAAACGCTAAAAGTACGCCGTAGTTTGTAAAAGGCACATTCTGCGCATTTGCACGGCGCAAACGCCGCTGCATTTCACGCTCCTTAAGCATACAGCCGCCGCAATGAATACATAGCGCATAGCCGCTTAAATCTTCGGGGAACGATTGCCCTGAGGTGAACTCAAATTCAAAATTCAGCTTGGTAAATTTCTGAACCATAGCAGGAATTTTTGTCCTTCCGATATCATTGCACTGGCGGTGATGTGTGCAGCCTTCGGAAACAAGGATTTTTTCGCCGCCTTTAAGCCTTTCAAGTGCTTTTACACCTTCAAGCGAGGCTTCGAGAAAGCCTTTATATCTAGCCATTAGTATCGAAAACGATGTGAGCGGAACGCTTTGCGGTACGATTTTTGAAACAAATCCGAACGCCTGACTATCCGTAATAACAAGCGCAGGCGGATTTTTCAAAGAAGAAAGCGTTCTCTCAAGCCCGGTTTCCTTTGTGACTATGGCAATGGCACCGGCGTCTAAAATATCTCTTATTGTTTGCTGCTGCGGCAGAATAAGCCTGCCCTTGGGTGCAGATTCGTCAATCGGCGTTACCAGCACAACAACGTCATTAGCTTTCAGCTTATCGGAGACTATAACTGAATTTGCATTGCCCGAAACCGTAATTGCAGCAAGAGCGTTTTTTAAAGTGTCGATATTAAAGCCCGTTTTTGCGCTGAGCAAAATCCCTTTGGGTGAAATTTCATCCGAGATATCATATAAATCAGATTTTGTGTAAGCGATTATATATGGCACGGCATTTTTGGAAAAAATGGAAATCAGATTGGTTTCAAGCTCACTGATGCCACATTTTGCATCAATCGCAATAATAGCAATATCAACGGTTTCGATAAGTTCTTCGGTGCGCTTGATGCGCATTTTGCCAAGAGCAGATTCATCATCAAGCCCTGCTGTATCTATAAGCATACAGGGTCCAAGCGGCAGAATTTCAATAGCCTTTTTAACGGGGTCTGTAGTAGTTCCCGAAATTTCTGATACAAGAGAAACCTGCTGATTTGCAATTGCGTTGACAAGGCTGGATTTTCCCGAATTCGTTTTGCCGAAAAAGCCGATATGTATTCTGTCAACTGCCAAAGTCTGATTAAGGCTCATAAAATCTTACCTTTCGTTAAAATCTGAAATCGCGCTTGCCGTTTTCTATTTGCTCAAGATTATTCAAAGCAATTTCCTTAACCTTCGGGTTGGGAATATTCTCGATTTCCTTTTTGATAAGCTCAATGCCGATTTTCTTTGTTTCGTCGGAAGCATAGTCCATAAGATATTCCTTCAAAGTCATCAGCGCATTGGGGTGACAGCAGTTCTGAATCTGACCGTTTTTGCAAAGCGCCATAAAGCGGTCGCCTGTTCTGCCTTCGCGATAGCACGCCGTACAGAACGAAGGGATATAGCCAAAGCCCATAAGCCATCTCACGACCTCGTCAAGTGTGCGCTTGTCGCTGACATCAAATTGTTCGGAGCTTTCCTCCTCGGGTTCTTCTTCGCTGTATCCACCAACGCTTGTTTTTGAAGCTCCGCTTATCTGCGAAACGCCCAGACGAATGACTTTTTCTCTTACTTCCTTGGATTCTCTCGTCGAGATAATCATTCCCGTATAGGGCACACACACTCTGATAAGAGCGCATAATTTCGCAAAAATTTCATCGCTGATGCCGTTGTCAAACTGAGTGGGGTCGATATCATCGGCACGCTTGATTCGCGGAACGCTGATTGTGTGAGGGCCTACGCCGTGCACAGCCTCAAGATGCTCTGCGTGCATCAAAAGTCCCGCAAATTCATATTTATAAAGCTCCAAGCCGAACAAAACGCCAAGACCTACATCGTCAATTCCGCCTTCCATAGCTCTGTCCATAGCCTCAGTGTGATAAGCATAGTTGTGTTTAGGGCCTGTGGGGTGCAATTTTTCATAGCTTTCCTTGTGATATGTTTCCTGGAAGAGGATGTATGTACCGATGCCTGCTTCCTTCAGCTTGCGATAGTTTTCAACGGTTGTTGCGGCAATATTTACATTAACTCGTCTGATAGCGCCGTTTTTGTGCTTTATATCATAAATTGTCTTGATGCTTTCAAGTATGTATTCAATCGGATTGTTCACGGGGTCCTCACCGGCTTCGATCGCCAGACGTTTGTGACCCATATCCTGTAATGCGATTACCTCACGGCGGATTTCATCCTGGCTAAGCTTCTTTCTCGGAATGTGCTTGTTCTGGTGATGATAAGGGCAGTAAACACAGCCGTTTACGCAATAATTTGAAAGATAAAGCGGCGCGAACATAACGATTCTGTTTCCGTAGAAATCCTTTTTTATCTGTTGTGCAAGATCAAAAAGCTGGTTTGTTCTCTCCTCGTCTTCGCAGGCAAGAAGTACACTTGCCTCTCTGTGCGAAAGACCCTTTCGCAGCTTTGCCTTTTCAATAATGCTGTCAACAAGCTCTAAGTTGTTTTTGTTCTTTTCGGCATAATCAAGTGTTTCTAAAATTTCCTCATGGCAGATGAATTCTTCTGCCTTAAGCGATTTTGGGTTGTACATTGTCAAAAAAATCCTTTCTGTAATAAATGAATATATGTGATAATCAACGCATTTTTCAAGCGCCGATGAAATCGCCCCTTGTGATTTCAAAGCGATAGCCTGCATTTTCAAGCTCTGATTTCAGCCTTGAGATGTTTTCTGCCGCCTGCACATCGGTGTGTTTTTTGCCATCGTAAATGCTGTATTTTTTTCGCACATCAATCGGCGAAAGATTCGGCATAATAACATTTGCGCCTGCATTAAGTCCCGCAATATGACCGCTTTGATCGATTGTGGAAAGCGCCGTTGTTGCCGGCAAAAGCACATTCGGACGTATCAGCCGCACAATGCTCAGCATCAAAAGCGTAAGCTCGGCGCTGCCCTTTTCAAATCCCGCAAAGGGTGTGTCCTTATGCGGAATAAAAGGACCCAGCCCCACCATATGCGGCTTGAATTTTTCTATAAATTTCAAATCGCACGCAAGATTCTGCGTTGTCTGAAAAGGCGAACCAACCATAAATCCGCAGCCTGTCTGAAATCCGATTTGCTTTAAATTTTCAAGGCAGCTTATCCTGTTTTCCAAAGTCATAATCTCAGGGTGCAGCTTCTGATAATGGTGTTTGTCGGCGGTTTCGTGCCGAAGCAGATATCGTTGAGCTCCCGCTTCAAACATCGCCTTGTAGCTTTCATACTTGCGTTCGCCAAGCGAAAGCGTAATTGCACAGTCGCTGTATTCTGATTTTATTTGCGATACAATTTCGCAGATTATTTCATCTGTAAAATATGCGTCCTCACCGCCTTGCAAGACAAAGGTGCGAAGCCCTAAAGCATAGCCTTGCTCGCAGCATTCCATAATCTGCTGCTTGCTTAATCTGTAACGCTGAGCATTTTTGTTGGATTTGCGCAGTCCGCAATAATTGCAGTCGTTGCGGCAATAAGAAGATATCTCGATAAGTCCCCGCAGGAACACAAGATTTGAATAGGTCTGCTCACGGGCACATCTTGCTTTTGAAAAAATGTATTCGGCGTTTTCTTCTGAATATTCCGAAATGAGCTCGGCGTATTCGCTTTCGTCGAGGGAACGCTTGTTTTCCAGCTTGTCGCACAATTCAAAAAAACGTCTGCCCATGCAATCCTTCCTTCCAAAATATCTTTCAATACAATATAACACGAAGCGCAGACAAAGTATGTTGTAATTACAACGGAATACACAAAGAAATGTCTGCGAAATTCTGAATCTGTTTTGTGATAACAAACAAAATTTGTGCTGTAAAATCGCACGTTTTTTCTCACACAAAACAAATTTGTCTTCATCGGGTGATTTCTTGCTGAATTTTTGTTGCCAAAACAAAAATTTTGTTATATTATATTAAGTGGCAAAATGTGATAATTTCAAGCAAACGGTAAAAAAACCGTTTTATGTAAGGAGAAATGGAAAATGCGACTTAGCGAAATGAACAGAGATCAGCTTTTGGCATTCAAAAGCGAGGTTGAAAAGGAATATAACGAGTTTGCGGCACGCAAGCTTTCTCTCGATATGTCCAGAGGAAAGCCCTGTGCACAGCAGCTTGATTTGTGTAATGATATGCTTGCAATACCCAATATTGAGCTTATGAAAACCGCCGCAGGTATGGATACAAGAAACTATGGCTGTCTTGATGGCATCCCCGAAGCAAAGGCACTTTTTGCCGAAATTCTCGGCGTTGAAGATGATGAGGTTTTCATCGGCGGAAACTCAAGCCTTTCTTTGATGTTCGGCACGGTCGCAAGAAATATGAGCCACGGCGTTCTTGGAGGCAAGCCCTGGTGCCAGGGAAAGGTGAAATTTCTTTGCCCCTCACCCGGATATGACAGACACTTTGCAATATGCGAATTCTTCGGAATTGAGATGATTCCCGTAAAAATGGGCGAAAACGGCCCCGATATGGACTTTATCGAGCAGATGGTTTCAACAGATTCTTCCGTTAAAGGTATCTGGTGCGTGCCGATGTATTCAAACCCCGAAGGCACAACCTATTCCGATGAAACAGTAAAGCGCTTTGCGGCATTAAAGCCTGCCGCCGAAGATTTCAGAATCTTCTGGGATAACGCTTACTGCATTCACCACCTGACCGACACACCCGATACGCTGCTCAATATTATGGATGAGTGCAAGAAAAACGGCAACGAAAATATGGTTTATATCTACGCTTCAACCTCAAAGGTTTCGTTCCCCGGTTCGGGTATTGCCGCACTTGCAACATCAAAGGAAAATTTGGCTGCAATCAAAAAAGAGGTTGCGGTTGAAACTATCGGATATGACAAGATAAATCAGCTTCGTCACGTTAAATATTTTGAAAATATTGAAGGCGTAAAGGCACATATGCTCAAGCACAGAGCAATTTTAGAGCCTAAGTTCGAGGCTGTGGACCGTGCTCTTTCGCAGATGAATTCCGAGCTTGATATATGCTCATGGCACAAGCCCAACGGCGGATATTTCGTTTCTTTCCACAGTATGCCCGGCTGTGCAAAGCGCATCTGGGAGCTTTGTAAAAATGCAGGCGTTGTGCTTACAAATGCAGGCGCAACCTACCCTTACGGCAAGGACCCTCTTGATTCAAACATCAGAATCGCACCTTCATTTCCGCCCATTGAAGAGCTTGAAACCGCACTTGAGCTTTTCTGCATCTGCGTAAAGCTTGCAAGCGCCGAAAAGCTGCTTGAACAGGCTAAGTAATCACATTGTATTGTTGTATATCGAAGACACTTTTGAAATGCTTCAGAAGTGTCTTTTTGCTTTCAAATCAATTGACTTTATGAGATTTGTTATTTATAATAAACTATATATTCGTATTAAAAAATACAGATTGTGAGGGCTGATAATGGAAAAGTATCTGCAAGGTCTGATTGAAAGAATGAATGCAAAGGAGCAGGTCGTTTCTTCTTCAGAATCGATTTCGTTCAAGGCTTATCGTGAAGCCGAAAAGCTTTGCGATCCGCAGGTGCTCGGCTTACTCAGGAAAATGATTCAAGCTCATTCTCAGAAAAAAGAAAAAACGTTTCGCAATGCTGCATATTTTATTTACGGAAAGCTTCTCGCAAAATTCCCGATTTCCGATTATGCTGCGTTTTTTATAGAACAATTGAAAAATGAAGATGATAAGTATGTCATCAGCGCTATGCTTGATAGATTGTGTGAATTTGAAATTCCCGATGATGTAAATACCGATATCATAACAGAGCTTGCATACAGTGAAAAGTGGCAGATTAGATACAGCGCAATTTCCGCACTTGGAAGCTGTAATTCGCAAAAGGCAAGGGATGTTCTTGAATATTACATCCTGCAGGAGGATGATAAAAATTATAAATACGAAATTATTTATGCAAATGCCGCTTTTGGAAAAATCGGGGTTGATTCTGATATATCCGTAATTGAAACTCATTTGCACAGCAGAATAAGGGATGTCAGATTAAGCGCCGAATTTGCGATTGAAAATATCAAGAGCAGAAATGTGTAGAATTCAGCCGGATTTGTATAAGCGTATCTATTGACTTTTTTCTGAGAATGATATATAATATATATTTAGGTAAGATTAGGCTTTTTGCCGTAATATAAAGGAGATTATGACATGGCAGCATTAAAGAAACAGATGTCCAGAGAGGGTTTTGAAAAGCTCCAGGCTGAGCTTAACTATCTCATAACCGTAAGACGCAGTGAGGTTGCTGAAAAGCTCAAAGAAGCAAGAGGCTTCGGCGACCTTTCCGAAAACGCAGAATATGACGAGGCAAAGAACGAGCAGGGTATTCTCGAAGCTCAGATTGCCGAGCTTGAAAAGGTTATTGAAAATGCCGAAATTGTTGACGGTGATGATATTTCCGTAACC
Source organism: Oscillospiraceae bacterium (assembly GCA_017435565.1). GTDB lineage: Bacteria > Bacillota > Clostridia > Oscillospirales > Ruminococcaceae > RGIG3077. The sequence goes on along the minus strand of JAFSEU010000014.1, from coordinate 1,879 downwards.
GAAGTTGGCGTCGGCACTGTTGTTACTATCGAGAGAGTTGACAACGGCAAGCAGCAGAAGCTCTCGATCGTCGGTACAAAGGAAGCTGATCCTTTTAACGGAAAGATTTCCGATGAATCGCCTATCGGTATGGCGGCTTTGAGAAAGAAAGTCGGCGAGCATTTTATAGTCAGTGCACCCGTAGGTCAGATTGAATATAAGGTCGTTGAAATTTCAAGACCCGAAAACTAAGGAAAGTAGTGCTTTTTTTATGAACGAAAATAATGTAAATGCAATAAATGAAGAAATCGAAATTGCCGAGGATATAAGCTCACTCAAGAAGGTGCGCCTCGAAAAGCTTGAGGATATGCGCGCAAAGGGTAATGACCCTTTTAAAATCACCAAATTTGACGTGGACGCAAAAAATGCAGATATCAGAGCAAATTTTGAAGAAATGGAAAATAAGACCGTGCGCATTGCAGGCAGAATGATGAGCCGCAGAGATATGGGCAAGGCAAACTTCATTGATGTGCGTGATTCTTCTGACAGAATGCAGGTTTATGTCCGCACAGATGATATCGGCGCAGATGAATTTGCTGATTTCAAAAAGTGGGATATCGGCGATATTGTCGGTGTCGAAGGCTTTGTGTTCCGCACGAAGCGCGGCGAAATTTCCATTCATGCAAAGAAAATTGTTATGCTTTCAAAATCGCTTCTTCCCTTGCCTGAAAAATGGCACGGCCTGAAGGATATGGAAACAAGATACCGTCAGAGATATATCGACCTTATCGTTAACCCCGATGTTAAGGAAACATTTGTAAAGCGCAGCCTTGTTATCAGAGAAATCAGAAACTGGCTTGATTCGCAGGGCTTTTTGGAGGTTGAAACTCCTGTTCTGCAGACTCAGGCAGGCGGCGCCAGCGCAAGACCTTTTGAAACACATCACAATGCGCTTAATATTGATATGGTTATGCGTATTTCACTTGAGCTTTATCTTAAAAGACTTATTGTCGGCGGTTTCGATAAAGTATATGAAATCGGCAGAGTTTTCAGAAACGAGGGCATTTCGCTTCGTCACAACCCTGAATTTACATTGCTTGAGCTTTATCAGGCATATACAGATATCAACGGTATGATGGAACTGACAGAAAATCTTATCCGTCATCTTGCAGTTGATGTCCTCAAGACTCCTGTTGTCAAATGCGGCGATATCGAGCTTGATTTCTCAAAGCCGTTTGAAAGACTTTCTATGGCAGATGCTGTTAAGAAATACGCAGGTATTGATTGGAGCGAGATTGAAACTCTTGAGCAGGCAAGAGCGCTTGCGAAAGAGCATCATATCGAATATGAAGAGCGTCACCTCAAGGGTGATTTCCTCAACCTTTTCTTCGAGGAATACTGCGAGGATAAGCTCATTGCTCCGACCTTTATCACAGATCACCCCGTTGAAATTTCGCCGCTTGCCAAAAAGCGCCCTGACGACCCGTCGCTTACCGAGCGTTTCGAGCTGTTCATTCTCGGAAGAGAGCACGCAAACGCATTCTCTGAGCTTAACGACCCGATCGACCAGCGTGAGCGCTTTGAAGCTCAGGCAAGACTTAAGGCGATGGGTGATGACGAAGCCTGCGGCGTAGACGAGGATTTCCTCTGCGCACTTGAATATGGTATGCCCCCCACCGGCGGTCTTGGCATAGGCGTTGACAGACTTGTTATGACATTGACCGAAAGTGCGTCCATCCGTGACGTTCTGCTCTTCCCCACAATGAAGCCGTTGGACTGATTAAGTCTGTATAAGCGTATATATCTCAAGTTAGCGGAACTTATCGAAGGCTTTTAAGCCAATGCTTAAACCAATTTAAGCCGAAGTTAAGCCAAAAACGCTTGTAGAATTATGCAAGTT
>JAFSEU010000013.1 GCA_017435565.1 Oscillospiraceae bacterium | reverse complement strand
GTTCCGATTTCCGCAATGATCTTCGGCGGCAGACGTGCAAAGACTGCTCCTCTCGTATACCAGAGCTTTGACTGGAATCACGGTGTATTCGTAGGCTCTATCATGGCTTCCGAAACAACAGCTGCTGCAACAGGTGCAGTCGGCGTTGTAAGACGTGATCCTATGGCAATGCTTCCCTTCTGCGGATATCATATGGGCGATTACTGGGCACACTGGCTTGAAATGGGCGAAAAGCTCGGCGATAAGGCTCCCAAGATTTTCAATGTAAACTGGTTCAGAACTGACGATGAAGGTCATTTCATTTGGCCCGGATTCGGCGATAATATGCGTGTTCTTGACTGGATTATCCAGCGTTGTGAAGATGTTGCTGATGCTGTTGAAACTCCTATCGGATATGAGCCTAAGGCAGAAGATATCAACGTTGAAGGTCTTGATGATATCGATGTTAACACAATCGAAGGACTTCTTGATGTTGACGTTGAGCTTTGGAAGGAAGAAGCTAAGGGTATCCGTGAATTCTATGGCAAGTTCGGCGACAAGCTCCCTGCAGAGCTTTCAAAGCAGCTTGATAACCTTGAAGCAAGACTTAATAAGTAAGATTTTTGCATTATATTATGATGATAAAGCCGCTTCTGTTTTCAGAGGCGGCTTTATGTTTTCTGTTGCCGTTGACTTTAGCCGTTATATTTGATATAATCTAAAAAATCGGAGGGTAATATAAATGAAAAAACATATCTTAATATTTTTGTCTGCAGCTATAATATTTATAAATCTTAACGGATGCGACAAGTCAGATTTGTCACAGTCAGAATTATCAGACATTTCTGCCTCAATTTCTGATATTACAAGCACATCATCTGCAACCGAATCGGATGTTTTATCTGATATTAGCACTGATGGAATGATTACACCCGAGGTTTACTGTATCAATACCGTATATCACGACCAAATTGACGGTGAGTTGATTAAGGAATATGCTGTACACACCGATATTGACGGAAATAATATTTATACGGAGCATTATGATGAAGACGGCGTCATTGAATCCGAATATTGTTACAGTTATATTTTTAATGATGACGGTTCAATTGCAAGAGAAAAGCAAATTTGGTATTGTCACGGCGAAATGAAGGATACAACAGTCAGCGATTATACATATAATTCCGATAACACTCAAGTTAATTGCATTGAATATGAAAACGGAGAGTGGAAGGCTGATAATATTTTTTTGTATGATGAACACGGCGAATTTGTCGGAATGCGGACAAAGTGGAGCGAGGATGACAGCGAATATACTCCTTTTGGATGCGATTATGAATTCACTTATGATGATAATGACAGAATTTTGTTAAAGCGTACTGTAAATCCGGAGAGTGGCGAAATTCTTTCTGAAACCGTTTATAATTATGATGAATCCGGATTGCTTATAAATGAAACTACCGAGGATATGAAATATAATGAATCAGTAACTCAGGATTATACCTACGATGATAACGGAAATTGTGTGCGCCTTGTCAGAGAATCTGTGTCGCCGCAAGAAACTATATTGAGCGAGAAAATATATACCTATGACTTAAACAACAGATTAACCAATGAAAAACGCTATACAAACGGTGAATGGACAACTGAATTGATTTATGAATATGCAGAATGAAATTTTAAATGTCTTTTATTGCAACGCAAGCCTTGAGGATATTGAGATTAACCTCAAATTTTGTGTTGCAAAATATTGACAGATGTGATATAATATCTTCATATGTCAGAAAGGAAGGAAAAATTATGAAATTATTCAGAAAAATTGCTATAATTACAGCTTCTCTCTTGCTTGCAATGCCGATTTCCGGCTGCTCAGAGTCTGAAAATGAGAGCAGCTCAATATCCGGTGCTGATTCGCAGTCTTCTTCGGATGCTTCAAAGGAACAGAATACAGCTATTGTGCCTGATGCTGAAACTGTAAAGCTTCTCGGTCGTACATATCTTGATGATAATAATACGCTCTGGCTGTCTTATTCGGGTTCAGGTGCTGAGTTTACCGTAACAGGCAAGCGTGCTGAAATCACAATTGCGGGTGACAGCTCTGTTTCGGGTGGCAGTAACTATGCAAGAATCGCAATATATGTTGACGGTGAACGTGTTGTCGATGATATGGTCGATAATGCAGAAGAAAAATACCTTCTTTTTGAAGGCGAGGAAGAAAAGACAGCTACCGTTTCAATCGTAAAGTTGTCTGAATGTGCAATGTCCTCGTGCGGAATCGCAAAAATTGATGTTGACGGTACAGTTTCACCCACTCCCGAAAAGGATTTGTATATTGAATTCATCGGTGACTCCATTACCTGCGGCTATGGTGTTGACGATGAAGATAAGTCACACAGCTTTTCAACAACAACCGAGGACGTAACTAAGGCATATGCCTATAAAACCGCGCAAAAGCTTTCTGCTGACTACAGTATGGTTTCAATCAGCGGTTATGGTGTTGTTTCGGGCTATACAACAAGCGGCGAAAAGGTAAGCGCACAGACAATTCCTCAGTATTATGACAAGCTGGGCTTCTCTTATAACAATTTCAATGGCACAAAGCCCGAAGATATCGAATGGAGCTTTGCTGATAACCGCAAGCCTGACATAATTGTTCTCAATCTCGGTACAAACGATTCCAGCTATTGCGGCGGTTCAATCGAAAAGAGCGAAGAATTTGCACAGGGATATATTGATTTTATCAAGCAGATTCGTGAGAATAATCCCGACGCTTCAATCGTTTGCGCCTTTGGCGTAATGGGAAATTCGCTTTATCAATATATTGAATATGCGTGTGTATTGTACACCGAGGAAACAGGCGACGACAACGTATACTATGTTCAGCTTGCACCGCAGGATGGCAGCCTTGGCTACGCTGCTGACTGGCATCCGACCGAAGCTACTCACGAAGTTGCCGCACAGACCGTTGTTGATTTCATCAACGAAAATGTTCTTGGATGATTTGAGCTATGAGGTATAGTATGAAAAGGCTGTTCAAAAGATTTTTTAGTCTGATGATATCTGCGCTGATTGCAGTATCAATGCTTTGCATTCCGAATGCCGTTGCGGTAAATCTCCCGGTTGATTATGCAAGCGCTGTTGCCGTTATGGAAGAAACCAATTATATTATTGACGGTTCGTCCGTTTATCTTTTTGTTGATTATGAGGTGGGTACAGGTCAGTCGTGGACATATCTCAGGCGTATGAGTGCTGATGTTTCTTATGTTTCCAACACGGTTTTCACCGAATCAGGTCAGAATTATGTCGGTGACAAAGCAGTAGCAATGTTTCGCTTTGATGCGGCAAGCGCCGGTATTTTCAGAGTTGCTGTTTATCTTAATCAGGGTGGCGTAATCGCTTCTGATCCTGTCTGCTTCAATTTTGTTGTAACAGGCAACGATACGGATGGTTATGTGTTTTCGGACAGGTTTCCTCAGTCTGATATGATACCTATGGATTATTATGAAGCTGAGCAGATTGATGGCTTTGTGGTTGACGGTGATTTGATGATAATTTGCTTTGAAAGCGATGAGAATGAATGGAACGTTTCAGTTTCATCGTCCTTCACCTGGGAGGTCGACACCAATATCGGCGTTCCGATTCAGTCCGTAGCTGAATATGCGCTGAATGAAGAGACTGCCGGATATGTTGTTATTGCTCTGAAAATTACATCTGCAGGTGACGGTAAGGTTCTGCTGACAAGTGCCGACGGAACCCAAAAGATTGAATATCCCGTTTCTGCCGCCTTATCAGATGACGGTACGGTTATTATTACAGATGAACGCATAAAATACGGCGATGTCAACGGTGATGGTGTTGTCAATTCGATTGATGCAACCATTGTCTGCCGCGCTGCTTTAAATGTTTACTCACTCAGCGAAGATCAGACCGTTGTTGCCGATGTCAATTGCGATGGCGTTATAAACTCAATTGATGCAACAATTATCACAAGATATTCTCTGAAGGTGCTGACTGCCCTTCCTGTTGACAATTCTTGATAAATATTAAAAATCCCGAAAAGTTCAGCTTTTCGGGATTTTTGTTTAAAGGGTTTCGGGCTGCTGATTCCTGTAAGTGATATAACGGTATCTGATTCCGTTTTCACTCGTAAAAATACGGCTTTTATAGACTGTAACCCAATTGCTTGGTAACGTTGGAAATACAGCATCAAATTCAGCGGCTGTTGATATTATATGCGTGATGTAAGCCTTAGCACAATAGGGGAGCAGCAGGCGATAGATACTTTCACCGCCGATTACAAATGCTTCTTCATTTGTGTTCAAAGCTATTTTAAGTTCATCAAGATTTTTGCAGATCACAGCGTCGATTTGGGGTTTTGATCTTGATAATACGATATTACGTCTTTGCGGCAACGGCTTCATTCTAAGTGAATCATAGGTCTTTTTGCCCATAATTACAGTTTTGTTCAATGTCAGCCGCTTAAATCTTCTCATATCCTGCGGGATGTGGAAAAGCAATCTGTTTTCAAAGCCGATTGCATTGTTGTCGTCAATTGCCGCTATAACTGACAGCATAAATTCACTCACTCCGTTTCTTCAATTTCACAAAGCTGTGAAATGCTTTTTTTCAGAATCGGGTGTATCTTGTAAGGGGCAATTTCACAAAGTGGTTCTAAAACAAAAAAGCGCTTGTGAGCTTCAATGTGCGGAATGGTCAGTCTTTGCTCCGACATAATCACATCATCATAGAAAATTATGTCGATATCAAGCGTTCTTGGTCCCCAGTGAATGTCCCTTGTTCTGCCTGCACTGTTTTCGATTGATGATGTAAATTCGAGCAGCTCGCAAGGCGTCAGAAGCGTTTCGATTTCAAGCGCCGCATTGAGAAAATCGGGCTGCTCAACACCGCCGTATGGTTCGGTAACGTGAAAGCTCGAAACTTTCGTTACTCTTGTGTGTTTATTCTTGCCAAGCTCGGCAATAGCAAAGTTCAAATAGCTGTCGCTGTCACCTAAATTCGAGCCGATTGAAAGGTGAGCGATATGTCTGCTTCTTGTAATTGAAATACCGATGCTTTCGTGCGCAATGTCAATCGGGGCCTGTGTTTTGAGCACGGTCAATTCAACGCTGAAGATACTCTTATATGTCAGCAGAATTTCTTCGCAGATTTTTTCGGCGAGTGCTTCAAGCAAATTATAACTCTTGCTTATTGTAATTTTATTTATAAGTTCACAAACTTCGGCATAATTCACTGTTTTTTCAAGGTCGTCGCTGACTCCTGCACAGCGCAGATCCGTTGCAAGAACACAGTCGATTCTGAATTCCTGACCGTTTTGCTTTTCAAAATCAAATACGCCGTGCTTTGCAAAAATTCGCATATCGTTTATAATGATTTTATCACTCATAAATTTCTCCCTTTGATATTGCCTCAAGCATATCGATTACTTGCTTGTTTTCGGCAATATCGTGAACCCGCACAAAACGTGCACCGCTGAAAAATGCATATGCAGTTGCCGCAAGTGTTCCACTTAGTCTGTGCGGCAGTTCAACATTCAGCACATTACCGATAATTGATTTTCTTGAAACAGCAACCATGATCGGATATCCAAGCTCTGTGCGAAGGTTTTCGGTTTGCTTTAACGCTTCAAGGTTTTGACCTGTATTTTTTGCAAAGCCTATGCCTGCGTCGATGATAATTTTTTCACTGCAGATTCCGTTTGATACGGCAATATCAATACTTTCATGCAAATCATTCTTCAAATCCACGGCAAAGCTGCTATAATCCGTATTGTTTCTGTTGTGCATCAGACAACAGCAGGCGTCATATTCTTTAACAATTTTGGCGATTTTGGGCGATTTTTTAAATCCCCATATGTCATTTATCATATCGGCGCCTTCGGAAAGTGCGGATAGTGCTACGCTATATTTATAAGTATCAACCGACACAGGAATGTCAAAATGCGATTTGATGAGCTGCAGAAACGGAATCACACGCTCTGTTTCTTCTTCGTCTGAAATCGGTGTATGACCGGGCCTGGTTGACTCGCCGCCGATGTCGATGACAGCGGCACCCTGACGAATCATCTCCTCTGCACGTTTTAAAACAGCGTCTTTGGAAGTGAATTTTCCGCCGTCGGAAAATGAATCGGGTGTGACATTCAAAATACCTACTATATGTGTTCCTGAACTGAACTCATAGTTACCGATAATTGTTTTCATCTAAGCGCCCCCGCTGTAAAATTAATATATAATCTTCATATTTTTCTTTGTTTTCGAGTGATTGCATTCTTTTTCCGCTTTGCAGAAAAGGCACATTCTTGACGCTTTGTCTGCCTCAAAAATGATTCTGCTGAGATTGGAAGTGCAATGCCCCTTTCTGTGCTCGGCAACTGCATTAATGATAAGCTCGGCAGTTGTCTGCTCACAATCTATCTGCTCAAGAATCTGTCGTGCAATCACAGCACCTGCCTCTTCGTGCGGTGTCGAATCTTCATATTGCTTAAAGCGACCGCAGTCGTGAAGCAATGCTGCAGCATAAATAATATCCTTATCAATGTCGAGCGAGTTTTCAAGAGAAAGTATATATGCGATTCTTGCCGTATCGAGCAGATGTTCAATGCCGTGTCGGCAGAATATACGGTGTTTTTCAGCCTTTTTTGTTTTTTTTAAGGTCTTTTTGAAAAGCTGATTTTTAATTATTTTTTCACAAAGCTCCATTATTTCACCGCCGCGATTATTTTATTATGCTGAAAAACTGTGAACGAAGCTCGCAGTTTTTCTCGAATTCGCCCTTACAGCAGTAGGTGAAGGTTTTTGAACCGGGCTTTTTTACGCCTCGCATTGTCATGCATGTATGCTCGGCTTCAATTGCAACAATGACACCCTTGGGCGAAAGCTCTGTCATAATAGCCTGGGCGATCTGCGCAGTCATCTGCTCCTGAATCTGAAGTCTTTTTGCATAAACCTCAACGCATCGTGCCAGCTTGCTGATTCCGACAACCTTTCCGTTTGGAATGTATGCGATGTGCGCCTTGCCGAAGAAGGGGAGAATATGATGTTCACAGCATGAGTAGAATGTGATATCCTTTTCGATGACCATTTCGTTGTTCTCAGCATTGAAGGTCTTGCTAAGATGAATTTTTGCATCGTCATGATAGCCTGCAAAAATTTCTTCATACATTCTTGCGACACGCTCAGGTGTTTCTTTAAGGCCCTCTCTTTGACAATTCTCACCGATGCCTTCGAGTATTAAGCGAATACCTGCTTCAATTTTTTCTTTATCCATTTTTGCACTCCTTAATTTTGTTGTATTTATAAAAGCTGTCTTTGAAATCCTTCAGATATGAAAGCGAGCCGAAAATGCAGAAGCTTTCGTTGCTGTTAGCTATGTTCTGCGCTATATCTTCAACATTTGTTACGAATGTTTTCTTGAAATACTTTGATGCCGCGTTTTTCAGAGTATTTGCACTTAATGCACGGCTGTTATCAGGCTCAATCGCAATAAGCGTATCGGAACGTTTGGACATAATTTTTAAAATCCCGTCATAATCCTTGTCCTTGAAAACACCCATTACGAGTGTGATTTTTTTATCGCCAAAGAAAAATTTTAGCGAATCTCTTAAAGCGATTGCACCATGTCTGTTGTGTGCGCCGTCACATATAACAAGCGGCTCGCGCCTGATGATTTCAAATCTTCCTGCGTTAAAAGCATTTCTGACGCCGCACTTTAAGTTGTTTGTACTTATGTTATAACCAAAAGCAATTAAGCTTTGACAGACTTCGATTGCAAGCGATGCATTGAACATCTGATGCTGTCCAATCATTTTTGACTCATATTCATTATTGTTATAGCAAAAGTGCATCAGCATATCATTATATTTAGTACTGTCAATGAGGATTTTAGAGTTATCAATATATTTCAGATTGGCATTCATTTTGTTGCTTACCGAGTCGATAACAGCAGATGCATCGGGATTTTGATGCGCACTTAAAACTATGGAGTTTTCTTTAATGATACCACATTTATTGAGTGCAATTTCCGTTAAACTTTCGCCGAGAAATTTGCTGTGGTCATATGAAATCGGTGTGAGTACGCTGACGAGCGGATTCTTTATTATGTTTGTTGCGTCTGATAAACCGCCCATGCCGCATTCAATAATACAAATCTCACATTTTTCAAGATAGAACATTTGAAAAGCAATAGCGGTTTCAATTTCAAATTCGCTGGGAAAAATCCCTTTTGAATTCAACACATCAACTGCATCGAGCGTAATTCTTGCGGCTTTTATAAATGTTTCATCATTACAATTTTCCGCATTGATGCGAAATTGTTCGTTTTTCTCAAAAACACACGGTGACGTATAGCAGCCTGTTTTGATTTTTGAGCAAGTTAATATGTTTTCAATAAATGCGCAGACTGAACCTTTTCCGTTTGTGCCTGCAACGTGGATAAATTTAAGCGTATCCTGAATGTTGCCAAGCTCACAGCAAAGAGCATTTATGCTTTCGAGTCCGGGATGGATTCCGCTTTTTGCTTTTTGTTTTATCTCGTCAAGTATTTTTTTCACTTATATCAAATCTTTCCAAAATGTAATCATACTTATATAGTATATCATATTTTGACGGTGTTTTGCAAGCGATTTGCCGCATTTGAACGTTCATATTACAGATGATATTTGTTAATATTATATCTTATTGACATATTAAATAAATAGTGATAAAGTTAAATTAAAGATATATTATAACTATAATTATTAGAAAGGGTAATTTATATGAGACAGGATATGATTGGTATTCTCGACCTTGGCAGTGAATATAATTCTGCGCTTGCCCGCCAGATTCGTGCAATCGGCGTATACAGCGAGGTATATTCACACGACATTTCACCCCGTGCTTTGAAAGAAAAGAAGAATCTTCGCGGTATTATTCTCAACAAAGGCGAGGGTGATTATTCAGCCCACCGTTCAATCGATGAGCTAGGAATTCCTGTAATTTCCGTTGATGAAGATGAATATACTGATTCGCTTTATTCCCAGAAGCGTCTCGAAAAGTTTGTTCTTGATACCTGCTGCTGTGAAACGAACTGGAATACGCAAAATTTCATCGAAGATCAGGTTCAGCTTCTTCGTGAACAGATTGGTGATTCCAGAGTACTCCTTGCTCTTTCGGGCGGTGTTGACAGCTCAGTAGTAGCCGCACTTCTCATAAAAGCTATTGGCGAAAGACTTGTTTGTGTTCACGTTAACCACGGTCTTCTCAGAAAAGGTGAACCTGAAGAGGTTTGCAGAGTTTTCGGTGAAGAAATGGGCGCAAAGCTTATTTATGTTGATGCAGTGGACAGATTCCTCGATAAGCTTAAGGGTGTTAAGAATCCTGAAAGAAAGCGTAAGATTATCGGCAAGGAATTTATTGAGGTTTTTGATGATGAAGCAAGCAAGCTCTGCGGAATAGACTTCCTCGCTCAGGGTACAATTTATCCCGATATTGTAGAAAGCGGAACAAAGGCTGGTAAGGCTGTAAAAGCTCATCACAATGTTGGCGGCTTGCCTAAGAGAATGAAGATGGATTTGGTTGAGCCCATCAAGTATCTCTTTAAGGATGAAGTTCGTGAGGTTGGTAAAGCTCTTGGCTTGCCCGATTCTATGGTTTATCGTCAGCCGTTCCCCGGTCCCGGACTTGGCGTTCGTTGTCTTGGCGCAATTACCAGAGACAGACTTGAAGCAGTTCGTGAATCCGATGCGATTTTGCGCGAAGAGTTTGAAAAAGCAGGACTTAGCGGCAAGGTATGGCAGTATTTCACAGCTATTCCCGATATCAAATCGGTTGGTGTGCGTGACAGCGCAAGAGTTGATGAGTGGCCCTGCATTATCCGTGCAGTGAATACAGTTGATGCAATGACTGCAACAATTGAACATATTGATTGGGCTGTTCTTGATAAAATTACAAACCGTATCATCAATGAAGTTAAAGGCATCAACAGAGTTTGTTATGACCTTTCGCCCAAGCCCTGCGCTACGATTGAATGGGAATAAAAATCGAGCGCTGCCTGCGGCAGAAAAAGCGAGATTTTTATTGCGCAGCGGTCAAAATTTCCATGAGCGAATGCGAGTAAGGGGAATTTTGGGCACCGCAAGCTGGGGCAAATTATTATAAATGTAAATTAAGAGCTATCTGATTAAAAAATCGGATAGCTCTTTTTAATGTTAATATTCCCACTGAAAAAATTCATCTTCAGAAACTTCACCGATTGGTGCAATGTTTGTTCCATCAGCTCTACACAAAAACACCTTATTAAGACCAATATTATCTGGATTATCATCATCAACAAGACAACGTATAATACTTATACGAAAGATTTTGTCATTATTGGTTTGTATAGATTTAACCGCACAATCAAATTCTAAATATAGAAACATTCCGTCCTTAATGTGTTTACCACCTTCTCCACAGGTTTCAACCTCATAAGAAATTGATGCTCCGTCATAAATTTCAAAAATTTTATCAATCTGAGCATCAAGGTTATACTCCTGTGCAATCTGTGGTGCAAAAAGAGCCTTTATGTTATCTCTGTCCTTGTTATCCAAATATGTTATTATATCTTCCGCCATATTTATAGTATCTTGTCTATTAATTTGATATGTGGAAGAGTCGGTATTATGAGGGTCATATGCTTCATCTTTATTTGGATTACATGAACATAAAAACAGTATTGTACTTATAAATAATATAAACAGCTTTTTCATAATGTTGATTTCCCCTTTACCACATTATCCATGCTATAAGATGATCATCATCAACTAATTTTCAGGAAAAACATTTCTTCCATCATTAGCAAATATTCTAAGAGCAAAATCACCGTTATCATCTCTAAACATTATTTCAGATATACCAATCTTTGAAGGGTCATCAGAATCAACTAAAACATAATAAAACTCTAGATTATAACTTTTTCCTTCATCAGTCAGTATGTTATGAATATATATGTAGATAGACTTATATTCATAGTGATCTTCTCTGAATTCCGCACCGCTTTCACCGCTTCTCACTTCATCATGTGAAGTTGATATACCTTCATAAAAATCAAACAGCATTTCTATCTGTTTTTCTGCATTCGGTTTTGACGTAGCTGCTTCCGATAGCAACGTTTTAAATCCCTCAACATCATTTTCGTCAAGACATCTCAATACCTCAAGTCCGGTCTCTTCAGCAAACGAATAGTCGTCTGCTCCCGGTTCGGCAGGGTTATAGCTATCCTTTGTTTTATCAAGCAAAGGATAGCTACATGATGACAAATACAATGCAACTGATATTAAAACGATTATTTTGATAATTTTCATAGTCTCTACTCACCTTTGTCGCTTCTGTGCTCTTCATATTCACCGATAATTCTGTATATCTCACCCGTATCAGAATCGGACAAATAAATATATCGTAATCCTATTCCTTGAGAACTTTCATCATCTATATTTACAACAAGAAAATATAGCTCTAATTTCTCACCGCTATCAAAAACCACATCCACTTCACACGAACCTTCAAGCAAAATATTTTTTCCATCTACAGTATGTCTACCTCTTTCGCCAGCATTTAAATTTTCAGTTTTTACGAATTCGCCTTTACTTTCATATAATTCAAACGCCTTCTCAATCTGAACATCTAAATTATAAGCTGTTGCGTAGCCTGAGAGAAACATTTTCTTTAGACTTTCACTGTCGTTATTCTCAAAACACTCTGTTATATCATACATAAGGGATTCGTTTTCTTCTTGCCAATATTTGTAAGCTTCAACAGAATTGTCGTGTATGTCGAAGCCATCATTATTTTCGGCAGAATTTAATAGTGTACTACAGGATGAACAAAATACAACTGTAAGAAATGATATAAATACCAATATACATTTTTTGATGTTCCTATTCATATAATCACCACATTATCCATATCATATTATAATCACCATCAAATATGTTTTTTTCATTATGAGGTCTGTGTGTTGCTACAAAATCAGTGTAAAAATCTTCGGTTTCAAAATCGACCGAACAAATCATCGTCATTTCATCTGGATTTGGATTACATGAACATAAAAACAGTATTGTACTTATAAATAATATAAACAGCTTTTTCATAGCAGATACTACTTTAATTATACTTTTCATTTTAAGCCTCATTTTGAATTCTATTTAACTTCATCATTAGAAATTGGATTTATATCTGCTTAATCATTACATCGTAGCAAAGAAAATCTCCGTTTTCTGTTTTTATGGTATGGAATTCCGTCGAAATATATCCTCTTTTTAGATAAATAGCCTTTGCGGGCAATGAAGCATCAAGAATAATTGAACTGTAATTTTCAGATATTATCTTTTCTGCAAATGAAAGAAGCTGACGTCCATACCCGTTTCCCTGATATTCGGGCAGTACAAATAAACGGCATATTTCATTTTCTTTAATTGTAACAGTTCCTACTGTTTCATTATCATTATTAAAGCACAAATAAACGCTACCGTTTTCAATGTCAGTTTCTATATTCTTGTCATTGTGATGACTAAGAAAGAAATCTACCGCTCCGCAAGGATAATAATGGGGATAAATGCTTTTGATAGTATGGGTTGTAATGTGCTTTACAATTTCAATTTGTAAATTGTTTGCTAGATTTATGCTCAATTCATTCACCTTATTCTTAAATAATCCATAAGCAACTGAAGCGCTATGCTTGCATTCTTAAGCTTGTATTCTGCCTCGTTCGCTGTAAACCATGTTGCCTTGTCAACTTCGCAAGATAGCGTAAAATCGCAGCTTTTTGCAAAGCAAACAAACCCCAGCATTAAATTATCTCTTTTTTCATAGCTGTAGCTTGCTATAAACCTTACACTTTCAACATCTAACCCTATTTCTTCTTTGACCTCTCGAATGGCACATTCTTCAGCATTTTCACCTTGTTTTATGTAACCCGCAACGCAGACATATCTGTCTTCACCATAAGATTGCTTTATCAACGCAATTTCATTATTTTCGTTAATAACAAGGCAAATTACGCATGGATAGGAAAAAGAAAACCAGGGTCTTTCACAATTTGTGCAGAAGGGGACAAGACCTTCATCACCGATTGTTTGGGGTGTAAGCTTCATTCCGCATTTGGGACAAAATTCAAATTTCATATGTGTTTATCTCCTTTTTATCAAATTATACCATATTACTATATCAAAATCAACAAAAATCAAAAACGCTGTTCTGTATATTTATTAAAAATCTTCAAAAAACTTTTACGAAATGTTGCATTAGTATTGTTGACGAATTAAAAAGCTGATGATATAATTTTTTGCAGATGAAGTATTTCATCAATTATTGAACGGAGGATATTTGACTAATGGATATTAAGGAAAAAATTGAAGAACTTGTTGACAAGATTAAAAATGATAAGGATCTTAAGGATGATTTTAAGAAAGATCCCGCTGCTTGTGTAGAAAAGCTTGCAGGCGTTGATATTCCCAATGACAAACTTGATGAAGTTGTTGATGCAATCAAGGCAAAGGTTAAGTTTGACGGTATCGGCGACAAGCTTGATGATATCGGCGATGCTATCAGCGATAAAATCGGTGGTCTTTTCGGTAAGAAATAATCTTTGAATAAAAATGCTCCGAAGTTTTTTGCTTCGGAGCATTTTGTTGTCTGAAAAATTAAATTTAGCTTCTGCGTGCGCCGCAGGAAGAACAGAATGCAGCATTGGCGTCAAGGGGAGAACCACACGAGGTACAGAAAGCATTCGCCTGGGGTTGTACAGGTGCTTGTGCAGCAGGCTGAGCGTATTGCTGCTGGGGCTGCGCATACTGTGCAGGTGCAACACCTGCTGCGGCAGGTGCCGTAACAAAGGCTGCAGGCTGTTCCTGCTTGCCTTTTTCAAAAAGCTCCTTGAATTTGCCGGAGATGTTGCAAAGCTTTCCGTAAACGTCAAATGTAATCTGTGTTGAGGGAGCGACTTCCATATATGTGTTCATCATACTGCACATAATATAGCTGTCGATAAATGCTTCCTTTACAGCGAGGGCTATAAAGAGAGCGACAAGAAATGCCACAAGACCGTTTCCGTCAAATAAAGTGAAAATAGCGTATGTAATCCCAAAAAGAACAAGAGCAAGAGCAAGAGTTATGAGGGCAACAATAGCCATTGTCTTGCCTGCATTTTTGAGCAATGCTTTCCAGTTCTGTGCATAAATTACTACGCCGTCACATGCACCCTTGAATGCGCTTTCGTCTTTCTTATAGAATGTATAACCAAGGCAGCATTCGTCGATATAGTTCAGCGAGATGGAAACAAATGAATTTACAAGGTCCTTGATGATATCCATTCCGGGAACGAAGTCGAGAAGACCTGCGATTTTGCCAACGCCGTTCTGGATCTGCTTGACAGCACCCTTCACGAGTTTGTCAACAAGAAAATATACGTTTGAAGTAGCGAATCTTTCTTTAACCTTATTCTTTCCGTATTCAACCATATTGTCGGGAACCTGACCGGTGGTTACAGCCTCAGCGATTACGGCTACGTGTCCGGCTTTAACAAGATAGCCTACATACTGGTTAAGGAAGAAGTTGATTGCTCTGGTGGCGCATATCCAGATTACAAGGAAAATCCAGAGAAGTCCCTCACTTCCGGATGCCGAAACTATCAGAAGGAAAAGTGCAAGAATGATAATTGAAGCAACCACGGAAATGGCACCGAGTATCAGCTTTGCCCAGACAAAGGGCATCGTCTTTTTAAACAGTGTACTTGTTGTCATTTTTATCCTCCGAAAAATGTTAAATTTGTCACGCATTTATCTTAACAAATAATATGAAACAATCTATTGCTAAAAAATGAATATTTATTTAAAAATGATAAAGAAAAAATCCTGAAAATTACTAAAAAATAAGTTTCAGGATTTTTATATTTGATTAAATTAATTTTAATGCACCCGTTGGACAAGCTTCAAAGCATTTTTTACAATTTTTGCAGACAGAAACTATATCATCATTATTGAATTCGGGCTTGATGACAGTAGTAAATCCTCTGCCAACAAGACCTAAAATGCCTTTCTTTGCAACATCCTCGCATATCCTTACGCAAAGTCCGCACAAAATGCATTTGCTTGGGTTGCGTTCAATGGCAATGAGTTTTTGTTCAATGGGATTAGTGTTTTTAACACCATCAAATCTAAGCGGCTTGATTTCCTGCATATTTGCGTATTTAATAAGTTTGCAGTCTTCATAATCGTGACAGCCGCATTCAAGGCAGCGTGCAGCTTCAGTTCGCACCTGTCTATCATCCTCAAACCCGAGGTTGACTTCATAAAAATCCTTTTTGCGGATTTCGGCATTGCGTACAGGCATTTTTATACGTGCTGACATTTCTTTTGAAGTAAAGTCAATATCCGAAAGTCTACGTTCGGAAACATAAGGTGCTGTGTATGGCTTGATTTCGCCGCTCAGATAGCTGTCTACAACATCAGCGCACTTGTTTGCATCGCCGATGGCGGCAATTGCGATTGAAGCGCCATTATTTGTTGCATCTCCGATGGAAAAGACTTTTTCGATTGAGGTAAGGAAGGTTCCTTCTTCAGCGGATATCGTGCCTTTTTTTGTTTTCTCTATTGACTCAAATCCACTCGGCTCAATAGTCTGTCCAATCGCCATAATGACCATATCGACATCAAGGAATTCAAATTTGCCTTCAACTGCAACGGGTGAACGTCTTCCGCTTGCATCCGCCTCGCCAAGCTCCATAACTTGCAGCTTGATTTGCGAAACAGCACCGTCAACTCCTATAATTTCATCGGGATTTGTTAGAAATTTGAACTCAACGCCCTCTTCAATTGCCTCGGAAATTTCAATGTCTTCAGCAGGCATTTCGTTTCTTGTTCGTCTGTAAATTACATAAACCTTGTCTGCACCACAGCGTACAGCGGTTCTGCAGGCGTCCATTGCTGTGTTTCCGCCGCCGCACACTGCGACTTTTTTTCCACTCAAATCGGGCGTTGTCTCCGCACCTGAAATGGGGCGCAGAAAATCAATTCCGCCGATAACACCGTTTAATTCTTCGCCCTTGACTCTCATGGACATACTCTTCCAGGCACCGGGAGCAGCAATTACAGCATCGGATATATTTTTGATTTCATCCAGAGTAATATCCACACCGATTCTGCAATTATTTATAAATTCGACACCGTGGAGTTCAATTTCTGATATTTCCCTGTCGAGCACATCCTTGGGAAGTCTGTATGCAGGAATACCATAGCGCAGCATTCCGCCCATCTTCGGCATCATATCATATATAGTAACGCTGTGACCCTTGAGGCGCAGAAAATATGCGGCTGTGAGACCTGCCGGACCGCCTCCGATAATTGATACTTTTTTGCCTGTGTCAGGCTTGCCGATTGCTCTGAAAGTGTCCGACTTCAGATCCATATCAGCGGCATATGCTTTGAGTTGTGCTATGGAAAGTGATTCTTCAACATACTGTCTGCGGCAATTCTGCTCACAGGGGTGGGGACAGACTCTGCCTATTGAAGCGGGCAGGGGAAGCTTGTCTTTGATTGTTTCAACAGCACCGTGATAGTCACCGCTTGCAATCTGCTTGAGGTACTTCTGACAATCCGTCTGTGCAGGGCAATTAAGTCTGCAGGGACCGATGCAGTCGCCATCATGGTCGCTCATCAGAAGCTCAAGTGCAATTTTACGTGCCCTGTTTGTTCTTTCTGTATCGTAGCTGACAACATAACCGTTCATTGCTTTTGTTGCGCACGCACGCATAAGCTTAGGCAGCGCTCTTCCGTTGCCGTCATCAATAATTTCGATTGTACACAGACCGCACGCCCCGTATGCAGCAACACTTTCGTGGTTGCAAAGGTTTGGAATCTCAATGCCGTTGTCCTGTGCAACCTTGAGAATATACTCGCCTTCATCACATTGACATACCTTGCCGTTTATAGTTATTTTTATCTGATTCATAATATAAAAAACCTCACTTGACGGAAATTGCGCCGAATTTGCACGCAGCAGCGCACTGACCGCATTTGATACATACCGAAGGGTTGATGATGTGTGCTGATTTTACCTGACCTGTAATTGCGTTGGCAGGACATTTTCTGGCACATAATGTACAGCCCTTGCACTTTTCAGAGTCAATTTCATATGACAGCAGATCTCTGCATTCCTTTGCGGGACATTTCTTGTTGTTGATATGCGCTTCATACTCATTTCTAAAGTATTTTATGGTTGTAAGAACGGGGTTTGGCGCAGTCTGACCCAGACCGCATAGTGCACCGTCCTTAATGCCGCTGCAAAGCTCTTCAAGCAACTCAATGTCGCCATCTTTGCCGTTGCCTTCGGTGATTCGGGTAAGAATCTCCTGCATACGCTTTGTGCCAATTCTGCAATGTACACATTTTCCGCACGATTCCTTTGCCGTAAAATCAAGGAAGAATTTTGCCATCTGTACCATACAGGTAGATTCATCCATAACGACCATACCGCCGCTTCCCATAATTGCGCCCGTTTTGCCGAGCTCCTTATAGTCAATGACAGTATCAAGCAAATGCGCAGGTATACATCCGCCTGAAGGTCCACCCATCTGTACTGCCTTGAATTCTTTGTTGTCTCTGATGCCGCCTCCGATGTCGAAAATTACATCACGCAGAGTCTTGCCCATCGGTATCTCAACAAGGCCGCCTCGCTTGATTTTTCCTGTAAGAGCAAAAACCTTGGTACCCTTTGAGTCGGGAGTACCCATTGCCGCAAATGCATTTCCGCCGTTTGAAATAATCCATGCAACGTTTGCAAAAGTTTCAACATTGTTTATATTTGAGGGCTTGTGCCAATATCCTGCCTGCGCAGGAAAAGGCGGTTTGAGCCTCGGCATACCTCTGTTGCCTTCAAGCGATTCGATAAGTGCTGTTTCCTCGCCGCAGACAAAAGCACCGGCTCCTGCCTTGATTCTGAAATCACACGAAAAATTGCTGCCAAGTATGTTTTCGCCGATAAAACCTGCTTTCTTTGCCTGTTCAATTGCATTTTGCAGTCTGATAATAGCAAGCGGATATTCAGCTCGTACATACACAACTGCGTGTGATGCTCCGATGGCGAAAGCGCCGATAAGCATACCTTCAATCAGGGTATGAGGGTCGCTTTCGATAACGGCTCTGTCCATAAAAGCGCCCGGGTCACCTTCGTCTGCATTGCAGATAAGATATTTTTCCTGACCTTGTGACTGCCTTGCGGCGTTCCATTTGAACCATGTCGGAAAGCCTGCGCCGCCTCTGCCGGCCAAACCTGATATTTTTATTTCTTCAATCACATCTTCGGCGGACATATTGTTCAGTACTTTTGAAAGTGCGCTGTAACCGCCTGCATCGACATATGCGTTTATATCGTCAGGATCAATAATGCCACAGTTACGCAGAGCAATTCTTGTCTGCTTTTCAAGGAATGAGTTATCCTCATCTGTAATCTCAAGTTTTTCTACTTGGGAAAAATCATTGGTTTTCACAGCTTCAGCAATTCTTTCCGAATCTTTTTCGCTGACTCTTACAAGTCTGTGCAAAGTATTATCGTTGTCATATATATCAACAATCGGTTCAAGCCAGCACATTCCGATACAGCCTGTAACACCGACAGATATGCCGCTTTTTTCGAGGCATTTTTTCAAAGCATCGGAAACTTTTTGCGCTCCTGCTGCAATACCGCAGCTTCCCTGTCCGACAGCAATTTTCATATGCTTTGCACCTCCCTGTGCCTGATATCGTCAAGTATTTCTTTTACCTTTGCAGGTGTGAGCGAACCGTATGTTTCGTCATTTATCATCATAACGGGCGAAAGGCTGCAGCAACCCAGGCAAGCAACAAAGCTGAGTGAAAAAAGCCCATCTTCGGTTGTTTCGCCGTCAGTAATGCCAAGCTCCTCAGAAATAGTTTTTGCGATTGTATCGCTGCCATTGACATGGCAGGCAGTACCCTTACAGAGCATAATCAGATATTTGCCGACAGGCTTGAATCTGAATTGCGTATAAAAAGTGGCAACACCCATAACTTTTGCAGGCGTACAGCTTGTTGCATCAGCCACTTTATAAATTACCGATGTCGGTAGATATCCGTATATATCCTGCGCTTTCTGTAGAATTGTAATAAGGCTTCCCGGAATCCCGGCGTATTCATCAAGAACAGCGTCGAGAAGAGAAAGGTCAATTTTCGTATCGTTACAATTACAGCAACTCATTTTTTTCATCTCCCAAAAATAAATACAGTATATATTTTAATACTTTTTTTGATATAAGTCAATAAAATACATTAAAAAAACGCTTGTGGCATATTTTTGCCGTCGTATGAAATAATAAGAAAAAATATTTTATGCGGAGAGATTTAGACAAATGAATATCGCATTATTTACTGATTCTTATATTCCGATGCACAATGGAGTAGCACATTCCGTCAACCTTTTGAAAAAAGGACTTGTCAGTCTGGGACACAGAGTTTGTGTAGTCCGTCCTTCAATACCGGGGTGCTGCGAAGTGAGCAACCTTGCATATTTAAGCGCATCATTCCCGTTTGCACCTGAAATGAGAATATCAGTAACAAAAAGCAGATATGTGAATGATTTTATGCACGAATTTTCACCCGATGTAATCCACACACATACTGAGTTTATGCTCGGGAGGGCAGGAATGCATTTTGCCAAAAAGCTTCACTGTGCACATATTCACACATATCATACACTTTATGAGGATTACACACATTATGTAAGAATTCCTATGCCGCTTACATTGTCAAAATCCCTTGCAAGAACCTTCAGCGCAAATTTCTGCAACAAGGCACAAGCAGTGATTGTTCCGAGTGAAAAGGTAAGGCTACTTCTTGGGTCATATGGAACATATTCACCGATTTTCAGCATTCCGACGGGAATTGATGTGTCAATGTTTCAGAAAGATGAAAATACGTCAATTTCGTCGAAGCTTCGCAAAAAATTTGCGATTTCCGAAAATGACAAGATACTTCTTTTTGTGGGGCGCATATGTGAAGAAAAGAATATTGATGAGCTTATTTATTGGTTTTCATTGCTCTGTAAAAAGCGCAGCGACTGTATTTTGATGCTTGTCGGATTCTGCGAAAATAAATCAGAATATCTGAATCTTGCAAATAAACTTGAATGCGCTCAAAGAATCAGATTCTGCGGAATGCACAACTATGAAAATATCGCCCATTTTTACAAGCTGTGCGATGTGTTTGTAAGTGCTTCGGAAAGTGAAACTCAGGGACTGACGTATATCGAAGCGTTGTCATCTTCACGGCCCGTGCTTGCAAAAAATGATGCTTGCCTTAAAGGCGTCGTCAAAAACGGATATAACGGATTTTTGTTTGAAAATGCAGGTGAATTCATAAACGGTTTCGAACGTCTTGTCGGAAATGAAAAGTTGCGGTTCAGACAGAATGCTCATGAATCATCATCAGATTTCGGTTATCTGAACTATGCCAAAAGTGTTTTGAATATATATAAAAAAGCCGCCAATGTGAAAGTATAATCACATTGGCGGCATGAATACAGTTATCTTCGTCTTACCTTTGAGGCAATAAGTGCGTCGATTCTGCTTTTTACAAGCTCGCTTATCTCAGAGGTTTTCATATTTTTGTAATCGTCGTAATATATTGGTTCAAGATAATAAACTCTTGTAAAAACAGGCGTCAGCTTCAATCCTGTGAAAACCTTGTAGGAATTTATAAGTGCCACGGGTACAATCGGGCATTTTGCGTCAACAGCACTTCTGAAACATCCGCTATAGAATTTTTGAAGTCGGTTTCCGTTGTTTGAATAACCGCCTTCAGGGAAAATGATGTATTTATTTCCGTTTTCAGCTTCACGGCTAAGCTCCTTGATAGCAATTCTTTGCTGCTTGATACTTGATTTGTCAAGTGTAATCGCTCTGATGAATTTAACAAAATCTTTTACGATGGGCAACTTTGCACGCTCTGAGTCCATAACAAATGAACACGGCTCCTTGTGCGTTGCCATAATTCCGAGCACATCATATTTTCCCTGATGATTCGGAAACATAATATATCCTGTATCCTTAGGCAGATTCTCCTTGCCGTATGCCCGTGTAATAATAAAGCCTTTTGTCTGTATAATCTTTATCATTACTTTAGTCATAAGATAGCATCTTTTTAAAGTGTATTTTGTGGGATTTGCAGCCCAGCGCCGCATTTTCGGAACATAATAAAGAATATCCGGCATACATACGAGTATTACAAA
The DNA here is from genome assembly GCA_017435565.1 of Oscillospiraceae bacterium. GTDB lineage: Bacteria > Bacillota > Clostridia > Oscillospirales > Ruminococcaceae > RGIG3077. The sequence continues at coordinate 1,066 of JAFSEU010000013.1, read as the reverse complement.
AAGAAATCTAAGCATTTGTGCTCCTCCTTTGGTAATAATTCATACTTAATCTTTACTTGAAATTATATCGTTCAAAAGTAAAAAATATGTTAACATCATTTTAACAATGTTGTTTTAACATTGATTTAACATTGACATTTTATAGTTTCAATATATCAAGGGCAATATTAGCCGCAGATTATTTTTAATAAATTATCTGATTGTCCGAAATATTTCATTATTTTTTAGGAGGAATATCGATGCTCACAAAAGCATTAAAACGTGTTGTTTCAGGCGCTTGCGCTGTTGGACTTGTTGCTTCCTGCATGACTCCCGCATTTGCTGCGGTAACTTTATTCGGTGATGCAAACGGCGACTCGTCCTTTAATGCAAGCGACCTTGCAATTGCACAGAGTGTGCTTCTCGATACCCAGAGTATCGGCTCACAGTATATGGAAAACTGTGATATGAACAGCGATGGTGTTTATAATGCAGTTGACCTTCTCATTATGCGCCGCACACCTTATGTAACTACTTCGACCGATGACAACACTGTTACAGCAATCGAATATGCATCTTCAAGCGTTACTCTTTACAACGCAACAGGTGCTGTTGTCGCTGCAAGCGATGCTTCTAACGTTACGGTTGCAAACAACACATACGTTACAATTATCGTTCCCGGCGAATTTAATGTTTCGGGTTCGTGCTCGTCAGGTCAGCTTGTTGTTAATTGTGATAAAACAACATACGCTGACGGACTTGTAACAATCAATCTTATGGGACTTGAATTGTCCAACACTTCAACTTCACCTGTTTACATTGCCGCAATCGGTGATGAGGTTGAAATTTCCAGCAAAAACGGTTATACAAATACCATTTCGGACGGAACAAGCTATACAAATGACGATGGTGACAGCGGTGCGATTTATGCCTGCGATGACATCAAGTTCAAGGGCAAAGGCACTCTTAATGTAAACGGCAATTGTGCTGACGCTATCGTTTGTAAGAACGATATCAAGATCTGGAACGGTACGCTTAACGTTACTGCTGTAGATGACGGTATCAGAGGTAAAGATTCTGTCAGAAT
>JAFSEU010000012.1 GCA_017435565.1 Oscillospiraceae bacterium | reverse complement strand
GTTCTTGAAAGAGTTTGCGCTTAGCAAACTTTTCAAGGTTATTATAACATAGCATCGCCGCTAAGGCGATTCCGCTGATTGGTTACAATGTTCTTGAAAGAGTTTGCGCTTAGCAAACTTTTCAAGGTTATTATAACATAGCATCGCCGCTAAGGCGATTCCGCTGATTGGTTACAATGTTCTTGAAAGAGTTTGCGCTTAGCAAACTGTTTCAAGGTTATTATAACATAGCATCGCCGTCAAGGCGATTCCGCTGACTGGTTACAATGTTCTTGAAAGAGTTTGCGCATAGCAAACTGTTTCAAGGTTATTATAACATAGAAATCAAGTAAAATCAACGCTGACAAACAAAAGCGCCTTTGGTGCAACACCAAAAGCGCTTTTTTAAATAAAAAATATGAGTTCCGGTTTAATTAACCGATAAAATCATTCAGCAGCCTCGTCAGCAGCTTCAACTGCTTCTTCAATCTCTTCAACTGCTTCTTCAACGCAATCGCAATCGTCACAATCACATTCATCAAGGCAATCACAGCAGTCACAGCAATCACATTCGTCATCGCAGAACAATTCATCATCATCAAAATCACAATCGCAATCGCAGAAATCCTCATCACGACGCTTCTTGATTGCAAAGAATGCTACTGCTGCAGCACCGATTGCTGCAAAAATCGCAAAAATAGTCAAACCCTTTTTCATATGTCATCGCTCCTTTTCTCCGCATAAAGAATATTTATGTCTGCACAGCTATCTGCGGACGCGCCGTGCACAACCTGCAAGATTAAATGCTTTAGTTATTATATCACATAGTTCCAAAAAATTCAAGACTTTTAAAAACTTTTTGAAAAAAATGTCATCAAAAATTTCCTGTCATATGCATAATGACCGAAATGGCCGCAATCGGTGCAGTTTCACAGCGCAGAATTCTGCTGCCCAGCCATATGGGAACAACACCGCTTTCAACCGCAAAATCCGCCTCCTCAAAATCAAAACCGCCTTCACTTCCGATAAGAAGCGAAACGCTGCCGCTTTTGCAAAGTTCGATTTCGGAAAAATGCTTTCCCCCATTCTCGTAACACATCAATGCTACGTCTGACTTTTTCATCTCCGCAACCGCTTTTTTAAAGCTTGTCAGCGGTGCAATTTCAGGAACAATTCCCCTGCCCGACTGTTTTGCGGCCTCGAGCGCAATTTTTGAAAGGCGTGCTCTCTTTTTTTCAAATTCATGCTCCTTCGGGCGCGAAATACAGCGCCTTGTCAATACGGGCACAATACGGCAAGCCCCAAGCTCGACGGCTTTCTGCACAATCGTTTCGAGCTTATCAAGCTTCGGCACAGCCTGAAACAATGTCAGCTCCACCGAAGGCTCTGCCGCACAGGGCGCACTGCTTTTGACGGCAAGCACTACGCTTTCGGGATTTATGCTTTCTATATTGCAGAAATAATCCGTTCCGCCGTGCGTCAGAGTAAGCTCCTCACCGATTTTCATACGAAGCGACAAAGCGATATGCCTTGCGTCACCGCCTGTAATCTCAGCCGTCTGTTGTGGGATATAATCTATAAAAAATCTGGGCATAATAATCTCCGTTCATAAATTCAGATTTCTCAAGGGGTTGTATAATATGCGGTCACGGTTACCCTTTTTCCGTTTTCATCATCACCTGTAATCACAGCACCGCCAAGGCTCATCAACTCAAAGGCCTTTGCGTTTTTCCTGCGGCACCGATACACAAGCGTGCCGTCACAGACAATGGTAATTTCATTATCAAAGACATTTATCGCGCCTTTTTTGCCGAGTATAATTTCTTCACCACTGTCATCTCTGGCAGAGCAATATTTAATCGCCTTTTTATTGATTTTTGCAAGCACCTTTGCGCTGTCATCTCTTTTTCTGAATATATTCACAATTCTATCCGCCTGATTTTTTATAAAAATATGATGTTCCATCCGCCTTGGAATAATAGGTATAAGAAAAATCATCAGCTGTTATGATAATATCCGGAAAATTCCGCAAATCTTCCAGTTTCAGCCTTGCACAGTTTATAACCTTTACAGATACATCAACATCCGGCACAAGAACATTCGCACCTTTTTTTGGGATTTTTGTAAATTCCATATCGCCGGCAACGCCCGTTGTAATTGAATGATTTTTTGCTTCAAAGAATTTTTTTACAGCACTTTTGCTATATTTTTTCATACAAAAAATCTCACACCACACCTGCTTATAGGTCTGTGTTTCGCTGCTGCTCAGCGGTACAAACTGCATACCCTTAGCCTTGAGCATATCAAAAAGTTTTTTTTGAATATCAATCCTGATTTTATATTCCGTCTGTTTTTTTGCCTTCAGATATGCAATGTTTGCAATTACACCCTTACGTTTTGAATTTTGCTTTTGTGAACATCTTACTGTAACATAAAGCATATCTTCATCCAAATCATCATGTCTGGAAATGCTTATTTCCAATCTCTCAACAGAAAACTTCAGGTCCTCGTTATCAGGCTTGCTTGCGACCACGGCAAACGAACATTCAAAATGCACATATCCGTTTTTTACAGTTGCAAAAGGCATACATGCCTGCGGATTGATTTCAAGGCTTTCGAAAAAGGTTTTTTCATCATCCGAAAGATTTCTGCAGAATTCAAGCCACAATTCATAATCATCATCCTTATCAATGCTCTCATACAGGCATTGATAATAAACACGCGTTCTTTCCCTATCTATTTCAATCGGCTTGATTTTTATTAAATAATCACTTTTTTTCATATTTTAAAATCTCAAAAAACAAAAATAATTTTTACGGTATATTTCGCTTAAAGCGGACAAAAATAACTCCAAAGGGAATTTCCCTGTTAAAGAAAGGGGTTAAATCATTTTGAAAAATTACAGCACACAATCGGGCAAAAAGAAAGCACACAGTCAAAGCGGACTTTACATCACTTTGGCAGCAAGTGTTTTGATGCTTTCAGTAGCGGGATATTTTGCATATTCGCAGACAAAAGACTCACTTGAAGGTCAGCTTGATTCAAGCATCTCGCTGTCGGAATCAATCAACAACGCAAGCATCGGCAAGAACAACGTAAAAAAGGATGACGCAGCTCAAACAACCACGACAACAAGGGCGACAACAACGCGCGCAACAACGACAACCACCGCAGCAGCAACAACCACAGCGCCGGTACAGGCAGAAAGCACAGCCGCACAGCCATTTGTATATCCCGTAAGTGGTGATATCATCAACGATTTCAGCGATGGCGAGCTTGTAAAATCCACAACAACAGGTATCTGGCAGACTCACAACGGAATTGACATTGCCGCCGACGAGGGAGCGGCAGTAAAGTCGATGACATCGGGCACGGTAACCGCAGTTGAGCTTGACCCGCTGTGGGGATACTGCGTAACAATCGACCATGGAAACGGCATAAGTGCAAGGTACTGCAACCTTTCGGAAGGCTTAAGCGTCACCGAAGGTGCAAATGTCAATGCAGGAACGGTGCTCGGCACAGTCGGCAAAAGCGCGGACATTGAAAGTTCGATGCCTTCACACCTTCATTTTGAGGTAATGCAGCATGACAGCTTCACCGACCCTTGCCAAATGTTAGGTTAACTTAAGCTTTATGCATCGGCACGCAGATTTTCAGGATTTCCCTCCTGTTGTTTCCGTGCCGATTTTTCTTTTATAAGCCAAGCTATTGCAACAATGGCCGCTGTAAGTACAACCGAAACTATAATACTTCCTTCCATTCCGAAAGCACCTCCGTTTAACAGCTCGGAACCACTCTTTGCGGAGAAGCTTAAAACAGATACATCCATATTCATTCCGCTTGTGCTTACGCCAAATATATTGCCCTGCGAAAAATTCCAGAAGCTGTGAAGCGCTCCGATAAACCAGATATTTTCTGTATAAATCATACAAAGTGACATAAACACGCCGAAAAGTGCAATATTAACAAACGCAAGAGCAGTAACACCGGTATTAAGACCGTGAGCCAATGAAAACAATACCGAATTTGCAATAATTGCATAGCCTATGGGCTTTACCGACGCCGTTGACACGAAGAAATATCCTCTGAAGATTACCTCCTCGTACATACCCTGAACAATAAACCCTCCTAAATATGCAAGAATTATTCCGAAATTTATATTATTCTGAACATTAAGCTGTCCGCCGCCAAACAAAACGCACAGACAAATGCAGACCGCAAACATCACAAAACCTGCAAGCGCTCCGAAAAGATAGCTCTTTGCCGCATTTTTTCTTACAAATCCGAGTGAGGATATTTTTCGCCTTTCAAACCCGCGGCAATACAGAAAAGTCACAACAATGCCGACAGCGGTACAAAACAGGCTGAGCACGAGAAAGCCGACGCCGAAGCTGTAATTTGTATAAAACGAGTATATCTCATTTGAATCGGCAGTATTTATGTTTGCCTGACTCATCGCAGTCATCATATCATCCCAGACATATATACAGGGAATTATTGACTGCAAAAGCGTCGAAACGAGAAAAACGCCCAGAAAAGTCAGCAGCTGACCGAAATAGGTCTTCGCAAGTTCACCCTTTTCGGCCTCTCTGAGCAGAGAAAAATTCAAATGCAGCATTTTCATATTTTAATGCTCCTTACAAAATCACATTATAGTGCATATATTTTATCAGATTTTTGATGATTAGTCAACTTTTTGACTTCCATTGAATAGAATTATAAATAACAGACAAACAAAGGAGCGAATAGCCTTATGCAGAGCAAGGAAGATATGCAGAAATATATTGATGAAATGATGCGTCTTTACAGTCAAAACAACAAGGCGGATATAACTCTGCCGCCGCAAAGCAACACACCTCAAAATCAACAAATTACACCACTGCCCGCACCAGAACCTGTACCCGAACCTGCAACAAATACGAAGCCTGAGCTTTTGCCGATTACACCGGTAGAGTTGATTGAAGCCATCCCCGAAAATCTGCCTGCGAACGAAAGCTATACCGAAACAGGTTTTCTTCAGGTCAATGTTACAGCGGGTGAAAAAGCATTTCCGCTTGAAAACGCTGTTGTAGTTATAACGCAGAAAAGCCCTCTCGGGCAAACTGCAATCAGCATTAACGCAACTGACAAAAGCGGCAGAACACCGATCATCACACTACCCGCACCCGACATCGGCGAAAATAATGACGCAAACACACCGTTTGCATCATATACGGCAGAAATATTCCTCAAAGGGTACCACACGGTAATCAACGAAAATGTTCCGATATTTTCGGGAATAACCTCAATACTGCCCGTGAATATGGTGCCATTGCCTACAAATGCGACAAACCGACGTGAAATTACATTTTACAGCAATGAACCGCAGTTCTGACAGGAGGTTTTGAATATGACAGGCGAACCGTTCATACCCGAACGCATTACGGTACATCTCGGAACACCCGATTCAAACGCTTCAAATATAACTCTCGACTTTCCCGATTACATAAAAAACGTTGCTTCAAGCGAGATATATCCGACATGGCCCGACAGCGCTCTGCGTGCCAACATCTATGCGATCATCACTTTTGCGCTGAACCGCATTTATACAGAGTGGTACAGAGCAAGGGGTTATGATTTCGACATTACAAACAGCACGCAGTACGACCAGGCGTTTTTTGAAGGGCGAAATATATTCGATTCGGTAAACAATATTGTAGACGAAATCTTCAACAGCTACATCAGACGTCAGGGAGCAATCGAACCGCTGTTTGCAGCGTTCTGCAACGGAACCACCACAACCTGCAACGGACTTTCACAGTTCGGAACCGTTGACCTTGCAAATCAGGGGCTGACACCGCTGCAGATTTTAAAAGAATACTACGGAGATGACATCGAAATTGTGACAAACGTACCTGTGGCAACCAATACCCCGTCATATCCGGGAAGCCCGATAGAAATCGGCGATCGCCGCACCGAGATTTTCACATTACAAACCCAGCTCAACAGAATATCGCGCAACTATCCGCTGATTCCGAAAATTGCTGCTGTTGACGGCTTCTACGGAGAGGATACGGCAAACTCCGTGAGAACATTCCAGAGTATATTCAATCTTCCCCAGACAGGAATAGTTGATGAAGCAACGTGGTATCAGATCGCCTACATCTACATAAGCGTAAAGAAGCTTGCAGAGCTGAATTCGGAAGGACTTTCAATTGAGGAAGCATTCGTACCGATTCCCGACAGGCTCTCTGCCGGAAGCGAGGGCGAGGCCGTGCGTATACTTCAATATCATCTCGCGGTAATCGGCGCATATTACCAAAGCATACAGCCGGCGCAGATAACGGGACTTTACGATGCTGCAACGGAAACCAGCGTACGCTCATTCCAAAGAACCTTCGGCTTGCCCGAAACGGGCGTAGTTGACGAAAGCACATGGGACAGCATTTACAGCGCATATGCCGGAATTGTCGAGTCCGTTCCGCTTGAAGAAGACGATGTTGTACTTTATCCCGGAACTGTTCTCAGAGAAGGTATAACAAGCGAATATGTACGGGTATTGCAGAATTATCTGACAGAAATCCACAATACATATCCCGCAATTCCCGCAGTCAGCACAACAGGCTATTTCGGGCCGCTGACAAGGGAGTCCGTCATCGCCTTCCAGAATCAGTTCGGCCTACGTCCAAGCGGAATTGTCGGTGCACAGACCTGGGATGCAATTACATCTGTGTGGTCGGATTTGAAATTCGGATTTGATAAAAAGCCATTCCAGAATCCCGGATATACTATAACTGCAACATAAGGAGGCCAAAATGCCATTTAGCGAAACACAAAGAATCTCCCACATCAGAGAGCTTCAGAATTATCTTCACAGAATCTCGCAAAATGACGAAAGAATGCCGGTAACAATTCCAAGCGGACTCTTTGACAGGCGCACATCCGAAGCGGTAAGCGCTTTTCAGGCAATTTACGGACTGCCTGTCACAGGGCAGGTTGACAGCACAACCTGGGACGCAATTGTTGCGGTATATTCGGACATTGCGGTAACAATGCCGACGATGATTGACATATTCCCTGACCCTGATTATGTTATAAACGCATCGTCACCCAAAATCACAATTGAAATATTGCAGTCAATGCTTGTATTTTTTTCAGACAGCTTTGAAAACTTCCCGAAATGCAGTATCATAAACGGCATATATGACGCACAGACGCAAAACTGCGTCCGTGCAGCACAAGCTCTGTTTTTGCTTGAGCCAACCGGCTTTGTCGATATGCAGACTTGGAACACAATCGTCAGATACATCAATTTTGCCGTAAACAGAGCATAAAACAACAAAATGCACAGCTTCGTTTATTTCTTCGAAGCTGTGCTTTTCCTTTTTATTTACTGTACATCAAGTTGTGCTCTGACAACAAGACGGCTTGTTCCGGACCATGTGCAGGTAAACAGCGTCATATCCCAGTCATCGGAATTTGCCCGCAGTGAGTTTGCATCATCTCCGTCAATAAGCTCGGACTGAACAACGCTGTAGCTGTAAATCTGACCGTCAGCCGATGTAAAAATCAGTTTGTCGCCGCTGTTGAGGTTGTCAATCGGCCCAAAAAAATACCTGTAATTATGCGCCGCAATGATAATGTCGGATGTAGCAACGCTTCCGGAATAGCGGCAGGGCGAATTATAGAGCTCATCGTAGCTGTAATCAGCCATTATCGGCAATTCAAGATTGAGCGACGGAATCTGCAGAATCCCGATATAACGTTTTTGTTCAACTTCAATATAGGTTTCTTCAGTCTGAGAGCTATCACCATAGTTATCTGATGAGCCGCCTATGCTCTCGCCCTCAAAACCAACCGAGCCAAAATCATCTTTATGATTATCTTCGCTTTTAGAGCTTTCATCAGACTGCGGCATTTGCAGACGTAGTGACGACAGAATCGAATTCATTTCCTTACTGCTCGCCTGCTGACGATGATTATTCCATAAAACAAGGGACAACGCCGCCAAAAGAAGCACTGTCCCCGCAATTATCAGCAAACGACCTTTTTTACTTTTTTTATCGGTCATTATTATTCCTTTTCCTTTGCACCAACCTTAATTCCTATTACAACAAGCACAATGCCTGCAAACGCAAGCACGGGCACGGGCCACCACAAAAGACCTGTCTGCGGAATATCCTGATTAGGGGGTGTTGTGGTGCCTGTGGTTGTTACCGTAGTAACAGTGGATGCGGTCATTGAGTTTACAATTGAAAATGCTTTTCCCGCCGATGTATATGCAACGGTATAATCCTTGTCAATATTGATTTCTTTAACCGACCATTCACACTCGACCTTTCCGGTCCAGGCATATGACCAATTGTTGCTTTCATCAAGAACGACCGTATCATAAAGCACGGAATCAGCATAAATTTCAATAGTTACCGAATCAGGGCGAACAGAGTATCCCTCATCGTTGCGCCAGATTTTTTCAATTGAATATTCCGACTCGCCGTATCCGGGAATTTCTTCAACGGAAAACTTAGGGTATGATGTCATATTGTATACTTCGTCGGAATCATCCGCAATTTCAACAAGAAACGCATTAGGCGTATAAATACTGCCTTCTACCTGAACAGAGCTTCCCGAAAGAAGGTAAATGCCAAGCTCAAGGTTTTCAAAAACAGCTTTTCCGCCCGCATCGGTTGCAAGAGTTGCCAAAGGAGAAATGCTGTCGGTCTTTGTGTACATTTCAAGAGTTTCTGCAGCAGAAGTCATTGCCGAAACAGACAAATCATCAAATGTCACAGGGTAATCGGCAAAATCACCATCGAGATAAAACTCACCGTAGGGTGAATGTGTTCCGACTCTGAAAATGCTCCACTCCATTCCCGGAAGTGAAACTCCGTCCGACACGCAAACAAGAGTCAGCGAACCGGGTACTGACAAATCAGCCGCCGAAGCCGCCAAAGGGCATATAAAGCAAACCAATGCTGTTATAAGTGTAAATATATATGTGAAAAGATTAGGTCTTTTGTTCATTACCCGACGCCTCCCAAGCGCAATTTATTAGTCGGTAAGCCTATGCGTACAATATCCGCATCTTATCAAGGTTATTTTATCACTATCCATCAAAAAAGTCAAGCCCGATAAATTTTTTTGAAACAAATTCCATAATTTCTGTTGTATATGCACAAAAATTCAAACATAATATTGTTGATTAAGATGCGTGCAACAAAACAAAGCGGACAGCAACGCATTGCTGTCCGCCGCAGATTTGCCTTAAAAAGCAGAAAATCACTTAAGGAATGTATACTTTCCGATAATGGGAAGCTCTTTAGCCTTGCCATTTACAGCATTGATAATACCGACAATCGCAAAGGCAAGTACGCAAAGACCGAGAAGGAATCCGACGATAGCTCCAAGCACAGGGATCAAACCGAGGATTGCTCCGACGATGCTTACTACAATTCCGATAAGGAAGAGTGTGAAGCCCTGGTTGGTGTGATATTTTGCAAACTTGGAGTTGGGAGCTGCCAGAAGAGGAATAAGAACGAGAATTCCGATATAGGCAAGAACTGCCATTACCTTGTTTGCCTCAATGTCTGCAGGGTCAAACTCCGAGGTTGTGTCGGGTGTGTTGTTGAGATTCTTGAATGTTTCTTCAAGCTTTTCAGCCGAGAATGAAGACTGCTCGGTTGCGTTCTGCTGATTGGGAGCCTGCTGCTGATTAGGTGCCTGCTGGGGTGCTTGCTGCTGAGCAGGAGCTCCTGCCTGAGCACCGCAGGTGGGGCAGAATGCCTTTCCTTCTTCAAGCTGTGTACCGCATTTACCGCAAAATGCCATAATAATGACCTCCTGAAATTATTCTTATGTATTTTTAATTTTGATAAACTGTGCAGTGCACATTTATTTTAATAAATAATATCACAGCTTTAAGCTTCTGTCAACCGAAAAAAATGAACAATCCGCTAATTTTATCAAAGAGAATCCGCTTATATTATCCTGCGTAATATCGCCGTATTCACAAAAACAGCTGTCCGATAGCAATTTCAACCGAAAGCTAACGAGTTTTATTGTGAATTTTTGTCATATATACCGTTGACAAAAATTCTGTATAAAAATATAATATAATGTAGCATCTTCTGTATTTTTATACAGTTCTTACCGATGCAATATTTATGAATGGAGAAAAACAACAATGAAAAAGATACTTAGCATTCTTCTGGCTCTTTCGATCGCCTGCGGTTCAATTATGTTGACTTCCTGCAGTGATGATGAAAAAGAAGACGATGATGACAAGAGAGCTTCCGACGAAGAAAAAGATGAAGACGAAGATGAGGACGAGGACGAGTCTTCAAAGGACGACGAGGATGAATCCTCCAAGGACGACGATGATGAATCTTCAAAGGACGATGAGGATGAGTCTTCAAAGGACGACGAGGACGAGTCTTCAAAGGACGATGACGAATCTTCCGACGATGAGGATGAATCACTCAGCACCGACTACGAATATGAACAGCTCAGCTTTGATGATGTAACCGTTGAAATATTCGGTGAAACTTGCTCATGGCCCTTCCAGGCAGCACCTTTCTGTGATTATTTCGGACTTGATGCTGATGAAATGGTCGAAGCAGACGACTGGGATTGGGCATACAATGATGATTACACTGTAGAGGTTGACTTCTACAACCCCAGCGCTGACGCTGAAACAGCAATCGCAGACTGCTATGTAGATTATGTAAGCACAGAAGAGCCCGCCGATGTATTTGAATTTACAATCAACGGTGTGGGCGTGGGCTCAAGCCTTGACGAAATTAACGACGCATTCGGAACTGAATTTACCCTTACTGACGGCGAGCTTGATATCAACGATGAAGAATACTGGAACAGCATTACCTTTACAGTTGAAGACGGCACAGTAACCTATCTCGGTGTTTACGTTGATGATTCATACTTCTCCTCTGATGAAGAAGACGAAGGCGGCGAGGAAGCTGCATATGTAGCAGGCGACACAATCACAGTGGGCGATGTAAGCTTTACTGTTCCCGAAGGATTTGAAGGCGAGGCAGGCTCCGATTATGCTTCTCTTTACGATGAAAGCGGATTCGGTGCAATCGAAATGGCTGCAACAAACGAAGAAGAAAGCGCTGCTGACTATCCTCAGGAATGGTTTGAGGAAGAAATGAGTTCAATTACCGACAATGTAACAACTACTGCATATGAAGTTTCTACACTCGGCGATGCAGAAACAATCTACTACTCCGCTGTACTTTCCGCAGAAGGTATGGAGATGGATATGATGTTCTACATCATCTTCACAGACGGCGACGACTATGCATTCTCCGGCTACAGCTACGGTATTGAAACAGCATATATGGATGATCTCATCGCTTCTATTGAGCTTAACTAATAATAATACAAAAAGGAGATCAAACAATGAAAAAGATACTTTCAATTCTTCTTGCTCTTTCTATCGCATGCGGTTCTGTTATGCTGACTTCCTGCGGCGTTGACGAGAAAGAAGATGATGATAAGAGCGTTTCCGACAAGGAAAGAGATGAAGACGAGGACGAGGAAGACGAAGACAAGGACAAAGAATCCTCCGAAGATGACGAAGAGTCTTCCGAAAGCGAGGATGAGTCATCTGAAGATGAAGAGTCTTCTGAAAGCGAAGATGAATCATCTGAAGACGAAGAGTCTTCTGAAAGTGAAGATGAATCATCCGAAGACGAAGAGTCTTCGGAAAGTGAAGATGAATCATCCGAAGACGGCACATACGCAGCAGGCGATGTTGTTGAATTCTCAGGCGTTTCCTTTATTGTTCCTGAAGGCTTTACCTGCGAGGTAACAGACGGCTATGCTGAAATCACCTCCGAAGACGAGTACGCTCTTGAAAGCATCAATGTTCAGGCAACATCTGCTGATGATATTTCTACATACTCGCAGGAAACATTTGACGGAATGTATGAGAAGATTTATTCCGACAGCTTTACAAGCGGCACATACGAGGTATCAACTCTCGACGGAGCTGACACAATCTACTATACAGCTTCAATCGCTATGGAAGGCATATCAATGGAGCTTATTCAATACTGTATATTCCTTGAGGATGCAAGCATAATCGCTACAATGGGTTATGTTGACGGCGAGGTTGCAGCTACAATGGACGCATTTGTTGATTCCTTTGAGATTCTTTAATCAATAATAATAGTTCAATATGCAATCAATCCCCTTTCTCTGTTTTGAGAAAGGGGATTTTTTTATGTGTCTGTTTTATAAACGATGTATTCTTTTCCGAGCCTCTTTGCATTGTCTATAACATATTTCGTTCCTCTGGATTTTCCGTCCCAGAAAATTATAATTATATCAGCATATTCAATTATCTGCAGGTTTCTCCTGAGCGGTGCTCCTTTCCCGTATTTTTTATAGTCAGGAGGAAACTCTTTGAGTTTTATGCCGTTTTCCACAGCGAATTTTCTTGCACACATATCAACTCCTTTCGCACCTCCTGAAACTATCTCTGTCACAGAATCGGGAATATATTTTTCACAGTCTTCAATTATCAGACTTCTTGACCCTATTACAGCTACTTTTATAATAACCACCTCCAAAAAAGTATACTCGATTTAAGTATACAAACACCATTATAGCACAAAATCATCTTAAAATATACTTAAATCAAGATAATTTGAGAGGTTTTTAATTATGCGCAATAAAAACAACAAACACCTTGGAATTGAAGTTGATAAAGAGCTTCACTACAAGCTGCATTATATTTCAAAATACGAGGGACGTTCCGCAAACGGTCAGATACTTTATCTGATAAGAAAATGCATCAAGGAATTTGAAGCAGCCGAGGGCGAAATTATCATGCCGGATGAATTGAAGTGATTTAAAGTATAATAACAAACATCCGGGTCAAATATCAGTATACCAAAGTATTTTAATATTGTCAAGTATTATTTGTATAATAGTATTGCAATATTTTATGTGGTGGTGTTGAATATGTTTGGCGAAAGAATAAAAGAGCTCAGGCTCTCATTGGGGTTGAATCAAGTGGAATTCGGCAAACAATTGAATGTAACGAAACAGAGCGTAAGCAATTGGGAAAACGGTAATATCCAGCCCTCGATAGATATGCTGGTGAAAATTGCAAAAAGCTATCAGGTAAGCACCGACTATCTGCTTGGCTTGGACGACAGAAAAACTCTCGATATAACAGGATTGAGCTCTCAGCAGGTTTTTCACTTGCAATGCATAATTAAGGATTTGAACAAATAAACCACAATACTGCTTTTATCTTTAAAGGCAGTTTTTTGTTGTCAGAAATATCGTGAAAACACTTGAAATTAAGAAAGTTATGTAGTAAAATATATTATGTATTGATATTTCGTATTTCTTGGAAGGATTAAAAATTATGTCAGAACTTATAACAGTAGTTGTTCCATGCTACAACGAGCAGGAGGTTCTTCCCCTGTTTTATGATAAAATCCGTGAAGTTATGGGCGATATGATAAACAATTACGGAATCGATTACGAGCTTTTGTTTATAGACGACGGCTCAAAGGATAAAACTCTTCAGATTCTGCGTGAATACGCCAAAGGCGATAACAGAGTGCGCTATATATCTTTTTCGAGAAACTTCGGAAAAGAAGCAGGCATTTATGCAGGGCTTGAAAATTCCAAGGGCGATTATGTTGTTGTAATCGACGCTGATTTGCAGCATCCGCCGCAGTTCATTCCGCAAATGTATGAAATCGTCACAAAGGAAGACTATGACTGTGCAACAACACGCAGAGTCAGCCGAAAGGGCGAATCAAAGGTTCGCTCGTGGTTTGCGAGAAAGTTCTATAAGATTATGAACAAAATCTCACAGACTGAAATTGTTGACGGAGCACAGGACTTCCGCTTTATGAAACGCAAAATGGTTGACGCTATTCTTTCAATGCCCGAATACAATCGTTTTTCCAAGGGCATTTTCAGTTGGGTCGGATTCAAAACAAAATATATCGAATACGAAAATGTCGAGCGTGCCGCAGGTACGACTGCATGGTCATTCTGGAAGCTGTTTTTGTATTCGCTTGAGGGAATTTTCGCATTTTCAACCGCACCGCTTGCAATTTCCTCACTCTTGGGCGTTTTATTCTGCCTCATATCGCTCATAATGATAGTGGTTATCATTCTTAAAACACTTATCTGGGGCGAAGATGTCGCAGGCTTCCCGACCATTATGTGTGTTATGTTTATGCTTGGCGGTCTTCAGCTTTTCTGCAACGGCATTCTGGGTCAGTACCTTTCAAAGACATATCTCGAATCGAAATCGAGACCTATATATCTGGCAAGAGAAACTGAAGAAGACGTAAGATAATCATATAAAAAATTCAATACATCGCTGTTTCCTTGATAACCAGCGTGTAAAACAAGGAGTGTTTTTCTATGAAATCAACTGCAAAAAACAAAGTCTACACCTTGACAAAGGTCGGTGTAATCGCAGCAGTCTACATCGTTGCCACCGTTCTGATATCGCCGCTTTCATACGGTATTGTACAGTTTCGGTTCTCTGAAGTCTTAATGCTTCTGTGCTGCTACAAGCCTGATTTTTGCATTGCTCTTTCGCTTGGATGCTTCATCTCGAATTTATTCAGCCCGACCGCCGTTTTTGATGTTCCGATCGGAACTGCAGCAACCGTCATCTCAGCCGTACTTATGTATAAATGCAAAAACCTTTACATTTCAGCGCTGATATGCAGCATTGTGAATGCCGTTCTCGTAGGCTTTGAACTGACATTCGTCTTTAACGAACCTTTTTTCATTTCGGCATCAAGCGTTTTCCTCGGACAATTTGTTGTTGTTTTCATAATCGGTGCTGCAATTTTTAAAAGAATTGAAAACAAAACCGTATTTAAACAATATATCGGAGTAAGAAAAACAAAAATAACAAAAAACAATTAACAATTAAACGAAACGGAGCTGATTGTGTGGATTCAAAAATTAGGATTGTCACAGCAGCTCTTTTTTTTATTGCACTTATCGCTGCACTTGTCGTAGTGTATACGCTGAAATCAAACAGCCGCGCCATTTCTCCCGACAAGCCTGAAATTTCCGGAGTTTCAGCGTCAGGAAGCTACAAGGTGTTCCAGAAGAACGGCCTTTACGGTGTTGTAAACAGTGAAGATGAAATTATCATCGAAGCCGTATGGGACTATATATATTCTCCGAGAAACGGTAAGTTTATTGTAGGAGAGACAAAACGAGGCATAATGTATTACGGTGCCGTCGACGAAAACGGAAACACATCTATTCCCGTGTTATATGCAGGAATAGATGTGCTCAACAGTGAGCTTCTCTGTGCCGAAACCTTTGAAGGCAAATTTGCTATATACAATACGGAACTGGACGCCTTCTCTGACGAAGAATTCTTTGAAATCAATGAAAACAGCGACGGAAGCTACGAATTTTCGGCAAAAAACATAATCTACACCACAGTTGTGTCAAACAGAAAAATATACATTGAGAAGCTGTCTGTAAACTGTAACGTCGATACAACATCAAAATATATAGATATCATTCCCAATTCTAATATAACCTATGAAGACGCAAAGGATTATATACAGATGGCATTTGAATCCTCGGATTTTATTGAGGCCCTCTTCTTTGGAAATTCGAAAGGCAAATATTCATATTCGCTTCTTGATGACTCGGTTCTGCTCGGCGAAAACCCGAATGCGCAGAAAAACTTTTATTCTCTCAAATCAATTATCCCCAGCATTACAAACGATGAAAGCGGCATAAAATATGAATGCTGCGTCGGGTTCGCCTACGGTGTGCCCGTTGACGACACCCAAAATACAGGGGAATTTATCGACAACAGATACGAGGTAAACGCATACCTAACCTTTCAAAAAGACTTTGAAGGCAATTTTGATATTGTTTCGTGTACATTTTCCAACTCATAACACAAAGGTATATATATGAATAAAAATCTGCCCGCACTGCGTGATAAGGCAAGCCACTTGACAAAATCACCAGGCGTTTATATAATGAAAAATTCCGCAAAGGATATTATCTATATCGGCAAGGCAAAAAATCTTCACAACCGTGTTTCAAGCTATTTCAGAGAGAATCCCGATCACACGCCGAAGGTTGCAAAAATGGTCAGCCTTGTTGAAGATTTTGAATTCATTGTAACAAACAGTGAATACGAAGCCTTGCTGCTCGAATGCAGCCTGATAAAACAGCATATGCCCAAGTACAACATTCTGCTTAAGGACGATAAGGGCTACCACTATATTAAAATCACAAACGGCGATTATCCGCGAATCAAAACCGCATTGCAGTATGAAAACGATTCTGCCACATATCTCGGGCCGTACATCAGTGGATTTGTTACAAAAAACACCGTTGAAGAGGTCAACCGAATTTTTATGCTGCCCGTCTGCAACAGAAGGTTTTCAAAAAGCGACCGTGCAAGGCCCTGCCTTAACTATCATATCAAAAGATGTATGGGCGTTTGCACAGGAAAGATTTCGCCCAAAGAATATGCGGCTATCATCGAACAGGCTGTTGATTTTATCAAAGGCGGCAGCAAGGAAACCATTAAAAAGCTAAAGGATGCCATGGAGCAGGCTGCGGAGAATCTGGATTTTGAGCTTGCCGCTTCACTTCGCGACAGGATTTACGCAATCGAAAAGGCCGGCGACAGCCAGCTTATTATTGAAGAATCACTGCGTGACACCGATGTGTTTGCACAGGCGCACAATGTTGACGACTTCTGCATTTCCGTTCTTTCATATCGCAACGGCAGGCTTTTTAATAAAAACACATTCTTCTTTTCAAACGCTATTTCTGACGACTCAATGTGCGAGTTCATCGCAAGCTTTTATGCCACATCATCCGATATTCCGAAAAGCATCATTATCGAGAACAGCTTTGACGGAATTGAGCTTTGCCAGCAGATGCTGCGTGAAAAATCATGTCACGCCGTATATTTTACCATTCCCCAAAAGGGTCAGGGAAAAGCCCTTCTCTCCATGTGCAAGAACAACGCATACGAAGAGCTTTCGCTCAAGAAAAGGCGCTCAAGCTCAGAAATCACAGCGCTTGAGGAGCTTCAATCCGCACTCGGTCTTGAAAAAACTCCGCTTTATATCGAAGCGTATGATATTTCAAACCTTTCGTCATCTTCAATGGTTGCGGGAATGGTCGTTTTTGAAAACGGCAGACCGCTGAAAAATGCATATAAAAAGTTTTCGATAAAATCAATTGATATACAAAACGATTACGCAAGTATGCGTGAGGTTCTCGAAAGGCGATTTCTGCATTACTGCGACGAAAACGAAGATGACATGGGCTTTAAGCACCTTCCCGACTTGATTTTTGTTGACGGCGGCAAGGGGCAGGTAAACGCCGTTGAGCCGATTCTGCGGAAAATGGGAATTGACGTGCCCGTATTCGGCATTGTCAAAAACTCAAAACACAGAACCCGTGCAATTTCACACAGCGGCGGCGAAATTGAAATTTCGTCCAAAAGCAATGCATTTATGATGATAACCCGAATTCAGGATGAAATGCACAGATTTGCAATTACCTTTCAGCGCAAAAAGCACGCAAAGGAAAGCCTTGAGCCATTGCTGACATCCGTAAGAGGAATCGGACCAAAAAAGGCTCAAAAGATTATTCTGCATTTCAAAACAAGGCAGGCTCTCGCAAATGCTTCTGTCGAAGAGCTGGCACAGGTTGCCGCGATAAATAAGGAAACAGCAGCAGAGCTTGCAAAAATTATTGAAAATATGAGCTGAAAATGTGGACAAATGGAATGTGCTGTGATATAATATATAAGATACCATCTTGAAAGGATTATTATGAGAGTTATAACCGGAAGCGCCAGAGGGCGCAAGCTTGTAACCCCCGAAGGGTTTGACACACGACCCACGACCGATATGGTCAAGGAAGCAATTTTTTCCGCAATTCAGTTTGAACTGCCCGGTGCAAAGGTTCTTGACCTTTTTGCAGGTAGTGGACAACTCGGCATCGAAGCGCTCAGCAGAGGAGCAAGCGAATGCGTCTTTGTGGACAATTCCGCCGCAGCGCTCAATTGCATAAGGCAAAATATCAAAACAACGGGCTTTGAAGCAAACTCAAAGGTTTTTCCGATTGATTCGTTTGCATATGTACGCTCGCAAAGCGATAAATTTGATATTATTCTTCTCGACCCGCCATACAGCGAAGAGGCTTTGCAAAAGCTTTTGCCCGATATATCAAAGCTGTGCAGCGAAAATGCATTGGTAATATGTGAGCATGACCCAAAATGTGAGCTTTGCGACAGCTACAACTCAATTGTTATTAAAAAACGCTATAAATACGGAAAAATTTCCGTAAGCATATACAAGACGCAGATAAAGGACTGAACATTATGACAACAGAAAAGCTTGCGGTATGTCCTGGAAGCTTTGACCCTGTAACCTTAGGACATATCGACATCATAAACCGTGCCTCAAAGCTGTTTGACAGGGTTATTGTTCTTGTTTCAATCAACGCCGCAAAGACCTACAGCTTTACGACAGCCGAACGTGTAAAAATGCTTGAAACCGTCACAAAAGGCATACCCAATGTTGAAATCGACGTGCTTGAAGGTCTGCTTGCCGATTATGTCCGTGAAAAGAAAGCGATTGCAATTGTCAAGGGTCTGCGTGCGGTCAGCGACTTTGAATATGAATTTCAGATGGCACTCGCCAACAAAAAGCTTTATGCTGACGCCGAAACCGTCTTTCTGACAACCAGCGCCGAAAATATGTACTTGAGCTCAAGCGTTGTCAAGCAGATTGCAAGCTTCGGGGGCGACATAAGCCATTTTGTTTCGCCCAGTATCCTTTATGATATAAAGGACAGACTTACAAAACAGGTAAAAACAGATTAACATAACAAAAATATACATCAAAATACAAAAAGCTGCAACAAGCAGCGGAAACGGAGAAATTTATGAACATCGATGACATCCTTGAAATGATGGACGAGCAGATTGACAAAGCTCCCACAGTCCCCTTTTCTTCGCAGAAATGTATTGTCGACGCTGAAAGAATGCGTGACCTCATCAACGAAATCAGACTCAACCTTCCGCAGGAAATAAAACGTGCAAAGCTTATCGATTTTGACTGCGAAAGAATTATGAAAGAGGCCGAGAACAAGGCTGAAAACATCGTGCGCCGCGCCGAAGAGCGTGCAAAGGTCATAGTTTCACAGGAAGAAATATTGAAGGAAGCAAAGCAGCGTGCAAACGACGTTCTGGCTCAGGCTCAGTCAAGAGCAAAGGAAATGCGCAATGCCGCAAATGAATATATCGACAATATCCTCAACCAGACTGAGGTGTATCTTACAACAGGTCTTGCGGACGTCAAACGCACAAGACAGGCTATCAACGATTCGTCAAAGGGCAAGAGAAGCTCAAGACAAACAAATAACAACTAAGAGAATTTTTTTAAAATTACCTCTTGACAAAAATAAATCAATGTGATATCATAATCGCATAGAAAAGCTGTGACGAAGACGGCTGATTACAAAAAAGCTGACAGAGAGCCTGCCATTATGCTGAAAGGCGGCGCTTTTGAGTATTCATATGCCCATCACTTCCGAGCTGAAGGTCCGAAAAAGGCTTAAAGTCTTCAGTAGATGCCTTCCGTATGCCGCGTTAAGGTGCGGGATTTGATTGAATCCTTTAAGTGGCACGATACATAAACAATCGTGCAATTTGAGTGGTACCGCGGGTGTTTATCTCGTCTCAAGCATAAGTTGCTTGAGACGTTTTTTGTTTTTGATGCGACTTTTCTAATACTAAAATTTAAAGGAGAATCCGGATTATGGAACAGAGAATCAAAGAAATTGCACAACGTATAAAGGGTCTGCGCGAAATTCTTGAAATTTCCGTTGAAGAAATGGCACAGTGCACAGAAGTTTCCGTAAATGATTATGTTGAATACGAAAGCGGAAGCCGCGATTATAGCTTCACCTTCATTTTCAAATGCGCACAGCGTTTCGGCGTTGACGTTACTGACCTTCTCAAAGGCACAAGCCCTACGCTCAACACATACAGCATTGTCAGAAGCGGCGACGGTCTGCCGATTGCAAGAAGAAAGGGCTTTTCATACCGCAATCTTGCTCCTATGTTCAAAGACAGACTCGCTGAGCCCTTTTATGTAAAAGTTCCCTACAATGCCGAAGACGAAACAAAACCCATTATGCTCAGCCGCCATAAGGGACAGGAAATCAATATAATCCTTAAAGGCTCACTGAAGCTGGTTGTTGACGGACATACCGAAATCCTCAATGAAGGCGATACTGCATATTATTCCAGCTCATGCGCACACGGAATGGTTGCCGCAAACGGTGCCGACTGTGAATTTATTTCAATCGTTCTCAGCGATGAAAACGGTGCTGAATACAGCGAGCCGAGTGAGTTCTTTGAAGCTGAAAAAACACAGGTTGTAAAGCAGAACCGCGTCATCGACAAATTCGTTCAGACCGGCTTTGACGAAAACGGCATTGTAAACAGCATAAAATATACAAACGAGGAAAGCTTTAACTTTGCATTTGACGTTGTGGATGCTCTGGCAGAAAAATGTCCGGATAAGACCGCAATGGTTCACCTTGACCGCGAAAAGAACGAACGTATCTTCTCCTTCTCAGAAATGGCAAAGAACGTGAACAGAACCGCAAACTATTTTGAATCACTCGGAATCCAGAAGGGTGACACCGTAATGCTGGTTCTCAAGAGGCATTATCAGTTCTGGTTCTCAATTCTCGCTTTGCACAAAATCGGCGCAATTGCAATTCCCGCAACAAACCTTTTGCAGAAACATGACTTTGAATATCGTTTTGATTCAGCCAGCGTTAAGGCTATCATCTGCACCTCTGACGGCGACACAGCTCATCAGGCAGAATTAGCGGCCGAAAATTCAAAGGATCTTAAGGTTATGGTAATTGCCAACGGCAAGCGTGAAAAATGGCATTGCTTCGACGAAGAATATCTCAATTTCTCCGATGTTTACGAGCGCAAAGCCGATTCGCCCTGCGGAAGCGACAAAATGCTGATGTTCTTCACCTCGGGCACAACCGGCAATCCCAAAATTGCTGCACATAATTATAAATACGCACTCGGCCATTATCTTACTGCAAATCAGTGGCACAACGTTGACCCCGAGGGAATTCACCTGACCATTTCCGATACAGGCTGGGGCAAGGCTCTCTGGGGCAAGCTTTACGGTCAGTGGATGTGCGAAGGCGCAGTATTTGTATATGACTTTGATAAGTTCAGCGCAGACGATATTCTTCCCCTTTTCAAAAAATATAACATCACAACATTCTGCGCACCTCCCACGATGTATCGTTTCTTCATCAAGGAAGATCTCTCAAAATATGACCTTTCTTCACTCAAATATGCAACAATCGCAGGCGAAGCGCTCAACCCCGAGGTGTTCCAGCAGTTCTATAACGCAACCGGCTTGAAGCTTATGGAAGGCTTCGGTCAGACAGAAACAACTCTTGCTGTTGCAAACTTTGTGGGAATGGAACCCAAGCCCGGCTCAATGGGCAAACCTTCTCCCCTTTTTGATGTTGACATCATTCTTCCTGATGGAAAAAGCGCCGCTGTCGGCGAAACCGGCGAAATTGTCATCCGCACAGATAAGGAAATCCCCTGCGGTCTTTACTGTGGATATTACCGCGACGAGGAAAAGACAAAAGAGGCATGGCACGACGATGTTTACCACACAGGCGACACCGCTTGGCGCGATGAGGACGGATATTTCTGGTACGTCGGCAGAGTCGATGACCTTATCAAGTCATCGGGCTACCGCATCGGGCCGTTTGAAATCGAAAGCATCATAATGGAGCTTCCATATGTTCTTGAGTGTGCTGTAACAGGCGCTCCCGACCCGATAAGAGGTCAGGTTGTCAAGGCAAACATCGTTCTTGTAAAGGACAAAGAGCCTTCCGAGGAACTCAAGAAGGAAATCCAGAGCTATGTCAAGAGCCATACTGCTCCTTATAAATATCCCAGAATTGTTGAGTTCTTTGATGAGCTTCCCAAAACAGTCGGCAGCGGAAAAATCAAGCGTGCCGAAATCAGAAAAGCCGACAATTGATATTTTTTAAATCAGAAAACCCCTTGCATATCAAAAATGCAAGGGGTTAAATCTTTGTTCGACACAAGCTTTTCTTTATACTTTTTTATAAATCTTTACAACCTCGCCGATGTATGCACGGTGAATCGAATCGCCCGCATAGAATGTGCCGGCGCAGTTTTTATCCATATTTGCAAGGTCAAAATCCTGAGAATACAACTTTCTGCAAACTATTACAAGTTCAGCTTGCTCAAAAGAAACGCTGCCATCCATCTCAATCGGCGTAAGTCCTGTTTCCTTTGCCTTATCATAATCACGTCCCGAATATTTTCCGCAAAAGCTTAAAGCGCTGCGATATTCCTCACCAAAAAACGAAACGGTAAAATAATCGCAAGTTTCCATAAATTCAAAGGTTTTTCTTGAATGACGCACATAAGCTGTGACTGCACTTTTATTCCATATTGTGCCAAGTGCGCCCCACGAAGCCGTCATCGTGTTGTATGAGCTGATATCGCCCGCTGTCAGCAAAAACCATTGCTTGTCGAGCTTTGTGAAAGGATTGAGCTGTAAATCGTTCTTTGCGATTTCGACCATTGACATATAAAATATCCTGCCTTTATTTATTATTTACAGTAAGGACAGACGATGATTTGAACTGCAGCCTCAGCTTATCAGTTATCAAAGCAATAAACTCGCTGTTTGTCGGCTTACCCTTACCTGTATTTACCGTATATCCGAAATATGAGTTGAGGGTTTCGATATCTCCCCTGTCCCACGCAATTTCAATTGCATGACGGATTGCCCTTTCAACCCTTGATGATGTTGTGTTATACTTCTCGGCAACTGTCGGATACAGCGCCTTTGTAATGCTTTCAAGCAATTCTCTGTCCTCAAGCGATGCAATAATAGCCGCACGCAAATAATGATAGCCCTTGATGTGTGCAGGTACACCAAGCTGATGAATCACGTCGGTTACAACGATCTCCACATCCTGCAAGGTCTTTTCCTCGCTGAGCTTTTCCTTCTGTGCCAGAGAATAAACCCTGTCGGCAAGCACGTCAAAATCAATTGGCTTGAGCATAAAATATGCTGCACCCGATGCTATGACCTCGCTTTGCAGAAAGCTGTTGTCATATGCGGATACAACAACAAATTCAGGCTTTTTGATTCTGAGAGTGCTGACCTTCTTGATGATTTCTATGGCATCCATATTCGGAAGAACTGCGTCTATTACGACAACATCCGGCGTTTCCTTGCGGATTTCTTCAAAAATCTTTGTTCCATCCTTCGGACGTGTTACGGCAAAAAGTCCCATTTTCCTCAGCTTGCTTGCGCACGCAATACCAAATTCAATTGAATCGTCGCCAATCATTACCTTTGCTTTTTCTGTGACCATTTTTTAATGTCCCCCTTAGCTTTGTTGTAGCATTATAATAACATATGTTTCTACATTTTGCAAGAGGTTTTTGAATAAATTTTGTCTTTTTATCGAATATTTATTACAAAATTCGACATTATTCGACACAAAGCAAAGTCTGCTGACTGAAATCAGCTTAATCAATCATTATCATCCAGAATTTTAGGTGCCTCGGCATATTTCTCGTCAAGCTTCTTCTGACGGCGTTTCGCCCTTTTTACCGATTCTTCATAGCTAAAATACTGAACAACGGCCAATATCACTTGAAACAGCGCTACAATCATTGTCGGATTATGTCGTTTTTTATAAATGTCCGACATCATCTGAAAATTCTCATCTGAAAGTGCAAGTGCGTCAACCACATCGCACATATTACCAACAATAACAAGCACCGCTGCCATTCCCACAGCGCCTGTAATTATCGAAGGAATATTCTTATTTTTAAGAACCAAAACAGAAGCCAGAATCACAATTCCTGTTGCAATCAGCATCGGAACGCCATATTGATGAATCTGACTCTCGGGCTTTATAACCATGCCGATTCCCGCAAGGATATTATTGAAAACCGCCCAGTAGCAGGTGCAGACTATCATTGCGATTTTAAGAAGTGTGCGAATGATTTTACCACGCCTTGCCTGTTTGTCCGTAATCATTCTGGGCGGCTCGATACGCCTGCTTCCCGACATAAAGCTGCTGTACGCTTCCTCATCAAAAGCCGACTTATCTATGCCTTCAATCACAACCGGAGATTTTTTCGTCGTTGTCTTTCTCTTATATTTATTTTTCTTGCTCATTTTTACACATATCCTTTAAGTTTAATACGCATATTGCGCACAAAAGCAATTATATCACCAAAACGTCCAAAAATCAATACATAAAGAAAAATTCCTCCCGGGGCATTTCTATGCTCTGAGAGGAATATTGATTCTAAACCACGCTGCTCATATCATAAAGCCCTGCCGGTTTGCCCTTCAAAAAGCTTGCGGCATTAAGAGAGCCTACCGCAAAAACCTGTTTTGAGTGTGCCTCGTGCTTGAGGCTTATCACCTCGTCCTTGCCGGCAAAAATAATCTCATGCTCACCGACGATTGTGCCACCCCTGACAGAGTGCATTCCGATTTCGTTGGATTTACGCTTTTCACGCCTTGAATGCCTGTCATATTCATAATTCATACGGTTATCAAGCGTTTCATTAATCGCATTTGCAAGCATAATTGCCGTTCCGCTAGGCGCATCGATTTTAAGATTGTGATGCTTCTCAATAATCTCAATATCAAACTGATTTCCCAAAACTTCGGTCGCCTTCTTAGCCAATGCGCAAAGCAGATTTATTCCGAGTGACATATTGAATGTAAAGAAAATCGGAATCTGCTCAGAAGCCTTTTTGATTTCGGCAATCTGCTGCTCAGAATAACCCGTTGTTGCAAAAATCACAGCAATCCCATTTGTAAGGGCGTAGCTGAGCACATCGGAAAGCGCCGACGGATGCGAATAATCAACAATTACGTCAACCTTTTCGTTAATCATCGAGGGCTTTTCGTAAATCGGAAAATCCGCATAAGTATTTGTATTCACATCAACGCCGCAAACAACATTTATGTCATCTCTTTCGAGAGCGCAGGAATAGACCATCCTGCCCATTTTTCCGTTTGCGCCGCATATTGCAATATTAACCATCTTTTATCAGCTCCAATTCCGCACATTTTCAGTGTGCATTTTGCTTCAGATAAGTCCTGCAGCCTTCATTTCGTTTGTAAGCGCTTCAATCTGTGCATCGCTCATCTTGTAAAGGGGCAGACGGCATTCGCCGACGTTCATTCCCATAATATTGCATGCTTCCTTTACGGGAATGGGATTTACATCCATAAACATTGCATTTTCAACATCAAGATACTTGTTCTGAAGTTCAAGTGCCTGAGCTGTCTTGCCTTCCATATAAAGCGCAACCATATCGTGCTTCTGCTTAGGAATAATGTTGGAAGAAACCGAAATTACGCCCTTTGCACCAAGTGCAAGTGCAGGAAGAAGCTGGTCATCGTTTCCTGAATATATATCAAGATCGGTATGAGCAGCAATCTGAGCCATAAGCGAGAAGTTGCCGCTTGCTTCCTTTGTTGCTACTATATTCTTATGCTTTGCAAGTGCAATATAAGAATCGATAGAGATGGAAAGTCCTGTTCTTGAGGGAACATTGTAGAGAATGCAGGGAATATCAACAGCATCGGCAATTGCGCTGAAATGTGCAACAAGACCACGCTGAGATGTCTTATTATAATAAGGGGTAACAAGTAAAAGTGCATCTGCGCCGTCTTCCTGTGCCTGCTTCGAAAGCTCAATTGCAAAAGCTGTATCATTTGAGCCTGTGCCTGCAATTACAGGAACACGCTTTGCAACACGATTTACGCAATAACGGATGCATTCGCTGTGCTCCTCGTTGGTGAGCGTGGAGCTTTCGCCAGTTGTGCCGCAGATTATAATAGCATCGGTGCCGTTTTCAATCTGAAAATCAATCAATTCGCCGAGCTTTTCATAATTCACGCTCAAATCAGGATTCATAGGTGTTACAATAGCAACGCCTGCACCGGTAAAAATAGTATTACTCATAAAATATCCTCCTTTGTCAGTTTATATCATCAAAATCAAATAATCAGTCAAAATAGCCCTTTGCAGCAAGAAGCTCAGCCATTAAAACGCCGCCGCCTGCTGCGCCTCTGAGTGTGTTGTGAGAGAGGCAAACAAACTTGTAATCAAACATAACATCTTCTCTGAGTCGGCCGACAGAAACTGCCATACCGCCTTCAAGATTGCGGTCAAGCTGTGCCTGGGGTCTGTTGTCTTCTTCAAAATAGTGAATAAACTGCTTGGGTGCGCTGGGCAGATTGAGTGTCTGAGGCTCACCTGCAAATTCTTCCCAGATTTTGAGAATTTCGTCCCTTTCAGGCTTGTTTTCAAACTTTACAAATACAGCTGCTGTATGTCCATCGGAAACAGGAACTCTGAGGCACTGTGTTGTAATTAGGGGTGTTACAGCCTTAACGATTTTGCCATCTTCAACGCTACCCCAAACCTTCATAGGCTCAACTTCGGATTTTTCTTCCTCGCCGCCGATAAAGGGAATAAGGTTATCAACCATTTCAGGCCATGTTTCAAATGTTTTGCCAGCCCCCGAAATTGCCTGATATGTGCAAGCCAGAACATCTGTGATGCCGAACTTGCGCAGAGGGTGAAGTGCGGGAACATAGCTCTGGATTGAGCAGTTGGATTTTACGGCGATAAAGCCACGCTTTGTGCCAAGACGCTTTTTCTGAGCCTCGATAACCTCAAGGTGTTCGGGGTTAAGCTCGGGAACAATCATGGGAACATCTTCAACAAGTCTGTTTGCTGAGTTGTTTGAGCAAACAGGGCATTCAAGCTTAGCATAAGCCTCTTCCAAAGCCTTGATTTCATCCTTTTTCATATCAACAGCGCAGAAAACAAAATCTACCATAGAAGCGATTTCTTCCTTATCAGCTGTTGCGTCAAAAACAATCATATCCTTATATTTTTCGGGAATGGGTGTTTCAAAAGCCCATTTTGCGCCGATTGCATCTTCAAGACGCTTGCCCTTTGAACGGGGAGAGGCTGCAACTGCAACAACATTGAACCAGGGATGGTTTTCAAGCAGCAGCAAAAAGCGCTGTCCCACCATGCCTGTAGCTCCGATAATTCCAACTTTGTACTGTCTCATAAAAAATCTTCCTTTCAAATGTTTTTATAAAATATTTGTAAATAAACAAAAAACCGGTTGAAAACCGGCTCGTCATGAAATATAATAGAAATACTGACACATTTTGCATCTTGAATGCATTATGCCGATAGCACTCCATCAATTATCCATAACGGAACCTGATGACAGTCGCATATCTGTTAAATATGCGCCCAGAGAATGTGCATATGCCGATGAACAATCTCTTCGGCGGTATCTCCTTTCGCTTTTGCAAATTTACGGCATTTTTAACACAAAAGCTACTGATATCAACCGCGCCTCTATCTTGTTAACTTTATTATAGCATTAAAAACAGTTTTGTCAATAGCATTTTTTCATTTTCTGCCTATTTTACTTAATTAGCAAGCCATGAAAAGGCTTTTATTATTGAATATGTAACAAAAATATACCACAAAAAGGACTAAACAATCACTATGGAGCTTTTAAAATCAGACTTTTTTTATAATCTGCCCGATGAGCTTATCGCACAGACGCCGATTGAACCGAGAAATCATTCACGCATGATGGTTATAGGCAGAGAAAGCGGCAAAATCTCGCACCGTCATTTCTACAATTTATGCGATTATCTGCAAGAAGGTGACTTGCTTGTTATGAATGATTCGAGAGTTATTCCCGCAAGGCTTTACGGCAAGCGTGAGGACACGCTCTCGGATGTAGAGTTTCTGCTTCTTGAGCAAAAAAGTGACAAGCAATGGGAAATCATCTGCAAGCCCGGCAAAAAATGCAAGGTGGGCAAACGCTTTGTTTTCGGCGAAGGCATTTTAAAGGCTGAAGTTATCGAAGTAAAGGACGACGGCAACCGCATTGTGCAGTTTGAATGCGAAGGAAGCATTTTCCCCGTTCTGGAAAAAATCGGAATGATGCCTCTGCCGCCGTATATTACCGAAAAATTAGAGGATAACGAACGTTATCAGACTGTTTATTCACAGCATTTAGGCTCTGCCGCGGCGCCCACAGCGGGCTTGCACTTTACGCAGGAGATGCTTGAAGATATACGAAAAATGGGCGTTAATACTGCATTTGTAACGCTTCACGTAGGATTGGGAACCTTTCGCCCCGTGAAGGAAGACAATGTTTTAAATCACAAAATGCATTCCGAACACTTTGAACTTTCGCAAAAAACAGCCGAGCTTATTAACGAAACGAAAGCGCGGGGAAACAAGGTTATTGCCGTGGGTACCACCACCTGCCGCACGCTTGAAAGCGCCGCATTGCGCTGTGAAAACAAGCTTTGCGCACAAAGCGGATATACCGATATTTTTATTTATCCGCCGTATGAATTTAAGGTTCTCGATGGACTTGTAACGAATTTTCATCTGCCCGAAAGCACGCTTATTATGCTGGTTTCCGCTTTTGCGGGATATGACAGCACAATGAATGCTTACAAATGCGCCGTTGATGAAAAATACAGATTTTTCTCATTCGGCGATTCTATGCTGATTATATAGAAAAAACGAAAGGAAAACAAAATATGTTTAAGGTTATACACACAGAAAAGCGTGCCAGAAGAGGTGTTCTTTCAACCGTTCACGGTGAGGTTCAGACCCCTGTATTTATGAATGTTGCGACAAGTGCAGCCATAAAGGGCGGCGTTTCATCACTTGATCTGAAGGAAGTAAAATGTCAGGTTGAATTATGTAACACATATCACCTGCACGTTCGCCCGGGTGATGAGCTTATAAGAAAAATGGGCGGTCTGCATAAATTTATGAACTGGCAAAGACCCGTTCTTACAGACAGCGGCGGATTTCAGGTATTCTCACTTTCGAAACTGCGCAAAATCAAGGAAGAAGGCGTTTATTTCAACTCACACGTTGACGGAAAGAAAATTTTTATGGGTCCCGAAGAGAGTATGCGCATTCAGTCGAACTTAGGCTCAACAATTGCAATGGCATTTGATGAGTGCGTTGAGAATCCGGCAACCTACAAATACGCAAAGCAATCGTGCGAGCGCACCACACGCTGGCTTAAGCGCTGTCAGGCCGAAATGAAGCGCCTTAATTCACTTGAAGATACTATCAACCCCAACCAGATGCTTTTCGGCATCAACCAGGGATGCACCTTTGCGGATTTGAGAATCAAGCATATGGAAGAAATCGCAAAGCTTGACCTTGACGGATATGCAATCGGCGGACTTGCCGTTGGTGAGCCCATCCCTGAAATGTACAGCATTATAGACGCGGTTGAGCCGCATATGCCCAAGGACAAGCCCCGATATTTGATGGGCGTGGGAACACCCGCAAACATTGTTGAGGCTGTATACAGAGGAATCGATATGTTCGACTGCGTTATGCCCAGCCGTGACGCAAGGCACGCAACCGTTTTTACCATGAACGGAATTATGCACCTGAAGAATCAGGCATATATGTATGATGACAGACCGATTGAAGAAGGCTGTCAGTGCCCTTGTTGCAAGAATTTTTCAAGGTCTTATCTGCGCCATTTGTTTAAGGCAAATGAACAGCTTTCGGGCAGACTTGCAGTGTTGCACAACCTGTGGTTCTACAACACACTTACAGAAAAAATCAGAGAAGCTATCGAAAACGATGCTTATGAAGATTTTTACAACGAATACAGAGAAATATTAGCAAAAAGAATCTGACAATATTATCATTTGGGAAAGCGTTTTTATAACAAAAAATACTTTCCCAAAAATTTTTTTAAAGCACTTGCAACAAAATGCATCTTTTATGACACTTATTTTACAGATAGGCTTTATCGCTGGAAATTTGCAATGTTTTAAAACATAAACCTTTTGAAAGGAAACGAAAATATGAACAGCTATAAGGAAGATATCGCATTGGCCGTAAACGGCGACTGCGACGCCTTTGCAAGACTGTATGCGGTTATATATAAAGAGCTGTACGCCTTTGCGCTTTACAGTCTGCGGAATGAAGCAGATGCACAGGATGCTGTAAGCGACGCAGTAATCGACGCATTTGCAGGAATAAAAAGATTAAGAGATGAGCAGGCATTCAAGGCGTGGTTTTTCAGAATACTCTCTGCAAAAATCAAGAGAAAACAAAAAGAATACGCCAATATGCCGCAATATGTGGAGAACAGCGACGATATTGCCGCGATTTGCTCCGAATTTGAAAGCATTGAGCTTCAACAGGCTATGAAGCTTCTCGGCGAAGAAGAAAGGCTCGTGCTTTCACTTTCGGCAATCGGCGGCTACAAATCGAAGGAAATTGCAAAAATGTGTAAAATGAAAGACGCAACGGTACGCTCGAAAATTTCAAGAGCAAAACAGAAGCTTGCAAACATTTTGCAGATTGATGAGAGGAGTGCTTTAAATGAAACATAATGATAATATTGAAAAGATGATCAGGGAGAATGCAGATATGATTAAGGTTCCCAATGAGCTTGAGCCGCAGAACATTTCAGTTATGCTCAAAGAGAAAAAGGCAGCAAAGGCTGTCAAAACACCAAAGAGAAATGCCGCTTTGCGTTTTGCCGCAGGTGCAACCGCATTTGCAGTAGTTGCAACGGGCGGAGTTTTTGCCGCTAAAAACGCAGGTATGTTTGATTCTGAGCCTTTGAAGAATGATGATAATAATAATTCTTCTTCAAGAAATGACAACAGCATAAGCTATGGCGAAAATATCATCGATACGCCCAAGGCAAGCTATGATGATGTATATGATACGCTTAAAATTGCCAAAAACAATGTATACAGTGCAGATGATGAAGGCAAAGGGTTTTTTGAACTTTTCGGCGATTTATTGTTTGGCGGCAACAAGACAGACGGCGTTATCAACAGCGGCGCTGCTGATATGGAAAACAGTGCGACAGACGATATGGTTACAGATGAGGAGATGGAAATGCCTGAAGAAGATTTTGACTCAACTGATGACAACCTTGATACAAACGACAAGGATTTTTCCGAAACAATCACCCAAGTTGAGGGCATTGACGAAGCCGACATTGTAAAAACCAACGGCGACGATATTTTCTATATTGCAAACAGCGTTGTATACAGAATACCCGTTGAAAACGGTATCTTCGGCGAAAAGCAGGTTCTCTTCGGCGAAAGTCTTGAAAATAATGAAGACATCATCGATATGTACCTTGCAGAGAACAGCCTTGTGCTTATTACCGAAACCTTCGAAGGCAGCGACTGTATAATATACTCAGATGATGTAGTATCTGATGATATGATAGTATATGATGATTATTATTACTACAACAACAGTGACACTAATGTTTATATTCTTGATACTGAAAGCGGCAGCGAAAACACCTATACTCAGAGCGGCGCTTATATCAGCTCGCGTATGATTGACAACACACTTTTGCTTGTAACAAACGATGACAGCAGAAATCTCGGAAATATTGACCCGCACAACAAACCCTCGTACATCCCCTCTTATTACTGCAACGGCGAAGAAGAATTTGTTGCCGCTGAGGATATTGTCGTTGCCGAAGATATCACCAGCCTTGATTATTGCATCGCAGCCGCTATTGATGTAACAGCACCCGAAGCACCTTCAGCAATAAAGGCATTTGCAGGCTCATCAGGCGAGGTTTACTGCTCTGCTGATAATCTTTACGTCACAGGCTATACCTATGATTATGAAGATTATATGGCTTACACAAAAATCACAAGGCTTGACCTTTCAAATAACCTTGAAATCGCATCACAGGGTATGGTTGTCGGCACGGTTCTCAACCAGTATTCTATGGACGAATATGAAGGCTATTTCAGAATTGCAACACAATTTTACGACAGTGAAACCTACGAAGAAGAAAATGCTGTGTTTGTACTTGATTTGACGCTGAATGAAGTGGGAAAATGCGAAGATTTGGGAATCGGCGAAACAATCCGTTCCGTACGTTTTGAAGGCACAATGGCTTATGTTGTAACCTTTATGCAGACAGACCCTCTCTATGCAATCGACCTTTCAGACCCTGCAAACCCTGCAATGCTCGATGAGTTCAAGGTATCAGGCTACAGCACATATCTGCACCCTTACAAGGATAACCTGATGTTCTCATTCGGTGTTGAAGCCGATGAAGAAACAGGCTGGACAACAGGAATCAAGATTATGATGTATGATACTACCGACCCTGAAAACCTTGTTCTGCTTGATTCTTATGTATGGGAAAACGTCGAAGAAATAGTGGATGATTTCATTGACGGCAAATATGTTTATTATGATAATTACATTTATTATGATTCAAGCGCAATGTATGACGAAAAGGCTCTGTTTATCGACGAGGAAAGAAACCTTATCGGTGTGCCGATTTTTGAATACGGATATTATTCTGACGAAAGCGAATGGAAAGAAACCTTCGGCAAATCCTATTTCATATTCACCTTTGAAAACGGAAAATTTGAGCAGATGTTTGAATATGAGGACATTACCACAATCCATCCCGAAAGCGATGGTCATATAGCTATTGATTATACAGAATATGAAAGGGCAGTGCGAATCGGCGAATACCTTTATGTTTTAAGTGCCAATCACCTCTTCTCAGTAAATTTTGCTGATATGAGTATTGTTGATACTTTTGAGAATTTCAGCGAATAAGTTTTAGTTACTAAAGGGCAGGATTCCAATCCTGCCCTTTTTAATTTTGCAATAATAAAACATTTGACAAATCCCCTGTTTACGCTGTATAATAACATTATAATTCCATTATAAGGTATAAGGAGATTTTACACATGATTGATTTTAAATTTGACACACAGCTTTTAATCGAGGGCCACGACCTTGACGAGGATGCAATAAACGATTATTTTGAAAAAAACTTCAAGGGCGATTGTCTTCTGGCTGTGGGTGATGAGGATTTAATAAAAATCCACTACCACACAAACGAGCCCTGGAAGGTGCTTGAATATTGCGCATCTTTAGGCGATATTCACGATATTGTTATCGAAAATATGCAGCGCCAGAGCGAGGATCTGCACGGCTAAAGCAATATTTCAACACCTGCGGAGGACTGACAGTCTTCCGCAGGTGCTTTTTTGTGGATTTTTTTGTATAAAAACTTGGATTTTCAGCATAAGTTATAGTGCAAAATAATGAAATAAAATTTTTTTCAAATAGCTATTGACTATAACCTTTAGTTTGGATATAATTAGTGTTGATACTGTGTCGAAATATAGGCGCAGTATTTTGACCGTGAGTATAGGCATGGCTTGCGGTTAATATACTTTATGCTTTTTGCATCTGTGCCAACATCATCAAAATTTAATATCGAGATGTAAACAACGGACAGTTCTCATATATTGATTTTTCAATATAGCAGGAACCGTTGTGTCTTTTTTGACAAAAAGGCACTTGAGAAACCGTATGCTGCAGTCGGCAAGGCTTTATATTTTGCCGATATGTAACAACTCTTTGCGGAGGCTGCGGTTAGTCCGATTGTTGGGTTCGCGCAGAGCTGCTATGACGGCAATACGCGGTCTTTTCAAGCCGCAAAGGGGGATGCAAAAATATGGAAAAAAATAATAAGCTTATTGAATTGAAAAACATCGTTGTCGAATTTGATGGAGAAAGGGTCATTGACGATATGAGCCTTTATATCGGTGACGGCGAATTTGTCACACTGCTCGGATGTTCGGGCTGTGGCAAAACGACTACCCTGAGGGTCATCGCAGGTTTTATTCAGCCTCAGAGCGGAGAGGTGTTTTTTGATTCAAAAAACATCAATGGTGTTCCGCCTTACAAGAGGTCGGTTAACACCATTTTTCAACGTTATGCCCTTTTCCCGAATTATAATGTTTATGACAACATCGCATTCGGATTGAGAGTTAACAAGGTTCCCGAAAAGGAAATTGAACAGAGAGTTTC
This sequence comes from Oscillospiraceae bacterium, assembly GCA_017435565.1. Taxonomy (GTDB): domain Bacteria; phylum Bacillota; class Clostridia; order Oscillospirales; family Ruminococcaceae; genus RGIG3077. The sequence goes on along the minus strand of JAFSEU010000012.1, from coordinate 68,113 downwards.
CGAAATGCTCAAGCTTGTGAACTTGCAGGGCTTTGAAAAACGAAGCATAACAAAGCTTTCCGGCGGCCAGCAGCAGCGCGTTGCAATAGCAAGAGCTGTTATCAACAGACCGAAGGTTCTGCTTCTTGACGAGCCTTTGGCGGCGCTTGATTTAAAACTGCGCAAGGATATGCAGAAGGAGCTTAAGAACATTCAGCGTCAATTGGGAATTACATTTATTTATGTAACGCACGACCAGGAAGAAGCACTTTCGATGTCGGATACGGTTGTTGTTATGCACGAGGGTAAAATCCAGCAGATAGGCAAGCCTGTCGATATCTACAACGAGCCAAAAAACGCATTTGTAGCTGATTTTATCGGCGAAAGCAACATTATCGACGGCGTTATGGAGGACGACTTTAAGGTAAAACTCGACGGCAAGAGCTTTGAATGTCTTGACAAGGGCTTTGCCAAGGGCGAGCCTGTTGACGTTGTAATAAGGCCCGAGGATGTTGACATTGTACCCGCAGGCCAAGGTATGCTGCGCGGCGTTATAAAATCGGTAACGTTCAGGGGAGTCCATTTTGAAATTCTTATTGACGTACAGGATTTTATGTGGATGATTCAGACAACGGACGAATACAAAGAAGGTCAGGAGGTTGATTTGAAAATCGACCCCGACGCTATACATATAATGAAAAAATCGAAATACTCCGGACAGTTCGGCGACTACAGCACCTACAGCGATGAGATGGACGCTTTGAGCGAGATTACGGAGGAAGACGAGGAATGAACAGAAAAGCCAACATAAGGCAGGTTCTTCTCAATGCTCCCTATACTCTGTGGGCAGCCATTTTTGTAGTGGTTCCGCTTCTGTTTGTAGCATATTACGCCTTCACAGATTCAGGCGGTAATTTCACCTTAGAAAACCTGTCGAACTTAAGCAGATATGCAAATGTTTTCAAAAAGTCGCTTCTTTACTCGGTAATTGCGACAATAATCACGCTATTTATCGCCTATCCCTTTGCTTATTTTATGAGCAAGCGAAGCGCAAATGTCCAGCGCGTGCAGATGATGCTTGTAATGCTCCCGATGTGGATGAATCTTCTGATAAGAACATATTCATGGACATTGATTTTAGAGCGAAACGGCATTATCAACAACTTTTTAGAGCTTTTCGGAATTGAGCCTCTAAAGCTTATCGGAACCCCCGGTGCGGTTATATTGGGTATGATATATAATTATCTCCCCTATATGATTCTGCCGATTTATACCGTGCTTTCAAAGATTGATGTATCAATCCTCGAGGCCGCCGAAGATCTGGGCTGCAACAGCTTCAACAAATTCCGCAGAGTTGTGCTTCCGCTTAGCATAAGCGGAGTCGTTTCGGGAATTGTTATGGTGTTTGTACCTTCTGTCAGCACCTTTTACATTTCACAGAAATTGGGCAGCGAGTCCGAATGGCTCATAGGTGACAACATTGAATATCTCATAAAATCCACGACGGACGGTATGAATGTCGCCGCCGCACTTTCACTTGTGCTTATGATAATCATTCTTGCAAGTATGGCAATTATGAACAGATTTGCCGATTCAAGCGACGGAGGTATGATAGTATGAAGACCTTCGGAAAATTATTTACATTTTTGGTTTATCTTTTTCTGTATGCGCCCTTGCTTGTAATGATAATTTTTTCATTCAATGAGGCTGCGAGCACATCGGTGTTTACAGGCTTCTCACTGCATTGGTACGGCGAGCTTCTTAACAAGCGTCAGATTGGCGAGGCATTGCAGAACACTCTCATCCTTGCGTCGCTCTCATCGATAACCGCTACGCTTATCGGCACTCTGGCGGCGCTCGGAATATATCATATGAAGAAAAAGGCCGTCGTCAAGGCATATATGACCGTGACGAATATTCCTATGATGAACCCCGATATTATCACAGGCGTTTCGCTGATGCTGCTTTTCGTTTTCGTCGGAAAAACGCTTGGTATGCAGGATTCACTCGGCTTTGGCACATTGCTTATTGCACACATTACGTTCAATATCCCGTACGTCATACTCAACGTACTGCCGAAATTGCGCCAGACTGACCCTCATCTTCTCGAAGCGGCTCTTGATTTAGGCTGCACACCCGTAAAAGCGTTTATCAAGGTAGTGCTCCCTGCGATATCTTCAGGCATCGTTTCGGGGCTTATAATGGCATTTACATTGTCATTGGATGATTTCGTAATCAGCTATTACACAACCGGTTCTGATTTTCAGACCCTTCCCACGCTGATTTATTCCATAACCAAAAAACCTGTAAAGCCGTATATATACGCGCTTTTCAGCATAATTTTCTTTGTAATTCTGCTTATGCTTGTCTTGATGAATGTTATGCAGGCAAAATCGGACAGAAAAAACGCAAGGAAAAACTCATAACGATTACTTAAAATACATTTTTTGAAACGGAGATTGATAAATGAAAAAATATATTTCACTTTTAATTATCGCTGCACTCAGCGTTTCGGGCAGTGCAGTCTTTACATCCTGCGGAAAGGATGATGAATTTGCCGATATCGAATATGTTGCTGAGTATTCAAAAGACCTTGAAGGCACGACTATTGACGTGTTCAACTGGGGCGAATACATTTCAGACGGCAGTGAAGATTCGCTTGATGTAAACCGCGCTTTTGAAGAGCTTACCGGCATCAAGGTAAATTACACAACCTTCGAAAGCAACGAGGATATGTACGTCAAGCTTAAAAGCGGCTCGGTTTCATACGACATCATCATTCCTTCGGATTATATGATTGACCGCCTTATAAGCGAAAATATGGTTCAGGAAATCGATTTGTCCAAAATTGACAATTACAAATACATTACCGATGAATATAAAGGGCTTGCATACGACCCCGATGACAAATATTCCGTGGCGTACACAGGCGGTATGGTAGGTCTCATCTACAATACAAAAATGGTAAGCGAAGCCCCTACAAGCTGGAATGTTATGTGGGACGAACAGTATAAGGATAATATCCTTATGTTCAACAACTCACGTGACGCATTTGCGATTGCACAATTCATTCTCGGTCAGGATATCAACACAACAAATACGGCTGACTGGGATGCAGCAGCAGCTCTTCTTAAGGAGCAGAAGCCTCTGATTCAGAAATATGTAATGGACGAGGTCTTCAATAAAATGGAAGGCTCAAATGCTGCCATTGCGCCCTATTACGCAGGCGATTTTCTGACAATGCAGGAAAATAACCCCGACCTTGCATTTGTTTACCCGCAGGAGGGCACAAACCTGTTTGTTGACGCTATGTGCATCCCTTCAAGCGCTCAGAACTATGAAGCCGCACTTATGTACATCAACTTTATGCTTGAGCCTGAAATTGCACTTGCAAACGCAGAATATATCTGCTATTCCTCACCGCACTCGGCTGTTCTCGAAAACGAGGAATATTCACTCAAGGACAATGAATATCTCTATCCTTCCGACGAGGTGAAGGCAAATACTCAGGTATTCACAGATATTGACACCGAAACAAGAAGCTATTATGAAGCACTCTGGGAAAGCCTCAAGCTTTCATAAAATTAAACTTGTAAACACAAAAGCATTAACCGTATGATTTTTTCACGGTTAATGCTTTATTTTTTATATATACTTTAAAATATCCGAAGGGTGCTTTGCGATATAATCTGCGCCTGCTGCTGTAAGCTCTCGCTCTGTACGGAATCCCCAAAGGCATCCGACCGATTCAACCGAAGCATTCTTCGCAGTATGAATATCCACATCGCTGTCGCCGACAAACAATGTGTCCTCAGGCAAAACAGCAAGCCTCTGCATTATATCAAAAACTATATCGGGTGCAGGTTTTTTTTCAAAACCGTTATCTCCGCCCGAAACAATATCAACAATGCCGTCATCAATAAGCCTTGAGACAATTCTCAGACAGTCACCATGGGGCTTGTTTGAGGCTATGGCAATCATAATACCTCTGTGCTTCAAATCACAAAGCAGCTCGGATATACCGCTGTAAAGCACAGTCTTATCACAGAAATGAACGGCATAATGCTCGGCAAAAAGCTTATACAGGGCATCGATATTTTCCTGTGAACGCTTGTCTTCCAACAATGCTCTTTCACAAAGCTTCATTGCTCCGTTGCCTACAAAATAGCGGTATCTTTCTACATCGTGGATATCATATCCCATCGACTGCAAACCGAAATTTACGGCCTGTGCCAAATCCTCAAGAGAATTGACAAGCGTTCCGTCCAAATCAAAAATCACAAGCTTTTTCATATTCAAAATCACCCATCAGTTTGATTCGGCAATCTCTTCGCTATATTCACCGTTTTCGGGAATTATAATATCTATTGCCTTATTTATATTCTCTATGTGCACACTTACAGATTCTCCGCCATATTCACCGTCAATGCACCATGCCACAGGTGTAAGACTGGTTATTTTTATTTCACCGGCCTTGAAATACTGAATATATTCCGTGCTCACATCCTGAGCAATAAGCTTTGTAATAATCTTCTGCAATTCCAGAATATCATTCGGTTTTTTGATAAGAACAACCTCGAAGGCACCATCCTCAAGAGAGATGTCTCCCGGCAGCTTCATACCCGCAACGGATGTCGAATTGGCAACCATACCGAGAATATAATCATTCTCGATAAGCACCCCGTCATATTCAATCTGCATATGATAGCTTTTGATACCAAGCGTGCTTTTAAAGCATTCAAGAAAATACGCCGCGTTTCCCAAAATATTCTTGGTCTGCTGCGGTGTTGAATACGAAACGTCGGTAAACGCTCCGAAGCAGGCAACATAAGTAAAATGCTTTCCGTCAATTTTGCCGATATCACAACCGAACCTTTTTCCTGTAGCGATTGCTTCCGCAGCCTTTTCACAATTGCGGGGAATCTTCAGACATTTGGCAAAATCGTTCATCGTACCGCACGGTATATATCCAATCGGCAAACGCTTCTGAGCGCTCATAATGCCGTTTACAACCTCGTTCAGGGTTCCGTCGCCGCCCGAACACATCAAAAGATCATATCTTTCCTCGTCGCAAGCTGATTTTGCAGCGTTTGTTGCGTCAAGCCGCCCTTGGGTAATATGCGTGGTAACCTCATAGCCTGCTGCCTGAAGCGGCTCTAAAATCGAGATGAGCTTGCCTCTGATTGCGCCCTTGCCCGATGTCGGGTTAATTATATAATATGCTCGTTTCGTTGTAATCCACCTCTTTCATAATATTATATTATCCTTGTTCACACATTATTGTTCTTTATTTCCTAAACGATATTATATACCTTTTGTCTGCAAATTTCAAGTATATATTTACAGTTTTGGCATCGTATTTCACTTATACCGCTATTATATAAAACACACCGACAAAACAACTGTTTCGCCGGTGTGATATTTATCAAATTATTGCTCAGACGCTGATTTCAGCCGTTTCTCCCAATATATCCTTATTAGCAATAAGAATGGGATTTATAAACTCAGCTAAGAATTCATCAACCTGTGCACTGCTTCTTCCTGTAAATGCCTCGGGCTTGAGAATAGATTCAAGCTCATCACGTGTGATTTTAAACTCTTCATCTGCCAGAATCAACTCGCAGAGATTGTTGTCAAGCCCCTCTTCCTTTACGCGCTTTCCTGCAATTACAGAATATTCACGGATTTTTTCGTGAAGCACCTGTCTGTCGCCGCCTTTTTTCACAGCGTTCATCATTATATTTTCGCTTGCCATAAAGGGAAGCTCATTCATAATACGGCGGTTTATCATTTTTGGATAAACAACAATTGCGCTTGTGACATTCATCATAAGATTCAGAATTGCATCCACAGCCAAAAAGCCTTCCGCAACAGAAATGCGCTTGTTTGCCGAATCATCAAGCGTGCGCTCAAACCACTGAGTGCCTGCGGTGAATGCTGCGTTGGTTACATCACACATTACATAACGTGAAAGTGCGGTTATGCGTTCGCTTCGCATCGGATTACGCTTGTAGGGCATTGCCGAAGAACCGATTTGCTTAGCCTCAAAAGGTTCTTCCATTTCCTTGAAGCTCTGCAGAATACGCATATCATATGAAAATTTGCTCGCAGACTGAGCAATTCCGCTTAATGCCGCAAGAACCTGCGCATCAACCTTTCTTGAATAGGTCTGACCCGAAACAGGAACGACAGAATCAAAGCCCATTTCTTTTGCAATTTTGGCTTCAAGCGCCTTTACTTTTTCATCATCACCGTCAAAAAGCTCAACAAACGAAGCCTGCGTGCCTGTTGTGCCCTTCTGACCGAGAAGCTTTAAGCTTGCAATGCGATATTCAACCTCCTGCAAATCCATCAAAAGCTCGTTCATCCAAAGTGTTGCACGCTTGCCGACTGTTGTCAGTTGTGCAGGCTGAAGATGTGTATATGCAAGCGCCGGCATATCCTTATATTCTTTTGCAAATTTTGCAAGATTTGCAAGCACGCATATAAGCTTTCTGCGAACGATTTTCAAAGCGTCACGCATAACGATTATATCGGTATTGTCACCAACATAGCATGATGTTGCGCCCAAATGGATAATTCCCTTTGCATTCGGACAGCAGAGGCCATAGGTATGAACGTGTGCCATTACATCGTGCCTTACAAGCTTTTCACGCTCTTTGACAGCTTCATAATCAATATTCTCAATATTTGCTTCAAGCTCGGCAACCTGCTCAGCACTTACGGGAAGACCCAGTTCGTGTTCGGCCCTTGCGAGCGCTACCCAAAGCCGTCTCCATGTTGTGAATTTTTTGTCTGCGGAAAAAATATACTGCATTTCCTTGCTTGCATATCTTGTGCAAAACGGGCTTTCATAACTGTTATGCATAAAACAATTCCTCCATTGCTTTAAAAAAGCAAGCCGTTTTCTGAAAAAAGTATCAGAAAACGCCCTTGCCGATTTATATTTTTGTTTATTTCTTATTCACCGTTGCCGCGCAGAACAATGCCAAAAGTTGCAAAGATAATTTTCCAGTCAACCAAAAAGCTGCGCTCTTTTATGTATTTAATGTCAAGCTCAAGCCACTGCTCAAAGCTTATGTCATTACGATTCTTCTGCGTCTGCCAATAACAGGTAAGACCGGGCGTTATATAAAGCCTTTGCTTTTCATATTCGCCATATTGCTCAACCTCTCTGGGCAGTGCAGGTCTGGGACCGACAATGCTCATATCACCCTTAAGAATATTCCACAGCTGCGGCAGTTCATCAATGCTTGTTTTACGGATAAACTTTCCTACACGTGTAATGCGAGGGTCGTCCTTAATTTTAAAAACAGGACCGTCCATCTCATTTTTATGCATAAGATCGTCAAGCTTGCTTTCAGCATTCGGAATCATAGAACGAAATTTCCAGAAGCGGAAAATCTTTCCATCCTTGCCAACTCTGCTCTGTGCAAAGAACGGCGACGCGCCGGGACTGTCAATATATATAATCAACGCAACAATGAGCATTGGAATGCACAAAACTATTAAAGCCAGCAGCGAAAAGAAAATGTCTTGTGCACGCTTTAAGATAAGATATGCACGCAGCGAGCTGCTGTTTGCCTCTTCCCTTGTGAGAACCGGTTTTTTATTAATTCGTGTAAACTGCGAATCACTTTGAGTCACCGGATTCATTACCGCATCCATAGCTTCCATCCAAACTCTCTCCCCCTACAATATTTTGCTTTGCAGCAAAGCCTCAAAAGAAACCGATTCACAATAATCAATCTCTTCTGAAAATATCCCTTGTATAAACCTTGTCTTCTACGTCTTCAAGGCAGCTGTCGTAACGATTTGCTATAATAGCATCACTGCATTTTTTAAATTCATCAAGATCATTTACAACTTTGCTTCCGAAGAAGGTCGTCCCATTTTCAAGCGTAGGTTCATAAATAATAACCGATGCACCCTTTGCCTTGATGCGTTTCATAACACCCTGAATCGAGCTCTGACGGAAATTATCGCTGTTGCTCTTCATTGTAAGGCGGTATACACCGATGACGCACTGTTTTTCCTGCGAAGCCTTGTAGCTGTTCTGATCGTAATAGCTGTAATATCCCGCTTTTGCAAGGACTCTGTCTGCAATAAAGCCCTTTCTGGTGCGGTTACTCTCAACAATTGCTTCAATCAGATTTTCGGGAACATCCCTGTAATTTGCCAAAAGCTGCTTTGTATCCTTCGGAAGACAATATCCGCCGTAGCCAAAAGACGGATTGTTATAATGCGTTCCGATTCGAGGGTCAAGACATACACCGTTGATAATCTGCTCAGTATCAAGACCCTTCATCTCCGCATAGGTATCAAGCTCATTGAAATAGCTGACTCGCAGAGCAAGATAGGTATTTGCAAACAGTTTGACTGCTTCAGCTTCTGTAAAGCCCATAAACAACGTGTCCACATTTTCTTTTATGGCACCCTGCTGCAAAAGCCCGGCAAATGTGTGCGCAGCTTCAACAAGGCGCTCGTCATCCATATCCGTTCCTACAATAATTCTTGAAGGATAAAGATTATCATACAACGCCTTTGATTCTCTCAAAAATTCGGGACTGAATATTATATTTCTACTGCCCGTCTTTTCGCGTATAGATTTTGTATATCCCACCGGAACAGTCGATTTTATAACCATTATTGCGTCAGGGTTATACTTCATTACAAGCTCAATTACAGCTTCAACTGCCGACGTGTCAAAATAATTCTTAACTGTGTCATAATTTGTAGGCGCCGCAATTATAACAAAATCTGCATCCTCGTATGCTCTTTCAGCGTCAAGCGTTGCAGTAAGCTTAAGCTCCTTGTTTGCAAGATACTCTTCAATTTCATTATCCTGAATAGGAGACTTTTTGTTATTGATCATCTCAACCTTTTCAGGAATAATATCAACAGCATAAACTTCATTGTGCTGCGACAAAAGCACTGCCATAGAAAGCCCAACATAGCCCGTTCCGGCTACGGCTATTTTTATATCCTTTTTCATAATGCCGATAAAATACCTTTCAACAAGCTGTTAAAGTGACGAATCCGTAAAGAAATCATCCAATTTAAATATCGGTGTTTTTCACAAATACCAACAGATAATTTTATTTAATTTACCGATATAAATATACCATAAATACAAGACATTGTCAAGGCGGTGCAGACATACAAAACTCACAAATTTTGGGACACAACTCTGTGTTTTTTGATATTCGTATTCATAAAAGATTTATCGATATTGCCCTTTACGTTGATAAATCGTATAAAATTATGTTGTATAATCATTATGAAAATCAAATTTAATAACTTTATGTAAATAATAGTTTAAATTTTGTCTTATTATGAATTTTTGAATGCTTTTGACAATCTAACTTATGTCAAAAATGACAAAGCTTAAATTTTGAAAAAGGGAGAAAAGGATGAACAAAGAAGAACTTGTGTTTTTAATCAAAAAATCACAGAGTGGTGACAGGGAGACGCTTTCGGGAAAATTTATGAGGAAACCGGGAAATCGGTATATTTCAATTGTTTGAAGCTCACACAGGATGATCAGGCCGCCCGTGATATTCTGCAAAGCACATATCTCAAGGCTTTTGAAAAGCTCGGTTCGCTTGCATATCCTGAAAATTTTCTTGCTTGGATAAACAGAATTGCGATAAACGACTGCAAATCTTTTTTTGCACAAATATCAAATTCGCAGCAGCTTGATGAAGAATTTGCCGAAAGCATACCCGATGATGGGCTGATACCGGCAGACTACGTGGAAAATGATGCAAAAAGACAAATCATTATGGACATCATCGACAACAATCTGACATTATCGCAAAGGCAAACGGTAATTCTTTATTATTACAATAATATGAGCGTAGCAGAAATCAGCAACATAATGGACTGTCCCGAAGGAACCGTCTTGTCACGACTGAACAGCTCACGAAAAAAATTACGGGAGGCTGTGCTTATTTACGAGAAAGAGAATAACGACAAATTGCACTCTGTTATGCCAATCGGTATTATCGGACTGATATTCAAAACGGAGGAACAAAAAATTACACTTCCGAAAATGAATTTTGCTGAATTTGCCGCCGCAAAAGCAGGAACGTGCAGTCAAAAAACAATTAACAATACAGCAAAAGCTGTAAAAACAGGAGGAAAAACAATGCTTAGCACATTAAAAGGAAAAATTATTGCAGGCGTTTCAGCGCTGGTTATTGTAGGCGGCGCCATTACAGCAGGGGTGATTATCTCATCTGACGATGACAGCGACAGACGCCGCGGCAATGACGATGATGACGACAAGACAATCTCTGTCGAAATTGACGAGGACGATGAAGATGACAGCAAATCTTCAGACGATGATGATGACAAAGACAATGAAGAATCCGAATATAATAAAGAGGATTCATCAATCCAAGAAAGCAGCGAATCGGAAGATGACGAGTCAAGCAAAGAATCTGACTCTGATGACAACAACTCTTCCGATAACGAAGAAAGCGAGTACCCCGAATTTGAAGGGCTTGAGGTTATCAAACTTGCCCAGCACACAGAAGACGGCGAAGGCGCCGATTTGATTTCGGGTAAAATTGTTGATGTTTACAACGAAGTCACCTCGGTTGACAACAGCTTTATTCTTCTTGATAATGAGGGCAACATTTATTATTACTATCCCTACTCCAGATTGGCATATGATATTAAAACCATCGGTGAAAACACGTCAATTACAAAATTTGATGATATTGCTTTCAGCTATAATCAGGAGCGTTTTGTAGCTATTGACGGAAGAAAAGTTTATGCAAAGGTGATTAGCGAAACTGAAACATGGAACTACGACGAACCCACAGTAATCCTTGAAGGCGAAGGAACCTTATATGAGGATGTTGAGGACCTTGAATCTATAAAAATCAGCAAAAATGGCTTTGAGCTTTATGCTATGGATTCAAGCGGATTCTGGCATGCGGCACACGCATATACCGAAACAAACTACCCTAATCCTGTTGACGGCGGCTTGGGCTTCTATCATAATGCGCTTGATACATTTGCAAATCTTGAGCATTTTGGTATTGAGGTTGTGGATATGGTTGATACATACTTTGCGCTTTCTGACAAGGGACAGATTCACGAAGTAAACAACGCTGCAGAAGAAGATATCATCGAAAACAGCGAAGATTATGTTTTTGTTGATGTTTTCGATAACTGCACTCATTTCTATTACATTACAGCATTGGGTCTTACCGATGACAACAAGATTGTTGCACTTACCGAAAACGGAACAGTTGTTTTTGAAGAGGATTGTCCTGAAGGTACGCTTGAAAATGTATGGATGTCCAACAATTTGATGACTGTAAAGACCGACACAGGATATTACACAGCTGCAATTGCATCAAGATGGGACACAGAAGAAGTTGACACAGCGTTCTATCCGTGTGACGCTTTGAACAATGTTGCAGACAAGATTGTTAGAATTACCGACTGCGGAAATGTTCTACTTTCAAACGGATATCTGTATGATTATACAATTGATTAAACCCTGAAAAACGCAAAGCCCTTTCATATCCGAAAGGGCTTTTGTTTGTTTATTCATCATATTTTCTTGGCGGCAAAGTATAAAGCGGATTTCTGTAAGGCAGAGATTTTTTCTTCCTGCCGCTGAAAATCCAGAAAATAATCAACCCGATGAGCAGCGGAGTTGACAGAAGCGGAACAACCAGCAGCGGGTCAACCTGAACGGCATCCGACACAACTCTGACCGTGCTCTGATAAACGGTTTCAATTCGTTTTGAGCGCAGAAGTAAACGGTGACTGTTTACGCCGTAGGGTGTACAAGTCATCAGAGTGACATAATCGCCATTAGGAATTACCGCAAGCTTTTCAACCTCGTGAGGCTCAACAATGAATATATCCTCAACCTCGTAGGTATAAACCTCATTGAGAATCGTTACTGTAAACGTATCTCCGACAACAAGCTTGTCAAGGTCGCTGAACAGTTTTGAAGTAGGAAGACCTCTGTGCGCTGAAATTACAGCGTGTGTGTTTTCTCCTCCGATTGGAAATGCCGTGCCTTGAAGATGTCCGGCGGCAATGTTGAGAACCGATTCGCTCGTTCCGTGATATATCGGAATCTCAACCTTAATCAACGGGATGGTGATATATCCCATAATACCCGTTCCCGAAACATCAAGAATTTCATAGTATTCGGGGAGTGAGTCTGCCTCGGCAAGCGGAGCGTTAAGCTTTGCGACTTTTGCGTTATAATCGCGCGCCTTTTGCAGAATCAGCTCATATTCGGTTTCGTCCATTTCGGCAACCGTTTGGTCATAGCTTGCTACCGCACGGCTTTGTACCTTTGAGTTCCACCAGTCGCTGACAATGGGATAAAGCATTATAGCAAGGCCGATAATGAAAATCAATGTAAAGATTATTGTTGAAATTACGCCTGATTTTTTTTTCAATTCCGACCCTCCTGTAATGTTTTACGATAAACCGCCGATGACATTTTATGCCATCGGCGGTTTGTTTTGTGTTTTAATTAGTAGTTAATCGCTTTTGGGTTTAAATAATAATTTATTGCGTTAAGACTTAATTAGTCTTCCTTGTTCATTCTCTTCTTGGAGATGAGGTAAACGCCGGCGCCTGCTGCCATTGTGCCACCGATTACGTAGAAGAGAGTTGTACCGATACCACCGGTTGAGGGGAGCTTAGAACCGGATTCGTTCACAATTTCTGTAGACAATATACCAGTAGTTACATTACCTGTAAATGTATCGCCAGTAAGAGCTGTGAGCTGAGGATTTGCTTCTTCTACATCATGTTCAGCAGATACAGTAAATTCAATCGGATCTGTCAGTTTATTGTAATTCTGAGGAGCTTCGGTTTCTGTCAATCTGTAATCGCCGTCATCAAGTCCTGTAAATGTGAATGTCGAACCGTTATCAGCTTCAACAAGTTCAAGTGCTGTCCAAGTACCATTGACATTCTTTTCAAGCGTAAATGTAGCACCATCCAAGGCGTTAGTACCATCTGTTTTGTTTACTTCTACCTTATAAGTAAAAGCAATTACCTTATCTTCGGGAGTGTAACCTGTTTCCTCTTCTTCACCTGTTGTATCATCTTTACCATCGTTATTAGCATCGGTAAAGTAGGGATTTACGTTGTACTCAAGGTCAGCAACGTTGGGGTTGCCTGTTGAACCGATTTCAGCATTTTCATTCAATGTAGCAGAATATTCAACTACAATCTTGCTTGTAGCTGTTACAGAATCAATATCCTTAAGATCTTCAAACACTACTTCAAATGTGCAGCCATCTGTTGTAGAGGTAACAACTTCGAAGCCTTCTGTGATTTCTACTCCACCAACATAAACCTGAACGTCATTATTAAATGTCAGACCAGGAGAGAGTGTATCGTGGAACGCATAGTAGTATTCTTTATAATCATCGTACTTGCTGGAAACTGTACCAGTCAACTGGAAATCAATCGAATCTCCGATATCATGGTCAGCACTATCCTGCCAATCCGATGTTGTATTTTCAGTATCGTTTTTATCCTTAATCTTTTTAAAGAGAGTAGGTGTGCTTTCCTTTGTTGTGATAGTTACATTATCATCACCAGCGGTATCAAGCATTGCGAGTGAATATGTATCATCAGGATCGGAATTACCTGTCTTTGTTTCTACAACAAGGTAATAACCCTGTTCTACAGTTGTTGCTTCTGTTGCTGAAAGCACTTCATCAGATTCAATTGTACCGTCAGCAAGAATTCCCATATAAACTGCATCTGCAAATGCTCTAATATCAACATCGTCACTTTCAAGATATTCAAGTACAGCGTCATCAGAATCAACGTCTGCAGCTGCCTGCAAAATTTCCGAATATTTTGAGTTGATCGTGTAAGAAAAAGAAGTGCCGTTCTGAGTCAAGGTCATCAACTTATAACCTACATACTCTGAGCCTGTGACAGCTCCGGAAATTGTAATATCACTTGTGTCAGCGGCTACTGCAAAAGCAGTCATGCCCATGGGTGCCATCATGCAGGAAGCGAGTGTTACGATTGCTGCGATACCTGCGAGTTTTCTCATTGTTGTGTTTTTCATAATTCTTCTCCTTTAAAAATATTGTGGTTGTGCAAGGGTGCGGCGTAAAGCTACTCGCCGCTTTACCCTTGCGAACGTTTAATTACCTTAGATTTATAATTTAGCTTTGGCTTCTCTGCCTCCGCTTAAATCCATAGATTCCGGCTAATGCACAGAGCATAATTGCTATGCCTGTTACATAGTACCTTTGCGTTCCCTGACCGCCGGTTGAAGGCAGGGAGGTTGAAGTGTCATTTGGTGTATTCTTAACGGTTGCGGTCGCGTTGCCTGCATTTTCTGCGTTTATGCAGTAGTCTGCGTCAATTGCGACATCGTCACCGTCTGAGAAGCTGTAGCTCGGCGTGAAGCCGTTTGCGCCAACCTCGACTATCCAGTAGTAATACGGATTACCATTTGAATCATATACGGGGAGGTTTTCGTAAATGTACGTCCAATCCTCAGTCGAAGTTATCAGAACTGTATCTACCAGCTCGGGGTAGGTTGCATCTGCAAGCAACGCATATGCCCTTGAAGGCGGTGCGTATGATACGCGATTGAGAAGGGAGTATGACGCGGCTGCGGTTGATGCGTAAGTGATGGTGTAGGATGATACTACATTACTACCTCCGTAATTAGCAAAGATAATTGCATCCGCTGATTTATTAAGAGTCAACGTAACGGTATTTCCAGTCACTGTATATGTGCATCCACCCCATTCTTGACTTACTGTAATAGTACCGTTTTGCGAGGCGATGTTTGCTCCAGCAAGATAATTTCCAATATATACAGCAAAATTCGAATAGCTGCCATTCACTGTATCGTCAGATAATGTAAGCGTAAGTGTGGTTACAGTTTTACTTGAATCGATAGCAACACTCGGATTTGTGCCGACATTCAAATCATTTCCTGTAACCGTATCTCCAACAGGTTCATCTCCGCCACCTGTGTTACCCGAATTACCAGCAGGTATTATCTCATAGCTGACTGCCTGAACTTCATCAATCAAATCTGAAGTACTTCCGTCACTGGAACACCACCACTTCTGAAGCTGTGCATCAGTAAAGTCATATTCGCTGACGATCTCAAGCACGAGATTACCACTGCTGTCAAATGTAGACTCCCAGGACTGATTTGTCCAGGTTCCATTAACATTTCCTGACAATGCACCGTTGACGTATTTGGAGGCAGGACCTGTTAAAACAACTTTAACTGTATCGCCCTTGTTAACAGTGCCTAAGGTAATGGGGAAGGTTTCTTCAACTACCTCGCCGCCTGAACCTCCGCCGCCTGATGACGTAGAGCCAGCCGCTGAGTGGGTAACTACTGTACCATCGCTGTAGGTGACGACAATGGTTTCGATTTCCCAAGATGAACTTCCGTTTTGAAGTGATATTTGTAATTTGTCCAACGCAATAGCTTCGTTACTTCCTCTTTCAAACAACAGAGTATTTCCACTTACTGATTGCGAATAATGGAATGTATTTCCCCATGTTGTATATGACAAAGTACCATTATCATAATCCAACCAAGCATAGGCCTTTTCAGTACCTCCCTGGTACATATTAGCAGACAAATCGCTTCCCATATCACCAAATGTAACAGATACGCTCTCAACAGTCTTACTTGAATCAAGATTCAACGTATATCCACTTGAACCTACCGTCGCAAGAGGTCCTGATGAAACAGTAACATTAACTGTCTTAGACTGCTCATCAGCCTGACCCTTATGGTAATATACAGTAATTGTAGCACTGCCATCACCTTTTGCTGTAATCACGCCGTCGTCACTAACTGTTGCGACCGTTTCGTCACTTGATTCGTAAGTAACATCGGTGCTGTTTACGGTAAGCTCCTGCGTCGAAGTCGAACCACTTGTTGACATTGTAACAGATTCAGGTGATACTGTCAGAGGAACTTTAATATCAACCGAAGCTGTATCTTCGCCGTTTCGTGTAGCTGTGATTGTTACAGTGCCTGCGCCGTGGATTGTTACAACACCTGTATTCTTATCAACCGTTGCGATTGAATCATTACTTGATGTGTAAACAAACGTGCCGTATGACGGGCTGGGCGTTACTGTAAATGTGCCGTCGGCATTTTCTGTTGCCGTAAGCGTGAAGCTGTCGGTAAGATTTACCGTAAGTGTGGTAGTTGCTTCGTAGGTATCATCACCAACAGTAGCTGTAGCCTTGACAGTAACAGTACCTGCGTTTACACCTGTTAAAGTGTTTCCGCTGAGCGTTGCGGCTGTGCCTGTGATTTCATAAGATATGCTTTCAATTGCTGTTCCGTCTGAAAGCTCTGCAGAAATCGTAGAGGTTTCACCGGCAAGAATCGAGCTTTGTGATAACGCAAGGGTCAACGTGGGCTTGTCGGTAACTGTAATGTTAACCTTCACCGTCTGTCCGTCTGCGTCGGTAATCGTCATTACGGTGTTGCCTGTTGTATCCCTTGCAGTTACGGTAATTGTTTTATCATTCACCACCGCTGTTGCAAGGTCTTCACTAAACGAAACCGTAGTGTTTGCCTTGTTTACTTCAACTGTTGCCGTCTTGCCCGTTGTGATAGCGAGATTACCATCCGCAGGGGTAACAAGTGCAAGCTGAAGCGGCATAATGTTAAGTCCGTTGCCACCCGTGTTATTTACAATATCTCTGTAAATTTCAACCTGAACGCCTTCGTTAAGAACATGGTCGGGGTCGGACCAAACTTTCTTGACTGTGAGGTCAAAAGTCTTTGTATTTGTGACCGTGATTGTTGTTCCTGCAACTGCGGCCGCATCACCGTTTGTATCGCCGTAGGTTACTATGTAGCCGTCAGGAACCGTTTCAACCACCTGATAGTGGTATTTTACGCCGTTATTATTGGTAACATCAAGGTCGGTAATTGTTGTTGTCCACCCACCTTCAGAGGTAAGTGTGAATTTCTCGCCGATATCTGTCCAGCCGCTTGCGTTTTCAAGCTTTCGCTGCAGCTGCAGCTCTACGCTTGAAGGTCTGTTGCCGCTGTCATTATCGCGCCAGAGTTTTTCGACTGTAATCGAGGTTTTTTCCGTATCTACTGTGTTTGTTACGGAAATTGTATCGCCGTCATTGTCGCCGATAACCTGACCGTTTGAATTATAAGCAACTGTATAACCTGTTGTCTTTTCAACAACGTAGTAAACGTAGTTTACGTTGCTGTCATTCATTGTGGGCAGCTCGATGCTTGTCGTCCAAGTGCCATCCTCGGTGTCAGGCTTATCGATTGTATATGTGCCGACGTATTCATACTTTGTGGTATCGGTTATGTCTTCGGGATATCCCGACTCCATATTCTTAGGGGTTTCCATTGTGCCAACGCCGTAGTAGGTGTTGATGGCATCATAGAAAGCCAGAGCGATAGCATTGTAGCCAGCCTGAGAAGGATGACATCCGTCGTGCAACGGTTCTTTGCCCTCTTCTACAAGAGCATCCAAAACGGCGGGAATATCCACATAGTAGATTTTCAAGCCTTGATAGCTTTCAACAAGAGCTTTGATTCTTGCGTTTGCATCATCTATTCTCTTGTTGACCGTTTTTTCATAGGCTTCTACCTGAGTTTGATTTGAGGTATCAGTAGGATAATTGTCTACTACATACTGTAAGGCTCCAGTATAAGAAAAACCAGTAGTCGTTTCAGATTCTGCTTCATCCCAGAAATCTTCATGAGGGATACCACCGACAAGTACTACGACATTCGAATCAACAGCCTTTACCTTGTCGAGTATCAGCGTGGTATAATCTTCGACAATTTCATCTATCGAGTGACCATAGTTGATATCATTTGTACCTGCAATTACTGTATAGAAATTATAACCTGTTGAAAATTTAATATCAGCGTCACTCAAATCTTTATCGTTATATGTAGTAAACACAGTATCAATCAACTGGCTACTTACGCCACTGTTCACTACATTTGCAGGTTCATCAGTTGTGCTTGGTAGCTTTCCTTCCAAAACATTCGGATAAGGATCGGCGCCCGTCCAAAAGCCATTTGTTATTGAGTCGCCATCGGCGTAAACCTGAATACCGGGATCCAACGTTGCGCCGCCTTCGCCATACATCACCTCGTCTGGTCTGCGGTAGATATCTACCTGAATACCATCAGGAAGAAGCAGGCTATTGCTCGGTATCGTAGCGTTGTTTGTATCAATCCAGTTTTTCTCAATATTGATACTTCCGGGAACGTAGTTTGTAACAGTAAGCGTCTGGCGATTTGCAATGTCACTTCTGGTGTAATTAGTCTTATACGTTTCACCATTTTCGACATTATATGACTTTTCAACAACGTAGTAGTAATAGCGCAGTCCCGAAACAGAATCCTTATAGGGAAGCTTTTCAGTCGTTGTATACGTCCAGTTATTGGTTTGGCTGAGAGTAATCTCTTCTATTATCAGAGTGTCACCCTCTTCGTAAGTTAAAGCTTCCTTCCTTGTTGTCTGATAGAGCTGCAATGTAACGCTGTCGTTGGTGTGGTCAGCCGAATCGGACCAGACCTTATTGACTGTTACGTCAATTTCAGTCGGGGTATTGTCCTTGTTGGTAACAGTAATCGTACCCGAAGTACCATTTACGTTGTAACCGTAGCTGACTGCATATCCGTAAATCAGATGCTGCTGGTCAGCAGGAACATTTTCTTCAACGCGGAACGATTTGTATGCGCTTAAGTTATATTCCTTTTCATCGATTATAAGATGCCAGTCATTTGCTGTTCCAACGGTGAATGAACCAATCATCTGTTCGATTCCCGTAGAAGCAAGCGTTCCGTAAAGAATAATCGGAACCGAATCAAGCGGAGGTTTCATATTGACCTCAGGGTCAAAGAAATCCTTGTTATCGGAAGTTCTCCAGAGCTTTTCGATCTTAAGACCCGCAGTGTTCTGAATATCAATTTCAACCTGCTTGTTCTTTGAAGTGTCAACCCAATTGGGATTGTTATTTGTGCCGTTGCCTGTATAAATCGGCTTGATTCCAACAGTTACATAATCAGTACCGCTAAGATCTGTTCCGTCTTCTGCAAGAGGAATTATATTGCCCTGATCATCCAACCTTGCGTATACATATTCATCTGCGCTTTCCAGATAATAATATGTCTTGGTGCCTACCATGTAGCCGATTTCCTTAACGTAATAGTAAATCGGTTGTCCCATATAACCGCTGGGAAGAAGTCCCCACTTGGCAGTTACAGACTCAATCTCCTCGGTATTAGGATCATCAGCTGTTCCGACCACCTGCGGATTCTGGAAGCCTTCAACATCCTTAAGGCTGCTGAAATAGGTGTCGTTAACTTCGTAAAGCTGCTCAGGGAAGCCAGTCGATTTCTTTACCGTTGACCAGTAAAGCTTAACAATTGACTTAACATCTGTTACTTCAACGCCAACTTCATCAATAGCAGTTTGATCCCAGGTTTTGTCGATTGTGATTTCAATCATTTCGCTGTTGTTGAGAATAAGCTCGCCCGTAGTCGCAACAGTTGTAACTTGTTCGGCAAAGCCACTTGGCGTAGCATAGTCTGCATCTTCATAAGCGAAATAATATACAGGCTCAAATTCCGTGAAGAATGCTGAATACGGATTTGCGTAACCTGCAAGATATCCCTGAAGCAAATCTTCGAATATTGCTTCCGTTCTCGCCGCTGCAGCCATTGAATCTTTTACTGCTGTGATATAAGCAGCATAATTCGGTTTGCCTTCCATGTTTCCGTCATAATCGGTTTCACTTCCGGTGTAATTATAAGTTGCATTAAAATCAGCAGCAAGATTATAGCCGTGATAACCGAAGGGCATGCTGGTTTCAATAAGCTTATAAAGCTTTCCGTCTTCAAGGCTGATATCAATCGTACCAAGCTCGAAGGAATGCGCATTACTCGGAATGGTATTATCTGTTGCGGTGGCTGTCGCTCCGTCAGTCGTTGTCCACACGGGCTTCACAATGTTGCCTTCGCCTTTTTCCTGAGCCACTGCGAATACCCAACAATTGTTAACTCCATCCCAATATGCCATTTTAAATTCAGCGTCAACCTTAACACTGTAGTCGCTGATGCTGACCTTTTTAATGGTCGGTGCAGTAGCTACGCTGATAGTAGATGAAGTTTTGTTTACAAGGAACTCTGTCGCATCGTTCGTGTCGCTTCCGTTGTAGTTGCCTGTGTCAAACGAAATGCTGTTGCTCGCTGTAACAGTACTTCCGTTTGGAAGAGGGCTGATTGTGTAGTAATAGGTAATTACAATAGGAGTCTCATCAGGAACAGTTATATCAAGTGTTACTGTTGAGAGCTGAGTGGTCGTAGATGTTGTAGCTGAAACATCAGTAACATAACTATTTGCCCAATTGTATTCACCGCTATTATAATTGTAACTGCCAATAGCTAATTTTGCATAATCCTTATCAACAGTATACGTATAGGTCCATTGCTTGGTTTCAGAATTATAGGATGCTTTTTCAGTAAAATCCACTAACTTGGTATAATAACCATTATTCCATTCGTCTGCCATAATATATGGACCGGTTTCGCCCCAACTTGAGTTAGCCTTGTCAGTAGCACTAACTACAAAAGTAATTTGGTCACCAATTTCAAAATCACTTGTCTCCCACATATTATATTCATAGTATGTAGAGGTTGCAAACTCTAAAACAGTAACCGTAGTCTCCGTCGGCTCGTATGTAGGCGTGTAGTATGCATTAATCACCGTGCCTTCATAATCCAGAATGCCATTCTCGTCGAAAACCAGATTGCCGTTGCTGTCATAAGTGATACTGTCTGCTCTTTCAACAGTAAACGAAGAAAGCTTGACATCGGCCTGATCTAAGAACGCGACGCCGTTTGCATTGACACAATCAAGAAGGTTGAAATCGTCGGTAAGATGTACTTCATCACCGTTAGCAAGGTTTTTACCTTCAGGATTGAAAACAACGGTATACTTGAGGTCTCCTGCCTTATTGATACTCGCTGTCTTATCGATCAGACTGTCATCGTTATTGCCCGATGTTGAATTTGAAACAACAATTCTGTTCGTCGTCGGCTGAGAGTTTTCGCTTTCCAGAGCAGCGGTGTTCTCAACCAGAACGCTATTGCTTTCCTTGATTTTATTATCAAGAGTTTCAACCGGAATACTGATGTAATAGTCAACATGTGACCATTTAGCATTGTAGAATGTTACAGTATGCGGTGTGCTTGTGTTATCATACTGGTAATTATTTTCGCCTGTACCTGAACTCAATGAATAAATGTTCCACTGATCCCAATAACCTACAGGATTATACGGAGCACTCGTACAGAATGACCAACCTGTCGGCAAAGTATCAATTATTTTCAAACCGGACTTGCAAGGTGTAATTTGATAATGAATTACATAACACTCAACACCGTCAATCGTTGCTTTTTCTAAGCTGTTGGGCTTGATAAGTGAGCCGCTTACAATAGCGTTTCCGTCCTTATCATAAGCAACCTTATCGACTGTCTCAGCTTCGTTATTGGTAATCGTAACCTGCGAATTGCTCGTGGGAGTTACGCCGTCATTGTTGGTGTAGGTTGCGTAATAACCGTCAACAGTCTGCTCAACGAACTTGTAAATATATTCGCCCGGCGCAGTGCCCGTCGGCAGATTTGTAAGGTTATATGTCCAATTTCCGTTATCATCGGGAGTAACGGTAATTGTATCGTACAGCGTCCAACTCTGAATTGAATAATCAACAGAATCGATATAATCAGGTGAGCCGTTCTGAGAGGAGCCGTTATACCACGTCTGGAAAACAACATTGGTAAGATCCTGTGTGACATCGAATGTCAGATCCAAATAATAGCTGTTAATTGTTCCATTCCATTCAAGTTGAACCCAGTTTCCGGCGGCATCATTTGCACCAATACATCCATTGCAATACTGTATATATCCCTGATTGGAATTGATTCTCAGCGTCAGTTTATCACCCGCCTGCAAATCAGGAAGTGCAAACGCACCTGTCACGCTACCATCTTCGCCCGTATAAGTGGTTCTGTCAGTAACGCTGTCAGAAATTGCAGGAACGCCGCTTTGCGACTGATAAACATCAAGCTTGATACTGTCGATATCAGGGGTAATGGTGTTGCCGTTAAGATCCTTCCAGACCTTGCTGATTTTGATGTTATTCTTGGTATTTGTTATTGTAATTGTGTCGCCGATTGTAGCGTTCTGCGTTGCAGTGCCGCTACTGTTCTTGTATGTTGTTACATATCCCTCAATATCAGCTTCACGCACAATATACTGATAATTCGGTTCAAGACCGTACCATGTAAGAGTCTGACCATATGTACCGGTAAGTATTTGAGTCGAAACCAACTCCTCTTCGCCGTCAACTATCTTATAGAGTCCGACTTCGACATTTGTAGGTCGGTTTGTCTGGTCATCCGACCAAAGCTTATAAACGCTTATATTATTTGACGTATTGTAAATGTTGAAATACTGGTCTGTTACGCCGTCGATATAGTCTTCGCTGTATGAAACGGTATAACCGCTAAGCGTATTTACTTCAACAACTCTGTACACATAATCGGGGTTAAGGTTGTGCCATGCCGCTTTAAGGCTGCTATTGGCATAAGAAAGTGTTGCTGTGCAAACAGTGCCGTCTACGGTATAATCATTCCAGTTTGCTTCAATATTTTCGGCATCCTTTGCCTTGTATTGAAGCTTAACTTCAACATCGGGAGGAGTTGTGCCGCTTTGATATCCCGACCATGACTTTTCAACATAAACCGAAACAAGCGTGTTTGTTATGTTGATTGTTCCGCCTGATTTGACGTTCTGTGTTTCCTGACCGCTTGCGTTCTTGTAAGTTACAACGTAGCCGTCTGCTCCGATTTCTTCTACAAAATATTCAGCGCCCGATTCAAGCCCATACCAGGTAAGGGTCTGATAGTCGCTACCGTCAAGAGGCTTGAGCTCGCCGACAAGCTCTTCGCTATCGCCGACTATCTTATAAAGACCAACGGTTACTGTTCCGCTTGCGGGTCTGTATCCATCAACGTCAACCCAGTTCTTGTTTACGGTAATATTGTTCGACGTATTTGTAATTGTGATTTTCTGATTATTTACGCCGTCAACGCTCGTAGCACTGTATGTAGTTGTATAGCCGTCAACAGCAAGCTCGTTGACTCTGTAAATATAGTCGGGATCAAGCGCGGTCCACTTATATGTCCAGTTATTACTGCCGGAAAGTTCAATCGTGCCGTTTGTATAGTCATTCCATGTCGAGCCGTTATCAGCACTGTACTGCAAGGTAACGCTGACAGGATTAAGAGTTCCGTCAGGGTTGTTATTTACCCATTTCTTTTCAACCTCAACGGATACGAGAGTATTGATAATCTGAATTACAGCGCCGTTGGAGTTAGTGCCATTATCATAATTACCGACGTAGGTGGTTTTATAACCACTGATTTCTGTAATTTCTTCAACCTTGTAGTATATATTCTCCTGACCGTATTCACTATAAGGTGTGGTCTTAGGCAGATTGTTGATTGTGTACGTCCATGTGTCAGAACCGTTTGATGAAATGGTGAAGATATCAGCTTCATCGCCTTCATCATCACTGTCATAATAAGTCCATTCGCCGTTGCTTCCGATTTTCTGCAACAACTTAAACTGAACGTCAGTTCTTAAAGCTGTACTACCACCGTCAGACCAAGTCTTATTGACATTAAGGCTGATTGTTTCAACATAATCCTCAGGAATTTCAGTGTAAGTGAAGTTATCTCCGTCGGATTTGTCTGAATCAAATGTCGCGCTGTTTGTAAAGGTAGCAGTTGTTCCGCTTCCCTGCCCTACAACGCCTGATGTATTTGCGCTGGTATTATAAGTAATCTGCAAATAACGGTAATTTGCTGTATCAACACTATCATTGAACGTTACGGTAAATCCGCTGTATCCGAGAACGGTTCCGTTATCATCGGTAACCTCACCTGTTCCCACTATCGTGTAGCCGCTTTCAAGCAAAGTATAACTTGAATCAGCTTCATATTGCTTAGCAGAAACCTTGATAGCACTGAGCTGTGCAGCTGTTATATAATGCTTGCCGCCGTTATCGGCTGAAAGTACGTCAACCAGAATCGGCTCATCGGAGGAATATCCGTCGTCCTTGCGGATATTGATCGTCCATGCGGGGGTATAAGTAGCTTCACCGTCGCCGTGTGTTTCAACGTCATTTGTTGTTGAATATTTATCAAATAAAACCTCACGGTTTGTAATCTGATGTGTTGCGCTTGAGCCTTCGGAAGGTCCGACGCCCGTTCCGTGCGTGCCGATTGTGTTGGTTACATAACCATTAGCGATATCTTCTTGTGTAACCTTTGTCTGATAGGAGAACTTAACTTCATCCAAATCAGTATCAACACCATATCCCAACGCTTTGGCATCAATTACATCTATTGCGACTTTTCCGTCAGCGAATGTAAGAGTTGCGTAAGGAACATCATAAGTGCCCCAACTTCCATTATAAGAACAATTCTGAGATTTGTATATTGTAATAACGTTATCCTGCGTCTTCGAACTAAGGCTTACAGACTCACCCCAAGAATAGTAAAAATATGCATAATCACCCCAGACAGATACAAGATTATTGAATTGCGTGTCAGCCAAAACAACGCCGTCCAACGAATTCCAACTTGTATCCTTTACAACTACCGACCATGTTACCAGACCTGTTTCGGGGTTATATTCGCCCACGGCACTCTTGCTCATGGTATAAGGATTTGTAACAGTTACAGGGTCACTTGTAACATCGGGAAGCTTATTGGAGCTGATTGTATTTGTTTCGCTCTCGTTGTTGCCGGCAGTTGCCTTTGTCTGATATGTAAATTTTACATACTGAAGACCATTGTCGCCACTGTCGGTAAAAGTAATTTTACCGTCGGAAAGCGCCATTGTACCATATGAGGTACCGTTATTTGTGAAGGTAAAGCTGTTGTCAGAGCCTTGTGCTGTGACATTCCACACATTGTAATATCCATGAGCCTGAGAAATCTCAATACCGGTACCCGAAGCAAGATTGCCGAACGCGTCATCGGTAAGCTCGATATCGCTAAGCGTGCCGGAAGTATTCTGAACCTCTACAGTCCAGATGATATTGCCTGTGGAAGCATCATACGAACCTGTTTTGGTGATTGAATAAGGATTCGTAACAGTTACTGTCTCGCTGACATCAGTCGGGTTATCTCCGGGAACCTCAGCTGAAAGCGTATTGCTGACAGTGGTAGTCTGGCTTGCAGCCTGCTTGATAAGTTCTTGGCTGACAGTCTTTGTATATTTCAAGCCAATATCGTTAAAGCCTGCTGTGACACTGCTGAAAGTGATTGTACCTGCAGCACTGTCAATCGTCAGAGTTGCAACTGCATTTCCGTTTGCATCGGTTATTGTAACAACATTGCCACTTGATGACAATGTAAAGTCATAATTACCGCTTGTATCCATAGCCCATGAAAGAGCCAGATCAGAAGCGCTCATACCTACAAGCGCAGCATCGGTAAGTGTAACGTCGTTAAGCGAAGCTGTGTCAAGAGCAGTATTATTCTTGACAGATATTGTCCATTCAATAGTTCCGTTTGCGGCATTGTATGAACCCGACTTGTCGATATTATACTGACACGAAGGGGTTACCTTGGCTGTGTCGCCTTGTCCGCTTTCAGGTTCTACAGTGTTGGAATATTCCGTTTGTCCTTCTACTACAGGTGTAGAGAATGAGAATTCTACCTTTGTGATACCAACCTTATTAGTGCTGTCGGCACTTACAATCTGAACAACGCTGTTTGATGTATCATCTGCAACAAACGAAACAGTGCCGTATACAGTTCCGTTGGAATCTTTATAAGTAATACTGCCGTCACTGTTTTCGACTGCCGTAAGGTCAGAATAAACAGTAGTTCCGTTCATTCCGTCAACAGAAATAATATCAATCTGTTCTAAAGATGTAATGGCAAAGCCCGGACCGAATACACCACGGTCATATATTTTATATCCGTCCAAAAAGCCTATATGCGATTCAGCTGTAACAAACCATACAATTGTATTTGTTTCGGGATCATAAACACCCTGCTTGCCCAGATGTGTCGCATTTTCATAAGTGACAGTTTCACTGTCGTTGGAGATCTGAGTGCTGCCATCTTTTAAAACAGCATTGTTTGTATAAGTATTGCCGCCCCAACCCTGTGTCTGATAAGAGATAATAACCTCAGACTTATTAGTTGTCAAAGTAAGGTCATTTCCACTGTTATAAGTGTAATCGGTACCGCTTGTCAATACATTACCCTGAGCATCCTTTACAACAAGTGTAGCTGACTGCTGAGAAAGATAAGTATCGGATACAACATATTCGTTAAGCGGACCGCCGTAAGGATTTGTAACTGTGATTTCCCAGTTGATTACGTTTCCGTACGAACCCGTTTCATAGTCGGCAGTACCGACCTTTTCAACCGAAGGTCTTTCAAGAGAAGCTGAGCTTTCAGCACTATCTGTAAGGCCATCAGGATTTGTAATGTCAACACGGTTGGTTACGGTAAGATTATTTGCATCATAAAGAGCTTCAATTTCAGCAACGCTCAATGTCTTGGTATATGTAAATGTAACGCTGGAAACACCGGGCTCACTTGTAAATGTATATGTATCACCGTTCCAGGTTCCGAACTGACCCTCGGGATTCATAATAACAGAAGCGCCAACGAAATTAGCGTCCTTAACCGACCAGCCCGTAAAGCCGTAGCCTCCATCATATACAGTTACAGACCATGTAACATCTGCACCGCCGTTTGCGTTGGGAGCTACCGTACCCTGAGATTTCGTAACGCTGTTGGGTTTATCCTCAAATTCAGATGTAATTGTAAAGCCGCCGAGTTCAATACTACTGTCGCCGTCAGCAGTATCGGCACGTCCCATTGAACCGCTGATAACAAGCGTACCTGTAGCGGTTGTACCGTTGTCCTTGAGATATTGAATATATTCATCTGTAAACTGAATTACAACAAGACCGGTATCGTCATCAACAGAAAAATATGCTGCAGGCAAGTCTCTGTTGTACTCTTCATCAAGTACATATACCAAGCTGCCATACAAGTCTTCCAGAACAGTAAAGTTCTCAGGAAGAATATAGTACATACAAGGATCGTTTGTGCTAAGACTGTTCGCAGTATAAGAAGGCGGAAGCTTGTAAGTGATTTTCAACTCAAATTCAGTGCTTTCATCGGCACCTGCCGGAATAGAAATACTGTCAGCTATTCCATCTCCGTCGGTATCCACGGGAGGATATGTATATCCGATAATCTCATTTGTTATCTCATCATATATAGGTTCAGCATCATCGGAAGGCTCACTGTAAACTACCGTAACTGTTGAGATATAGCCTTCAATGCTCTCAGACTTCAGCGGAATATATGTACAGGCACTTGTAAAAGGCTTTCCGCTTGCGTTCGGAGCAGTTATTGTTTCCGAAACAGTTGGTGTCGGCCTGTCTGTGTCGTCACTAAGCAGAGTAGCACCGCCGTCGCTGTTGGCAGTCATACTGTTGGCAGGCTGAATCAGGCTTGCGGGCACAGCAAAAGAAACAAGAATTGCAAGCGCCAAAAACAACGCCAAGAGCCTCTTGTTCCTGTCGTGGTTCAAAATATAGTTTTCAATTACACCGCGTACTTCTTTCACATTCCCGCCCCCTTTGTAGATTTATGAACGTATTCAACATAAACAAACACGATTAAATATCCCATTCTAAGTTTTGATAATTCCTATGCTTTCCCACGGCCAAAGTCTGAAAATAACCTTGCCGATTATGTATTCATCCGCAATGCATCCGACGGTAGTCGAACGGCTGTCGATTGAGGTTTCTCTGTGGTCACCCATAACAAAAATTCTGTTATCGGGCACCTGATACGGAAATTCAATGTCACACTCGCCGAGTGCCTTGCTTTCAACATAAGGTTCGATAAGCTCTTCACCGTTTACATATACGGTTCCGTCTTCCTTAATGTCTATCCAGTCGCCCGCAACACCAATGACACGCTTGAGAAGAATTTTGTTGTTGTAATAGAAGGCAATTATGTCTCCGCATTCAAAATTGCTTCGTTTGCTGCATATTACAAGCTCGTCATTCTGCATGGTCGGGGTCATACTCGTTCCCGTTACTCTCAAAACAGGCAGAAACAGCATCGAAACCAATACCGCAATTGCCGCAACAACGAGAAGCGAACCTACCGTATCAAACATTGTTTTTACAAACTTTTTTCTGTATCTTATCTTTTTCAGTGCCGAATCAAGCTGCTCGGCAGTGGGCAAATCACGCCTGGTCTCATGTTCCATCTTCGCCTTGCTCCTTGGGTTTATCAGCGTTGCGGACAACCTTGACCTTTAATGTATCGCCCATAGTTGTTTTAAAAGCCGCCGTGATTCTGTTGATATCATCATCGGTCAAGCCGATTTTTGCGGCATTGTCAAGCCTCTGGCTCAGCTTGTCATTTTCAGCCTTAAGCGCTTCCACTTCCTTTTGAAGATAAAACAGAATCTCCAAAAGCTCAGGCTTTTTTAGTTTTCTCAGTTCCTTATCCGTCATTGCCGAATACCTCGTTATAAATGCAAAAATTTTATCTGATCCGACTCAATCCCTGCAACGGTGATTCTAACGGATATCTTTTATAGTAATAATTATACCTCTGTTTTGCAAATAAGTCAAGGGAAATGGAATTATTTATACGCATTTCCAACATATTACACATATAAATTTTGATTAAATTGTGCAAAGTGCAACAATATTTTGAAATAAAAATACTGTTACTGCTAAGTATCCATATTTCATCTTAAATATTAAAGGCTTTGATATGTACAAAATGTAAAATATTCGAATAATTATAATCGGTTTTTTGTGCAATCGTTTACACAAATAAGCAGAACAACGCGCATTCTTAATGCGAATTTTATAAATTGACAAAATAGGATTGCAATAGTATAATGATACCTCGAATGCAAAAAATATATAACCAAACTATATCGCTATATCAAAAGGAATGATTTATTTGAGCAAACTTTTAGGCTCATGGAGCTTTTATAAAAAAACACTGACGATTGCCGTTCCGATTATGGTGCAGAATCTCATCACAAATATTGTTGCGCTGGTGGACAATATAATGGTAGGTCAGGTCGGAACGGAGCAAATGTCGGGAGTCGCGATAGTCAACCAGATACTGTTTGTGTACAATCTGACGATTTTCGGTGCGATATCGGGTGCGGGAATATTCTGTGCGCAGTTTTTCGGCAAAAAGGATTACAATGGCGTAAGGGACACATTCAGATACAAAATCGTTGCAGCAATTGTAATAACAGCAATCGGAACATCGATATTCTCAATTTTCGGTGACAATCTCATTACACTTTTTCTGCACGACGCCGAAAAGGGAATCGACCTTGAAAAAACATTCGAATTTGCAAAACAGTATATGTCTATTATGATTATCGGATTGATTCCATTTTCAATCGAACAGGCCTATTCAAGCACCTTAAGAGAGGGTGAAATGCCCACAACGCCGATGGCCGCAGGCATTTGTGCCGTAATCATCAATACTGTTCTGAACTACTTTCTGATATTCGGAATCGGTATTTTTCCGAAGCTCGGTGTACAGGGTGCTGCAATTGCTACTGTGATTTCAAGATTTGCACAGACGGGAATCGTGGTTGCGTGGACACATCTCAGCAGAAAAAAAGCTGTGTTCGCCTCAAAGCTTTACTCTTCGTTTTCAATCCCGAAGGAGCTTAGCGCAAGAATCACAACAAAAGGTCTGATACCTCTTATGTGCAACGAATTTCTGTGGTCTGCAGGAACCTCAGCACTTGTGCAATGCTACTCCGTAAGAGGAATTGATGTAGTTGCGGGGCTTAACATTGCAAATACAGTAGTAAATCTGTTCAATGTCCTCTTTATAGCCTTCGGTTCGGGAGTCTCAATCGTAATCGGTCAGATGCTAGGTGCAGGAAAGCTCAACGAGGCAAAGGACGCCGCCCCGAAGCTGATATCATTTTCCGCGCTTATGTGCGTTGTTGTAGGCTTTATAATGGCGTGCCTGTGCAATTTCTTTCCGCTTGCTTACAACACCAGCGACCACGTACGAAATCTCGCTTCATCATTTATTCTGATAAGTGCCGTTCTTATGCCGATTCACAGCGCACTGCACTCAATGTATTTTATCCTGCGTTCGGGTGGAAAAACCATAATGACCTTCCTGTTCGACAGCGGATTTACCTGGATTATCATTGTCCCCCTGGCATTCTTCATTGCAAATTACACCACGCTGCCGATACTGCCGTTTTATTTATGCTGTCAATGCAGCGAAGCAATCAAATGCATCATCGGAATAATCCTTATTAAAAAGGGCGTATGGCTTTCAACAATCGTAAACGAAAAGCCTGCAGCCGCTTCCTGAAAATGTCATTAAAAAATGCTTTAACCCTGCGCACATTTGTGCAAGGTTAAAGCATTAGTTTTATATTGTATTCTACGCTACTCCGAAAAATCTCTTGAAATTTCCCGCAAAAATCATTTCAAGCTCCGCCCTTTCAAAGCCGAGCGAGAGAAGAAACTCTGCCTCGGATTTGTGATTCCACATAGGGAAATCAGTTCCGAACATAATTCTGTCGATTCCGAGCCTGCGCATTACCGAAACTGCATAGCAAGGGTCAAGCATCGACATTGAGCTTGAGCAGTCGTACATCACATTGCTAAGACCGCTAAGTGTTTCCAGCGCCTCTTCCCAACGCTGATATCCGCCGAGGTGTGCCGCTATTGACTGCAGCTGCGGAAAATCCTTCGACACCCTTGAAAGCTTTGAGGGGAGTGAATAATCATATCTGATATCGCCGGTATGGAACAGAATCGGCAATCTGCCCTGAGCCGCCTCATATATTCCGTACGCATCCTTGCTGTCAATGTCAAATTTCTGGAAATCAGGGTGAAGCTTGATTCCGCACAGCCCCATTTCAATCATCCTGTCAATTTCACTTTGAACATCCTCAAAATCCGGATGCAGAGTTCCGAAGCCGAAAAATTCAGAGTGCTCATCACACTGGGACTTAATAAAATTATTTATTCCGACAACCTGATTTGCAGACGTTGCCGCAGAACAAACAAGATATTTCTTTACATTTATCCGGCTTCCGCTTTCAATAAGCTTTTGCGACGAGCCGGTTGAATACATGGGAATATCATAAAAATCGCTCACGGCATCAGTTGCCTTCTGCGCAATTTTTTCAGGATATATATGAGAATGCGCGTCAATAATCTCAAACTCGCCGAATTCGTACTTTTTCAAT
This sequence comes from Oscillospiraceae bacterium, assembly GCA_017435565.1. GTDB lineage: Bacteria > Bacillota > Clostridia > Oscillospirales > Ruminococcaceae > RGIG3077. The sequence continues at coordinate 36,749 of JAFSEU010000012.1, read as the reverse complement.
TTCAAAGCGCCTCTTTTCTGATTTTTTCCAAGGGTATATTTTAAATCTTTTTGCACAAAAAGTCAAGCACATCTTTCTTGACGTTCAGATAAATTTGTGGTATAATTTAGCTTGGGTGATTTTAATGGCTTCAGCTATTCAGATTTTCGGAAAAGCAAAATGCTTTGATACAAAAAAAGCACAAAGGTTTTTTAAAGAACGTAACGCCTCGTTTCAATTCATCGACTTCAGAATCAGAGGAATGAGCGCAGGCGAGCTTAAAAGCGTGGTTGCCGCTTCGGGCGGAATTGACAACGTCATTGATGAAAAATCGAAGGATTATTTAAGCATTAAATATCTTCTTGACGATGCAAAATTTGAAAAGCTGCTCGAAAATCCGATGCTTCTCAAAACGCCCATTGTACGCTGTGCAAAAAAGGTCTGCATAGGATATCAGCCCGATGTGTGGGAAAGCTTTATTTCAAAATAACACATCGTATACGGCTTTTGTCCAACTCGACAAATTGTAAGAACTGTTTTTGTAAGTTTCACCGAAATGCGCAAGCGACTTGCAAATTTTATCCCAAACAGCTTGAAATAAAACTTGACTCGTGATATACTGTTAATAATTATAATAGCAAAATGTTTTTTATTTTTAAAGGGGTGTTAGTTTTTGCGTATTGTGGGAATCGACCCCGGATATGCGATTGTCGGCTTCGGAGTTGTCGAATTCACAAACAATGCATTCACTCCGCTTGAATTTGGTGTATCGCTTACACAGGCTCACACCGATTTCAACGAAAGACTTGTCAGCATATATGACGATATCTCTTTTCTTCTGGACAAATACAATCCAGACTGTCTTGCGATTGAAAGGCTCTATTTCAACACAAACCAGAAAACCGCAATAAATGTTGCGCAGGCACGAGGGGTGCTTCTTCTTGCCGCAAAGCAAAAGAGAGTCGAAATTTTTGAATATACGCCCTTGCAGGTAAAGCAAGCGGTAACGGGCCACGGCACCGCACAGAAGCATCAGGTTATGGAAATGACCAGAAGGCTTTTGCATCTTTCGGACGTACCCAAACCCGATGATGCGGCTGACGCACTTGCAATTGCAATCTGCCACGCTTACAACGCAAAGCGTGCCAACTTGGGAAAAATGAGATTTTAACAGAAAGGTGTTCATCCTTTGATATACAGTCTGAACGGAATTCTTTCATACAAGGACGACTCAGTCGCCGTAATTGAATGTGCAGGCGTCGGCTACGCCGCAAAAGCATCGTGGCACACGCTTTCAACGCTCGGCAAAATCGGCGAAACGGCACGTTTGTATACATATATGCACATTTACGAAGGCGGCGCCGAGCTTTTCGGCTTTGCCGACCTGCTTGAAAAAAGCTGCTTTATTCAGCTTATTTCCGTAAGCGGAGTGGGCCCGAAAGCCGCAATTTCGATTCTCTCCTCGATTCCTGCACAGCAGGTTGCTCTGCTGATAGCCTCGGGAGACGACAAGGCATTTACACGAATCAAGGGCATCGGAACAAAAACCGCACAGCGCATTGTGCTTGAACTAAAAGACAGAATCACAAAGGAGAAAACTCCTGCAACGGTTCTTCAGACAAAGGCGTGCTCAAGCGACGGGGCAAACGTTTCTGATGCACTCTCCGCACTTATGGTTCTGGGATACACCCAAAACGAGGTTATGCCCATCATTTCAAAGCTTGATTGCTCGCTTCCTTCGCAGGATATCATCAAGCAGGTTCTCAAGGCACTTTCGGTAAAATAAGCCGCATTGCAGTGTTTTTTTGCGCTTGATTTTACGTTTTTATATAAATTCGGCAAACCGTCTGCCGCAAAGCACGGTGTCGTTTTTTAAGCAAACGACGAATGGGGTGTTTTTATGGTAAACGAAGGTTACACCAGTCTTATTGAAATTCTTACCGCAGCAAGCACAGGCCGCTGCCCTGAGGACAAATTTCTCAACGCAGTTATGTCAGAAACCGTGTATGTAATATGCACACCTGCCGGAAAAGAAAAAGGTCTTTTGCACGACGGAATTCTTGAAATATTTGCTCAGCCCTCTGAAAAGGGTCTTCCTGTTGTGCCTTTTTTCACAAAGGAAAAGCTGCTTCACGAATACGCTAAAACCAAGGTGACTTTTGAAAAGGTAAACTGCCTTGAACTGTTCCAGATGATCAACGGTGCAAGCGCTGTTATGAATCCCGGAACCTCGGACAAGAAATTCAGTTCAAAAACAATTGCAAAGCTGATTCTCGAATCCAAGCAGGCATTAAAGCCGTGGGAAATTCCCTTCGACACCTCAAAGGATGTTGAATACGGCAGACCCACAAGAACACCCGAAACCTTAAAAAAGGTTCTCATTCCCTTCTTCCAGAAGAAGGATAATGTCCGCAAGGCATTCTTTATCGGAATGAAGCGCAAGGGCGAAAATGAAAAGGTTATCGTTGTGGTTGATTTTGACGGAAGCCACTACAACCTCTTTTCCGAAATGGTCAAATTGGTTTCAAAACAGTTTGATTGCAGCGATCTGCTTTTCATAAGCTACGAAAACGAAGCAGTTAAAAAGATAGCTGACAGCCATTCTGCATTCTATTCACGAGCCACAAAATCCCGTGCAGATAAAATGGACTTCTGATTTTTATATCCGACTGAAAGGAGCTGTGCCATTTGATTGAATCCGGACAGATGGATTTTGAAGCACGAATCGTAGCACCGGAATGTATCGAAAACGACAACGAAACTGATTTTTCACTGCGCCCGAAAACCTTTGCCGATTATATCGGACAAGACAAGGTCAAGGAAAATCTGAAGATATATATTCAGGCGGCAAAACGCCGCGGCGAACATCTCGACCACACCTTGCTTTACGGGCCGCCCGGACTTGGCAAAACAACGCTTGCCAATATAATTGCATCAGAGCTTGGCGTCAATATTCACACAACCTCAGGACCTGCAATCGAAAAGCCCGGCGACCTTGCCGCAATTCTCACAACGCTTGAAAAAAACGACGTTCTCTTTATTGATGAAATACACCGCCTTTCAAAGCAGGTTGAAGAAATTCTCTACCCTGCGATGGAGGATCTGGCTATTGATATAATACTTGAAAAAGGGTTGGGAGCGCGTTCTGTAAGGCTTGACATCCAGCCCTTTACCCTTGTCGGCGCAACCACAAGGGCGGGTCAGCTTTCGCCGCCTCTGCGTGACAGGTTCGGCGTTCTGCTCCATATGGAGCCTTATTCGCACGAGCAACTCGCACAAATTATTTCACGCAATGCCATCACTCTCGGAATCGGCTGCGATAACGACGGTGCTTTTGAGCTTGCACGGCGTGCACGGGGCACGCCCAGAATCGCTAACAGGCTTTTAAAGCGCGTGCGTGATTTTGCCGAGATTATCGGCGACGGCATCATAACCTCGGAAATTGCCGATCTGGCGCTGACAAAGCTTGAGATAGATAAGCTTGGGCTTGATTCTCTTGACAGAAAGCTTTTGAAAATGATGATAAACGCCTACAACGGCGGTCCTGTCGGTCTTGATACCTTGGCTGCGGCAATCGGTGAGGAAGCAGTCACAATTGAAGATGTCTGCGAGCCGTACCTTATGCAGCTGGGCTTTTTGAAACGCACACCCAAGGGAAGATGCGTTACGACACAGGCATATGCGCACTTAGGTCTGAAGGTGCCCGACTCGCTCGCAGGTCAGTTAACCTTTGACGCATAACAGACAATATATTTCCAACCCATTATTTGGAGACAAACAATAAATGAGCAATTTTACAACAAACGGACTGTACGGTCTTTATCCGACGCAGCTCGGATGCGAATCAACATTGAATTACGCAAGGGCTTTATGTCTTTTCATCGCAAAGAAAACGGACAGAAAGCCCGTTATTCTTGTCGGCACGGATACAAGGCTCTCATCACAGGCACTGTCCGCATCACTTTGCGCCGGCATATGCTCGGCAGGCGGCGATTGCATAAATCTCGGTGTTGTGCCGTCACCCGCAGTTTCGTATCTCATTCCAAAGCATAAGGCAGATGCCGGAGTTATGCTGTGCGCTTCCGGCGCCGGCGCGGAATTCAACGGCATTCGCCTTTTTTCGTCATCCGGCTTTTATTTTTCTCAAAAAGAGCTTGATGAAATAAGCGAAATTTCAAAAAACGCAGCAAAGCTCTGTGAAGACATTCCGGTCTGCAGGCTGGGAAAATGTTTTACGGATTCAAAAGCCTTGTGGGATTATAACAGGCACGTTATTTCCCAAATCGACACCAACCTTAAAGGCGTTAAGGTCGCAGTTGACTGTGCCAACGGCAGCGCTTCGCTTACCGCAAAGAATATTTTTGAAGGTCTGGGCGCCTCCTGCACCATAATAAACGACTGCCCTGACGGAAATAATATAAACAAAGGCTGCGGAATAAACGATACGGAAGCCTTGAAAAGGTTTGTTATCGATAATCATTATGCTCTCGGAATTGCTTTTGACGGCGACGCAGGCAGAATCGCCGCAGTCGATGAAAACGGTGCTCTTGTAGACACCGACAGACTTCTTACTGTGTTTGCAAAATACCTTTTTGAAAACGGAATGCTGAAAAACAACGCAATCATCTGCACAATGATGACAAACTTAGGCGTTTCAAATTTTTGCCGAAAGCACAGAATTGAAGCTATATCCACAAAGGCTGATGAGCATTGCGTTGCCGAAAAAATGCTGAAAAATAAATATTCGCTCGGCGCAGACCATTGCGGACACATTTTTTTTGAATCCGACGTACCTGTAAGCGACGCACAACTATGCGGCGTCAAACTAATTGAGCTGCTTATAAAAAGCTCAAAAAAGCTTTCCGAGCTTGCACTCGAAATGGAACGCTGCTCGCAGGTTCTGATGAAAATCAAAATCAACCCACGCTGCAAAGAGGTCTGGAAAAATGATGTCGAGCTTACGAATTATATTTCAAAATGTTCGCAGGAGCTTGGCGATACATCGCGCATAATAGTGCGCGAAAGTCCGGATGAGGCTGCAATCCGTGTACTCGTCGAGGGACGTGATTTTGATCTGATAAATAAATACGCAATGATGATTTCGGATAAAATAAAGCAGCGTGTAAAACCAAAATAAAATATAACGGAGAATTACCTTGAGAGTTGCAGATAAATGGCTTGATTATAAATTACTTGATACATACAGCGGCGAAAAGCTCGAACGCTGGGGTGACATTACCCTTGTAAGACCTGACCCCCAGATAATCTGGAAAAGCGAAAAAATGTCAGATGTGTGGGATAACGCCGACGGGCATTACAGGCGTTCAAAATCCGGCGGCGGAAGCTGGTCTGTTCGCAGCAGTCTTCCCGAAAGCTGGCAGATATCATATAACGGTCTGCGCTTTCTGATTAAGCCCACAGGCTTTAAGCATACCGGTCTTTTCCCCGAACAAGCAGTAAACTGGGATTATATGCAGAAACTGATAACAAATGCAGACCGACCGATAAGCGTACTCAATATGTTTGCTTATACAGGCGGTGCAACTCTTGCCTGTGCAAAAGCGGGCGCAAGCGTCTGCCACTGCGATGCCGCAAAGGGCATGGTGCAATGGGCCCGTGAAAATGCTGCGCTTTCAAAGCTCGATGACAAGCCGATTCGCTGGATTGTTGATGACTGCGAAAAATTTGTTACGAGAGAAATAAAGCGAGGCAGAAGGTACGACGCTATAATTATGGACCCGCCGTCATACGGAAGAGGGCCAAACGGCGAGGTCTGGAAGCTGGAAAATTCAATTTACGACCTTATCAGCCTGTGTAAAAACGTTTTGAGTGACAATCCGCTTTTCTTCCTTGTAAACAGCTATACAACAGGTCTTTCGCCGTCTGTCATGGCGTTTATACTGCAAAAGGTAATGCTTTCTACATACGGTGGCAGAGTCAGCGCAGATGAAATCGGTCTGCCTGTCGAAACGGGCGGCGTGCTCCCCTGCGGAGCAACTGCTGTGTGGACAAGCAGCGATATTGACTGAATTTGAGTTTTTAGGAATTTATATTTTATGGAAAAATTTATCAGCGTACAAAATCTTTCATTTGAATATGAAGCAATCGATCCGGACGAAAAGCCGACTGAAATTCTTCACAATATTTCACTCGAAATAAAACGAGGTGAATTTGTGGCGATTTTAGGACACAACGGTTCGGGAAAATCAACCCTGTCAAAGCATTTTAACGGCATTCTTCTGCCGACCAAGGGCGATGTCATAATCGATGGCATCAATACAAAGGACGAGGAAAAGCTTTACGAGCTGCGCCAGAAAGTCGGAATGGTGTTTCAGAACCCCGATAACCAGCTTGTAGCTACAATCGTTGAAGACGATGTCGCATTTGCACTTGAAAACCTCGGCGTTGAGCCAAACGAAATGCGCAGTCGTGTCGACGAGGCGCTGAAATCAGTAAAAATGTATGATTTCAGGCTGCATTCGCCGCATCAGCTCTCAGGCGGTCAGAAACAGCGTGTTGCTATTGCAGGAATAATTGCAATGCGTCCCGAATGCATCGTGCTTGACGAACCGACAGCGATGCTTGACCCTGTCGGAAGAAAACAGGTATTGAAAACCGTGCGCAAGCTCAACCGCGAATTCGGAATCACAATTATTATGATTACACACTTTATGGACGAGGCGGCAAACGCCGATCGTGTTGTCGTAATCGATAACGGAAGGATTTTAGCGGACAATAGCCCTAAAAAGATTTTTTCGCACGTTGAGGCAATGCGTAATGCAGGGCTTGACGTTCCGCAGGTAACAGAGCTCTGCTATGAGCTGAAAAAAGCCGGATATGATATAAAGGGCGATATCATCACAGAAGCAGAGTGCATCGACGCACTTGAAAAGCTGTTAAAATAAATTTTTGAGACAAAAGAAGGAAATTTTGAAATTTTATGGCAACTATCAGAACAGAGAACCTGAATTATACCTACGGTATAGGCACACCGTTTGAAAAAACGGCGATAAATAATATAAATATTGAAATAAAACCGGGCTCTCTCGTCGGAATCATCGGACATACCGGTTCAGGAAAATCCACACTTATCCAGCATTTCAACGGACTTTTAAAGCCGACATCGGGTAAAATATATATTGATGATGTTGATATCTGGGAAAACAAAAAAAATATCAGAGACGTAAGATTCAAGGTAGGGCTTGTTTTCCAGTATCCCGAATATCAGATTTTTGAGGATTCGGTGTTCAGAGATGTCGCATTCGGTCCGAAGAATATGGGGCTTGATGAAGAGCAGATAAAGCAGCGTGTCACAAACGCGCTTGAAAGCGTCGGTCTGCCGCTTTCCTATCTCGACAGATCTCCGTTTGAGCTTTCCGGCGGCGAAAAGCGCAGAGTTGCAATTGCAGGTGTTATGGCAATGCAGCCCGAAGTGCTTATTCTTGACGAGCCCACTGCAGGTCTTGACCCAAGAGGCAGGGACACTGTTTTTTCACTCATAAAGGATTATCACAAAAAAACACAATGCACCGTTCTGCTTGTTTCGCACAGTATGGAGGATATCGCCAAATATGCCGACACCCTTCTTGTTATGAACAACAGCGAAGTTTTCTGCTATGACAAAACCGTTTCGGTTTTTGAAAAATCAGAAGAAATTCAACAGATGGGACTTGATGTTCCACAGATAACCCGTGTTTTCAACGAGCTTAAAAAACGAGGCGTAAATATCGGGGAAGAAATATATACGGTAAATTATGCCAAAAAACTTGTTCTTGAATATCTCGGTAAGGCAGGTGAAAAGTCTTGCTGAAGGATATTACAATCGGCCAGTATTTTCCGGGACAAAGCATTGTTCACAGGCTTGACCCGAGGTATAAAATTATTATTACCCTCACTTATATAATAATGCTGTTTGCCGCAGCTAAAATCCCTTCGTTGATTCCGGGGGTAATATTTGCTGTTACAGCGCTTATTCTTTCACGCATTCCTTTTTCGCTTATCGGCAAATCATTAAAGCCAATCATTCCCCTCATCATCTTCACCACAATTCTAAACCTTTTTCTTTATGATGGCGATCCCGTAATCAAAATCGGCTTTATCGAAATCGCATATGACGCTATCGAAACCTCGATTATGACAATAATCAGAGTCATTTTCCTTATTGCGGGCACTTCGCTGCTTACCTATACCACCTCGCCGATTATGCTGACGGACGCAATCGAAAGCCTTTTAGCGCCGCTTAAAAAGATTAATTTCCCTGTGCACGACCTTGCAATGATGATGACAATTGCTCTGCGCTTCATACCCACTATTATCGAGGAAACCGATAAAATTATGAATGCACAGAAAGCAAGGGGCGCAAATATCGAAACAGGAAGCCTTGCACAGCGCGCAAAAGCAATGGTAACAATTCTGATTCCGCTTTTCGTTTCTGCCGTCAAACGCGCCGGTGAGCTTGCCCTTGCAATGGAATGCCGTTGTTACAGGGGCGATGTCGGAAGAACCAGAATGAAGCAGCTCAAATCCGGTGCAAAGGATTATATTGCTATAATTCTGACAATGGCATTTCTTGCTTTGGTATTTGTGCTGAATTTTGCATTCAGAAATCTTGAGCTTTTCTGACATAAATAGTATTTACAAAGCAGCGAAAATGTAGTATAATAAAACAGTTAGGCATAACTCAACCGAAACCCAGGAGAATTATGATGCTAAACCCGATGATTTTCAAAAGCATATTGTGCATTGGCTGTGCTTCTTCGCTTGTCCTTTCACTATGTGCCTGCAGCAAAAAATATGTAAAACTCGATGATGTTGAGCTTCTGAATTTCCAAGAGCCTGCAAGCGGCGAGGAAATTGCTGTTTTCAAGCTTGAACATATGAACGAATCTCTCGGAGAAGTCAGAATCAAGCTTTTCGAGGACGCCGTGCCTCAGGCTGTCGAAAATTTTAAAAGGCTGGTTGAAACGGATTATTATGACGGTTGCGTCTTCTTCCACGTTTCACCCGAAGAATATGTTATGAGCGGCGATGCAAGCGGACTCGGAACGGGCGGCACAGCCGCTGTTGAAACACCGTGTCTGCCATCGAATCAACTTTATAATTTCACGGGTGCAATCGGCTTCACTTCACAGAATAACTACTGCGACAGCAGATTTTACATAGTAACAGGAAGCACTGTCACAGCCGACGATTTTGTCAGCTATGCCATGCAGGATACACAGAAATACTTTCCTCAGAATGTAAAGTCAGTGTATATGGACGTAGGCGGACAACCCGGACTTGATAATGGTTCAAATATGGTTTTCGGTCAGATTTTTGAGCAGGATATGGAAATTATCAACAAAATCTGCTCAGTCGAGCTCACAAATGATTACCGTCCCGAAAAGGCAGTTATTATCACATCTGCCGAAATTGTTGAATACGACGGAGAACAGCTCGGATAATAAGACACATTGGTGACAATAATATATTAAGAAAAACAACAGTCAAGGAGAGAGTGACTTGGATAAATTTGTAATAAAGGGCGGAATACCGCTGAGAGGAACAGTTGAAATCAGCGGAGCCAAAAACGCTGCAGCAGCAATAATTCCTGCGGTGATTCTGTCGGACGAAGCCTGCGTGCTTGAAAACGTCCCTGCTATAAGCGACGTTTCAATCGCACTCAGAATGCTCTATGAAATGGGCGCTCAGGTCGAAACCATCAACAGAACAACCTACCGCATCGATGCAACAACTATAAATAACTACGTCGTACCCTATGAAATGGCAAGAAAAATGCGTGCTTCATACTATTTTCTGGGAAGCCTTCTCGGAAAATTCGGCCACGCAAGGGTTTCAATGCCGGGCGGATGCCCCTTAGGTTCTCGACCGATTGACCAGCACCTCAAGGCTTTCTCCTCTCTTGGAGCTGAATGTACGCTTGACCACGGTATGGTAGATGTTGCCGCTGAAAATCTTTCGGGAAGTCAGATTTACCTTGATGTTGTGTCGGTAGGCACAACAATAAACGCAATTCTTGCAGCCGTAAAGGCAAAAGGTCTGACCATAATCGAAAACGCCGCAAGAGAACCTCACGTTGTAGACGTTGCAAACTTTTTGAACTCAATGGGTGCCGATATTATGGGCGCAGGAACTGACGTAATAAAAATCAGAGGCGTAAATTATCTGCGCGGAACAACATATTCGATTATTCCCGACCAGATTGAAGCAGGTACATTTATGATTGCCGCAGCCGCCACAAAGGGCGATGTGACAGTTACAAACGTTATTCCCAAGCACCTTGAAGCAATTACCGCAAAGCTTGAAAAAATCGGCGTAAATGTAATGGAATATGACGAAAGCGTCAGAGTATGGGTTGACGGTCCGCTTGTCAAGACAAATGTAAAAACTCAGCCACACCCCGGTTTTCCTACTGATATGCAGCCGCAGATTGCGACTCTTCTTACCTTTGCTGAGGGAACAAGTATGGTAACAGAAGGCATCTGGGAGGACCGCTTCCGCTATGTTGATGAACTGCGCAGAATGGGCGCCGATATTTCCGTTGACGGCAAGGTGGCCGTAATCGAAGGCACAGGCAAGCTTATGGGCGCACCCGTAAGAGCGTGTGACTTAAGAGCAGGCGCCGCACTCATTATTGCAGGACTCGCTGCAAGCGGAACAACCGAAATTGAAGATATCTACCACGTTGAGCGCGGTTATGACAGCATGGAAGTAAAGCTTCGTGCACTCGGAGCCGATATTGTTAAAAAGACAATACCCAGCGGCTTATCGCGAAAGGCTATATAAATATCTGCGAAAGAAGTGAAATATTTGGCAAGGATATATCCCCTTTTCAGCTCAAGCAAGGGCAATGCCATATATATCGGCACAAAAGAACACGGAATCCTTGTCGATGCGGGTGTCAGCTACAAAAGGCTGCTTTCGGCACTAAAAATTTTTGAAATTGATATTTCGTCGATAGACGGCGTATTCATCACCCACGACCATTCCGACCATGTATCCGGTCTTTATATGCTGACAAAGCATAATAATATCACAGTCTATGGGCAGAACCTTACCCTGCGTAGATTGATTGATACCCAGTCAATCGCTCCGGGGACACGCATTTGTGATGTTTTTCAAGGTATTGATACCGGCTTTATGAAAATCACGGCTTTTGATACACCGCACGATTCGGTTCAGAGCTGCGGATACAGGATTGAAACCGAAAACGGCGGTAAATGCGCAGTCTGCACGGATTTAGGGTACATCACCAAAACGGTTGATGACGCTGTCAGTGGCTGCTCGACAGTACTTTTAGAGGCAAACTACGATGAGAATATGTTGAAAAACGGGCCGTATCCGCCGTATGTAAAATCAAGAATCGCCTCGCAAAACGGTCATCTTTCAAACTCGGCAAGCGCTGCTATGGCAAAAAGGCTTGTTGAGACAGGAACCACCCAGATTATTCTCGGGCACCTGAGCCGCGACAACAACACACCTGAGCTTGCTCAGAATGCCGCAGTCAAGGCACTTTGCGGATTTATACGCAACAGAGATTACATACTCGACGTTGCACCGCCTCAGACCTGCGGTAAATCATTTATCATAAATTCGGATTAAAACATATGAACATAAATATTATCTGCGTCGGAAAATTAAAAGAGGACTACTTAAAAAGCGCAAGCGCTGAATATATCAAGCGGCTTGGCGCTTTTGCTAATATCGGCATAATTGAGCTTGAAGAATCGAGGCTTGGCGAAAAGCCCTCGGATAAGCAGATTTCAACTGCACTTCGCGCTGAAGCTGTCTGCTTTGAAAAATTCCTTTCAGCTCACAAGGGATACAATATCGCACTATGCATTGAGGGCAAAATGCTCTCCAGCACGGAACTGGCGCAAAAATTACAAAATGTAACCCTTGAAGGAAAAAGTACAGTAAATTTTCTGATTGGTAGCTCATTCGGGCTTGATGAAAGCTTGAAAAATGCTTGCGATATGCGGCTTTCCGTATCAAAAATGACCTTTCCGCACCAGTTATTCAGGGTTATGCTTCTCGAACAGATTTATCGTTGTTTCCAGATAAATTCCGGTTCAAAATATCATAAATAATACAAAATTATTACAATTTAAAAATTTTTCTGTTACCTATTGACAAATATAACATTATATGATATTATATAGAAAAGAATATTTGGCAAACCCGATGAAAATCGGCGGCGCAAAGCTAAAGGGGCTAAATTGTAAGAATATGCCAGCCAGCTGCACTTGGAATTATATTTTTATTCCTATTTCAAGTATTTTAGGCATCTTTAGCTATTTGTTGCAAAAGATGTCTTTTTTATTTCCTTTTTTGATTTTTGAAAGGCGATGATATATATGAATAAGGTATTTAAGTTATGAGTTGAACGACTATTTATTTAGGATTCAAGATATCCGCAATTTTGAAAGGAGCTGTTCTGTATGATGACATACAAAACTACATTCAATAACGAAAATACAAACACAAACGAGTCTGCTAAGCAAAACCAGCCGCAGACGCAGATTGAAATGATTGAAACAAAAAATACAAATAAAAACTGGCGTGAATTCTTAGAAACTCAGGAATTCTATCTTGAAGCCGCAGGAAATTGACATTATTTAAGATTTTACCTCCGTTATACTGAATAGCATACATTTAGTCTGAAATTTGATTTCGGGCGGCATAAAAGGGCGAAAGTTCTATGTTGAACTTTCGCCCTTATGCTTTTTATATTTAATTATTCGGTTCTCAGCGCTTCAACAGGGTCTTTCTTTGCGGCAACTCTTGACGGAATAAGTCCTGCAATAAGAGTAAGAACCATACTGATAATTACAAGCGCAATTGCGGCAACAATCGGAAGATTTGCCACGTCGGGAATATCGGTAAGCTTTTCAATGATAATGTTTATGGGAATATTCAGCAGTGCAGTAACAATTACACCGAGTGCGCCCGAAACAAATCCGACAATGAGAGTTTCGGCATTGAACACTCTTGAAATATCCTTCTTTGAAGCACCGATTGAACGGAGAATACCGATTTCTTTGGTTCTTTCGAGAACGGAAATGTATGTGATAATGCCAATCATAATTGAGGAAACGACAAGCGAAATTGCTACGAACGAAATAAGTACATAAGAAATTGTGTTTATAATCGTAGTCACCGAAGAAAGGAGCACGCCGATATAGTCGGTATATTCAATCTTCTTGGCTTCATCAGTCTGCGAGTCGTTATAATCCTGAATAAATGTTTCAATCTTATCCTTTGATTCAAAATCCTTCGGATATATCCAGATATATGAAGGAGAAGCCAGGTCTACCACACCGAGAACAGAAAGGTTTCCGTCGTAGGTATTATCGGTAGTTGCTTTCTTGAGCTCAGCTTCAAACATTGTGATAAGTGTTTCCTCATCAATGGTTGAAAGAAGCTCCTTGATGCTTTCAGCGTCGCTTGCAGGATTGAATGAAGAAGCAAGCGCAGAAAGCTCATCCTCACTCATATTAGCGATAGCGCTGCGCACATCATCTGCAGTAAGGCTTGACATCACCATCTGCTGATAAGTGCTAAGCAGATCTTCATCAGACATTGCGTCAACAAGAGTCACATCGGGTTCGGCGCCGGTGCTTGCGGCAATTGCCTGAGCAAGAGCGGCCTTGCCGTCGTCAGTTGCGGCAAATGCTTTAGCTTCTTCAACAGTAACAGAAGCAGCCATCTGCGGTGCAAACATCGCAAGGAGCTCATCATCGCTCATGCTTGAAATCACAGCATTTATATCGGCACTGCCAAATGAGTCGCCATAGAAGGAGCTGAACATTTCCTGCATCTGAGCAAGCTCTTCCTCGCTCATTGCATCGATATATGCATAAACATCATCAATTGTAACATCTTCATCAACTGCAACAAATTCTGCGCCTGTGAATACGTCAATTTCAGGGGTAGCTTTCTGCTGCTTTGCAATTTCGCTTTCGTTTACAGCGTTGGCAATATATTCTGTAAGCTCTTTTGTATATGCGATTGAGCCGCCTGCCATTGCAGTAACGCTTGCTTCGGGCTTAGGTCTGATAATACCGCTGACCTTGATTCCGAGAGCATTTTCAATGACCTGCTTCATATAGTCGTCATCATCGCGGTTGTCAACCCAGCAGCCCTGTTCTTCATCATAGCAGTAATAATCGGTGTTGAGAATAACTTTGAATTCCATTCCGACAAGCTCGTCATATTCAAAGCTTACCGCTTCGGATTCAATCGTTCCGCCCGCCATAAGCGTCTGGAAATACTCAGGAATAACGTCCGTTTCCTTAAGACCGAGGCTGTATAATGTAAGGTCTGTGATTTCGTTACGTTCATCAACAACAATTACAACCTCATCGAAATTCTGCGGCCATTCACCTGCAATTACTTCATACTGTGTTTCAAGAAGTTCCCTGTTATCAAGCATCTCCGTCCATACATTCCAGGTAGACGTGCTCATACTCATCATTGATGAATATGCGCTTGCTGAGCTGTTCATATCATATCCCATAGCGCTGTACATTGCATCAACAAAAGGATTTGGGTTTACTGCCTGAATTTCTTCAGTCGTATCGGCTGAATATATTTGAAGCGTGATATCGTAAACATACTGAACATCACTTGTATATTCATCAATATAATCACGGTTGGCTTCAATATGGCTCTTGATGCCTGCCATATCATTTATCTTGATTTCAGACATCATAGTATTTATCATATCAGCCATCATCGTACTGCTGTATACCTTATCAAGGTCATGCTCTTCGACAGACTCAGCAGTTCCCGTCATTGCTTCCATCATACCCGTCATATTGGTACTCTGCTTTTCAATGGTAAGCGGATATGAAGAAAGTGTATCTTCCTGAACCTTATCTATGTACATCTGGAAGCCGTTCGAAAGCGAAAGTATCAGTGCGATACCGATGATACCGATGCTTCCTGCAAAGGCAGTCATAAGCGTTCTGCCTTTTTTGGTCATAAGGTTATTAAGTGAAAGGGAAAGCGCAGTTGAGAAGGACATACTCTTTAATCTGTCCTTCTTTCTCGACTTTTTGCTTGAAGCCTGATTCTCTTCGGCAGGAGCACTCTCTGCTCTTTCCTCGTCTGTAATCGGGTTTGAATCGGAAATGATTTTACCGTCAAGTAATTTGATGACACGGCTTGAATATTCCTGCGCAAGCTCAGGGTTGTGTGTTACCATAACAATGAGCTTATCGGTTGAAATCTCCTTCAGAATATCCATAATCTGTACGCTTGTTTCCGAGTCAAGCGCACCTGTCGGCTCGTCGGCAAGGAGTATATCAGGGTCGTTTATCAAAGCTCTTGCAATTGCAACTCTTTGCATCTGTCCGCCGGACATCTGATTCGGCTTTTTGTAAAGTTGGTCGCCCAAGCCCACTCTTTCAAGAACTTCCTTGGCTCTTTTTCTTCTCTCTGCCTTGGAAACGCCCGAAAGCGTCAATGCAAGCTCAACGTTTGACAAAACCGTCTGGTGGGGAATCAAGTTATAGCTCTGGAAAACAAAGCCGATTGAGTGGTTGCGGTATGCGTCCCAATCCGAATCTTCAAAGCTGCTTGTTGATTTTGAATTTATAACAAGCTCACCCGAATCGTATCTGTCAAGGCCGCCGATGATGTTGAGCAGCGTTGTCTTTCCACAGCCCGACTGACCGAGAATCGAAACAAACTCGGACTTTCTGAATTCAACGGAAACTCCGTTGAGCGCATTCACAGTATTGTCTCCTACTGTGTACGTTTTTTTGATGTCAGTTAGTTTCAGCATCAATATGTCCCTTTCTTATATCTTGTTCTAAAATACATAAGCATACACTTATACGAAATAAATGGTAACACCATTTTGTTAAGCTTTCATATGCTATAATTAAATTTTTTGCAAATCATTGTTCGGGCACTGCAATATCAAAATCAACAATTTCAGGCACCGCCTGTGCATAATCCTCAGGAATCGCTCCGATAGCGTAGCTTCCCGCAACGGTATCGACATAATAATACTTCTTCGAGTCATATTCAAAGAATGTGCCTTCTATCTCGGCACCCTCAAGTGCAAGTCCTACTGCGGTTCTGCCTTCAAACTTCAGCACTACCGCATCCTTGTCTGCAAGCTTCAGCAATGTTGCCATAAGGACAGCCAGATCTTCATCATCGCCGTATTTTTCATAAAGCGTAGTATAAGCGTATTTGGGTGAAACCTTCTCAGAGTTTTCGGCATAATCAAGGCTCTGCACAAAGCTTATAATCATTGCAACAAGGGTCTGGTCTGCATTTTCGCCGTCTTCACACACAAGCGAAAATTCCGAAACTATATCGTCAAGATATTGATACGCTCTGTTATCGGAAGCAATTTCAGACAAATCCACAGCTTCGCTCTGCATATATTCTTCATACAGCTCCAAAGAAAGCTCAGCGTCATACTGCCACTGCTTTCCTGTCGCTTCATCATACCACGAATAGCTGAATTTCGCTTCGTCATCTTCAATGCTCTCCATACCGTTGCCGGAAGATGAGCTTTCATCATAAACAGACGAAAGACCGTCGCCATCACTGTGTGAATACGAAGAAAGTGAAGACGAGCTGTCGGCCTTGGAAATTTCTTCGGACTTTGCTTTTGAATACATAGATGCAAAGAAAATTATAACAACAAGGAGCAATCCGCAGACGAAAATCCATAAGAATGTTGAGCAACCCTGCATTCCGTCTTTTTTTGTTTCGTATGTCGGATATACCCTTGTTTCAATCATCTTACCGGGCTTCATACCCGCTTCAAGCTGAACAAAACGCTGCTGCACACTTAGAATTTCTTCAACAAGCATCTCGTTTTCCAAATCAAGCTCTGCATCAACATCGGAAACGTCAACACCTTTTTTCTCGAGCAGTTCCTTTGCCTTATCAATATCAACATTATATTTGCCGGCAATCGAATTTATAGTTTTCATTTCTGTCACTCTCCGAAAAATCGCATTTTCTTATATTGCGGGCATTACTCTTCCGCCGCACACAGGTATATAACAGCCCGTTGTGAACGAGGCAAGGTCGCTTGCAAGAAACATAGCCATATTTGCGACTTCTTCGTCAGTTCCTCTGCGGCCCATCGGAACAATGCGGTCATAGGATTCCTGCTTCTGTGTGCCGTTTTCACGGTCAATATAGCTTATAGTCCAGCCCGGAGCAATCTCATTCACAGTAATATTGTCTGCTGCTATCTCCTTTGCAAGACACCGCAGAAGTCCATCCATCCCCCTTTTTCCCGCAGTATATGCACTGCAATTTGCCTCAGCAAGATAAGCACATTCTGTATTTATTGAAATGAATCTTCCGTATTTCTGCGCCTTAAGATGTGGCACAAACGCCTTTGCCATATATACATTATGCATCACACACGACTCAAACTGGCTGTAATAATCCTCAATCGGCTGTGAAAGAACATCGACCCATTCATACTGAATTACAGCCGCACAGATGATTATATCAGGCATTACAAACTCTTTTTCAATTTTTTCACGCATAGCATCAACGCTTTCCTGCTTTGTCACATCAGCCTGAACAGAAAATGCTCTGACATTATAGGACGTAATTTCTTCTTCAAGCATCCTCGCCGCCGACTCATTCTTTGAATAATGAATTATAACATTTGCGCCGCATTGAGCTGCCTTTTGTGCCATCACCCTGCCAAGCTGGCCTGTTGCGCCTGTAATTATCACGGTTTTGCCTGTCAAATCAATTTTCAGCATAACACAATCTCCTGTTTTTATCAGTTTTCTTCGCAAAGCATTGCCCATTCGTCAAACATATCGTTATAGCTCTGCTTTATATTTTCAAGCTCGGCACATTTTTCCTGCATAAGCTTATAATCGGAAAAGACCTCTTCAGAGGCAATCTCGGCTTCAAGCTCATCTTGCTGAAGCTGCAGTTTTTCCATTTCACGTTCAAGCGTGTTTATACGGTTGCGTCTTTGCGCATCAAGAGCACGCTGCTGCTTCGAGCGATATACCGAAGCGCCCTTTTCCTTTGCCTTGATGGCGGCCTCCTCACGCTTTCTTTCTTCAAGCAGAAGCTGTTTCTCTTCCTCGCGCTTTTGCGTGATTTCAGCATATTCTTCAAATCCGCACGAAAAGAATTCACTCTTTTCGCCTGTTAGCGCTAAAATTGAGGTACAGACGCTTTTAAGCAGATATCTGTCGTGCGAAACAACAATTACCGTTCCTTCAAATGCGGAAATCGCCTTTTCAAGCGACTCTTTTGCGGCAATATCAAGGTGGTTTGTAGGCTCGTCAAAAATCATTACATTGCCTTTTTCGCACTGCATAACCGCAAAACTGAGCTTAACTCTTTCGCCGCCGCTTAAATTGCCAACCTTTTTGAAAACCTCCTCGCCTGTTATCAGTACAGAGCCTAAAAGCGAGCGCACTTCAAAATCGCTCATTGCAGGCATTCGTGAGTGGATTTCTTCAAAAGCGGTTTTTTCAAAATCAAGCTGTGCACTCTCCTGCTCGAAATACGACAGCTTAACATTATCCGCCCAGCGGATTTTACCTTCATAGGGCAACATATTCTGCAAAATCTTCAAAAAGGTTGATTTTCCCGTTCCGTTTTCACCGACAATTCCCAAGCGTTCGCCCCTTTTCAGTTCAAATGAAACCGACGGAACAAGGACTTTTTTCTCTGAGCGTTTGCCAACTGCAATTTCAACATTGCGCACATCAAGCACATCAAACGGCGGTACACATTTCTGTTCAAAGCGAAGCTTCAAGGGCTTTGCGTAAACCTTCGGTTTTTCGATGCGCTCGATTTTTTCAAGCGCTGTTCTGCGGCTTTGCGCCATTTTTGTGGTTGAAGCCCGCACCAGATTGCGTGCAACATAATCCTCTAATTTTGCAATTTCCTTTTGCTGTTCCTCATATTCCTTCATTCTCTGTGCGATATACTGAGCCTTAAGCTCGGTAAACTGAGAATAATTTCCTTTATACGAGCGCAGGGTGCCGTCTTCAATTTCACAGATGCAGTTTACGGTTTTATCAAGAAAATATCTGTCGTGAGAAATAATCAGCAATGCGCCCTTATATGATGAAAGATAGTTTTCAAGCCACATAACCGTGCGAAAATCAAGATGGTTTGTAGGCTCATCCAGCATTAAAAGGTTGGGCTCTTCCAAAAGCAGCTTAGCTATCGCCAGTCTTGTTTTTTCACCGCCGGAAAAGCTGTTTACTTTTCTCTGCCACACTTCTTCCCCGAAGCCCATACCGTTGAGCACGGTTTTAATTTTGACATCAATATTCCAACCGTCGCGCGCTTCAAATCTTGCAAGAAGGTTGTCATATTCCCTTGTGATTTCAAGCTCGTTTCCGCCCTGTTCCATGGCTTTTTCAAGCTCTCGCATACGAGCTCTGATTAACTCGATATCGGAGAAGGCATTTTTCATTTCATCAAAAACAGCACTGTCAGAATCAAGCGAGCAATTCTGTTCCAGAAAGCCGATGCTTGTTTTGGCAGCCTTTACAATAATTCCGTCACACTCAGTTTCTTTATCGGGCAGCATCTGTCCGCATATTATTTTGAAAAGCGTGGTTTTTCCGCAGCCGTTCGCACCGATTATTCCGATTCGCGAATTTTCCTCAACGTTAAGCGAAATATTTTTCAAAAGCACTTCACCGTTAAATATTTTAGATACGTTTGTCAGACTAAGCAGCATTTTTACTTCCTCTGTTACATTACAAATAATTATTCATTATAAATTATATCACAAATTTGCCGATTAGAAAATAGCTATGGCAAATTTTTTCGCATTTGTTTACATATGAGTTTTTTTATGGTATAATTGTATAAATTCATAATGACAAGGGTGGTATTTATGACTTTTGCTTTGAAAATCAAATCTCAGCTGTGTAAATTTACGGCGGTTTTTGCTGCTGCAGTAATGATAGTGACATTACTCGTGTCACAAAACTGCAATTACCGAAAAACTGTTTCGGCTGATTTTACCGATGCTCAGCAGTATTACATCGACCAGGTTGCCGCACTTGTAAATATTGAGCGTCAGGCTCAGGGGTTAGAACCCTTGTCGGTTTATCCGCTGCTTTGCGAAGCAGCAATTGAGCGCTCGGTTGAAATTGTCGAGCTTTTTGACCACCAAAGACCTGACGGAACAATATGCTACACTGTCCTTGAAGATTATTCGATCGAATTCTGGGAATTCGGAGAGAATATCGCAATGGGATACACAACACCCGAAGCGGTTGTTCAGGGATGGATGGACTCACCGAATCACAGAGCAAATATTCTCGGCGAAAACTTCACCCATATAGGCATCGGGTACTACAAAAGCGGTAATGTCGCATACTGGACACAGCTTTTCATCAAAACAAAAAGTGATGTTTCCGACGCATATATTCCGGGCGCCGATGCCTCTGCAACCACAACAACGCCAATGACCACGACTACCGCCTCGGCTGCTGTAACTACGACAACAACAACGAAAATCACAACAACTACTACAGCTACTGCACCGAAGGTGACAACGACCACAACAACCTCTGTTACAACAACTCCCACCGCCATATCCACAACAACGACAACCACATCGACAACATCGGTAACGACAACAACACTCTATGCGCCGCCGACAATTTCGGTAGATGTCGAGCTTGGAGATATTCAGGATATGTACTTTGCAGACAATACAAAATCACTGCTTGAAGGAAGTACATTTGAAATCATCGTCAAGAAGCCGATTTCTCAGTTTGTTTATTCAGAATACCATTTCAATTTAAGCAGCGTTATTTCGCTTGAAAACGTTGATTCTGCCACGGATTCAACACCCGGCATCTCACCCTGCGATATTTATTATTCAGCAAAGCAAAGCGGTGAATACAGCATAAATTACCGGATTGAAGGAATGGCTCCTTCAGAGCTTGCAAAGCTGATTTCCGAAACTGTCGGAATCGACCTTTCCATTATACAGGAAGCAATGACGGGAAAAATCGTTGATGACAGCTTCAATTACCTTGATTCGGTTTTCGGAACATTTGACGCCATGATTGCTTTGCGCGGCGATGTTGATCTGAACGGCATATGCGATTCAAACGACGCTGAAATCATAGCGGATTATGAATCAAAATATTCTGATGCACTTGCAGAATCATTTTTGCTCAAGACAGAGTTTGAAGCACCGATACTTTATGAAAACGGTTCTGATTCCGACAGCATTAAAGCATTGAGAGCGTTTGCGGCAAATGTAAACAGCGATACAGACGCAAACGGCAGCCTTCGCATTGACAATCTCGATGCAGCATATATCCAGATGTTTGCAACAGAATATCAAGCTGTCTGCGACGGGCTTGAAGCAAGCGGTCAGCAGCTTGATATTATACAGACAACCATTTCGTTATGGGAAAATTGCGGTATTTTGCAATAATGTGAAATACAAACCTTAAAGGCACTATAAAAACAAAATAAAGCCACTTTTGACATTTGCATCAGAAGTGGCTTTGTAATTGTCTATAACGATGTCCGACTTATACTTCACATGGTTTTAATGCTATCAGTCGATTGCGTCAAATCCACGCTTGATATCTTCAAGAATATCCTCAACGTTTTCAAGTCCGCACGAGAATCTTATCATACCGCCATCAATACCTGCGGCAACCTGCTGTTCATCTGTAAGCTGACGGTGAGTTGCGCTTGCAGGGTGAAGCACGCAAGTGCGGATATCGGCAACGTGAACCTCATTTGAAGCAAGCTTTAAGCTATCCATAAACTTTACAGCGTTGTCACGTCCTCCCTTGATAGAGAAGGAAATAACGCCGCTTGCGCCAAGGGGAAGATATTTTTGTGCCAAAGCATAATCCTTGCTTGATTCAAGCATAGGATATGCAATTGATTCAACCTTAGGGCTGCTTTCAATATATTTTGCAACAACCATTGCATTTTCGCAATAGCGCTGCATTCTTACAGCCAAGGTTTCAAGACCGAGATTGAGAAGGAACGAGGAATTTGCAGCAGGGTAACAGCCAAAATCCCTCATCAGCTGCATTCTTGCCTTGGTGATAAAGGGTGCGGCAGCATAATCTCTTGTGTATACAATGCCGTGATAGCTTTCGTCAGGCTCTGTCATGCAGGGGAATTTTCCGCTTGAAAAATCGAATTTGCCGCTGTCAACAATAACGCCGCCAACCTGAACAGCGTGTCCATCCATATATTTTGATGTTGAGTGAATAACAATATCAGCACCCCATTCGATAGGTCTGCAAAGAATAGGTGTTGCAAAGGTGTTATCAATAATCAGCGGAACGCCGTTATCGTGTGCAGCCTTTGCCCAAAGCTCAATATCAAGAACATTGATTGCAGGATTTGCGATTGTTTCTCCGAAAACTGCCTTTGTATTGGGCTTGAATGCAGCGCAGATTTCTTCATAGGAAGAATCGGGTTCAACAACAATGCATTCAATTCCCATTCTCTTCAATGTAACAGCAAAAAGATTTACTGTTCCGCCGTATATTGAAGTTGAAGAAATAAAGCTGTCTCCCGCCTGACATATATTGAGAATCGAAATAAGACTTGCTGCCTGTCCGCTGGAAGTGCACATTGCGGCAACGCCGCCTTCAAGTGCGGCAATTTTCTTTTCAACACAATCTGTTGTGGGATTTTCAAATCTTGAATAAATAAGGCTTTTTGTGGGGTCATCAAAAACCGCAGCAACATCATCGGTTGAATCATAAACATATGTTGTGCTCTGAACGATAGGCATTACTCTGGGTTCACCGTTTTTCGGGTAATAGCCCTCGTGAAGGCATTGTGTTTCAATTTTCATTCAAATCATCCTTTCCATAAAACGGAATGAGTCATATAAAACTCTTCATTTAATCATACACATTTATTGCCGTTTTGTCAAGCAAAAATGCAAAACAGCCGCTTCATTCACGCTGCAAAAGCAACAGCGTTACTGCGGCTGTCTGAATTTATTTTTTATTCTGTGCAATATCAAAATACTTCTGCTTTGTTGCAAGCCCTCCTCTGATGTGACGCTCCTCCTTATTTTTATCAAGAATAACTCTGACCTGCGGATAAAGCGACGGGCTGATTTTCGGCAGACGCTCCTGCAAATCCTTATGTACGGTGGACTTGCTTATTCCGAATTGCGCCGCAGCACCTCTTACCGTTGAATGTGTTTCGATTATATATTCCCCAAGCCTTACAGCTCTTTCATTTGGTTCTCCTTTCAATAAAACTCACTCCAATACTGATTTTATCCGAATTAAAAATCACATTTTAAGACGTTAATAAAATATATGAAGCGATATTTGCAAACATTCGCAAAAAACGGGGCTTTTTGTTTACTTTGTCAATAGCATATTTTTTGTGTAAATGATATAATTATCGGGTAATGCTTTTATATTGAAGAAAGGAATTCTTGCTATGGAAATTGCTATCTTGATATTCACAATCAGCGCAAACATAATTCTGCTGATGATATTAATAAACTCAAAGAAAAACAAGGACGATTCAAAGCAACTCGAAGAACTGAAAAAGGAAATAAGCCGTATGAATTCGGAGAGCTCTGCCTCAACGCTATCTTCGGTGCAAAACAGCATAAAAATCTTAGGCGATATGCTTTCGCAGAATCAGAAGTCTGCTGCGGATAATCTTTCGCATATTTTAGGCGATATTGATGCAAAGACAGTATCAAAGCAGCAGGCTATGAACGAAGCAATGCTGACACAGCTTAATCAGCTTGAGCAAAGGCTGAAAACACTTGAATCCAACAATGAGCAAAAGCTTGATGCAATGCGCGAAACAATTTCAAAACGCCTCAGCTATATTCAGGAGGACAACAACAAGAAGCTCGGTGAAATACAGAATACTGTCAACGAAAAATTGCAGAAAACGCTTGAAGAAAAAATGAATCAGTCGTTTTCGCTTGTCAGCACAAGGCTTGAAGAGGTTTATAAGGGTCTTGGCGAAATGCAGACCTTAGCGCAGGGCGTCGGCGATTTGAAAAAGGTGCTCTCAAATGTCAAGACGCGCGGGATTTTAGGCGAGGTTCAGCTCGGAGCGATTCTGCGTGACATCTTAGCGCCCGAACAATATGAAGAAAACGTCGCAACCGTTCCGCAAAGCGCAAACCGTGTTGAATTTGCCGTAAAGCTGCCGGGCGACGGCAACACCTGCTATCTGCCGATAGACTCAAAATTCCCGGGTGATACCTATGCTGCACTTCAGGATGCCTACGACAGCGGCTCACCCGAGGCTGTCAACGCTGCCGTCAATGTACTCTGTGCCCGCATAAAGAGCGAGGCGAAGGATATATCAACAAAATATATCCAGCCGCCTTACACAACCAGTTTTGCAATTATGTTTCTGCCGTTTGAAGGGCTTTATGCCGAGGTTGTAAATCGCGGAATGGTAGAAATCTTGCAGCGTGATTACAACGTAAACGTAGCAGGTCCAAGCACTATGGCGGCTCTTCTGAATTCGCTGCAGATGGGCTTTAAGACATTGGCAATTCAAAAACGCTCAGGCGAGGTGTGGCAGATTTTAGCGGCTGTAAAATCGGAATTTGAAAAATTTGAAGCTGTGCTTGAAAGCACACAGAAGCATCTGCGCCAGGTTGACGGCGACCTTGACAAGCTTATCGGCGTGCGCAGCAGAGCAATTTCACGCAAGCTGAGAAGCGTAGAAACTCTTGAGGATACAGCGGCATCCGAGCTTCTGGAAATATAAAAAACAAGGTGAATTATGACAAGAAGACTTTTTGATGAAGACAGCTATATTGCGCTGTTTTATGCGACTGTTTTAAAATGTGAAAAATGCGAGAATGGCTATTGCATAACATTGGATAAAACCGCATTCTTCCCGACCGGCGGCGGTCAAAGCTGTGACACGGGTAAAATCGGAGATGCTGAAATCCGCGATGTTTTTGAAAAAGACGGCGAGATTTTCCATATAGCTGACAGAGAACTTATAGTCGGCAAAGAATACGATTGTGGCATTGACTGGGACAAGCGTTTTTCAAAAATGCAGAACCACACGGGTGAGCACATATTATCGGGACTTGCGCATACGCATTTTGGCTGCACTAATGTAGGATTTCATCTCGGGAACGATGAAATCACCATTGATTTTGACAAAAAGCTTTCCGATATAGACATTGCATTTTTAGAAATGCGTGCAAACAAAGCGGTGTTTAATAATTTGGCTGTAAAAGCGTATTACCCTGAGCCTTCAGAGCTTGAAAAAATGAATTACCGCAGCAAGCTCGATTTGAAGGAAAACGTGCGCATAGTTGATATTTTCGGGGTTGACCTGTGTGCCTGCTGTGCGCCCCATGTAAAATCTACAGGCGCAGTCGGCCTAATTAAAATTGTAGATTTTCAAAGCTATAAGGGCGGAACAAGGCTTTATATATTATGCGGCAAGGACGCCTATGAAGATTATGTTCAAAAATCACAGACAGTGCGCGAAATATCGGTTCTGCTTTCTGCCAAGCAAAGCGACATCGATTTGGCCGTAAAACGTATTTTCGAGGAAAATGCCGCACTTAAAGTGCAGATATCCGAAGCAAAGCAAAAAGCTTTGAATTCTGCAATATCAAAGCTTGAAACCGGCAAACGCAATCTCTGTATTTTTGCTGATGATTTTGACGCAAATCAAATGAGACAGCTGGCAAACAAAGCAGCTGAAATGTGCGAAGGCATATGCGGAATTTTTTCACAAAAGCAAAACAGCTTTTCATATGTGATTACAAGCAGGAATATTGACTTGAAAACAAATTCACAAAAAATAAATGCCGCAATATCAGGAAAGGGCGGCGGACAGAGCACAATGATCTGCGGAAGCGCATTTGCAGACAAAGAAGCAATCATAAGCTTTATAGAAAATTTTGAAGTATAAACCCAACTGTTTTTTCAATTGATGTCAGAGCTTTTCTGTATAATTTTTTAGTTTTTTTAAAATCGCGAAATTTTTTTGCTTTTTTACTGGACTTATAGGAAAATTTGTTGTATAATAAAACAGATATGATTTTTTTGGAGGTATTGCATATGTCCAATGCAAGAAAAATATTAGCGTTAGCTACCGCAGCGGCTGCGTGCACATCATTTGTCGGCTGCGGCGAGAATACCAAGTGGATTGCTGAATTCAACGGCGAAAAAATCAACGCCGGTGTTTATCTTTATTATGAGCTTGCAGCATACAATAATGTTCTGAGTTATCTTCAGACTACTGACAAGACCGTGACAGAGGTCACAAAAGACGATGTTTACTATATCGAAGACACTAAAGAAACAGTCAACGCTTATGAATGGATTCAGTCCAAGGCTATGGAAGACCTGAGAACCTTCTGTATGGTTGAAGCTGAATATGACAGGCTTCAGCTTGAACTGACCGAAGCTGAAGAAGCTGAGGTTGAAGAAATGGTTGCTTACTATTGCGACACTCTCGGATACCGCGAAAACTATGAGGACAACGGCATCAGCGAAGAAAGCCTTATTACTGTATATCAGAACAATTACAAATACAGCAATCTTTTCTTTGCGATTTACGGCACATATGAAAAAATCGGTGAGGACGGAAAGACAACCGAAATCGAAGGCGAACGATATGTTGACGATGAAACTGTATGGAACCACTATACAGAGCACAATGTAAGAGTAAAGGTAATCGAATTCCCCCTGTTCGGCGAGAATTCTGCTGCTCTTACAGATGAAGAAAAAGAAGAAGTTACCCTTACAGCGGAAGAATATTTAACTCGTGCCGAAGACGGCGAGGATTTTGACGCCCTCATAGAAGAATACAAGGAAGCCACAAGCGAAGAAGAAGAGGAAGAAACAACCGAGGAAACAGACGAAACAGAAGAAGAGGATGAGTACGAGTACGAAACAATCGTTTCTGACGAATCTACTTCATATTCGGAAGCTGTTGTAGATAAGCTGTTTGAGCTTCAGCTTGACGAAAACGGCGAAGCTGTTGAGCTTATTACCGATACGGATGTAAACAACAAGATTTACCTTGTGAAGAAATATGACCTTCGTGAACGTGAGGATCTCTTCGAGGAACAGCATGATTCGCTGCTTGCAGACCTTGTCGGCGAAGAATATGACGATTATCTTGCAGATCTTGTTGCTAACCAGCTTACGCTGAATGTCAATCAGGACGCAGTTGACAGATACGTTCCCAAAAAGCTTGTTCTTGAGCTTAAATAATAATACACAAAACAACAATACACCGCCCGATATAAAACATCGGACGGTGTATTTTTTATGCATTCACATATTTCATTATTTCTTCGTACTTTGCCTTGGCATCATTGTAACCAACTTCATACAGTGCTTTGAGCTTTTCAAGATTTTTCTCGGTTCTGCCGATATTCGGCTTTGCCGAAGGTCTTATGACAACGATTTTTCCCTGCTCCTCAAGCGTTTCAATAGTATCAAGAGCGTGATTGTAGCGCAGATGCCTTGTATCCGTTGCCCTGACGAGATTCGGACGGGTGATATACCTAAGTGCCATTATAGGTGTGGCAGAGGTGCGTTTTTTTCTATAACCCTTTTCACGAGTCAGAACAACAATGTTTTTCAGATTTCCGTCTGCAATTGATTTCTCAATCGGTATAGAATCGGCAATTCCGCCGTCAAGGTACTTCTGGCCGTGATACTCCACCATCTTCGACATCAGCGGAAGCGATGATGACGCCCTTATCGCCGTTATATCATGGCGCATATCCTTAACAGGAAGATATTCAGCGCATCCGTTGCGGCAATTCGTCACAACAGCGTAAAAATCGCCCTTATATCTGCTGAATGCGTCATAATCATACGGGTCAAGCTCATTCGGTATCAAGTCATAGCACATTTGTACACCGAAGAGATCCCCCGTTGTCAAAAGGCTCTTAACGCTGCAATATCTGCTGTCACCAAGATATTCTGTACTGATCCGAAACGCTCTGCCTTTTTGACCCGACAGATAGCTTACAGCATGGCACGAGCCTGCCGAAACACCGTACACCTTGGAAAAAAGCATCTCATTATCCATAAAGAAGTCAAGAACGCCGGCGGTATAAATCCCCCTCATGCCGCCGCCTTCAAGAATCAGAGAAGCATCAATCATTTTTACAATCCCCTTTTCTTTTTCAAAGCTCTGCCTTTAACAAGCAGAGGCAAGTTATAATCTTGCTGATATTCGGTTAGAAATTGTACTCATACCGAATGGAATTATATTCCCAGCCGCCTACAACTAAGCCCGGTAAATTCTCTGTGATTATATCTGCAACAAATATATTCTATCACACTTTACACTATTTGTCACGCTTTTTTTATTCACGACACAGATGTTTGTAAAACCGACGTAGTTTCGGTGTTTTCCTGTGCAGTCGAATCAGCGGCTGTTGTTTGAATTGTGACGTCTGTAACTGATGTTGTTGTCGTCATTTGTGAGGCGTTTGCACTAAAATCCGAAAACACCATCTTAAGACCCGAACCGGGCATCTCAAAGCTTAAAAGATTTCCCGACTTTTCATCAAACACGATTGAATAGTCCCCCTGCGAAAGCGAACCTGAAACAGTAATTCTTCCATCTTCTGCAACACCCTGAAGTGAATCTGATTTCAAGGATTCATCAAATACTTCAATAAGGCTGCTTATCAGAGCTTTTACGGGAACAGCATCCTTAGGGACGGAAAAGCTCAAACCCTTATATGATGCTGTCACCTCGCCGTCTGAAAAATCAAGCCGAACTCCGGAAAGAGTCGAAGGCTCGGAAAACTCAGCACTCCACACACCGTCACCGTAACGTTCGACCGAAGCTACAGCGCTGAAATCGTCATATGCAATGGACGCGCTGCAGGAAAAAACGGGAACAGGGGTTGGCTTTGAAAGATTCTTTTTTGTGCCGCCGCAGGCTGTGAAAATGACTACGGTAATAACCAGCACAATCGAAACAATTGCTTTTTTCATAGACTGATATCTCCTAACAAAACATAAAATAAAAAATACTCCGAAGCGTTTAATGCTTAGAGTATTGTTTTAATTCCTTTGATTTTAAGTTCTGTTATTTTTGAAGCTGCGCAAAAACACTCGACAAACGTGTGATAATATCCGAAGGCAAACAGGAATATTCGGAAAGCTCAGCAGAAGCAAGTCTACCCGCCGCAGAATGTATATACACACCTAAAACCGCCGCTTCATACAACTGCATTCCCTGAGCTGCAAGCGCTCCGATTATGCCGGCAAGCACATCGCCGCTGCCGCCCTTGCTCATTCCGGAATTTCCGCCTGTATTAATTCCGAATTTGCTATTTTGCGCAACAATTACCGAGGCGCTTTTAAGCACAGCAGAGCAGCCGCTGAAGGCAAGCTTGCGGGCACAATCAATGCGGTCGGAAGCAACCTGCGCAATTGACGTATCTAAAAGCCGTGCAGCTTCGCCCGGATGCGGCGTAAGAACAATGTTGTCCTTTCCTGTTAATATATCTATGCACCCTGCAATGCAGTTTATTCCATCGGCATCAAGTATTATCGGACAATCGAGCTCGGCAATCAAATTTCTGACAATATAGCGTGTGTCATCGGTAACGCCGAGTCCGCACCCGATAACAACAGCATCACAACATTGTGCCGATTTTTTCAACGCATCAAAATTATCAGCGGTGATAAATCCGTTTTTATCGACCTCAAGAGGCTGCCAGAGCGCTTCGTATACAGATGAAGAAAGCGCATTTCTGACGCTTTTTGGTACTGCTGCTTTAACAATGCCAGCGCCGCTTCGCAAAGCCGAATTTAAGCATAAGGCTGCCGCGCCGACCATATTTTCACTGCCGACAATACACAAAAGCTTACCATAATCGCCCTTGTGCGAATTTTTTGCACGCTTGGGCAAAATTCGCCTTGCGTATTCCTCGTCGATTTCAAAAAAGCATTCATCGCAGGGGTAGCATTCATCGGGAATGCCTATATCACAGACTATAATTTCACCGCACATTTCTCTTGCAGGATACATTACAAGCCCCGTCTTGACTCTGCCGAAAGTAAGCGTATAATCAGCGGCAAAGGTACCTTTATCTGCTTCACCTGTCAATCCGTTTGCTCCCGAAGGAATATCCGCAGAAATTCTGAGCGCATTTGTATCGTATGCGAAAATATCCGCAATTTCAGCAGGAAGCGAGCCTCTGAAGCCTGTTCCAAAAACGCAGTCAACCAAAACGTCACATTCCGAAATCATCGCTTTCAAAGGTGCAGAATCGGATATGACGACAACTCCGTTGTGCTGTGCCCGTACAAAAGCGTTTTGGGCAAGCTTTGTCTTGGGATTTCCGCACAAAAGTGCAATCGACGCATCAATACCCTTTTCTTTTAAAATATTTGCGGCAACTATTCCATCACCGCCGTTATTTCCGTTTCCGCAAAGAAACAGTATTCTGTTGCAATTGCTGTGTGCCGCTATAAAGTCTGCCAGCGAAAGCGCAGCATTGTCCATAAGCTGTCTGAGCGAAACTGAAGTTTCATCGCACCTATTTTCGGCAACAGCCATTTGCTGTGGAGTTACAAGCATAATCTGCTCCTCAATATATTATTACGACTGCTGTGGCATAATTCTTTGTGTGACTGATACTCACACAGGTCTGTCTGTCGCCCAGAGCTTTTTGGGCATTCCCCTTCAGAACCAGATACGGCGCTCCAAGCTCATCATTGAGCGTGGTAATATCCGAAAGCTCAAAGTTGCGCACACCCGTACCGAGAGCCTTTGAAAATGCCTCCTTGACGCAAAAGCGACCTGCAATCGTATCGCTCGGATATCCAAGGCGTTCAAAGAGCTCAATCTCATCGGAGCTGAAGCATTTTTTCAAAAACGCTTCTCTTTTAGCGCTTTTTTCGATTCTTTCGACTTCAATAATATCTATTCCGACATTCATTATTCTTCACTCTCGTCAATATCAAGCCGCAGCTTTGCGGGAAGGTATTGATTCATCGTAAGCAATGTTCTTTTATTAGGCGAAAAGCAGAGTCTGACGTCACCGATTGAATCGTGTTCAACTTCGGCACACCAGTCCTCACTGTCTTCTCCATATGCCAGAACAACGGTGGCGTCATCATCGCTCGGTTCAAATTCCTCACTGCGGGAAATAGACTTGAATTTAGAAAGCTTTACAGTAATGAGCCTTTCCCTCTTTCTCTGAGCAATGATTTTATCGATATCGAGTTCATTTCCTGTGACGATATATTCATACTCGACGTAGGTTGATGTATATATCCTGTAACCAAGGTAAATTGCACCAATGCCAAGCATCCACAATATAAAGAACCAACCTGTTAAAACAACACCTAAAAAGAACAGTGCAAGCGACAAAAGCGCTGTGCCGACAATTATCGTTACACGCTTGAAAACATCAGCAGGCTGCAGCTCTCTTATGACAAGCTGTTCAGAAAAATTGGTTATATCTTCCATTGTTAACTACCCTTCTTTTCTTCGTTTTTTCTTTTTATACGACTCTTTAGCCTTGAAAAAATCCCGTTTTTCTCTGTGCAAGCCGAATCGCTGTTTTTGCTTTGACCCTGAGCAAGGGCCTTGTCATATGCTTTTGTATAAAAATATATCTGCGAATCCAGAGGAATCCCGTCGGCAACACGTTTTCTGTAAATCTTATCGGAACCAAGCTCACGAACCTTAACGTTATCCTTCAAGATTGTTTCAAACATATCGACAACCATCTGTTCAATGTTTGCATCTAATATAGGTGCAGCGATTTCAACACGTCTTACGGTATTCCTTGTCATAAAGTCGGCAGAGCTTATGAATACCTTTCGGTTTCCCGCGCAGTCGCCGAAAATATATATACGGCTATGCTCCAAAAACCTGCCGACTATGCTGATTATCCTGATATTCTCTGTCTGACCCTCAACGCCGGGTATCAGACAGCATATGCCCCTTATGCACATATCGATTTTTACACCCTGCTTTGAAGCAAGAATCAGTCTGTCAATGATAACCTTGTCGGTCAGCGAATTTATTTTTACTCCTATATATGCAGCCTTGCCCTGCTTTGCATTTTCAATCTGCTCGTCGATAAGCTCAATTATCCGGCTTTGCATTCCAAAGGGGGCCACCAGCAAAAGCTCGCTTCTTTCGGGAAGAGCCTGCGTCGAAAGTGCGTCAAAAACCTTTTGCGCCTCGTGAGCAATTTCAGGCTTTGCTGTAATATATGACAAATCGGTATATATTGCGGCGGTTTTTTCGTTATAGTTGCCCGTTCCGATTTGGGTAATATATTTTGCGCCGTTTTCACTTTGCTTTGTAATCAGCAGCAGCTTTGAATGAACCTTAAAATCCTTTGGCCCGAATATTACCGTGCATCCTGCTTCCTGCAATTTTCTTGAAACATCGATATTATTTGCTTCATCAAACCTTGCACGCAGTTCTATCAGCACGAGAACATTCTTTCCGTTTTCGGCAAGGCGTGCAAGTGCCTCAACAATCGAGCTGTTTTTGGCAAGGCGGTACAGCGTCATTTTAACAGAAACAACGTCTTTATCATCCGCAGCTTCATTCAAAAGCTTGATGAAAGGCTTTATACTTTCAAACGGATAGCGAAGCAGAACGTCATGCTGCTCAATCTGAGGCATAATCGGTCTTGTCGCATCCAGCATTTCAGGATTCTGCGGTGTGAGCTTAGGGTATGAAAGTGCCGGGTCGTTTATAGTATCGGAAAGGGAATACACATAGGACAGATCAAGCGGCATATTGATAAAAAACGTTTGTTTTTTCTTCAGCTCAAGCTTCGAGCAAAGATATTCAACCGCATTTACCGACAGATTTCCCTTAATCTGCATACGCACAGCGCAGAGCTTGCGGCGTTTTTTCAACAGCTTTTCCATAACCTCGCGGTAATCCGCGCTTCTGTCAGAAAGCGCATCATCGGCATTTATATCTGCATTTCGTGTAACCCTTAAAAGGGCTGAGCCTAAGATGCGATAATTTTCAAAAATACTGCCTGCAAATTTTAAAATCACGTCCTCGGAGAGTACATAGCGATGCCTGAACTCCCCTTTTTCGGGAAGGAAAATAAGGCGTTTTTTGACATCTGCCACAGGCACAAGCCCAATTTTTACGCCCGATTTTGCTTCAAGCTGAAAAGCAGCATAAATCTCATTGTTTTTAAGAAAAGGAAACGGATATCGCTTATCGATAATAAGCGGCGAAACCAAGTAACGCATATCATTCTCATATAATGAGCGCAGATACTCTTCATCATCAGCTTCGAGCTTTTCAACATTTTCGTGCCTTACACTGTGATTTTCAAGAAGGCGCATAATTTCATCAAACGCTTTACAGCGAGCAATTTCAAGCTGTGAACAGCGTGCAAAAATTGCATTAAGCTGTTCTGATACGGTCATTCCGGTTTTATTCTCGGGAGAGTTTTCGCCCACAAACAGCTTGTCATAAAGCGAACCTACTCTGACCATAAAAAACTCGTCAAGATTGCTCTGAAAAATTGCTGAAAACCCAAGTCTTTCAAGCAAGGGGACGTAGCTGTCCTTAGCTTCACCGAGCACCCTTTCATTAAATTTAAGCCACGAAAGCTCTCTGTTATCGAAACAGTCAATAGACATAATTTATCATTTCCTCATTTGTTTATACATATCAGAACGGTATCCCATGCAGGAATATAGGGCTTACGTCTCAGATAAAATTTATAATCGGCATTAAGACTTCGGATATACAGCGGCAGTTCAAATATATCCTCATTTCGGTGATACAGCGAAACAAGAAGCTTTGGCTTGTGTTTCTTTATTGACTCGCTGCTGCCCAAAAGACCTTCGTTTTCTGCACCCTCAATGTCATATTTTATATATGTCACTTTTCCACCTTGCAAAATGCTGTCAACGCTCAATGCTGAAATTTCTTTTCCGCTTTCGGAAATTGATGATTGTCTTCCTGATTTTGAATCAAAACAAACCGTAGAATCACATGACCATACAGCAGCATTAAACAGCTCTGTATTATCGGTATTATCAAATTTTTCTTTGAGCTTTTTAAAATTCTTGATGTCGGGCTCTATGGCGTAAATATGAGAATATCTGCCGTTTGTGTTTTCTAAAAATTCACTTACCGTATCACCCTTATACGCTCCGCAATCGACAAAGATTTCATCTTCCGAAAGTGAAAGAATATCAAATTCCTCACCCGTTTCACACTCGGTTTTAAAAAGATAATCGGTATTTCCCGTAATTTTAAAGTTTATAACATCGGTAAAAATCTGTCGGCTTTTTTCATCGGCAAGCATATTGTATACTTGTTTAAGCTTGTCGAAGTTTTCTTTCACATATTCAAAATTGAAAAGCTGCATCTTCCCTTCAAAAAACAGCGGAACGTCGGGCGCATAGAGAGTATATTTAGATGCCAACCCTCTGATTTTGGTTATGAGAGAATCATATCCCGCGGCAAAGGCAAGCACTATGACAAAATCATCATATTCGCTTTCAATTTCACACAGCTTTTTTACATCAAAGCCGCAAAAGGAATGTCCCCTTGCAAATTCATCGCTTGCAAAAAAGCCTGCAATTTTTATGCCGTATTCTTCAAAAAAGTGCATAATTTTCAAAGCACCGTTACCCATTCCGTAAACAAAAATAGGACGGTGCTCATTTTTTATTGATATCATACAATCTCTATTATCGAGATTATTCAAAGAAAAATCCAAAATCATCTTACCTCAAACAGAGTTTTACTGCATCTGATAAAAAAACCAGTTTTCACAAATTCGTTCTGTATAATATTCACTGCCGTTCGCAAGAGCGTATTTATATCCGCCCTCTGACTCATCAAAGTCATATTCCCTGCCGCAGAACAGCGGCTTGTCCGATTCGGTATAATAAAAGCCGATACTTTTACCATCTTCAGAATGGCAGGAGAAACCGTATGACAAAGTATAATCGACATACATTGTAATTGAATCTATCAAGCCTTCGGCAAGCGGTTCTTCTACAAAATCGTAGCTTACCTCTTCATAAAACAGCGAATCGTTAATCCTGCCGACTGCATACATTCCGTCAATTATTTCAGCAGCATCAGCCTCTGAAACGGCATGATTATTTGTATGAGTTATGCTTTCAAAATAAGGTGACGTATTCTCAACGCTTTCGCAAAAGCTTGTTAGCCCTTCAATATTGTCTTCAACATAGGAAAATACAGCTTTTTTGTCATCGAGCTTATCAGAGCACGACGACAAAAGAGCAACGCTGAGCACAAGCGAACACGACAAAACGCTTATTATACTTTTATGCATAATCCGTTTATTCCACAGAGCAGTCACAATCATCATCGTCACCGTGAATGCCCATCATATCTCTGCCCCTGATATGATATTTATCACGCTGGGCATTTACCTGCTTGTCGATAAGCTCCATAACACGTCTTGGTTGCTTGACACTGTCGATAAGCTTCACGGGTGTATCGGTATCTTTAGCGTTAAGAGTTATGGTGCCGCACTTAAAAAGTCTTTCCCAAAAACCTAAACGAAGCTTTTTATCAGTTACTCTGTAAAGATCGAGTTCATCTTCCTCAACGCTGAGCAAGCCGACTCTTGTAATAAATTTTGTATCAGTAATATAATAACGTGTGAATGAAATCGGCAGCCCGAAAACAGTTCGTTTTTTATCAGTCCAGATATAATCAAAATCAGCTTTTGCCATAAATACACCCTCCGATTAAATTAACTTTAATAATAATATTTTACCATATACACAGGAAAAGTCAAGTAATATTTACAAAAAAGGCTACGCAGCACCAAAGCTGCGCAGCCATTTATTGTTATTATTCAGATAACCGGATTATTCGTTGATCTTGATAACAACACCGGAACCTACTGTACGGCCGCCTTCACGGATAGCGAAACGGAGACCTTCTTCAATAGCGATAGGTGTGATGAGCTCAACGTCCATCTCTACGTTATCACCAGGCATGCACATTTCCTTGCCATCGCAAAGGGTAACAACACCTGTAACGTCTGTTGTTCTGAAGTAGAACTGAGGTCTGTAGTTGTTGAAGAAAGGAGTATGACGTCCGCCTTCTTCCTTCTTAAGAACGTAAACCTGACCCTTGAACTTTGTGTGGGGCTTGATGGAGCCGGGCTTGCAGAGAACCTGTCCTCTTTCGATGGACTTTCTGTCAACACCACGGAGAAGAGCGCCGATGTTGAAGCCAGCTTCAGCAACGTCTACGAGCTTGTGGAACATTTCAACACCTGTAACAACAGTTGTTGAGCTTTCGTCCTTAAGACCAACGATTTCAACTGTATCGCCAACCTTAACTGTACCACGCTCTACTCTACCTGTAGCAACTGTACCACGACCTGTGATTGTGAATACGTCTTCAACAGGCATAAGGAAAGGAAGATCAGACTTTCTTTCGGGAGTAGGAATGTATTCGTCAACATTCTTCATGAGCTCAACGATAGGAGCATAAGCGGGATCGTTGATATCATCGCTTGTGCATTCGAGAGCCTGAAGAGCAGAACCCTTGATAACGGGGATGTCATCTCCAGGGAATTCGTACTTGGAAAGTGTATCTCTGATATCCATTTCAACAAGTTCGAGAAGCTCTTCGTCGTCAACCTGGTCAGCCTTGTTCATGAATACAACGATTGCAGGAACACCTACCTGACGAGCAAGAAGGATATGCTCCTTTGTCTGAGCCATAGGACCGTCAGAAGAAGCAACTACGAGGATAGCGCCGTCCATCTGAGCAGCACCTGTGATCAT
>JAFSEU010000011.1 GCA_017435565.1 Oscillospiraceae bacterium | reverse complement strand
GGTAGCTTTTCGACCGAGCGCTGCTTGCAGCAGATATAGCGATGGGAGAAAAGGCGTAGCGGTCAAAATTGTGCGATGCAAGCAGCGAGCTAACAATTTTGGGCACCGCAAGAGTCACGCGGAAAGTGCGTCTGACTATTCTTGTTGGTTTGATTTTACAATTTAATATTTTTTATATGCGGATATGGCGGAATAGGCAGACGCGCTGGCTTCAGGTGCCAGTCGGGGCAACCCGGTGCAGGTTCAACTCCTGTTATCCGCACCACCAGCCAAACGCTGGGCGATTTTCGGGCTTCACTTTGTGTAGTCCGATTTTTGTTTTATCACGACATTTTTTGTTATCTGTTTGTACAAAATATCTACCAGCCAAACGCTGGGCGTTTTCGGGCTTCACTTTGTGTAGTCCGATTTTTGTTTTATCACCGTAAAACTCATTTTAAAAGCTCTTCTCTGAAAAATTCAAAGAAGAGCTTTAAAAGTTTTATTCTTTAATCATAGCGTCAAACTGCAAAAGGAACTTATCCGCAACCACACGGCAGCCTTCACCATTGGGATGACCGCCGTAAAGAGTTTTTGCATAATCTGCAGGGTCTGCAAGGACTGTTGCAAAATCAAACAATTCACATTCCTTTTCCTGTGCCATTGTCACAAGAGCCTCGTTAAACTCAACACGGGTTGATTCCTGCGTGCTGTCAGCAGGGAAATCAAATGGCGGTGCTGTAAAAATGATTACCTCACAGCCTGCATTTTTAAGTTCTGTCACAATCGTGTCGATATAGCCAAGCATCTCATCGCAGGTATCAGGGCGATTATTGCCGTATTTACCGCTGATAACATCGTTTGTGCCAAAGGCAACCGTAACAATGTCAGCCTGCTTTGCACGATTAAGCCAATCACCATTCAAAGCACAGTCACTTGAACGTGACCAACCGAGACCTAAGTTCCATACGCTGTAATCGCTACCCAAGTCTCTTGCAATATCAGCAACCCAGAAATCATATTGACAGCTTGTTGTCTGACAGCCCTGTGTAATTGAATCGCCGATACAAGCAATTGTTTTGTTGACTTCACGCTTGGCACCGATAAGATTAGGAATCGGAATTTCATCGCACCAGCCAAAGCTGCCACCGTCAACGCTCTTTGAAGTGTGAGTAAGGCTGCTCATATTATTGCAGGGCACATAAGCGCCTGTAATTGTCCATTCCCACACAAGAAAATGACCATCAGGCACATTAAAACTCACGGGGTCGGTCCAGAAGGTTTCCATATAGCCGACCTCTTTTGTAGTACTGCCGCCGTCAAAAGTGACTGCAGTTGTATTAGTCAGAGGCTCAGCGTTGGATGTTCCGCCGTCGGAAATGCTTGCGCTGTGAATTGTAAATTCAGCACCGGGTCTTCCGCCATATGCAATTTCACCCATTGAATATGTCGAATCAACCATATTGCTGAAATAGAAGCAATATTCAAGCTCGCCGTATTCTTCAATCGGAATATATGCCCTGAAGGTTACGTTGTTTACGTCGGTAATCATCTGGTTGTTGCCTGTTGCAAGATATGTGTTTGAAACATAAATATCAAAATTTGTAGGCTCGGCAACAATTTCTTCAATAACCTGAGAGGTTGTTGTAGTTGCAGCGGAATCTGCAGAATCCGACTTGGATTTTTCATCCTGCGAGCAAGCACAAGCCGAAAGCATTACAACTGAAGCCAGCAACATTGAAAGTAGTTTTTTCATAAACATCCTCCAAAAAATGTAATCGTATTCTTATATAATAATTATGCATTATTTCGGCAGATTTGTCAAGATATACAGCAAAATAAAAAGGGAGCATAGTGCTATGCTCCCCTATTTACGTGTTATGCGTTTTTTAATGTCCCATGATATTATCAACAAACGGCGCATACTTGCATTTCCATACAAGAAAACAATTATCTGTATTATCGGGATAATCCATCTCTTTCAGTTCATACGAAAATGTGCTGTTATTAACATCAAGATCAGACAGTATCACAAACCTTATACTTTCATCATCAGAAATAGCTTTTTCCAAATCAGAAACATTTTCAGTTCTGACAATAACAAGAGTCAGCATATCAACGTGATTTCCATTGCCTGTATTTCCCGTAAAGCTGTATGAATCAATTATTTCACAATCTGCTTCCTCGACAATACCGATTACATCATTTGTCTGAATATCAGTCGCAATGCTGTTTACAACAATTCCGACCAACTCATAGAGAACAAACAACACAATTAAAAGAAACGGCAAAATCAGTATAAAAATACCAAGACCCTTGAGGAACTTCAAAACCGCTTTCATAAAATCACTTTACAAGCTCTTTTGCCTTATTTACAATATTTTCAGCGCAAAGACCAAACTGCTTCAAAAGCTCAACGGCGGGACCTGAGTGACCAAAGCAATCCTCAACGCCGATTCTTGTTACAGGCACTGGGCAGCACTCGCAAACAGCTTCTGCAACTGCAGAACCGAGACCGCCGATTATGCTGTGCTCCTCAACAGTGAGAATCTTGCCGGTTTCTCTTGCAGCCTTGCAGATAATTTCCTTATCAAGAGGCTTGATTGTGTGGATATTGATAACTCTTGCGCTGATGCCGTCGGCTTCGAGAGATTTGGCAGCTTCCATAGCTTCGCTTACCATAAGACCGGTTGCGACAATGCTAAGGTCGGAGCCTTCTTTTAAGGTAACGCCCTTGCCAAGCTCGAATTTATAGGTTGCAGCGTCGTTGAATACGGGGGCAGCAAGTCTGCCGAATCGCATATATACAGGGCCGTTGTGGTTGATAGCGGCTTCAACAGCCATTTTAGCTTCAACATCATCGGCAGGGTTGATAATTGTCATTCCGGGGATAGTTCTCATAAGAGCGATGTCCTCACAGCATTGATGTGTAGCGCCGTCTTCACCGACGGAAATACCTGCATGAGTTGCGCCGATTTTTACATTAAGGTGGGGGTATCCGATTGAATTACGTACAATTTCATATGCTCTGCCCGAAGCGAACATTGCAAATGTACTTGCAAAAGGAATCATTCCGCAGGTTGCAAGACCGGCGGCAATGCCCATCATATTGCACTCGGCAATACCGCAATCGAAGAATCTTTCAGGGCATTTTTTCTTAAAAATACCTGTTTTTGTAGCAGCGGCAAGATCTGCATCAAGAACAACGAGCTTTTCATATTTTGACGAAAGCTCAGCCAATGCCTCGCCGTAGCTTTCTCGTGTTGCTTTTTTGATAATTTCACTCATATCCTTAGCCCTCCAACTCATTCAAAGCGTTTTTAAGTTCATTCATTGCAATTTCATACTGCTCAGTATTGGGTGCGGCACCATGCCAGCTTACATTGTTTTCCATAAAGGAAACGCCCTTGCCCTTTACGCTTGTCTGAATAATTGCAACGGGCCTGTCGCTGTTATCAGCCCTTTCAAAAGCACGCTCAATATCATCAAAATCGTGAGCGTCCATTGTGATAACATTCCAGCCGAATGCGGCAAATTTATCGGTTATCGGGTGGGGCGAGCAAACTTCCGTTACAGGACCGTCAATCTGCAGACCATTGTTATCAACGATTGCAACCATATTGTTGAGCTTGTTATGCGCTGCAAACATAGCGGCTTCCCATACCATACCCTCTTCGATTTCGCCGTCGCCGAGAATTGTATAAACCTTATAATCCTTATTATTAAGCTTTGCATTAAGAGCCATACCGCAGGCTGCGGAAAGACCCTGACCAAGAGAACCGCTGGACATATCAACACCGGGTGTGCCCTTCATATCGGGGTGACCCTGAAGCATTGCGCCTATATGTCTCAGGCTTTTAAGCTCTGCCTCGTCAAAATATCCTTTCTGAGCCAGCACAGAGTAAAGTGCAGGCGCACAATGTCCCTTTGAAAGAACAAGCCTGTCCCTGTTTTCATCCTTAGGATTCTGCGCAGAAACATTCAGCTTTTCAAAATAGAGATACGTCAGAAGGTCGCATATTGAAAGAGAGCCGCCCGGATGTCCCGATTTTGCGTTGAAAACGCCCTCAATTACGCCCATTCTTACCTTGCAGGCTATTTTCTGAAGTTCATTTTTTCTGTTAGCGTTCATTATTATTTCCTCCGTCCCATTCGTTATATATAAAATTGAGAATCTCCGTCATAGGGCAATCCTCGCAGGAAGATTTCAATACTATATCTGCGGCATTCTTTACAGAATCCTGTGCATTTGCAACGGCAAAGCCAAAATCGGCAAAGCGCAGCATTTCAATATCATTATCATAATCGCCTGCGGCAAAAATTGTAAAACCGCTTAGCTTGTAGAATTCAATCAGCTTTTTCAAGCCGCTTCCCTTTGAAAC
Organism: Oscillospiraceae bacterium; assembly: GCA_017435565.1. Taxonomy (GTDB): domain Bacteria; phylum Bacillota; class Clostridia; order Oscillospirales; family Ruminococcaceae; genus RGIG3077. Next base: position 51,020 of record JAFSEU010000011.1, on the reverse strand, counting down.
ATCACGGGGCAGCATTTCAAAATAACAGCGCTCGCTCTTTACAAAATCCACGCCGCTATAGCCTTTTTTTACACAAAAATCGGCCATTTTCTGCTGCATTTCATGCTTGATTCCAAAAAGAACTTTAATTCTGTCCGTTGGAATTTCGTCAAAACCGCAAAATACGGGGTTTGTTCGGCAAATTCCGATATGCTCGCGCTCGACATCGTTTAATTTCGGCACATAAACATTGTCAAGGCAAAGCACTTCACAACCTGCTTCAGGGAAATTTTCAAGTATTTCCACAGCATAACTGCTTGCAAAACGGGGAAGAAAATCAGCAAAAACAGCTGAATTCTTATTACAATCCCAGGCAACAGCGCCATTATACAGCAAAGCGGCAAAATCAGGCTTTACGGTATCAAAATAGCGGCTTGACGCCTGAAGTGCCCTGCCCGTTGCAACAGTAAACTTTCCTCCCCTTTGGCGGAAGGTTTCAATCTGCTTCATATCTTTTTCGGACAATTCTTTGTTTTTAGGCAAAAATGTGCCGTCCATATCAGTAATGAGCAGAACCTTAGATAAATCTTTTTGCATAAAATCCCTTTAAGCGTTTATTAGTTTTTTAAAATAATCGGGCAAATCACTCGAAAATTCAAGATATTCCTGTGAGACAGGGTGAATAAATCCGATTTTTTTTGCGTGAAGCGACTGACCCTGCAAGCCCTTCACAGCCTTGCCGTAAACATCATCGCCGTATATCGGGTGGCCGATATATGACATATGTACCCTTATCTGATGCGTTCGACCTGTTTCAAGCCGCAGACGCAAATGAGCAAATTTTTCATACTGCTTCAAAACCTCATAATGAGTTACTGCGTTTCTTGAATTCAAATCAGTCACACACATTTTTTTGCGGTCGGTTTTGTGACGGCCTATCGGCGCATCAACAGTACCCGACAAATCTTTAAATCCGCCGACAGCCAAAGCTTCATATTCACGTGTAAAGGTGTGCGCCTTTATCTGCTGTGCAAGCCCTGAATGTGCAATATCATCCTTAGCTACAATCAGAAGACCGCTTGTGTTCATATCAATCCTGTGTACAATTCCCGGGCGCATTTCGCCGTTTATGCCCGAAAGACTATCCTTGCAATGATACATCAGCGCATTGACCAAGGTTCCGCTGTAATGCGACGGTGCAGGGTGAACCACCATTCCCTTGGGCTTGTTCACCACAAGCAGGTGCTCATCTTCAAAAACAATATCAAGCGGAATATTCTCAGGCTTGATATCAACATTCTGAGGCTGCGGAATAACAACAATCACATTATCGCCGGATTTCACACGATAATTCTTTGTTTTTTGAATACCGTTGACAGTAATATTTCCGTTTTCGATAAGACCGACGACGGCATTGCGTGAAAGCTCATCAACCTTTTCTGAAATAAAGCTGTCCAGCCTCTTTTCGGAATCAGCGTCACTTGCTGTCAGCAAAACTTCATTGGCCTGCATCTTTATCAATATCCTCATAGGCAACCGAAGAAACGTCAATCAAATCTGCTCCCGCAATGGTTTGTGCAGTTTCATCGGGGAAAAGTTCTTTATCAAAGAAAATCAGATACACAGCCATCAAGATGCATCCGACAGTGATAAAGCAATCGGCAAAATTGAAAATAGCAAAATCGAACATCTGAACATCAAGATAATCGACAACCTCGCCGCCCCGGAAAATCCTGTCAATAAGGTTTCCGAGTCCGCCGCCGATAATTGCGCCAAAGAGCAGAATTGGAAACGGCTTTGTGATTTTTCGCTTAAACATAACCCAAAGACAAAAAGCAATCATCACAATCGGAAGGATTATCAGCAATACTCTCATTCCGGAAAACGAGCCGAACACAGCTCCATCGTTAAAATGAAGTGTCAAGCCGAGCACCTTTTCACCGTCGAGAATGATAAAATCACGAGTCTGACCCACACTCAGGTTATCAAGAGCCCAGACCTTAATAATCTGGTCGGCAACTGCAATTATCACGGCAAACAAAAGTGAAATATATATCAAGATAAAACCTCTCAATAAACAGCTTTACCGCAAAAAAATTGCGGCAAGCTGAAATGTATTAAATTATTTATACATACTTTGCGCAACGTGCACACAATGTCGGATGCTCACAAGCATCACCGACAGTTTCGCTGTATTTCCAGCAACGTTCACACTTATCCCCTGTTGCCTTGGTGATATTATATGCAACATTTTCAAAAACTTCGCTGGCAAATTCACATTCTGAATTATTATCAAAAGAAACTTTTGAAACAATAAGAATTTCGGCAAGCTCATCTTCATTAAGACTTATAGGAAGCTTATCGGCATTTTTAATTGTAACACAAGCTTCAAGCGGTGCGCCGATGAGTTTTGCAGCACGCTTTACTTCAAGAGCCTTGTTTATATCCTCACGGATTTTTACAATATTATCCCACTTATCAGCAAAGCCTTCATCAAATGAAATCGAGCTCTTTTCGGGAAGATCGTTAAAGAATACAGATTCTGTATCATCACTTTCAAGGTGGGGCATAAAGCTCCAGATTTCGTCAGCGGTAAATGTAAGAATCGGTGCGATAAGACGGGCAACTCCGCTAAGAATACGGTACATTGCAGTCTGTGCGCTTCTTCTTTCAACAGAATCAACGCTTGTGCAGTAAAGTCTGTCCTTGATGATATCAAGAAAGAAGTTTGACAAATCCCTTACGCAGTAATTATGAATCTCGTGGAATACAATATGGAATTCGTATTCATCATAAGCAGCCTTAACCCTGTCGATAAGGTTATCAAGACGCATCAACGCCCACTTATCGATTTCGAGAAGCTGTGAATCATCAACAGAATCAGTATTGGGATTAAATACCTTATCCTCGCCCATTGTAAGGTTGCCTAAGATAAATCTTGCAGTATTTCTGAACTTTTTATAAGCTTCGCTGAGCTGTTTGAAAAGAGCGTGTGAGGTCTTGATATCACTGTGATAATCGCTCGAAGCAACCCAGAGTCTTAAAACATCGCCGCCGTATTGCTTGATGATTTCTTCGGGGGCAATACCATTGCCTGCGGATTTATGCATAAACTTGCCCTTTTCATCAACAACCATACCGTGAGTGCAGACCTGCTTATAGGGAGCACAGCCCTGCCATACAACGGATGTCAGCAGCGAGGACTGGAACCAGCCTCTGTATTGATCGTTACCTTCAAGATAAAGGTCGCAGGGGTTGCAAAGCTCATCATAATTTTCAAGAACAGCTGCGTGCGAAACACCGCTGTCGAACCAAACGTCGAAAATGTCGGTTTCCTTGGTAAATTCAGAGCATCCGCATTCGCACTTTACAGTTGCGGGAATAAATTCCTTTACATCCTTTGTATACCATGCATCTGCGCTTTCCTTAGCAAAAAGGTCGGAAATTACAGAAATTGTTTCATCAGTGATGATGGGCTTACCGCAATCTTTGCAGTAAATTACAGGAATCGGAACGCCCCATGTACGCTGACGTGAAATACACCAGTCGCTTCTGTCGGAAACCATATTCTTGATACGGTCTTCGCCCCATGCGGGATACCATTTTACTTCTTCAATTGCCTTGATAGTTTCATCCTTAAAGTCCTTAACGCTGCAGAACCACTGTTCGGTCGCACGGAAGATTATAGGATTCTTACATCTCCAGCAATGAGGATACTGGTGCTCAATTTTTTCGATAGCAAGCAAACTGCCGTTTTCAGAAATGTGCTGAGCAATAGCCTTGTTTGCTTCATCGGTTGTAAGACCTTCGAAAGGACCTGCCTCGGCAGTAAGTCTGCCACTTGCATCAACAGGAACAATAATCGGGATTTCAGGATATTTTTTGCAGACCTCAAAGTCCTCAACACCGTGGCCGGGAGCTGTATGTACGCAGCCTGTACCGCTTTCAAGAGTAACGTGGTCGCCTACGATAACAGGAGAGAATCTGTCAATAAACGGATGCTTTGTCTTGATATTTTCAAGCTCAGCGCCCTTGAATGAACCGATGCACTCATAATTTTCAATCTTAGCGGCGCTCATGGCAGTATCTACAAGATCACGAGCCATGCAATAGTATTCATCGCCAACCTTAACAAGGGTATATTCATATTCGGGACCCACACAGATTGCAAGGTTGCCGGGAAGAGTCCATGTAGTGGTTGTCCAGATGACAAAATAAATCTTTTCCTTATCAATTCCGAGATTGCTGAAAACGCCGTTATCGTCAGCAACGTTGAATTTTACATAGATAGAATAGCAGATGTCATTTGCATATTCAATTTCAGCCTCAGCCAGGGCAGTTTTACAGTCGGGGCACCAATGCACAGGCTTCAAGCCCTTGTACATATAGCCCTTTTTAGCCATTTTTCCGAAAACCTCAACCTGTTTTGCTTCAAATTCAGGCTTAAGAGTCAGATAAGGATTTTCATAATCGCCCCAGACACCAAGACGCTTGAACTGCTTTTTCTGACCATCAAGGCAGGAAAGTGCAAATGCGCGGCAGTGCTTGCGCAGAACCTCAGGCGGAATTGATCCGTTTTCAACGCCGATAGCCTTCATTGCCTTAAGCTCAATCGGCAGACCGTGAGTATCCCAACCGGGAACATACGGTGCACAATATCCGTTCATACTCTTATACTTGACAATAAAGTCCTTCAGAATTTTGTTAAGAGCTGTTCCGAGGTGAATTTCTCCGTTTGCGTAAGGGGGACCGTCATGAAGAACGAACTTGGGCTTTTTAGCATTTTTTTCAACAAGCTTATAATATACCCTGTTCTTTTCCCATTTTTCGAGAGTTTCAGGCTCTCTCACAGGGAGATTGCCTCTCATAGGGAAGTCGGTCCTGGGAAGATTGATAGTCTTATTGTAATCACGTTCCATATAAATTTTTACCTTTCAAAAAATATTATTATAACCACAGAAAACGGCCCCGATTAAAAGCCGCTTTCTGTATCTATTCAGTTTTTGTCGGTATTGTTAGTACCAAACTGCAAGTCACCATAGAACTTGCTGGGTGTGGGTGAAGAAAACGGCAGTGCATTCGCACTTGCATTGGCAATAACCTCATTTTCCTTCAAAGCTCCTTCAACAGCCGAAACCTCTTCGCTGATTGCATTCGCAGCAGCTTCAACAGCATTTTCAGCAGTATCAGATGATGTCTCCTCAGCGGCTTCTTCCTGATTTTCCTGCTCATCCTGAGAAGCTTCATCAACAATTTCAATTTCTATTTCATCATCATTTGCTTCATCATCGGAAAGCTCATCATCAAGCTCATTCTCTTCGGACTCTTCATCTTCAAGCTCTTCCTCGTCATATTCCTCATCGTCTTCTTCGCCCTCTTCGTCTTCGATTTCGGGCATATTTACGATGAGCTCGAGGTGCTTCTTGTACATATCGAGAAGCTCCTTCTTGAAATCGGAAACCTCGTGCTGAATCTTATCCAGCTCGTTTTCGTGCTCCTCAATCTGAAGCTCAATTTCAATTGTTTTCTCTTCGTAATCATCCTCGGCCTTTTTGGTAAGGTCAGCATACTTCTGCTCGCACTCTTCAATGAGCTTGTCATACTTTTCTTTGCCTTCGGCAATCATACGCTCATTTTCTTCGGCAGTTTCCTTGCGGATTCTGTCAGCTTCAAGCTTTGCAATTTCAACCTCTCGGTTGGCTTCTTCAATCATTTTATCATTCTTCTGCTTTGCTTCGTCAATAATGCCGTCAGCTCTCTCCTGAGCCTCAGAAACAATCTTGCGCTTTTCCTTCTGTGCGGAAAGCAAAGCGTCCTTGAGAGCGTCCTCATCCTGCCTGTATTCTCTCACCTTATCAGCAAGTATGCCGATTTTTCCCTCAAGCTCTTCCTTTTCACTCTGAAGCTTAGCAAACTCTGCCGCCACCTGACGAAGATAATCCTCTACCTCCTCGCAAGTATAGCCAAGCCTTGCCGATTCAAACCTTTTGCTGCTGATTTCGGTTGCATTCATTATAGAGAACCCTCCTAATTGTATTTGTTAATAATTATTATTGTTTTACCTTTTTTAGACTGACCGACAACCTCGGACAGTTTGAACTTTCCATAACCCTTTACGGAAAAAACATCGTTTTCACAAACCCGTGCATCGGGTGAAAAAACATCACGACAGTTGAGCTTTACTCCAATTCTTGCTACAAGTGACTGTGCCTTCTGGCGGCTGACTTTAAGCGATACTGCCACAACCGAATCCAAACGAAGCGATGAAACGCTTGCCCTGATCGGTGACATATCAGCCGTGATAGAACTTGGAAAATCCCGACATATCTCGCACCTGACGGAGCACGAGCCTACGCTTTCAAGCTGTGATACGACAGCTTTGGAAACGATCTGAGAAACAGCAATATACGCACCGCCTTCACAAACCGAAATATCACCGATTTTACTGCGTTTAATTCCAAGCGACATAAGCGCACCGAGAAAATCCCTGTGTGAAAGCGCTTTAGGCGAATTATATTCCGCCTTGACGCAACAAATCGGAAATTCATCGTAAGGTACATTATATTCGCTTATACAGAGTACAGCTCTCTCAGCATCTGCAAAGCCGCCAAAAGAAGTTAGCTCAATCAAGCCGAACTGCTTAAGGACGCCCTTTGAAACGTCAAGCTGACGCATATCGAGAAAATCGGTAAATTGAGGAAGCTGATACTGCAAAGCGCGGTATGCAAGCTCCTCAACACGGGAAGTAAGCTCCTTGTCCTCTTTCAAGGGAATGCCGTTTATACGGCTCAAAGCAATACGCCGTTATTCTCAAGCTCGCCCACAAGCTCTTCGCCGACAAAGCCGACATTGTAGGGAGTGATTATAAATGTGTTGTTTGCAACGGGCTTGATATTTCCGCCGTTTGCATATGCCACACCACCGAGAAAGTCTATAATTCTTCTGGTAACATCGGGTGTGGTTGATTCAAGATTGAGCACAATTGTCTTCTTTGAGTTGAGATGGTCTGCAATCTGCTTTGTATCGGAAAACTGCTCAGGCTTTACAAGAATAACCTGAAGCTGTGCAGTTGCATTGATATTTACAACACGGTTTCTTCTATCCTCGGGGGACTCAGAACCCGTCGCTGTCTCTTCCTCTTCCTCTTCGGAAAATCCGATCCATTCCTTGAAGTTTTCAATAATTCCCATAACAGTTTTTCTCCATTCCCGGCACATTTTCCGTGCCATATATTTTTGATACTCTTATATCGGATAATTTCTTTTACCGAAAATTGCCGTGCCGAGTCTGACTATATTCGAGCCGTATTTTACAGCCTCGACATAATCGCCCGACATTCCCATTGACAAAATATCCATAGTAACATTATCATACTTTTTTGCCTTTTTGTCAATAAAAAGTTTTTGCATTTTATATAAAAATTTTTCGCAATTTGGCGGAGGGATGGTCATAAGCCCGCAAATTCGTACATTTTCGAGCTTTGAAATCTCAAAAATATTTTCATCAAGAGCCTGTGGTGCAAAGCCGCCCTTTGTAATTTCCTCACCGATATTGACCTCGAGCAGGATATTCATTACAAGATTGTGCTTTTTTGCCTGCCTGTCAATTTCATTTGCAAGCTTCAGAGAATCGACTGACTGAATCATCGAAACGCTGTCGATAATATATTTCACTTTGTTGGTCTGCAGACTTCCGATAAAATGGACATCTGCACTTTTATCATAAAAATCCTTTTTCGAGATATACTCCTGAACACGATTTTCACCAAGCAGCGAAAGACCGCACTCAATTGCTTCGTTAACGCGCTCAGGCTCGACGGTTTTCGTCACAGCCATTATATCGATATGTTCATCGCTTTTACGGTATTTTGCCTTTGCCTCTTCAATTTCAAAAGAAATTCGCCTGATATTTTCCGAAATTTCGGACATCATCCGCCAACTCCCTCCAGAACGATATCGTCATACATCGCAACATATTCCGAATCGGTCATTATCTCGGAGATTACATAATCATCCTGTTCAAATATAATATTGATTTTTTTAAATTTCACCTGTTCGCCGATAACGACATAAACGCCCTTTTCACCGTCTGAAAAACGAATTGTTTCTCTCGGTATTTTGATGCCTTCATAGACATCCTGTTTTGTCATTTCAACACTTTCGATTCTTCTCGAAACAAGATCAGCGCTGATTTTATCGCAGGTAAGCACAAGAATGCTCGTTCTGAAATCAGAGGTTGTGCGGATATTCTCAATCTGTGCTTCAATCTGTGTCTGCGAAAGCATAAGGTTCAGATTGACCGTGTCACCGACCTCGAAGAGCTTTTCGGAATTATCAACAACCGCAACCATTTTCCAGTCAAGACCGTTGATAACCTTTCCGATTGTGCCGTATATTTCTGTTTCACCTGCGGCAATAATTTCGTTAATATCGCTTACCTCAAGCTCATCAATCATATCAATATTCAGCGATTCCTCAAACCCGTCAGTCTTGCTGACAAAAAAGCCTGATTTATCGGAATATATCGTGCTCAGCGGCTGCTGCATTGAAGCGTTCAGCACAGATATCTGAGACTGCAGCTGTTCAATGCGGTCATCAAAGCTTGAAATTTCACCGGTGATAATCTGCATTGTGCAGAGATTTGCAAAAAGCTCCTCCCTTTCGGTTTCAAGAGCTTCAAGGTCGTTTGTTTCAATACAGCGCATAACGCTCTGATATCGCTCATCAATCATATCGGCAACTTCGTTGGGCTGTGCAGCTTCAATCGTGCCTTGGTTCTGAATCCTCACAAGCAGCTCAAGCTCGTGCTCTAACTTTTCAATTTCATTTGAAGCTTCGGCGTTGCTGTTTGAAGCATAAATCTCAGCAATCGCTGTGTTTACGCCAACCTTGCCGCCGTCATCAACAACATAGCTGATGACTCCGGAATTTGTTGTGGAAGCTATTACCTCCTCATTGCGGACATAAACACCGTCAAACGCCATTGTATAGGACGACGAGCACGGAAGCGCCGCTACGGTAACATATTCTTCCCTGACCATTAAAACAGCCTGACTGAAAACAGTCATTACTATAAACAGACTAAGTACAAAAATTACAATTTTAACCGTTCTTGTATTCATTATTCTTTTCTGCGGCGTCAAGAATTGAAATCGGCTTTGCAGGCGATATTGTAGAGATAGCGTGCTTGTAGACAAGATTCTGTCTTCCGTCGCTGTCAAGAATTACCGTAAAGCTGTCAAACCCCTTGACATAGCCCTTAAACTGGAATCCGTTTGTAAGATAGATTGTCAGGCATATACGTTCTTTTCTCGCCTGATTCAAAAATACATCCTGAAGATTCAATGTTGATTTAGTGTTCATAATTTCCTCCATAAAACAAATAAAATAAATATATGCACACGAAAAAAACAGCTGTGTGCAAAAAATAAATACACTACAGATTTATTATATCACAAAAAATTATTTTTGGCTATAATTTTTCTGAAATTTTCCAATATTTTTTCGCAATCTGTATTTTCATCGCAGATAACCCAGTTTATACGCTTATCCCGTCTAAACCATGTCAGCTGACGCTTGGCATATCTGCGCGTTTCCATTTTGATTTTTTCGATTGCCTCATCAAGCGAGGCGTTTCCTTCAAAATACGGTACAAGCTCTTTGAGCCCAATTGCTTGTGCAGATGTATCGCCAAGGCAATTTTGCTCATAGGCATTTTTAGCTTCATCCAGAAGCCCCGAGCCTATCATAATATCAACACGTCTGTTGATTCGCTCGTACAAAACGCTTCTGTCAGCGTAATCGATTCCCAGCATAAGACAGTCATAAGGTGACGCTTCGAGCTTGCTGCGGCGTTTTTGTTCAGTAATTGTAACGCCGGTTTGCTCATAGATTTCAAGTGCCCGCAAAATCCTGTTAAGATTATTCGGGTGAAGCGTCGAGGCTGCCTCAGGGTCAATCACACGCAGCCTTTCAAGCATTGCTTCATTTCCGAGCTCTTCAGCCTGTTTCTGAAGTGACAAGCGCAAAGACTTGTCACTTTCCTGTTCGTCAAAAATAATATTATCAACAAGCGAGGAAATATAAAGACCTGTTCCGCCGACAACAATCGGCAATACATTTTCACGATGTAGCTGCGCAATTACAGCTCTGGCATCGTTTAGGTATGACGCTACACTATAGCCTTTATCCCTGTCAACATAGCCTATCAGATGATGGGGCACATTCTGCATTTCCAAGTGCGTCGGTTTTGCGGTGGCAATGTCCATACCCTTATAAATCTGCATAGAATCAGCGGAAACGACCTGCGCGCCAAGGCTTTTTGCAAGCCCGACGCCCGCAGAAGTTTTTCCTGACGCTGTCGGCCCGCAGATAACAATCAGCTTATTAAATCTGCTCATAATTACAACCTTAAAAATTTATCAGCGTTTGAATTGTCTTTCGATTTTTGATTTGCTCATTGAAAACATCACGGGTCTTCCGTGAGGGCAATGGCGGATCTCATTACTGCCGATTACAGCACGTGCAATTTCCTCAAGCTCTTTTATATCATTTATATCGCCCTGCTTAACGGCGGATTTGCACGCCATTGTATGAAGAATATCATCGATAATATCGGGTGCGGCGCTGGTACTGTTAAAGATTAGCTTCTGAGCCATTTGCGGTATAATTTCGTCGATATCCCTTCTGTCAAGAAGCATCGGAATCCGCTTTGGAAAAACCATCGGCGCCTGCGAATAATCAAGCTCAAAACCGATTGCATCAAGCAGATGTGAATTATCCTTAAGCGCAATGATTTCCTCTTCCGAAAGCATTACGCCGCCGCTTTGGAGCACAAGCTGTGAATCGCCCGAAAGTGCGCTTTTTTTCAATTTTTCAAAAATAATCCTCTCGTGTGCGGCGTGCTTGTCGATAATTACAAGCTCATCATCAATCTGGGCGATAATATAATTCCTGAAAGCCTCGCCTATGACGCAGACGTCAGGCAAAGACACCAGGGCAGAAACAACAGGTTCCGATTTTTTTTCAAATGAATCCGCATTTATATACTTAAACTTCTGAGCCGAAATCTGCTCAGAAATTTCTTCCTCGTCATCCTCGATGCTGATTGCGGCCGAAACAGACGTTTTTTTACTAAAATGGCTGTCGTCGGGCAAGAATTTGGGCACATCATCGGAAGGCTTTGGAACAAACTGCGGCAGCGGAATAAGCTCGTCGAGCGTTTTCGCCTTGGCAGATATTTCTTCGGGAGCTCTAAACTCTGCGGGCAAAATTTCAGGTTGCTTCGGTTCCGCAGTTTGCACAGGCTCGGTCTGAGGCGAGCAAAACACAAGCTGCGATGCGCTTTGAACATTTTCAACCTTTTTTTCAAGCTCAATTGAGCGTTTTGCTTTTTCGATATCAAGGCTGTAATGCAGTCCCGAAAGCATCAAAGCATTTTTTACCGCAAAATACACGGCATTGAAGGCTTTTTTCTCATCGGAAAAGCGAACCTCAGCCTTTGAAGGGTGCACGTTGACATCAACTGCATCCGGGCTGATATCTATAAAAAGCACACACGCAGGAAATTTCTGCGTCATAATCAAATTTTTATATGCTTCTTCCAGCGCACAGGAGCAGGTCATCGAACGTACATACCTTTTATTTACAAAAAAGTTCTGAAAACCGCGGCTGCTTTTCGCTGCAAGCGGCACAGCTGCATATCCGCTGACGGTAATCCCCTCGGACTCATAAGGAGCGACTTGCACAAGCTCATTTGCAAAGGTGCGTCCGTAAACGGCATAAATTGCCGAAATCAGCTTGGAATCACCCGAAGAATAGCAATCCTGCTTATTATTCTTTATAAGTCGCAGCGACACCGCAGGGTGCGAAAGAATCTGCTTATGCACAACGGCGCTTATGTAATTTGCCTCTGTAACATCCTTTTTCAAAAACTTCTGCCTTGCGGGGATATTGTAGAAAATGTCCCTGATTATGATTGTTGTACCGTCAGGGCACCCTGTTTCTTCAAACAAGGTTTCAACGCCGCCCTCAATGCAATAATGAGTGCCAAGCAAATCCTCTTTGCGCTTGGTGAGAACCTCAACCTTTGCAACAGCACAGATTGAAGCAAGCGCTTCGCCTCGGAAACCGAGCGTCATTATGCTTTCCAAATCGCATTTTTCGGCAATTTTGCTTGTTGCGTGGCGCAAAAAAGCGTTTTTGACATCCTCAGGTGCTATTCCGCAGCCGTCATCTGTCACACGCATATATGTAACACCGCCGTTTTTTATCTCAACAGTAACGTGAAAAGCGCCGGCATCTATTGAATTTTCAATAAGCTCCTTTATGACGGAAGCAGGACGCTCAATCACCTCACCTGCGGCGATGAGCTCGGCTATTTCCTTCGGCAAAATGTTAATTTTCGGCATAAAGCAATTCCTTTTATATTAAAGAAGTTTCATCAAATCCTCAAGAACTTCACGGCATTCAGCGTCGCTCAGCTCCATAAGGTCGGTCTTTTTAAGCTTATCGGCAATGATATCATTATTTACTGTCATAAATGAAATCTGACTGCCGCCGTTATCACGGATTTTACCCTGCACCGATTGCTTTTCAAGCTCACAGAGCAGCTCCTTAGCTCGATCGGTTACGCTTTTGGGAATGCCTGCAAGCTTTGCAACCTCAATTCCATAGCTGTCGTCAGCTCCGCCTTCAACAATTTTTCGAAGAAAACGAATGGAGTCGCCGTGTTTTTTTACAGCTACGCTGTAATTCTTAACGCCTTCCATAACATCCTCCAACGAGGTCAGCTCATGATAATGCGTTGCAAAAAGCGTTTTGCATCCAAGCTTTTTAGAGGTACATATAGTTTCGGCAACGGCTCTTGCTATGCTGATTCCATCGAAGGTTGACGTTCCCCTGCCGACCTCGTCAAGAATCACAAGGCTGTTTTTCGTGGCATTTTTAAGAATATCCGAAACCTCGCTCATTTCGACCATAAATGTACTCTGCCCGGCGCTTAAGTCATCGGATGCACCGACTCTTGTAAACAGCTTGTCCACTATTGAAATCGACGCCGATTTTGCGGGAACAAAGCAGCCTGTCTGCGCCATTAAAACAATGAGCGCAACCTGACGCATATATGTAGATTTACCCGACATATTCGGACCTGTGAGAATAATCAGACGATTGTCGCGCAAATCAAGATAAACATCATTCGGAACAAACATCTCATCGGAAAGCATATGCTCAACAACGGGATGTCGTCCGTCAAAAATTTCAATCCTGCCATCGACGGTAATATCGGGACGGCAATAGTTATTCTCAGAAGAAACCTGTGCAAATGAGCAAAGCGTATCAAGCAGAGAAAGTGCATTTGCGCAAAGGCGCGTAAGCTCAAGCTTTGTTGCGGCAAAATCACGCAGCTCAGAGAAAATGCTCTCTTCAAGAGCTATGGATTTGTCCTTCGCACCGAGAACAGTCGTTTCAAAATCCTTCAGCTCCTGCGTAATAAATCGCTCGGCATTGGCAAGAGTCTGCTTGCGGATATAGTTGTCGGGAATAAGGTCATAATACGAACGTGTAACCTCGAAATAATAGCCAAAAACACGGTTGAAACCAATTTTCAGTCCCTTGATGCCAGTACGCTCACGCTCATCCTCTTCAAGCTTATGCATCATTTCCGATGTATTTGTAATAAGCATTTTAAGCTCATCAAGCTCTGCGTTGAAGCCGTCTCTGATAACGCCTCCGTCCTTGCAGCTGACAGGCGGTTCATCGACAAGAGCATTGGAAATCAGCGATGCAATATCGTCAAGCGAATCAATATCGGAATTTATGGAAGAAAGAAGTCTGACATCATCAAGCTTTGAAAGCGCCCTTTTAATTTCGGGAAGCTGCTGCGCTGTAACACTCAGAGCCTTCAGATCTCTTGGATTCGCGGTTTTGCAGACAACCCTTGTCATAAGCCTTTCGAGGTCATAAACCTTTGAAAGCAGCTCCTGCAATTCAAAAAGCAGGTAGCTGTTGTCAATAAGCGACGAAACAGCGTCCTGACGCTCAATAATCATATGCGGCTTTATAAGCGGCTGTTCAATGCATTTTTTCAAAAAGCGTCTGCCCATTGAGGTTTTGGTTTTGTCAAGCACCCACAAAAGGCTTCCGCGTTTTTCTTTTGAACGCATTGTTTCCGTAAGCTCCAGATTCCGCCTTGCGTTTCTGTCCATAATAAGCGTGTCGTTATCAGCACAGATATTGAGCCTTGTAAACCTTGAAACGGTTGATTTCTGAGTCTGCTCTATATAATCGAGAAGCGCACATACGGCCTTGGCGCCGCAGCTGTTTTCATCAACACCGATTTCCTCAAATGAGGTACATGAAAGCTGGGCATAAACACATTGGGCTTTTGAGAGCACATCAAACGAAGCCTCGTCAAGAACGGTAAGGGTGCTTGAAAGCGTGTTTTTAACATACGCCATTACATTTTTAAGCTTTAATACTTCGGCAGAAACCAGCACCTCCGAAGGCCTTGTGCTTGACAGCCTGTTGATAATATCCTGCTCAATATTTGAGCTTTCAACAGGGCAGAGATTAAGCTCGCCCGTTGAAATATCAGCATATACGAGTGAAGCGTTTTGTGAAAATTTAGCAATTACGCAGAGATAATTGTTTGAAGAATCGTCAAGCATACTGCTTTCGATGATTGTTCCCGGAGTGACAACCCTGACAATATCACGGACAACAAGTCCTTTAGCACTGGGCGGAGTCAACTGCTCACAGATTGCCACTCTGAATCCTAAGTTTATCAGCTTTTTAATATAAATCTCAGAGCTGTGATGCGGCACGCCGCACATCGGAGCGCGGTCTTTCAGCCCACACTCCTTTCCTGTAAGCGTAAGCTCGATGGCACGCGATACTCTGACAGCGTCATCAAAAAACATCTCATAAAAATCACCCACGCGGAAAAACAGAATATGCTCGGGATATTTATCCTTCATTTCACAGTACTGTCGCATCATCGGCGAAAGCTTTTCATACTCACTTTGCTTTAAATAATCCGATTTCATCGGCAACCTCGCTTCAAAGAATTTTTTTGCAGATTATCAGTGGCAGCCCGAACAGCTTGAGCAGCTTCCTGTGCAGCCTGAAGGCTGAGCGTCGCAGGTCTTCGGGTCCTCGCCGTTTGCGCTCGCTGTAATGATATTGTTAATCATATTGAGCATCTCATCGAGCTTGTCCTTGGCATTGTTGTAGGCAATCATATTTTCATTTGCCATAATTTCGTTATATTTTTCTTTAATCTGTGCATCAATCTCCTTGAGCTTGTCCATATCTCTGTTCTCACCCGACATCTGGTTGTTGAGGTTAAGTCGCAGAAGATTGAAGTCGCCTATAAGCTGCTGCAGATTTGCATCTGCATCGTTTGCATCACGGCAAGCACAGTAGTTGATATATCTTGCGTCCTCCTGAATGAGAGCTCCGAGCTCTCTTGCCTTTTCAATTACATCCATTTTTCATATACTTCCTTTCAGATTATTTTTTTAATGTATCTTTTATAGCATTTACAAGTCTTAAGATTATATAAATGCCAAGTAAAAGCAAAATTATTTTTAATACAAAATCAAGCAGCGCTCCGAGGATATGCAGAAGCAAAAGGAATATCGCAACAAGTGCCAACACGCCGGAAACATTCCTGAATTTCCCCTTGCCAAGCCCCAAATAATCAAGAATCAGCAAAACAGCCGCTGCAATCAGCAATAATTTCATATTGTTTATCCTTTCATGGCAATTGTCACTCTACGACAACGCCCTCTACCGCCCAGTTTTTGGTATTGTTGATTTTTACATTGACAAATTGCCCCAAAAGCGATTTATCACCGGGGAATTCAACAATAATCCCCTCGTAGCTCTTGCCTAAAAGCCAATTTTCAGCGGTTTTGCTTTCGCTGTCGGCAAGAACACGTAAGGTTTTTCCCATAAAGCGCTTGTAGCTTTCAGTTGTGATTTTACGCTGCAAAGCTAAAAGCTCACCCATACGCTCCGATTTTTCTTTTTCCGTTACGCAGTCAGGCATCAAAGCCGCCTTTGTACGCTCACGCTTGGAGTAGATGAACGTGTAAAGATTATCATATTTAACACGCTCCATAAGCGCCAAGGTCGCTTCAAAATCCTCTCTCGATTCATCGGGGAAGCCTAAGAGTATGTCGCTCGAAAATGAAAAATCGGGCACTCTGCTCCTTGCATAATCTATAATCTCAAGGTACTTTTCGACAGTATAGCGCCTGTTCATACGCTCTAAGACAGCGTTGCTTCCGCTTTGCACGGGAAGATGAATCTGCTTTGCCATTTTTTCGCAGTCTATAACGGTATCGATAAGGTCCTTTGAAGCGTCCTTCGGGTGCGAGGACATAAACCTTACGACAAAATCTCCGTCAATATCGTTTATTCTGCGCAGAAGCTCAGGGAAGGTTATATCACCGTCATATGAATTTACATTCTGCCCCAGAAGCATAATTTCCTTGTATCCGTCTTTTATAAGCTGTTTTACCTCGGACAGAATATTCTCATAATTCCTGCTGCGCTCCCTGCCCCTGACATAGGGCACAACGCAATATGTGCAGAAATTGTTGCAGCCATACATAATCGGCACGGAAGCTTTAGGAAATCCTTGTCTTAAGGGATTGATTTCCTCATTGATACCATCATTATATTCTGTGATATCGCAAAGGTTTCTGCCGAAAACAAGCTTGTTGTACAAAAGCTCAGGGAAATGGCTCTGAGCAGAGGTGCCGAAAACTATGTCAACAAACGGATAGCTCTTTTTGATTTTCTCGGCAATATGCTCCTGCTGTGCCATACAGCCGCACAAGGCAATAACTGTATTGGGGTTCTTTTCCTTGATATGCTTTGCAAAACCGATGTTTCCGAAAGCCCTGTCCTCTGCATTTTCGCGAACGGCGCAGGTGTTGAAAACAATCAGATCGGACTGCAGCTCATCCTCACAAAGCTCAAAACCCATTTCACTTGCAAGCCTTTTGAGCTTATCACCGTCGCAGAAATTAAGCTGACAGCCGTAGCTCTTTATATGCGCCTTCAAAGGCTTTTGCATTGAAAGAACAAGCTCTCTGACCTTTCCGATATATTCGTTCATATCATAATTGTTGGTATTATTCAAACCTGACACTCCTTAAAATCAGAATGCAAAATTGCTGACAACAGCATTATAAACGCCGTTGTTATCAACAAAATATAAATAAACCTTCTGTGAATTATACTCAAGCCAATACGCTTCGACAACAGTCATATCAAGCACCTTAAGCTCCGATGTAAAGTTGTTTCTCTGGTTTTCTTTCTTTGTTGAGTTGTACTGGTAGCCATAGCCGTCCTCATACAGCGTATAGAACGTTGTATTGGGATAATTTCCTGCAATGAATCTCTTGGGTGATACCGTACCGATTCCGAGCTTTACATAATATTTATCCATATCGTCAGCTTTTGCCGCACTCTGCATAACCGTATATTTAGTTTCGTTTATACCAAGCTCCGTCCTGACAGAGCTTGTAACAACAAAATCAGAACCATCATATTTGGGTTCATCTTTTTTTGAGCTTATGCCAAGGACAATGCCCGCAATTACAATCAAAGCCACGCATACGGCGATAATTATATATTTTACCGGAGAGGATGAATTTGCTTCGTTATTCTTCTTTGCCATATTTTATTCCTCCGTATATCCATTGGGATTTTTCATCTGCCAGCGCCAGGAATCAGCGCACATATCTTCAAGTGTCTTTTCGGTTTTCCATCCCAAAACATTCAAAGCCTTGGCAGGATTTGCGTAATATTCGGGCAGATCGCCGTCACGTCTGGGTGTAACAACATAGGGAATTTTTACATTATTTACCCTCTCAAAGGTTTTTACAATATCCATAACGCTGTATCCGACGCCTGTGCCAAGATTGAACGCCTCGCAGCCCCTATTCTTCTCGGAATAGCGAAGTGCGGCAACGTGACCTGCCGCAAGGTCGCAGACGTGGATATAATCACGCACACCCGTACCGTCAGGTGTTGGATAATCATTACCGAAAACGCTTAACCTTTCGCGCTTGCCAACGGCAACCTGCGTAATATACGGCATAAGATTATTCGGAATACCGTTGGGGTTGTCACCGATAAGACCGCTTTCGTGAGCGCCGATGGGGTTGAAATAGCGCAGAAGCACAACGGACAATTCTTTATCGGCGCAAGAAGCGTCCATCAGAATATGCTCAATGAACATCTTCGTTCTGCCGTACGGATTTACAGCGTTTGTCGGCATATCCTCAACATATTCCACTCTATCGGCATTGCCGTAAACCGTTGCCGACGAGCTGAACACAAACCTTTTTACATTGTATTTTTCCATACACTCAAGAAGGCTTAATGTTGTATCGATATTGTTCCTGTAATACATTGTGGGCTTTTCGCACGATTCACCCACAGCCTTGAAGCCCGCAAAATGGATTACAGCGTCAATTTTTTCCTTAGCAAAAAGCTCATCAAGTGATGCAATATCTGCAACATCGATATTGTAAAGCGTAGGCTCAACGCCGGTGATTTCCTTTATCCGCTTCAAAACCGCCATACTGGAATTTGAAAAATCATCGGCAATGACGACTTCATAGCCGGATTCAATCAATTCAATGCAGGTGTGACTTCCGATATATCCGGCACCGCCTGTAAGTAAAATCTTCATATTAAAACATACCTTTCGCCTTTAAATTTGACATAAAAACACATAATATATTATATCAGAAACAAAATCAAATTACAAGAGCTTTGCGGCATAAAAAACGCAAAAAATCTCCGCATCCAAAACCGATGCGGAGATTTTTCAAAACAATTATTTCTTCTCTTTGAGCATATCTCTGATTTCTGTCAGGAGAACTACCTCGTCGGAAGGCTTGGGGTCTTCTTTGGGAGCTTCTTCCTTCTTGCGCTTGAACTTGTTGAGTACCTTAACAATCAAGAACACGCAAAGTGCAATCAAAAGGAACTGAATTACATATGTAATAAGAACGCCGTAACGAATTGCAACCTCTTCAACTGCGGGAGTAACAACATTTCCCTCAGCGTCGAGCACCTCGGCAATGCCCTCCTTGAGAACATATTTCATATCCGAAAAGTCCTTATCTCCGATAAGAAAACCTATCGGCGGCATAATGATATCGTCAACAATTGACTTTACAATGGGTGTAAACGCATTCGCCATTACAACACCTATTGCCATATCAATAACGTTGCCCTTTGAAATAAATTCCTTAAACTCGCCGATAATACCGAGCTTTTTCTTTGTTTCCTCTTTAAGATCGAGCTTTTTTTTCTCAGCCATTTTCATATCCTCCATTAAATTTATTTTTATGTTTCGGCAGCAGCTTTACAAAACGAAATAGCACTGCCGTAAAAACCCCGGAAATTATCCCCGACACATCTATCAGCACATCAGCCAAACTGCACGAACGACTTGCCGCAAAAAGCTGGTGAACCTCATCCGAAAGCGCATACATCGAGCAGAAAAAAAGTGAAAAAGATATAACATCGACAACACCATCGGTATGATAATACGTCGCTTTAGCAAAACAGAAGCCGAGCGCGGCATATTCAAGAAAATGCGCGGTCTTGCGCAACGCAAGCTCAAAGCTTGCATAAGGTGAAATACCGCCGCTTTGCATAAATTCAGCAAATTGTGCGTCGGGTTTACCCAAAAGCGCCGCAACAAGACCCGAGCTTGTGTTTGAAGACTCAGCACCGCTTTGCGCCGAAAACGCAAAAATAACGATCATTATAAGCAGCACTGCAATGTGCCAGAAATAGTAAAAAATGTTTTTTTGGTTCATATTCTCCTTCCGAGTCTGCTTGTCTCAAGCACCTTACCCAAAGCAATGAAAAGAATCGTTCCGAAAGCTGCCTGCAGGATATTTCCCGGAAGCGTCCTTATGAGCTGTGCTGTAAAATTGCCCCACAATATCGTGTCGGTAAGAAGATAACCGACAGTTGTTACAACACCTGATAATACAGAAACCAGCACAGTTTTTTTGGTAATAAGCTTTTTTGAATCCCTGACAAAATAAAAGCAGCACACATTAAGCGACTTTATAATAAAGGTCGGAATCGCATATATCGCATAGCCCGACAGAACATCGGAAAGTGCAGCACCGAATGCTGCCGAAAAAATGCAGTAGGGAAACGGCAGAACCATCGCCGCAGTATATATCAGACCGTCGCCTGCGTGAACATATCCGTTAAATGTCGGAACATGGATAAAAATCGCAAGACATATCAGAGCCGCAAATACAGCGGATTTTGTCATCAGCAATGTTTTTTTCACAACAATCCCCCCAAATTTTTAAGAAACGGCTCAAAAATCACGCCATCGCTGTTATTATCCGCAGAGCTTAGAGTATACTGCGTTGTCTCGGATATAAAGCTTCCTGCAGCTTCAACTGCGCATTGCAGACTTTTACCTGCAACAAGAAACGCCGTTACGATCGAAGAAAAAATATCACCTGTTCCACTGAAAATATGGTTCGTTCTGTGAACCTCGTATATATCATTTACATTATCGGAACAAATATAATTCAAAACGCTGCTGTTGCGCCTGATTCCCGTAATTACAGCAGATTTTGCACCAAGCTCTCTCAGCTTTTCACATAGAATACGGCAGTCATTATCGCTCAGCTTATCGCCGCAATACTCCGTATCGGTCAGAAAGCAGGCTTCCGTGACATTCGGGGTGATTACGTCGGCAATGGCAACAAGCGACTTTAAAGCCTTGCACATCTCCATTGTATATGTTGAATAGAGTCTGCCGTTGTCCCCCATTACTGTATCGACAACAACAATCGGTGCCTTTTGCTGACAGGATTTATGCTCCTTGATAAAACTCTCTACGACGGAAATCTGGGAAAGAGAGCCCAGAAAACCGGTGTAAATCCCATCAAAACAAAGGTCATCCCATGATTTGAAAAAGGGTTCTAGCGAACCTGACAAATCGGTAAAATGAAAGCCTTCAAAGCCGGTATGCTTCGACAATACAGCAGTAGGCACCGCACAGGGCTGAATACCGCAAACAGAAAGTATCGAAATTGCGGTTGACAGCGAGCATCTGCCATAACCGGACAAATCATTTATACAAGCTACTTTAGGAACAGATTGTATCATTTTTTCACAAAGCCTCCCAACATTTATATATTATACAACCGATTAAGACATTTTGCAAGTAAATTATAGATTTCATAATTAAACATTATATTTCATAAATTTTATGAATTCGACAAAGGGTATACATCGTTAACTATTTATTTTTAATTTTGTGTATTAAAGTTCACATTCAACCGTTTTTCAAAAAACCTCGTCCCGAATTTGCGTTGTTTTTCAACGTTTTCAACACACTTTTCCACAAAAATAATGATATTACAAAGCGTATATAAGCAAAATAATGTGAATATAAATTTATGGACAAAGGTATTTTCCACAAAAAATCAAAGGGAGGAACGTCAATGAAGGAATATAAGGGACTGAGCGAAAACGAAGCTCAAAGACGGCTCAGAGAAAACGGTGAAAACACAATTGAAGCAGGCTCGAAGAGCAGACCGCTTCTGATATTTGTAAATCAGTTTCGCGACATTATGGTAATAATCCTGCTTGGTGCCACAGCAATTTCGCTGATACTTGGCGATTTTTTTGACAGCATAACCATAATTGCAATTGTTCTTATGAATGCTATCTTAGGTTTTATACAGGAATACAGAACCGAGAGGACGCTTGAAAAGCTAAAAGAGCTTGCCGCACCCGAAGCGAGCGTAATCAGAAACACAAAGCTGCGAAAAATCCCCTCAAAAGAGCTGGTCTGCGGCGACATTATTCTTCTGCGCTGCGGCGACAAAATACCTGCTGACTGCGTGGTGCTTCAAAGTGCGGATTTATTTTCGGACGAATCTCCGCTTACAGGTGAAAGCGTCCCCGTTCACAAAGAAAACGGAAAAATGAGCCACAGCGATAATTCAATCGGACAAAGCTGCGTGCTGTATTCGGGATGCTCTATCACCAAAGGTAAGTGCGTTGCAATGGTAATTGCCACCGGAAAAAACACGCAGATGGGAAATATATCAACAATGATCGACGATATCTCCGCTGTCAAAACACCGCTTCAGATACGGCTTGGCGAATTGGGAAAAACGCTTGCCCTCATCTGCATCGGTGTGTGCATTGCGGTTTTTCTTGCAGGCATTTTAAGGGGCGAGCCTGTATTTGATATGCTGATGACGGGCATTTCGATTGCAATTGCCGCTATTCCCGAAGGGCTGCCTGCGACTGTCACTATTGCACTTGCTCTTGCGGTAAACCGAATGCTCAGACAAAAAGCTCTTGTAAACAAGCTGCACAGCGTAGAAACGCTCGGCTGTACATCGGTAATCTGCACCGACAAAACAGGTACGCTCACTATGAACAAAATGTGTGTGAAACACATCAGAACAGCCGAGCATGAATACAGCTTTACAGGTCAGGGCTACTCAATGCACGGCAGCGTTACACAAAACGGCGAAAAGGTGCACGCCAAGGATCATTCAGACCTTTCAGAAGCTTTAAAATGCGCAGTAATCTGTTCATCATCAAGAATTGACAAGGGAAAATCCTCCGAAAATTTCGATGTTTCAGGCGACCCGACTGAAATTGCCATGCTGATTGCTAGCGCCAAGGGAGGCATTACAGCACAAATGCTGAGTCCTCTTTACAGAAAGGTCGATGAAATTGCATTTGATAGTAAGCGCAAGCGTATGACCGTGCTTTGCGACACTGCTACCGGAATTTCGGTTTCTTATACAAAGGGCGCATTCGATATAATTTTTTCCGACTGTGATTACTACATAGAGAATTCGGAAATCAAAAGAATTACACCCGAATTCAGAAAGATTATCGAAAGCGATGTAAACAAATACACCTCGCAGGGCTTGAGAGTTCTGCTTCTTGCACAAAAGGTGACTAAACATAAAGCCGACTGCGAAAGGTCAATGATATTTTTAGGTGTAGCAGCCATGCTTGACCCGCCGAGAAGTGAAGTAAAAGCCGCCATTGCACAATGCAAGAGGGCGCATATCAGACCTGTGATGATAACAGGTGACCATTATCTTACGGCAAAGTCTATCGGAAAAATGATTGGTCTTTGCGGTGACGACGGCGTTGTAATTACGGGCAAGGAGCTTGACGCAATGAATGACAATGAACTTTGCGAAATAATCTCCGATGTTGATATTTTTGCAAGAGTAGCTCCTGCGCACAAGCTTAGAATTGTGCGTGCCTTCAAATCAAAAGGGCATATTGTCACGATGACGGGTGACGGAATCAACGATGCACCCGCAATCAAGGAGGCGGATGTCGGCGTGGCAATGGGCATCAGCGGAACCGATGTCACACGGGAGGCGGCGGATGTCGTTCTGCTTGACGACAACTTTTCGACTCTCGTCAAGGCAGTTTCCGAAGGAAGAGGCATATACGCAAACATACGAAAATTCGTGCGGTATCTTCTTTCCTGCAACATCGGAGAGGTATTCACAATGTTCATCGGCATAACTTTCGGAATGCCGATTGTACTGCTGCCCGTGCAGCTGCTTTTGGTAAATCTTGTGACAGACGGTCTGCCTGCAATTGCCTTGGGGCTTGAACCAAATGATAAAAACACGATGAACCGCAAGCCGCGCAAGAGCACGGAAAGCTTTTTTGCAAACGGTCTGGCTTCAAAAATTGCCTTTCGCGGAATTTTTATCGGGCTGTGCACATTGGGCTGTTTTTCGCTTGTTCTTTCACGCTCGGCAACAATCGAGCAGGCACGCACCTGTGCTATGATAACACTTGTATTTTCACAGCTTATTCACGTTTTTGAATGCAAATCGGAGACGGGCGGACTGTTTTCGGTGAACTATCTGAACAATCCAAAGCTGATTCTTGCAGTTATTTTTTCTGCCATTATGCTTATGTGTGCTTTATTCGTTCCGCAGCTGCGCATTGTATTCGGCTTTGCAAAGCTCAGCGGACACCTTTGGCGGATAGCGCTTGCCTTTGCTTTTGCAGTGCCGATTTTATCGGGGATTTTTGGTAAAAATAAATAAACCAATGTTAAAGGTGCTCCTGAAAAATTTCAAGGGCACCTTTTGTTTATGTATTATGCACTCTCTCAAGAGTTCCGCCTGTGCGTGAGTTCTTATATGATATTGCCTTTTCAAAAAACGAGTACATCAGCATATACAACAGCAACGCCGAAAGAATAAATATTATCACACCGATAAGTTTATCGGCAAAAACAATTCTTGAACAAACAACATTTGTAACAGAAACGGACACAAGTGAAAACACAAATGGCAAAACGATATATTCAAATGGTTTTACAGTCATCGCCTTATGCATAGTCAGCATAACAATCCGTGCGGTATTTCCGCATATATTGCTCATAGCATATGAAATTATTACGCCGCCAAAACCCATAAGCGGAACGCACACAAGCAGAAGCGATATCCGCACAACGTATTCAGCAAGATAATTTATCGAAGAAAACCCGTGCTTCCCCAGGCCCTTGATAATCGCTTCCAGAATAATCTCAAGATATATAAACGGTATAATGGGACACAGCAGGCAAAGTGTTTTACCCGCCAGAGGCTCATTTGAAATTATTTGCGCAATCTGCGAACCCTTGAAATAAATCACGCAGGCGATAAAAATCGAATATGTGAGTGTGATTTTTGCCGCCTTGCCGGTCAGCCTGTTGACCTCGTCCGTTCTGTTTTTGCCCAAAGCTCTCGAAACCTCGGGAAGAATTATTGAGGAAAGGCTTGAAATGACGCACGAAGGAAAAAACAATATCGGCAGAACGATTGCCTCAAAAATCCCGAACTTTGAAAGTGCATCGGTCATATTACTGCCCGACTGGCGCAATGTCAGCGGCATTAAAAAATCATTTGCACTGCTTAAAAATGCACAGACGTAGCTGTTAAGCATAATCGGTACGGACAGCAATACGAACCTTCCAAAGCTCATCGAAACCTTACTGCGGCTTTTTTCACATTTAATTTTTCTCATAACAAGCATTAAAATCAGCGAAACGCTCTCGCCGCAAATCGTACTCAGCGCTATTGACGAATAGATGTCAAGCCTGTTACCCTTAACGAAAAACTGCACAAAAAACATCAGTACGCCGCTTTTTACAAGAAACTCTGATATATCGGCAAAAGCGGGGATATATTGCATACGCTTGCTGTTAAAAAAGCCCTTATAGGCAGCGCCGATACTTGAAAGAGGCAGACCGCACAAAAGAAGCATCACGGCCTTTTTAGTAAGCGTTGTTTTCATTCTCGACAATATATAATCGCACAGCAATGTGGCGCCAATGCAGGTAAACGCAGTAACGGTCAGCGAAAATATAAGAGCATATCGCAAAATAGCATCGCTGTTTCCGCCCCTGCCCTCCTCGCCTGCTCCGAGTCTGCTTGTGCATACAAAAACGTTTGCACTTGCAATTATGCAAAGAAGTCCGTAAAACGTTCCGAGCAATGAAACAGAGCCGATGGTTGCTGTTCCGAGCTGCCTTGTAATACAGACATTTACAATCAGACCGAGCGACTGCATAAGAACATTCATCACAGTCAGAAAAACTACGTTTTTTGTAATTGATTTGCTGTTCATCAACAATATTTCCTTTCACCGATAGTATTCTTTAAATAATATTAACGGCGAAAAAATAATATGCAATTATAATTGAGCACATTTACGGCAAAAAAATACAGCTCCGACATCTTAAAAGACATCGGAGCTATTGGTTTATTTAAGCTTTTTCGATTCGGTATCGATTGCTTTTAAAAGGTCAGCCGCAGAAGCGGAGGGGCCTTTTTTGACAACCGCACGCTTTTTGACGGTAGTCTTCTTTTTGGGTCGCTCACCTGCAGGCTTTTCAGCCGATTTGGGTTCTTCGACAGATACTTTTACAGGTGCTTCAGCTGTATGTTCTTCTGCAACCTTTTCAGCAACAGGCTCACAAGCCTTGGCGCTTTCAGATTCTTCAGAGGTCGCTTCAGCAGGTTCCTGCGACTGCAAAGGCTGAACTTTAGCCTGAACAACAGTCACATTATCAACTGCATCAGTATTTTGCTCATCTGCTTCAGCAACAGCCTTTTTTGCAGCAGGTGTTGCCTTTGTATCAACCGAATTTTCAGCAGCTTTGCTTACTTCTTCGGTTTTTACTTCTTCAGAAGGCGTATTTTCGTCCTGTTTTGTCTTTTCAGACACAGGCTGTGCCTTTTCTTCCTTTATCGCAACAGAAACTGCATTTGCGTCATTTGCTTCTTTTTCAGCCTTCTTTGATTTTTTCAAAGAGCCTTTGTCAGCATTTTTCAAATCCGAATCAGCACTCTGAAATGATTTTTCGGAAGCCTTCTTTGTGTTTGAATCATCGATATCTTCGGCAACGGATTTTTTCCTGCGCTTTGATGCGCTTTTATAATCCTTATTGAAAAATTCTTCAACATCGGTCTTTTGGGAATAATCGGATTTTGTCGGGTCATAAAGCGGGCTCTGCTCATCATCGGGGAATGTCATATCGCTCGGAAATTCAAAGGTTTCAAGCTCGACCTGTTCAAATTTGTTACGCCTTGCCCTTCCAACAATATGAACAATCTGCAGAGCGATAAGTACGACGCAGGGTATAATCACCAGCGTGAGTATGCCCTGTGATGTGCGTGAAAACGCGATAACCTGACCTAAAAGCTCACTCGAATATTTACACTTTGCCACGATTTTATCCTTATCAATTATATATGTTCGGTTTGAAGCCATTTTTTCGTTTGAAACAGTATATTTCGTTGTTTCGCTTCCCGGTTCGATACCGTATATACGCAGTACATCATAATCGGGCTCGGCGCCTTCAATATCGTTTACATCGCAGAGAACAACCATTCCTTCCTTGAGAGAATCAAGCTCAGCGTCGGAAGCGATGACAAGTGAGCCTTTATTGATACCCTTGCCATTTTCGTTCTGCATATCATCGGTATCAAGAATGAAAAAGCTGTGTCCGAAAACAGTGGGCAGCGAATTATCCTTTGAAAAAGATATAAAGAATGTAAAAATCGTGATGATCAGTATTACAAGAAAAACGACAAATACAGCCTCAAAAAAAGCCAGAAGCTTCTTAAGCATAAGTAAAATCCATCCCCTTCGGATATTTATATATATTTTCTCGATAATATATTAGGTAAATGAAGGAAAAAATATTCCTCATAAAATTTCAAAAATCAAAAACCAAGGAACATTATATCATATTACATAGAAAAATGCAAACATTTTAAAAGAAAAAATGCACGGCATTTTTTAATGCCGTGCAAACTTTTTTTTAAGCTGTTAAATTATTCAGCGGATGTGGGTGTTGTACCCATTTCAGCCATAAGGCGCTCAAGCTCGGAATTAACCTTAGCTTCTGTTTCGTACTTTTCAAAGTCAACCTCGCCTTCAACAGGCTTTGTGCCGTTGAGCTCAGAGAAAGCATCAGCTTCAGCCTCTTTACGGGCAATTTTTTCTTCCATCTTATCGAACTTTGCCATTGAGCTGGAAGCGTCAAGACCGCCTAAAGACTCAGCAAGGCTCTTCTGTGTATCAGCCATTTTGGAGCGAGCGATAAGCATTGCTTCACGGCTCTTAGCCTCTTCAAGCTTGGACTTGAGAAGCTCTACCTGATCTCTGATAGCTTCTGTCTGTGTAGAAATTGTATCAAGCATTTCCTTGAATTCTGCTGCGTCAGCATCATATTTAACCTTTTTGGCAAGAGCAGTTTTTGCAGCTTCCTGATCACCGCAGGCAAGTGCAGCCTTTGCCTTAGCTTCCCAGTCCTGTGAAGCCTTCAAAGCTGTATCGTACTGCTTCTGAGCCATTCTCTCGCTAGCCATTGCTTTGCCGAGAGCCTGTGTTGCATTCTGCAATTCTCTCTGCATATCAAGAATAATCTGTTTTACCATCTTCTCAGGATCTTCTGCCTTGTCAATCAAATCGTTGATATTTGCCCTAAGGATGTCTGCAATTCTTTTAAAAATAGCCATTTTAGTGTCCTCCAATGAAATATTTTTATGTTTTTATTTGATTTAAGACCCGAAAGAAATCTTTAGGATCAAAAAACCTTTAATTTCAAGCAGCCGGCTCTGACGTATCTGCGGGTGTTGATGCATCCTCGCCGCTTGCATCGCCTGCCGGAGCTTCGGCTGCAGGCGGTGTGGTTTCTGCAGCCTTGAATATATAAATCGTAATAGCTTCGCCTTCTTCAAGGTTTATCTTTCCGCTTTCATCAAGGCTGGTGAATGCAACGATTCCTGCCTGATGCGAGCCGTCATTGTCATATTCGCTGATTGTTATGTTTTCTTCCTTGACACCGAGATTTACAAGCTCATCCTTATAGGTGTATCCTCCCTTATTGGTATAATCGGGAAGGTCTATCACCGCAGGGCCCATTGAAACGGTAAGCTCAACCTCACTGCCCTTGGGAATTGCCTCATCAGCAGGAACGCTCTGTTCAATGATGATTCCCTTTTCAATGGTATCGCTGTATTGTTCAATAACAACAAACTTTACATATCTGCTGGTTGCACTCGTTGCGACAAGCTCATATTCCTCGCCGACAAGATTTCGCAATGTATAAAGCTCACTCGGTGTTACGGAAGCTGAGGTTGTGGTAGTAGTTGTAGTTACGGTTGTTGTTGCTGTGGTTGTTGAATCAACAATATTTACCTCAGAATCTGAATATGAGGTCGAAGCTGATGATGAACTGTTATCATCGCCAAGATCCTCTACAAGAGGCAAAAAGAGCACGACAATAATTATGATAACCGCAAGAAGAAGACAAGAAATAAGTATCGGAACCTTGATTTGCTCAAAGAGAGTAGTTTTCTGCGGTGCCGCTTTGGCTTCAGCCTGTTTTTTGGCAACGGTATGTGTTTCGGTAGTTTTTACAGGTGGCTGTGTCCTGACGGCTGTACGGGTCTGTGCTTCAGCCCTGCGAACCGTTGTTGCAGCAGCAGAAGCTGCCGACGCAGACATCTGCTGCTCGGCAAAAAGCTTTGTTACAAGGTCGGTCATGGTCTGTGTTCGTGCATCGCTTAACAGACGCATACCGTCCATAATCGCTTTTGAAACGTTCTTCGGAACGTTTGAGTTGATATCATGCGCTTCAATAAGATTATCGTTGACTACACGGCTTACAGCCTCAACGGGCATACAGCCTGTAAGTATCCTGTAAAGCACAGCACAGACGGAATAAACGTCCGTCCAGGTGCCCTGCCAGTCAGAAGAATTGTACTGCTCGGGTGCGGCATATCCGGTATATAAATCACCCTTAAGCTCGCTTGACTGGGTACGGGCAGCAGCTACCGAAAAGCCTGTGAGCTTGAGCTCACCGTCAGTTGTGTAATATATAGTCTCAGGGCTGATACCTCTGTGGATGATACCTGCATTATGAATCAGGCTGAGTGTAGTGAACAAAGGCGGAAACAGCTTTTTCACCTCATCCCAGGAAAGCTCACCCGCATTGTCCTTAAGGTAATTGATAAACGTCATACCCTCAATATGCTCAAACACGACATACGTCGTATTGTTGCAGGCAAAAATATCAAGCGGGGGCGAAATGTGGCTTAATGTCCTCATTCGTGCGAGCTTTTTGTGAAGCTCGGTAAACTCGGACATCAGTGTTTTGTATTGTACCAGGTCCTTCTGAGCAACATTGATCTTATCGGAATCACGCATACGCTCACAAAGGCTTTTTGGCATATATTCCTTTACATCAACTCTGCAGCCTATGACTTTATCATAGGCAATATACAAGATACCCTCACTGTCGGTTTTGACAGCTTTACCGACAAGATATCTGTCATTAAGAACGGTACCCGGTCTTAAATGTGACGGATCATGCGACTGCCCCTCAACATATCCGCAGTGCGGACATACTGAAAGCTGTCCTTTTTCCTCCATACATCCAAGACAAAGTTTATATGTTCCCATAAATCTCTCCCTTATAAAAAAACGGCAAAAGCCGTGATATAATCCAAAATACATCTTATCAAAATTAAAGCCTCTTGTCAACATTTTAATGTTGAAAGAGGCTTTGGTATTCCAAATTGTATTCGTTTTGTAATAATTTTAAGCGAATTTTAATATTTGAGTGTCAAAACGATATCTGCCGTTTTACTTCAGATTTCCATACAATATATCGAAATCGCCGAAAATGACGTGAGAAAAATCAGTTTCTTCGGATTTTATGGCAACCAATTCATCATCAGAATCAAACTCAGCCCAAATCATCACACAGGTCTCATTTTTATCAACATCTTCGTAGTAATATCTGTATTGATAAACGGTTGCTCCGCTTGTATAAGTGGTTATATAAGGCTTGATATCAACAATATCTTCAAAGTCCTTATATTCCATCCCCTCATCAACGGAAGAAATATCAATTTTTGAATCCTCGCAGGCACCCTTGAAGCTGTCGTCAAGCATAGTGAAATCATAAAGGCTTACATAACCGAGGTCGTTTTCCTCTCCTGATGTATAGCAGAAAACCGCCCATTCGGGTGCGTTTATGCCTTCAATGGAAATTTCCTTATCCGATGTGCAGACATACTGCGCACTGTCAAGATTATGAAGAAATTCATAATTGCTTTGCTTGTTAAGCGGATAGTCGATTTTTTCGCTGATGTCATCAAGCGGCTCGCCGATTCCTTTGGCAAGCTTCTGCGCTGTTTTTTGCCCCTTATTTGCAGAAACAAGAGCAATTATCAACACAATGGCAACAATTACTGCAACGGCAAGAACTGCGAGAAGAACCAGACGTGACTTGAACGAGGGCTTTTCTTCGACACTGTTTGCCCTTGCCTCGTCATCGATATGAGCGCCGCAGTTTTTGCAAACAACTGCGTTATCCTTTAAAACCTCTCCGCATTCGGGACACAGCATTAATCATCCACCCCAATCATAATTAGAATCAGCCTGCGCTGTAAGGTACAACCTGCGCCTTTGTGATGACAATATCCTCAAGAGGCTTGTCATTGTCATCGGTATCGACACGGCTGATATCAAGAATTATATCAAGCCCTTCAAAAACCTGACCGAAAACAGTATATCCGCCGTCAAGCGGAGGATATCCGCCGTTTTCATAATAGATTTCTTTTGTTGCGTCGTTGTAATTAAGATTTGTATTTGAAATATAATAGGACATTGTTTCTTCATCAAGCTCGGAGCCTGTCACAAAATAGAACTGGCTCTGATTGATGAGTGAGTATGCAGGTCTTGCATATGCAACAGCGCCGATTGTATGGACAAGAGCATTGGTTATCTCACAGGGAATAGAGCCTCCGCCGTAAGCCTCGCCGCCTGTGCAGTCAGCATTGGGGTCGCCTGATTGAATTATAAAGTCCTCAATTACTCGGTGGAAGGTCAGTCCGTCATAATATCCCGATTCAACGAGATTTACAAAGTTTTCGCATCCGTTGGGCACAAGCTCGGGGAAGAGCTTGATTTTGACCTCGCCGTAACCTTCGACATCAAGAACGACAATTTCCTCACCTTCAACGGGCATTGTATAGTTCTGTGCGGTTGCAAAGTCAGAAACATAATCATTGAAGGTAGCAGGCTCAAGATTCTGGTCGAATTCATCCTGCGCAGGTTCATCGGTTGATTCAAACCCGAATTCAGCGTTCATTTCCTCAACGATGCCGTCATGATATTCAACAACCTGCGCCTTTTCGATTACGATATCGTTGACAGGCATATCATTTCCGTCGGTTTTTACCTGCTGCAGGTTATTGATAATATCAAGTCCTTCAAAAACCTGGGCGAAAACGGTATAATCTCCATCAAGATAGGGCTGACCGCCGTTTTCGAGATATGCGTCAATTCCGCTTTGGGTATAGCTCTTTGAGAACTTGTTGTAATAAGCCATCAGAGTCTGCTCATCAACGCCTGCTCCGACGCTGAAATAGAACTGGCTTCCGTTTCTCAAATCGCCGCTGGCTCTTGCGTATGAAACAGCTCCTGCAAGGTGAAGCAATGACGAAGAAAACTCGCAGGCGAATTTATCGCCCCACAGGGATTCGCCTCCCCTGCCGGTACCTTCGGGGTCACCGCCCTGAATCACGAAGTTCTTCACAACTCTGTGAAAGGTAAGACCGTCATAATATCCCTTTTCAACAAGACCCGAAAAATTCTCGCAAGCGTCGGGCACAAGCTCGGGGAAAAGCTTGATGTATACATTTCCGTAATTGCGGATTGTCATTACGACAATTTCCTCACCTTCAGCGGGCATTGTGAAGTTTGCAGGGTCGGAAAATGTCACGATATTGCTTTCGGACATATATTTTTCCTGTGTTCCGATATTATATGCCGAAGCCTTGCCGACAGTGGATACACTTTTATCATCATCCTTGCCGCAGGCAGCAAGCGAGGTAAAGCACATACACATAGCAAGCGCAAGAGAAAGAAGCTTTTTCATTTCGTTTTGGTTTCCTTTCGTTGGTAATTTTTATTATTCTTCATTACAGCATAAAAAGAGCCGCAAGGCGATTCCTCTAAAACGCTACAATGTTCATAAAACACGATTTACATTTTGCAAATCAAAGGCGAAGCCTAAAAAAATGCAGAGCATTTTTTGTTTTAGGGTTATTATAACATATTTTTCGACAATTGTAAACATCAAAATTTATGTGATTTTTTTAAGGTCCGTATCATTTGCAAAGCCCGAAGCGTTGTAAAGCAGGAGCACCTGCGAATAATCATCGGCCGAAACGAAATTTTCAAGCCCGATGTTTATATAGCGCATATCAACAACTGTAATCTTGCTGTAATGCTGCGTCAAGAACGGAACAAAACAATTTGCATATGAATCTTTTATCAACAGAAGGCTTTTGCCGCTCTGAGCATCGGTTTCGATATCGACAATCGGAAAATTGCCGCCGAGAAACATTGAATACTTATCCTTCTTTTCAAGAAACTCTCTGAAATAAAGTGAGTCATATTCTTTTAGCTTTATGCCGTCATTGACGCTGACGGACTTCACCTGAATGCCACTGTCACAATTGAAAATATCGACATAATCTCCGCCGAAGCCTTCATAGAGTGTTTCGGAATAAAGCGAGCCGTAAAACGATGACGACACACGCTCGATATTATACTGCGAAAAGCTTACAGGCGTAAAACCGAGCTTTGAAATTGCATAATAATAGGCATAATATGCGCCAAGGCTTGTCCAATGGTGGTCATTTTTATAATATATATATTCCTCGTCGGCAGATTTGAGCGTCATAAATATATCAAGAACCCTGATATTGTCATCGACATTGGCGTAGACATAATCAATGAAGCTTTCCTGATTATACTGCGGTGCGTTTGCATCAAGCTCATCAGCATAAATTCCCGCCGAAGAAGGCGCAAGCATAAAATAAACAGGGGTCGATATCTCGGAAGCATATTCGTTTATAGCGTCAATTGTTTCGTCAACAACATCAAAATCAGGCTCTGAAAGGCGTTCGATGTGACGGTTTTCGGTTATATAGACGCCATTCACTTCAAGCTTGCCCGAAAAAAGCTCCATATGCGTCATCAATTTAATCCAATCGGAACGCTTGTAAAAATGATCGCACATGAATTGCTCAAGCCCTTTTGAATAGCTTGCGTCAAAATAAGATTCCAAGCTAAGCTCAGGCTTTGCGGCAAGTGTGCGGTTTTCGACATCGGAAAATTCTTCCTTAGGGCTGACAAGAGTAATTATACCCATTGTCAGAAGAAACCCTAAAAACAGCAGCATTGACAGCCGTTTGATTATTTTCTCCAATATAGCTTCCCTCCTTCACGCTAAAATCTGAAATATAAAAACGGATTGTAAACATTATTCACAAGATATGCCGTGCAGATTATCAGCAGAGCCATCTGCACAAGCGGTGCCGAAATTGAAACGCACGCTGCAAGCTTTTTTGTCGAGCGTATGCGCTGCATCACATAAGAATATGCTGCGGTTGAAAAGACAAAGCAGACAATCAGCATTACAGCATATATACGCAGCCTGTAAATCGACTGAGCATCGATAAAAATGCGGTTTGCGCCGAACATTGCGCAAAAATACGCCCAAGCGTTTTTGAGTGATTCGAACTCAAACAGAACCCAGCCGAACAACACAAGCACATAGGTGTAAACAACCCTTAACAGCTTCGGGATTTTTTCAATAACATTCGGCACAACGAATCGTTCAAGAATTATCAGTATGCCGAAATAAAGCCCCCAGAGAATAAAGTTCCAGCTTGCGCCGTGCCAGAAGCCTGTGAGTGACCAGACAACCAGAAGATTTATAATAGTACGCGTTTTTCCTTTGCGGTTGCCGCCAAGCGGAATATAAACATACATACGAAACCACGTTCCGAGAGTGATATGCCATCTGCGCCAGAATTCGGAAATGCTTTTCGATGTATACGGATGGTCAAAGTTTTTGGGAAAGGTAAAGCCAAGCATTTTTCCCAGTCCGACAGCCATATCCGAATATCCCGAAAAGTCGTAGTATATCTGGAATGAGAATGCTATTATTCCAAGCCACGCACTGACAACACTCAGCTCGGAAATTTCGGAAAGTTTGATTTCATCCCACAAAAGTCCGATATTATTTGCAAGCAGAACCTTTTTGGAAAGACCCTTTATAAAGTCACCGACACCTTCCCCCGCTTTTGAAAGCGATAAGCTGCGTTTTGAAATGTCGTTCTGAACATCTTCATAACGCACAATGGGCCCTGCAACAATCTGAGGAAACATTGAGATGTAGCACAAGAAATCAAGCGGATTCTTCTGCACCTTGATATTGCCCATATACATATCAATCGTATAGGACATTGTCTGAAATGTAAAAAAAGAAATTCCTATCATCTCAAGTCCCGGTGCCTTGAAGCTGCTTCCGAAAATGCTGTTTACAGTGTCTATGAAGAAGCCTGAATATTTGAACAGGGACAGAAGACCGAGATTCATCAGCAAAGAGGTCAGAAGAGCCGCTATGCGGATTTTTTTATTATCACGGTAAATATCAAGAACAATGCCCGCAGAATAGTCTATTGCCGAGGAAATAAGGAGTATGAAAACGTATTTTGGTTCACCCCAGGCAAAGAAAATAAGACTTGCGACGGTCAGTGCCAGATTTTTAAGTTTTCTCGGACTGAGGTAATAGACTATCAGCGTTATGGGGAGAAAAAAGTAGAGAAAAGGAATACAGGAAAAAACCAAATTAAACTTCCTCCTTAAAAATTTACGGAAAGTGCCGCAACCTTATCGGCAAGCTCTTTTTCGGTCATCATAGTGTTGAGCACGTCAAGCATTGAATTTGTTGTAAGAAGAGAAGGCAGCCCAAGGCTGTCAAGCAGGCATTTACGCATCAAGGCACTGTTTTGAGTGCCCGAAAGCCCGAGCTCGAAGAGAGTAAGCTTTGTAATACCTCCTGATTTACGTTTGGCATCGAGGCAGATTCCCGCATTTTCAAACGCTTTGAGGATAACATTGCGCTGCATTCCTTCAACGCCCAGTTTTCCTTCGGCAGAAGGCTTTTCCTTGCGCTTTTCCTTGCCGAAAACATCGGGGATATAAACGTGCTTTACATTCCCCTTTACAGCGCCCTTGAGGTAGCCTCTGATACGAAAGCCTGCCGAATCGGAGTCGGTAAGAACCACAAGACCGACGGTATCCGCATAATATCTGAGCAGCGAGAGCTTTTCTTTGTCCTTATATATCCCGAAGCCGTCAAGTACAATAATTACTGCGTTGAAAATCGACGAAAGCTTGATTTTGTCATACTTTCCTTCAACCACAATAGCTTCGGAAACTGTAATTCTGTTATTTTCAGCCATTTTTCACCATAAGCATCTGCGTAACTGCTTTTTCAACAAGAATACGCTTATTGGCATTTGTCGATTTAAGCTCCAAATCCGTCGCATTAAGAATTTCCAGGCAGCGTGAAAGATGCGCTTTTGAAACAGGTCTGACGTCACGCATATTGTTGCGGACTGCAAAAACACGATTGTTCATACTGAAATCAGCCGCTGTTTCCTCAGCCGATTTTAAAACCGAAGCCGCACACTTTGCACGATACAAATCAACAAATGCAGAAATCAGCGTTGCACAGACTGCAATTTCATCGGTATTTCTTTCAAAAACATCGGAAAGGAGCGAAAAAGTCTTTTTCACATCAAAGGTACCGATTGCCCTTGCAACGCTGAAAACATCAGCCGAAAGCGTTCTTGCGGTAAGCGAATCAATGTCATTATGTGTGATATCACCGTTTTCACAAAACGAAATGAGCTTTTCAATTTCATTTTCAAGCATTGCGCTGTCGCAAAGGCAAAGCTCGGCAAGGTACAATGCATCCTTCTTTGCAAGATTACATCCGTTTTTTGCGCATTTTTTAACGGCATAATCCGCAAGCTCGGATGAAGTTTTTTGTGCGCACTCGCATAAAACGCCTGATTTTTCGCAAAAATCCATCAGCTTCTTGTTATTCTTCACAGGAGCCTTTTTACCATTGAGCACATCAAACCCTGTAATTGATATTATCACCACAGTTGAAGAGCCGAGCGCTTCAAGCTTTTTGATAAACTCCGGAAAAACCCCGGCTCCGAGTGCATCAGCGTTGAAATCCTTAATCAGCACACAGTTATAATCAGCAAAAAACGGTGCACGCTCAAGCGCTTCGTAAAGCTCGGAAAAATTCATCTCCGAAGCGTCGAACCTGCACAGATTATAGTCCTCGTCACCGCTTCGCACAAAAGTTTTTATGAGCATATGCGTAGCCGCACTCACGCTGACGATATCAGTGCCGTATATATAGTATATGTTTTTAAAATCATTTGAATTAAGCGCTTTTTTCAGCGCCTCTGCTTTTAGCTTTGGCATTATTCCTCCTGTGAATATTCAAGATAATCTATATTAATATTACCAAAATTCTCTTTAATAACAAACCCTTTGACCGAACTTTCACAGATAAAGCTCTCATTGCTGTCATCACCGAGAAGAAACGTGAAATCGCAATCATCCAATGGATTTGCTGCATCATCTGTAACACACATAGCAAAGCCTGAAGCATATGCTGCGTATCTGCCATCGGTTAATATCTTTACATTTTCGTCTTCATATCCGTCTATACAGTTGTAAAAAGCGCCGATTTTAAGATGCTCTGCACAATATTCCCATTCCGATTGTGAAGAATAGGCATCGCAAACAAGATACACAGTATCAATTTCATAAATTCCAACCGAAGCAAGATATTTAAGAACAAAATCCGTACTTTTGCCTGCACCGCCGTCAATTACGCTGATACCGTTATTATTCTTGACAATGCATACAGTTCCGGAGCCGTCAGAATAAACGGCTGTAAAATGTGATTTTTCAACAAAAAAGCGTTCGGTTCCCGATACCAGAAGCAAACAGGCGAATGCCAATGTAACAACACCGAGCCTTTGCTTGTCGGCGGAATTTATCAGAAAGCTTAATACAATGCCGAAAAAAGCAAGCCAGATATATATCCTCAGATATTTATTGCCTGCAGGTATCGAGGCAAACCCCAACGAAGCCAGAAAATTTACACCGAGATTTACCAGATGGCACGCAAAGCCTGCAAGCGCAAGCAATGGCTTTGCAATAAACATCGCTTTGGCAAAAACGAATGCGACAGCAGCTGCGCACAGCGCAAAGGTGCTAAGCGGAATCAACAAAATATTTGCTATCGGCGATATCATCGATATTTCATCGAAATACAGAATGCCTGCGGGGATAATGCAGACAGATACGCACGCAGAATACGCAAGCGATTTGACTAAATATGATTTTATTCCTTCACACAGAAACGGTGCAAAAACCGAAGCAGAAAGTACGCCCCAGACCGACAAAACAAACGATGGAGAAGAAATGATATACGGCGAAGGTATGGTCATAATCAAAACGCTTATACACAAGGAATTAAGCGTATCGCTCTTTCTGAAAAACAGCGGGGCACAATAACACAGCGCAAGCATTATATACGCCCTTATCACCGAAAGCGAAAAGCGTGCACATACAACGAAAATTCCACCTGCCACAAGCATTGTAATTGCTTTCAGCACAGGATTCTTGCGAAGAAACGGCAATATCATCAGCATTGAAACAATAACCGCAAGATGCAGACCCGAGGTCGCCATAATATGTCCGATTCCACTTCGGTAAAACATCGTCTTCCCGCTTTTGTCAAGTCCGCTTTTATCGCCGAAAAGCATTGCACAGAGCAAATCACCCTCTTCATTCGGAAGCAGGCGCTTAAAGCTATTCTTCACGCTGTCGGCATACATACTCACAGCACGCACAAGCGAAAATCCGCCGTCGTAGACATACATATATTCGGGGTTGTACATTGCAAGAATTATGCCTCTGGAATTATAGTAGCCCTCGGTGTCAAAAATATACGAAGATTCAAACGATGTCAGTGCACCATAAGCATCGATAAGGTCACCCGTCTGAACATTAACATTATCGGCATAAACGAGCACTTTGGCTTCGTGGTCATCAATTGTTCCCTTAACAGTCAGAGTAACATTGTCGCCGTTTTCGGATAATTCTACAACCTTTCCACTGATTTTGGCGGCTTTGCCGTCATAACCATAAAGGGGCGAAAAATACGTATAATCATAAATCACATAATATCCGAAGCCGAAAATGAAGCATATAATACAGCAAATCAGCTCCGTAAATTTCTTTTTTCTCAAAAAGGCGGTGCACAATGCAACGCCTACACAAAACATAGCCGCCAAAACAGGCTTACTAAAAACAGAAGCGCAAAACAGTCCAATTGCGTAAGATATACCAATATAAACCATTTTCCGCTTCATAATTTAAGTACCCTTTTTATTTAAAGAAAAGAGGCAGCTCCTCAAGAAAGATGATATCGTCACGCTTTGCTGCATCGCCCTCTGCCAGAACAGCCGCACAGCCGACTTCCTTTGCACCGCATTCGGAGAGCAGTGCACAAAGAGCGTTCAGCGATTCGCCCGTGCTTATGACATCGTCAACTATCAGCACTCTTTTCCCTTTCATCATATTTACTTTTTCACCGTCAAGATACAGCGTCTGCACTTTGTCCGTGGTGATTGATTTCACATCAACAGAAATAACATCGCTCATATAGAGCTTTACCGATTTCCTTGCGACAACATAAGTTATCCCGAGCTGACGTGCCATTTCATATGCCAGCGGAATCCCCTTTGATTCAGCCGTGAGGATAACATCGCACGGCGGGCATTTCTTAATCAGCTCAGCAGCAGCAGCAACGGTAAGCTCGACATCGGAAAACATTACAAATGCGGCAATGTCGATTTTATCATTGAGAGGACAAAGCTTTAACGAGCGCTCAAGCCCTGCAATATTCATTTTATAATGTGACATTTTATTACTCCTCAAGGGTTATTCAGGCTTTACAGCGTCAACGCCCCAGCCCATTTTTACTCCTGCAAGCAGATGGAAATGCAGATGATGCACAGTCTGTCCTGCATCTTCGCCGCAGTTTGTTATTACACGGAATCCGTTATCGATTCCTTCATCCTTTGCGATTTTTGCAATCACTTCAAAAATATGAGAAACAACAGAAGAATTTTCAGCTGTGATTTCACCCGCACAAGCGATGTGCTCCTTCGGAATCACAAGGTAATGCACGGGAGCAATCGGCGCAATATCCTTGAAGCAGTAGACAAGCTCATCCTCATATACCATTGTTGAAGGTATCTCTTTAGCTGCAATCTTACAAAAAAGACAATCTGACATAACACAAAACTCCTTAACATTAATTTAAATCGGCGCAACGCTCTGCTTTGCTTGCAAAGAGCAGAGATTGCGACAGATTGCAAGCAGTGCAAAGGAGCGTTAGCTCCTCAGGATTTCAGTCGGAGATTATACTCCTACCGAAATCTGAAGCGGAACCCACTACCTTAGAGGTGGGGGCATTTGCACTAGGTTATTCCAAAATTTTAGCGATATTATCTTCAATAACGATTTTTCCCTTGCAAAACAGAGAAACAGCAGTTGGAAGAATAATCCATTCAGCCTGTTCCATTACCCTTTTTTGAAGAATTTCGGGTGTGTCCCCGTTTTTAACTTCAACAGCTTTCTGCAATATAATCGGGCCGCCGTCGCAGACCTCATTGACAAAGTGCACGGTAGCACCGGTGAGCTTTACACCTCTTTTCAGAACCTCTTCGTGAACCTTAAGCCCGTAGAAGCCCTTGCCGCAGAACGACGGAATAAGTGCAGGGTGAACATTCATCATTTTATTGGGAAAAGCGTTTGTTACGCTTTCATCAAGAATAGTCATAAAGCCCGCATATACAACAAGCCCGGCGTTTTCTTCAATCAAAGCGTCGCGCACAGCAATGCTGTATGACGCGGTATCTGCATAATCCTTCCTGCTTATAACACGGGTTTTGATGCCATTATTCTTTGCGCGTTCAAGCGCATATGCATCGGGCTTTGAAGAAATAACACAGGTAATTGCACCGTTTTCAATCAAACCGTTTTTCTGAGCATCGATAAGCGCCTGAAGATTTGTTCCCCCGCCGGAAACAAGAACAACTATATTAACCATAGCTTAACACCATCATTTCAAAATTATAAATCACTCATCCGCAACAATGGGATTTGAACCGAGAAGATAAATCTCGCAGAAATCATCCACACCGTCGCCGTCAGTATCGGGATTATTTATATCGGTCTGTGCATCGGGCTCGACAACGTCAATAAGACCGTCGCCGTCAGTATCGGTCAGATCGTCACATTTTTCAGCAAAAAAATCCTCAAGCATAGCTTTTTTACAAGCGTCAATATCGGATTGAGTATAGCGCATATAAAGCTCTTCTTCCATAGTGCGGCTTTCGGAAAACTGCGACGAATTTTTCATAGCCTCATCGACATATGCGGAAATTGAAGAAGATGATTTGTCATCCTCCTCACACGAACAAACGCTGAACGTAACGCTCATCACAAGAGCAACAGCAAACAATAATTTCTTTTTCATAATCAATTATTATAAGTCAGCGCGTCTGTGTTCATCCACTTTTCAACGCAGTCGTCATATCCGTCGCCGTCCGTATCAGCCTTTTCAGGGTCGGTTTTATAAATTTCAATCTCGTAGGCATCGGGAAGACCGTCGCCGTCGGTATCGGTTGCGCCGTGAGTATCGGTCAGCAGAATATATGTGGTCTCACGATACTTTTCCCACTGTTCAACCTCGCCGTTTACCTGGCTGAGATATGCAGATTCCATATCTTCATACACGGTGGTGTGCATAACTATCATAGATGAGCTCTCATACTGGGGCTCGGAATTATTAAGCGGGTCGGAATCAGAGCCTGAGCTCTGCGCTTCAATTGTAAAGCTGTCGCTGCTCTTGTCATCATCATCCGTGCACGAAACAAAAGACAAAGAAAGCACCGACAAAGCAAAAAGAGAAATCAAAACTTTTTTTATAAACATAAAGCAAATCCTTTCAAATAATCAGACAAATACAACGCCTTTTTCACCGTCTGCAAGCTCACCGAGAACGTAGCCTTCTTCGCCGGTGGATTTAATAATTTCAAGTGCCTTTTCAACATTTTCCTTAGCAACGCAAATCATCATGCCGACACCCATATTGAATGTATTGAACATATCTCTTTCAGGGATATTGCCAACCTTTTGAATGAGCTTGAATATAGGAAGAACCTCAACTGCGTCCTTATTGATTTTTGCGCATATATTGTCGGGAAGGCTTCTCGGAATATTTTCATAGAAGCCGCCGCCCGTAATGTGAGTGACGGACTTGAGAACATCCTGCTCCATAAGAGCATTGATAGTCTTGACATAAATCTTTGTGGGCTCTAAAAGTGCCTCACCGAGGGTCTTTCCGAGTTCGTCATAATATACCTTGAGGTTTTCTTCAGTCACGTCAAAAACCTTTCTTACAAGGGAGAAGCCGTTTGAATGTACGCCGCTTGATTTAAGTGCAATAAGAACATCGCCCGCGCACTGCTTTTCGGGCTGCAGAATTTTTTCTCTGTCAACTATACCAACAGAAAAACCTGCAAGGTCATATTCGTCCTCGGGATAGAATCCGGGCATTTCAGCAGTTTCACCGCCAATCAGCGCAGCACCTGACTGAACACATCCTTCAGCAACGCCCTTGACGATTTGTGCGATTTTTTCGGGAAAATTCTTTCCGCAGGCAATATAATCGAGGAAAAACAGGGGCTTTGCACCACTGCATATTACATCATTCACACACATTGCAACGCAGTCAATGCCGACTGTATCATGCTTATCCATTAAAAATGCTATTTTAAGCTTTGTTCCCACGCCATCTGTGCCGGAAACAAGAACAGGCTCGCTCATTCCTGAAATGTCAGGAAGAAAAAGTCCGCCGAAGCCGCCCACGCCTGAAATCGCGCCTTCAGTGTTTGTTCTTGCGATGTGTGTCTTCATAAGCTCAACAGCCTTATAACCTGCAGTCACATCTACGCCTGCGTTTTTATAGCTTTCAGAAAAACTGTTCATTTATTCATCTTGCGACAGCCAAAGCGCCGCCGCATCCTCCTTTTATATTTATGATATTTCAAGTTCCTTGTTAAGTGTCTGAGCATCGGTTTCTCCGATTTTGCGGCAGAATTTATCCTTCTTGATTTCTTCGGGGACCTCAATGGGATATTCACCTGTAAAGCATCCAACGCAGAAATCAAGATTTGCCTCGGGTGCAAGCTTCTTTACGCTTTCGACACTCAGATATCCGAGGCTGTCAACATTAAGATACTCAGCAATTTCTTCGAGCGACATCTTGCAGGCAATAAGCTTGTCCCTGCTGTCAATATCCGTTCCGAAATAACATGGGTTCATAAACGGCGGGCTGGAAAGTCGCATATGAACTTCCTTTGCGCCTGCTTCCTTAAGCTGTCTTACAATCCTTGCACAGGTAGTGCCTCTTACAATACTGTCATCAACAAGGACCAC
Source organism: Oscillospiraceae bacterium (assembly GCA_017435565.1). Taxonomy (GTDB): domain Bacteria; phylum Bacillota; class Clostridia; order Oscillospirales; family Ruminococcaceae; genus RGIG3077. The sequence continues at coordinate 7,992 of JAFSEU010000011.1, read as the reverse complement.
TCGCTTATCCTTTACTGTTTCGCTGATTACATTCAGCTTGATTCTTACGGCATCGCTTCGCTGTGCCTGCGTAGGCTGAATAAAGGTTCTGCCGATATATTTATTCTTGATAAATCCGATTCCGTAGGGTATGCCCGATGCAAGCGAAAGACCCAGAGCTGCGTCAAGACCGCTGTCGGGAACGCCAATAACAACATCGGCCTCGCAGGGGTGTTCCTTCCACAAAAACTCACCTGCTCTGCATCTTGCCTTATGAACGCTGCAGCCTTCAATCACAGAATCAGGTCTTGCAAAATATACATATTCAAAAACGCACATTCCGGTTTTCTGACCGCAGTGAGTCTTTATCGACTCGACACCGTCAGCGCTGACAACAACGATTTCACCGGGGAGAATATCTCTCTCAAACTTTGCGCCGACGCCGACAAGCGCACAGCTTTCGGAAGCAAAGCACACAGTACCGTCTTCGGTTCTGCCCATGCAAAGAGGGTGAAAGCCTAATGGATCACGCACAGCAATAAGCTTAGTTGCCGACATAACCAGCATTGAATACGAACCTTTGAGATCATACATAGCCTGTTCAATCGCTCTTTCAATCGAGGGCTGCGAAAGCCGATGATTTGTAATTGCGTATGAGATAATCTCGGTATTGCAGGCGGTATGAAAAATTGCGCCGTTAAGCTCATAACCCTCTCTAAGCTCTGCACCGTTTACCAGCACACCGTTGAGGGATATTGCCATCGGGCCCTTGACGTGCTTGACAACAAGCGGCTGTGCCTCGCTTCTTTCAAGATTACTCTTGGAAGCGTATTTTACATGGCCGAGTGCAATATTTCCATCACCGAGAGAATCAAGAATCTGCCTGTTAAAAACATCGGGAACAAGACCTACGTCTTTATACTGGCTGAAAACTCCCCTGTCGTTGACAACAATACCACAGCTCGCCTGTCCTCTGTGCTGCAATGCAAAAAGCGCACGGTAAACAGGCTCGGCAAGGTTTTCGGTTTTCGGAGAAAACACACCAAATACGCCACATTCTTCATTCAATTTTCTGTACATTAACCCTCATTCCTTTCGGATAAATTGCAATATAATAAGACCTTTATGCCTGATTTATATTTCTTCAAGCAGAGTCTGAAGCTTCTCGTCCTTAAGTGCCACTGCCTGAGACATATCGCTTCTCATCTGCGAAAGCTTGCTTTGCAGCTGACAATCGCTCAGAGCAATCATCTGTGCGGCGAGAAGAGCCGCATTCTGTGCACCGTCGATAGCAACTGTTGCAACAGGCATTCCCGCAGGCATCTGAACTGTCGAGAGCAAAGCGTCAAGCCCGTCAAGCGTGGATGACTTTACAGGAATTCCGATTACGGGAAGAACTGTATTTGCAGCAAATGCGCCTGCAAGATGTGCTGCCTTTCCTGCTGCACAAATAATGGCACCGAACCCGTTATCTATTGCACTCTTTGCAAAATCAGCCGCAGCAGTCGGCGTTCTGTGAGCTGACATAACTCTGGCTTCAAAAGGAATTCCCAAATCCTTCAACTGCTTCAAAGCAGGCTTTACAACAGGAAGATCGCTGTCACTTCCCATAATTACCGCAACTTTTTTCATAATAAAATATCCTTTCGTTAAGTTTAAAAAAACAAAAAACTGCGACAAAAAGTCACAGTTTTACGCACTTAGAGCTTTGCTGCGAATCAATATGACGCAAGTTGCATCTGCATACACTTGTGCCTGAGAAATCAGCAGGTATATGCACATAATTCATACAAAAGCAAAACATATCGCAAACTGTTCCGACTATAAAAGCCGAAGCACTCCTTATCAATATTCGCAGCCGGTATTCAACAATTTACATTATACAATATTAAGGTTTAAATTTCAACACTTGACTGTTAAAAAAAATATATTTGACAATATTTTTTATTGTTGGTTTTGCACAAATCAGCCCTCAGAGCTTCCGTCATCATCGTTTTTATCATTTTTATTAGCATCACGAGGTGATTTCAATGCATAAACGACACCGCCGACGAGAATCAAACAGCCGGCCGCAAAAAATATTATTGCAGGCAGATTCTTCACACCTTCCGATGAAGCGTCTCTTGTATTATTATTGCTCTTTGCGGCAATAGTTGAATCTGCAACAGCTTCCCGGCTGCTATTTGCGGTTTGCGTCTGAACGGATGTGGTTTGGCTTACAGCTGCTGTCGTTGTGACGGCACCTGTCACAGTAGTTGTAACGTTCGGCGGCACAGCAGCAGTCATCTCATTTTCAAAATATGCGCCTGCAGCCGAGAAAAAATCACGATATACAACGCTGTCCGCCTTATGAGCAAGTGAAAGAAGCTCGATATCGGGGTCTAAATATGTAGTCACGGCGCTGCGCATTGAAAACTCACCGTTCTCATATGAATTAAGCGAATTCCAGGTACAGTCAACATAAATCCAGCGGCTTTCAGTTTCATACCAGACAGCGTTCCATTCATGGTTTATCGGAGTGTTTTCGTCGGCAAGATTATCTATTGTAATCCCAATTTGGCTGTCGGGTGCACTGCCCCTGATGTTTACGCAGTAAAGACCCTGCGCCTGTGCAAGTGCGGCAAACAGATTTGAATAACCCGCACAGGTCGTGCGGTTACGTTCCAAAACATTCTTAAGGCAAATCGTATCAAACGAAACGTCATTATGTGCCGCATCATGGTCGTATGCAATAAGGTTTGAAACGTAATTGTCAAGCGTACAGATAATCTCATATTCATCATCCGTATTTGCTGTCACCTCATCGGAAATCTGCTTGATATTTTCAAGAACTGCGACAATTTCATCTTCGGCTGCATCGGGAACGATATAGTCATATACAAACTCAGGTCCGTAGTCCTTTATGTCATACATAGCGGAAGTATTTTTCTCTATAATCACAGAATCGGCACCGATTGCAGGTACAGATCCGATTACTGCGGCCATCAGTGCGAGCGAGATTATCGCTGAAATAAGCTTGTTACTTATCTGTTTCATTACACAAAACCTCAAATCAAATTTTCATATTCGGCACAATATCAATAATACCAAATTTCAGTGCAAAAATCAAGCGCTTTTGAATTTGCGAAAAAAAAAGCAGAACAGCTTGGCATTGAAGCGTTCTGCAAGGCGCAGCATTTTTATATATTTATACAGCTGCGGGTGTGTTAAATTTACGGAAAATGTCTCCTTTTCCTTTTCTCTCTATGCGACTATTATAATACACATATCGCAAAATTTCAAGTACAATTTTATTACAGTTGGTTACACTTTTCTTACAAAAAGGACAGGCCGGAAACTTGTTTTCCGGCCCTTAAATGCATATTATCTATCAGCTTCTGATTTCTGCGCCAAGCTGTGAAAGTGCTTTTAAAACACGCTTCATAGCAGCTTCAGCCTGCTCGTCAGTCAACGTTCCGTCGGCAGAACGCATTACAATAGAGTAAGCAACACTCTTTTTGCCGCTTTCAATCTGGCTGCCCTTATAAACGTCGAACAATGTCACCTTTTCAAGAATCTTGCCTATTGCGCCTTTTATTGCGCTTTCGAGAGCAAATACCTCGATATCGTCATCGCACACAAGCGCAATATCTCTTGTAATTGCGGGGAACTTAGGCTGTTCCTTGCAGGTAATTTCGGGATTGGAAATGCTGAGTGCTTCATTGACATTGAGCTTTGCAAGATACACCTTTGTGCCGATATCATAATTTTCGGCAACATCGGGGTGCGCTTCACCAAAAATTGCAATTTCCGTGCCGTTTACTTCAACAACAGCGCATCTGTAAGGATGGAAGGAAACCGCTTCACCGAAAATTGTATTCTCATTCGGACGTCTTACGATATAATCGTTTATGCCGAGTTTTGCAAGCAAAGCTTCAAGAACGCCTTTGATATCATAAAAATCAACATTGCCGTACATACCGATGCAAAGTCTGTCAGGCTCACAGGGGAGCTTTGTGCTGTCAGCATCTGGGATATATTCCTTGGCAATTTCATAGAGAAACGCCTTTTCGTTGCGGTAGTTGTAGTTTGTGGAAAGCACCTCAAGCATTGAAGGCAGCATTGAAGGACGCATTACGCTTGTGTCTTCACCGAGAGGATTGCTGATTCTGATTACATTGCGAAGTGTTGAATCCTGCGGCAAGCACATTTTTTCAAAGTGCTTGGGTGAAATGAATGAATATGTGAGAATCTGACTTCCGCCCAAAGCAGAAACTGTATTTTCAATCTTTCTGATAAACTGCTGCTTTTCGGTAAGCATACCCTGAGCTACGCCCTTGAAAACAGTGGGCGGAATGTTGTTGTAGCCGTAAATACGTGCAACCTCTTCCGCAACATCGGCCATACACTCAACATCGATTCTGAAATCGGGCACAATGACTTTATCACCCTCCACCTTAAGCTCAAGCGACTCAAGGTAAGAAATCATATCACTTTCGGAGATATCGGTTCCAAGAAATTCATTGATTTTTTCAGCATTAAAAGGAGCTGTTCTTAGAGATTTATCGGAATTGTCAATGTCAATATATTCGTTTACGACATCGCCCGCGCCTAAAATCTCAACAAGCTGCAGCGCTCTCTTGAGAGCGTTTTCGCAAAGTCCTGCATTGAGTCCTTTTTCAAATCTTGCGGAAGAATCGGAACGCATGCCAAGCTTTTTGGCGGTTTTTCTGACAGAAGCAGGCTCAAAGTTTGCCGACTCAAAAACAACGGTTGTTGTATCATCCATAATTCCGCTGTATTCGCCGCCCATAACACCTGCAACCGCAACAGGCTTTTTACCGTCGCAGATAACAAGCATTTCGCTTGAAAGCTCACGCTCGATACCGTCAAGAGTTGTAATGGTTTCGCCTGCCTGTGCATTTCTGACATTGATGTGCGCATCTTCGACATATTTAAGGTCAAAAGCGTGCATGGGCTGACCGTATTCAAGCATTACATAGTTTGTGATATCGACAAAATTGTTTATCGGACGCACGCCGCTTGCGCGCAATCTCTCTCTCATCCAGCGGGGCGAGGGCTCAATTTTTGCATTTTTTACAACTGCCGCCATATATCTGGGGCAAAGCTCAGTATTGTGAACATCGACCTTGATTGTATCTGCCGCACTTCCGCCAATACCCTTATATCTCGGTTCGGGTGCATTGAGCTTTTTACCGAAGGTAGCGGCTGTTTCTCTTGCAAGACCGATTACGGAAAGGCAATCAGGGCGGTTTGATGTGATTTCAAACTCAACCGAAGTATCATCAAGTCCGATTGCAGAGCAGATATCCTGACCGATCTGAGCATCCTCCTGCATAATGAAGATACCGTCCTCAATTGCATAAGGAAAATCATTCTTTGTAAGTTTAAGCTCTCCGAGTGAGCAGAGCATACCGTTGCTTTCAACGCCTCTTAACTTGCCTTTTTTGATTTTAACGCCGTTAGGCAGTGTCGAATTGTCAAGTGCGGCAGGAACTATATCGCCTGCATTTACGTTTGAAGCGCCTGTAACAATCTGCACGGGCTCATCCTTGCCGACATCAACCTGACAAACAACAAGGTGGTCGGAATTTTCGTGAGGTACAACAGAAAGTATTTTTGCACAGACAACATTGCTTATCTCTGCGTTTTCGGCTTCATAGCCCTCTACCTTGGAGCCGCTCATTGTCATTGCGTGACAATAATCCTTTATAGAAACATCGCTCACGTCAACATAATCGCTGAGCCATTTCATTGAAAGATTCATAATTTATCTCCGTTTCCGCCGCAAATTTCATGCGGCACAAAATTGTTTTGATATATCAGTCTTTTCCTTTGAAAATCATAAAAAAGGCAATCTGGGCGACAACAACGCCTGCAATTCCGCCAATATATGCGGGAATGCCTATTCCGAAAAACACACATTCAAAATAAAACAACGCAAAGCATATTGCCGATATCACAATATTCCGCATAATTATCTGAAAGGTTGTAAGCCCGTATTTCTTCATTTTTATGATTCACCAAATTCCGTAATTATCTGAACTGCTCTAAAAATCTCAAATCATTCTCAAAAAGAAGACGCATATCATTGATTGCATATCTTCTCATAACAACACGCTCAAGACCAAGACCAAACGCAAAGCCTGAATAAACCGTCGAATCGATTCCGCAGTTTTCGAGAACCTTCGGGTGCACCATACCTGCACCGAGAAGCTCAATATAGCCCTCACCCTTGCAGACCTTGCAGCCCTCGCCCTTGCAGTTAAAGCACATTACGTCAACCTCGGCGCTGGGCTCAGTAAACGGGAAGTGATGAGGACGAAGTCTGATTTTGCAGTCGTCGCCGTAAAGACGCTTCATAAGCATTTCAAGCGTACCTGTCAGGTCGCCCATTGTAATTCCCTTGTCAACAACAAGACCTTCAATCTGATGGAACACAGCGGAGTGTGTTGCGTCAATAGCGTCACTGCGGTAAACCTTGCCGGGAGAAATGATTCTTATAGGGGGCTTTTTATTCTCCATAACATGAACCTGAACGGATGAGGTCTGTGTACGCAGAAGGATATTATCAGTGATATAGAATGTATCCTGTGTATCCCTTGCAGGGTGGTTGGGGGGCAGATTCAATGCCTCAAAGTTGTAATAATCATATTCCACCTCGGGACCGTCAGCAATTTCAAAGCCCATTCCGAGAAAAATCTCTTCAATTTCACGCATAACAATATTCAGCGGATGCATTCTTCCGATTGTCTGCACCTTACCCGGCATTGTAACGTCGATTTTTTCGCTTAAAATCCTCTCCTGCTTTTCCTTTTCCTTAAGAGAAGCGCCCTTTTCTTCAATCGCAGAGTCGATATCCTCTCTCACCTTGTTTGCAAGCTGCCCCATTACGGGACGTTCTTCGGCAGAAAGCTTGCCCATCTGCTTCAAGATTGCAGTAAGCTCGCCCTTTTTTCCAAGGTATTTAACCTTGAGTGCATCCAGAGATTTCACATCGCAGGAGTCAGAAATCTCGGAAAGCGCCTGTTCTCTGATTTTTTCAAGCTGTTCCTTCATAGATATTACCTTTCCTTTCCGGCACAGAGCCGATATATTGAAAAACTTAAACGTAAATAAAAAACGCCGTTGTCCGTTACGGACAAGGCGCACCTTGCTTATTACCACCAGTCGGATAAATAGAAGCCCTTAACGCAGGCAAAACGTTGCAGCCTAATCGAAATGAAATTATCCTTTCAGCCGCACCGCTCGTGAGTGAACTTCAGCATTGATTTTATCAATGGCAGCTTTCAGCCCAAATGACTGCCAATCTCTTTTGAAAAAATATAAAATGCCTACTCTCTCAGTCAACACGTTTACCGAATCAGTATAACACATATTTTTACAAATTGCAAGAGGCAAAGTGAAATTTTTGACATATAATTTTCCTCGCAAAACAATCACAACAAAAAACAATCCCAAGAAGATAAGCACACCTTCTCGGGATTGCATTTATAGAGGAGAGAGAAAATTCGTTAAATTTACGCAACGGGCAGCTGCTCAATTACTTTCAATGCGTATCTTGTAATAATAGTTGCATCAATCGAATTGATTATACCGTCACGGTTTACATCACAGCAAGCCTGCGCTTCGGCGGAAAGTGTAATAGCATTAAGCGCCGATCTTGTAACCATTGTAGCATCAATTGAATTAACAATTCCGTCAGCGTTTGCATCGCCCCAGATGATATCATCAACAATCTCTTGGGACTGAGGCTGAGCAAATGCAACATAGTTTATACAGCTTGCGGACTGACCGTTTGTGCCGAGTGTTACAACTTCACCCGAGGAAAATTCCTTGCTGTAAACCGCAAAGGTAACTTCATTGCTGCTTGCAAACTGAAGCCCTGTATCTGTCCAACCCGACATCCACGAGGGAAGAGTTGCTACTCGCACGTCAAAAGCAACGTAAAGAATCATATCAGCGCCTGCTGTAAATGTTGCAAGGTCATAATCATAATATTTTGCATCGCAG
>JAFSEU010000002.1 GCA_017435565.1 Oscillospiraceae bacterium | reverse complement strand
GTCAGAATCGGCGATCCCGATGATACTGATTTCTCATATCTTAATGTTAATGTAACTACAAGTGGCGGCGACGGTATCAAGTCTACAGATGAATCTGATACCACATGCGGATTCGTTCGTGTAAGCGGCGGCAACGTTAATGTTAATTCTTATGGTGACTGTATTTTCGGCGTATACAACGTTGAAATCAATGGCGGCTCGCTTAATCTTGTTACAACCGGTAGCAAGGATACAGGCAGTGCCAAAGGACTCAAGGGCGGATATACTGATGATACAACATCAACAACTTATACAGGTGCAGTTACAGTAAACGGCGGTTATATTTATGCAAAAACAAATGATGACTGTATTAATGCAAACGGTGATGTAAATATCTTAGGCGGTGAGCTTGAGCTTCAGACAACGGGTTCAACATCTGGTTATCAGGCAATTCATGCTGATAACAGCTGCTACCTTGGTACAAGCGGTGGCGCTTATACTGATTTTGAACTTGTTATCTACAACGCATATGAAGGTATTGAAGCTTATAATATTTATCAGAGAAGCGGTTCAACTGTTGTTACTTCATTTGATGATGCATATAACGTTGCAGGTGGTGCTGATAACTCAGGCTCGTCAGGTATGTGGCCCGGTCAGAGCGGTAGCTCTGCTGCAGGTGTTCTTGAAATAAGCGGCGGCTTCTCGATAATCAGCGTTTCAGATGGCGATCATGATGGCTATGATTCCAATGGCACATTAACCATATCGGGCGGTATCTGTGTTTCAAACGGTCAGGAGCCTTTTGATTGCGATGGCGGTGTATCCTACACCGGCGGTGTTTATGTAAAGAATACCGGCTCAGGCGGCATGGGCGGCCCCGGTGGTATGGGCGGCATGGGAGGAACATCCATGACCGAATCTGTCAGTGTTTCAGCATCTGTAAGCGCAAATACAAGAATTACACTTTGTGATGGTTCGGGAAATATTATTGTTTCATTTATTGCAGATAAGACTGTTTCTTCCCTTATTGCCGGTTGCACAGCTTACAGCAACGCTGCGTTCTATTCAGGCGGTACACTTACAAATTCAACATACTTCCAGACACTTGACGATACTCAGCTTGCCGCATATGGTGGAACATTGTCAGGTGGCACAAAGCTTGGTTAATCGAAACATATTTATGTTTTGAATTGAATATTCTAAAAAAGCCGTGGTTTACATAGCCACGGCTTTTGCCTTGGCTTGACAAATTTTCTGAAAAGATATAATATAAGTATTATTGTAAAATCCGCATCCGAAAGGAAACAGAAATTTTATGGTAAAACGCTTCAAAAAGCTTTTGGCTGTATCACTTGGCTTATGCTTTGCTGCAAATCTGCTTTGTCTTGGCGCTGTTGCCGCAGATGAAGAACTTGCTTCAGAGCTTACTGCCGTTCGTGCTAAGTATGAATATATTCATACTGAATTTGACCGTTCCGACGGAATTCTGTCAAACACAGTCAATGCAGCGGCGCAAACAAATGATGGATGCATATGGCTTGCGACTGACTGCGGTCTCATGAGATATAACGCAAACTACTTTGAAACAATAATGTTTGAATCTGAAGATATCAGCCAATGCTGCATTACATCGCTTGTGTGCGACGGTGAAGGCACACTCTGGATAGGTACTGCCGCAAACGGTCTTTTCAGGCTGGTTGACGGCAAGGTGCAATTCTTTGACACAAAGGGATATCTTTCGCAGGATATTGTCGCAATTGAATGTGATGCTTCGGGTGATGCAGTAGTTGCTGCAGGAAACGGTATTGCTGTAATTGATTCGGAAAGCTTTGAAATTACTAATCTGTGCGATGAGCTTACTTCAGCCGATAAAAGTCTTGTTGATATATCGGCTGCGTCAAACGGACTTGTCTGGTGTGTGACAGATAATTCGTCCGTATATTTCGTTGCAAATTCTCAGAAAGCGCTAGTTGATATCGACGGAAGCGACGGCTCGGGTGTTATCTCAACACAGAAACCTGTTAGTGTTTATGCAAGCAGTTCGGGACGTGTTTATGTCGGAACAGCCTCAAGTGAAATTATTTATTTTGACCCTTGTGACGACGGATCATTCGATTCGGGAATTATCAATTGTGATTTTATCAGCTGCACCTATTCTTTTGTAGAAGACGATTTGTCGAGGGTATGGATATGTACTGATAATGGCATTGGGTATATTGAAGATGATAAAGTTTATGCCTTTGATTCGAGATTTTCGGGAAGAGTCAATTCGGGCTTCTGCGACATGGAGTCGAGTTTGTGGATGTGCTCGCAGGATGAAGGTTTGCTGCAGCTTTCAGGCAACCGCCAGGTTAATCTCAGTGCTCAGGCAGGTATTGGCACTGAGATTTGCAATTGTGTTGCGGTGTATAACAATCTTTTGTATATCGGCACAAATGACGGCCTTGAGGTCTATGACGCGCTTAATGTGGCTTCCGTTGCTGAAAATGAACTGACAACTTTGCTTAAAGGTATTAAAATCAATTGTCTTATTACTGAAGAAAACGGAAATCTTCTGATTGGTACTGATGAAAAGTACGGATTTATCAGATATAATGCCGGTACCGACCGAAGCTGGAGTATGTTGAATTCCGAAAACGGTCTTTGCGGACAAAGCGTATATGCACTTTGTGTTGATAAATCGGGAAGTGTTGCTGTTGCGACCGAAAACGGCGTTTGCATTGTTGAAGGTGATTCTGTCAAATCCGTATATGAAACAAATGTTAAGGTGAATTCGCTTGAATTTGATAATTCGGGAACGCTTTTTGCTGCCGCCGAGAATGGTGTTTTTACAGTTGAAGGTAACAGTCTGAAATCTATTGATTCTGAACTTGCTGATTGCAGCGTTTTTGATATGTGCACCGTTGGAGATTCACAGGTTCTGATTGCAACAAGTAACGGTCTCTACATCTTTTCGGATTCATCGCTCAAGGAAGTTTGTCCCGATGTGTTTATTGATATAATATCCGATGTAAATGGTCTGATTTATCTTATTAGTGACGACACCGTTTACAGGACAAACTCTCAAGGATTGATAAACGGCGATGATTTTACAGATGTCTGCGGAACGTCAGGGCTTTATGCTTCGACAACCATTGGCTCAAAGGCGTGTATTCTTAAAGAAGTGCTTTACGTCTGCACAATTGACGGCGTTATAGCATTAAAAACAAGCACGCCCGTGAATAAGCCGAATCTTTCTGTGAATGCGATATACTGTGACGGCGAAAAAACTTCGCTTGATGATGGCGTGCTCAGGCTCGGTTCGCATAACAATACTCTTGTGATTGATGCATCCGTGCTGAGCTATAAGGGCGAGTGTTTGATTACATATGTTCTCGAGGGCTTTGATGAAGCTGAAAGAACAGTGCCTGCATCTGAGCTTATCAGATATACGAACCTTGACGGCGGAAAATATACTCTGAAGATTTACGGTACTGACAGTGACGGAAATAATACCGATGTAATCACAATCAAAATCTCAAAACAGAACATATGGTATGAATCGCCTGTTTTCTGGATTATTCTTGTGCTTGCTGCAGCTATCATATCTTTCCTTGTAAGTATGTTTTTCATTGCTGAAAAGCTCGGGAATGAAGAAGCGCTGCAGTCTGTCAGAGCAAATCTTTCTTTGCAGTCAATAATGGCTGTATCTCAGACGATAGATTCGAGATCGAATGTTTCTGCCGGGCATTCAAAGCGTGTTGCAGAATGCGCACTTGAAATTGCAAAGCGCCTCAGATGTGATGATAATTTTAAAGAAAGTCTTTATCTTGCGGCATTGCTTCACGATATCGGTAATATCGGTGTTTCCGACGAAATTTTGAAAAAGCCTCACAAGCTTTCACCGGAAGAACTCAAGGCTATGCAGCATCACGTTGAAATTGGATTTTCAATCATCAACGAGCACGATGCATTACGCGAGCTTGCCGATGCTGTTTTATATCATCATGAACGCTATGACGGAGTTGGTTATTCCAAGGGACTTAAAGGCGACGAGATTCCGCTTTCTGCAAGAATCATTTTTGCGAGCGAATCGCTTGATGCTATGATGACTGAAAAGCCTTACAGACCGAAGCTGACAAGAGAACGCATTCTCAATGAATTCAGAGTTGGTTCGGGGACGCAGTTTGACCCTGAAATTGCTTCTGTTGTGATAAAGATGGTTGAGTCAGGATATGTTTCAGAATAAAAAAATCGACCGAAAGGTTTAGTGCCTTTCGGTCAGTTTTATTATTACTCATCATCCTCATCATCGTTTTATGTTAACAACTCAAAAAAATCCCCTGATAAATCCAAGTGGTTGAATTATATTGATATTAAAAGTCAATACTTTCAGTGATGGAATTTTAATTTATATCTGAAAGGATATTGACGTTATGGCATATAACAAGGTTGTGATTTCGGGGATTAACACTTCAAAGCTCAAGGTGCTCAAGGAAGAAGAAAAAATGCGGCTTCTGCGTGAATTCAAGCAGACTGGCTCAAAGGAAGCCAAGGATGCGCTTATTACGGGGAATCTTCGGCTGGTGCTGTCAGTAATACAGAAATATACAGGCAGGGGAGAAGATGTTGATGATCTGTTTCAGATTGGAGTTGTCGGGCTTATAAAAGCTATCAACAATTTTGATTTGACTAAGGAAGTTCGTTTTTCAACGTATTGTGTACCGATGATAAGCGGCGAGCTGCGTCGATATTTAAGAGATTATAATCACATAAAGGTTTCAAGAAGCCTGCGCGATATGGCATATAAAGCGATGCAAGCGAAGGAAAGACTTACTATCGAAAATCAGAAGGAGCCGACAATCGAGCAGATTGCCAAAGAAATTGATGCCAAAAAGAGTGATGTTGTGCTTGCTCTTGAAAGTATTTCAGACCCTGTTTCTCTTTACGAGCCTGTGTATTCCGATTCGGGAGATACGCTGTATGTACTTGACCAGATTGGTGATAAAAATGATGTTGATTCGTGGATGGATGAGCTTTCGCTGCGTGATGCAATAAAAAAGCTCGGTGACAGAGAAAAAAATATTCTTTATCTGCGATTCTTTCGCGGAAAAACACAGGTCGAGGTTGCCGATGAAATCGGCATATCGCAGGCGCAGGTTTCAAGGCTTGAAAAAGGTGCACTCAATAGAATCAAGGGTAGTATGTGAACTGATAAGAATATAAAACCTGAGAAGATTGAAGATTATTAAATACTTCTCAGGTTGATTTGTGTCAGAATATAATATATGCCAGACCGGCAATAATAATCATTCCGATTCCACAGCATAAAAGAACAGTACCGGCTATGGTACATTTAGAAACAAATTTTTCCGCATATGCCTGCTCAGGCTTTTGCGGGTTGTAAATTACGGTCATCGAAGTACCCAAAGGCCATTGCTTTTCGGCCAGCGCTTTTAAATCATGAGTTTTACCGTATAATTTAAGGTGAAACACGTCGTTTTCGGAAATATATAGTTCGTTATGTTTATTCTTCGGATTTGCAGAATTTGATGAAACAGCTGAATATTTGTAATGCCTTCGGGCTTTATATGATTTTCCGTTTGCAGTAAATTCAACAATCGGAGTAATTGTCGGGCCGGCACTGTTGGTTCTGTATTTTATATTGTAATCGATGACTGTTCCCGTAGTTTGTGCACTGCACAATTTTTTTCTTTTGCGCACTGATATGAAGAATATAAAAGAAATTATTGCTGTTAAAAGCCCTGCGCCTGCAATAGATATACACGCAATGGTATTTGCTGCCATATGTTTCCCTTCCTTTTGATCTTACTTTTTATGTATTATATCACGAACTCTGATTTTTCTCAAGAGTATTTTCAGCTTATAATAAATATCGGAATCAGCGTAATTTAATGTTGACAAATCTTTTGCGATAAGATATAATAGTATGGTATATGACATATATCGAAAGGAGAACTGCGTCTGTTATTATAATCAGCACAGTGAAATAACATAATGGGACTTCTTGAAAAGATTTTCGGTTCATACAGTGAAAAAGAGCTCGCTCGTATTGAGCCTATTCAACAGCGTGTTCTTATGCTTGAGGACGAATATAAAGAACTCAGCGATTATGAACTTAAAGCAAAAACCAAAGAATTCAGAGAAAGGCTTGCTGAGGGCGAAACACTTGATTCGATTATGCCTGAAGCGCTTGCTACCTGTCGTGAAGCTGCCGATCGTGTTCTCGGAAAAAGAGCATATCCTGTGCAGATTCTCGGTGCAATCGTTCTTCATCAGGGACGAATTGCTGAAATGAAAACAGGTGAAGGTAAAACTCTCGTTGCCTGTCTTGCTTCTTATGTAAACGCACTTTCGGGTAAGGGCGTTCACGTTGTAACGGTAAATGATTACCTTGCAAAATTCCAGTCCGAGGAAATGGGTAAGGTTTATAGATTTTTAGGTCTATCCATCGGCTGTATTCTTCATGGCCTCACAAATGATGAGCGTCGTGTTGCTTATAACTGTGATATCACATATGGTACTAACAACGAATTCGGATTTGACTATCTTCGTGATAATATGGTTATCTACAAGAAGAATATGGTTCAGCGCGAGCCTAATTTTGCTATTGTTGACGAGGTTGACTCAATTCTTATCGACGAGGCCCGTACTCCTCTTATTATTTCGGGCAGGGGTGACAAGGCAACTGACCTTTACGGAAAGGTTGACGTATTTGTAAGGACACTTTCTGCTAAAACTCTTGTTGAAATGGACGAAAAGGCAAATCAGGACGAAATTGACTATGTTGCTCAGGTTCAGTCCTTTGAAAACGGCAAGCTTGGCGTTTATCAGAAAAATGTCTTCTCCAAGGGTGATGAGGTAGACCTTATTACTTTTGATGAAAATAACCGCAGTGAGATTCTTCATTCTTTCAGAATTACAAGCATTACCGATGACAAGGGTAATGAAATGCGCAGTGTTACAAAAAATCTTTCAAAGGCAAATGTTGAATGTGGTCTTGAAACCCTTGAATTCAAAAAGGGCTGTCAGTATTTCCTGAGACATAAGGAACGTTGCGACTACATCGTTGACGAAAAGGCAAAAACCGCAACGATTACACAGCAGGGTGTTAAAAAGGCAGAAAGATATTTCGGCGTAGACAACCTTATGGCTGCCGAAAATCTTACCTTGCTTCATCACATAAACCAGTCGCTCAAGGCACACGGTATTATGCACGTTGATATCGATTATGTCGTAAAGGACGGCGAGGTTGTAATTGTCGATGAATTCACAGGCCGTCTTATGCTTGGAAGACGTTTCAACGACGGACTTCACCAGGCAATTGAAGCCAAAGAAGGCGTTGAGGTTGCGCACGAATCAAAGACTCTTGCAACAATTACCTTCCAGAACTATTTCCGCCTTTATCCAAAGCTTTCAGGTATGACCGGTACTGCTATGACCGAAGAAGATGAATTCAAAGAAATCTATAAGCTTGATGTTATCGCAGTTCCCACTAACAGACCTGTTGCGAGAATTGACCATCCCGACGTTGTTTACAGAACCGAAAAGGGAAAATTCAATGCAGTAATTGACCAGATTATTGAATGTAATAAAAAGGGACAGCCTGTTCTTGTCGGTACAATTTCTATTGAAAAGTCAGAGCTTCTTTCAAAAATGCTTTCCCGCAAGGGTATCAAGCATGAGGTTTTGAATGCAAAGCAGCACGCAAAGGAAGCTGAGATTGTTGCTCAGGCAGGTAAGCTTGGTGCTGTAACCATTGCTACCAATATGGCAGGTCGTGGTACCGATATTATCCTCGGCGGTAATGCTGAGTTCCTTGCAAAAGCTAAGATGAGAAAAATGGAAATTCCCGATGAAATCATCAATGAGGCTGTCGGCTATGCCGATACTGATAATCAGGAGATTATCGAGGCTCGCAAAGTATACAGAGAGCTTTATGACAAATATAGCGCAGAGGTAAAGGAAAAGGCTGTTGCCGTAAGAGAAGCAGGCGGTCTTTATATCCTCGGTACCGAGCGTCATGAATCAAGACGTATTGATAACCAGCTCAGAGGTCGTTCGGGACGTCAGGGCGATGAAGGTGAGAGCAAGTTCTTCCTTTCGACAGAAGATGACCTTATGCGTATTTTTGCCGGCGACCGTCTTGAAAAGGTAATGAAGACCTTTGCAGGTGAAGATGAGGATATGCCGATTGAGAGCAAGATGCTCTCTAAGATTATCGCTTCTGCTCAGAAGCGAGTTGAAGGCAAGAACTTCAGCATAAGAAAGAACGTTCTCAACTACGACGATGTAATGAGCACACAGCGTGAAATTATCTATTCACAGCGTGCTAAGGTGCTTTCGGGCGAGGATATTCACGATTATATCCTCACTATGATAAAGGATCTCGTTTCCGGTACGGTAGGCAGCTTCCTTCTTGACAATGCCAATAAGGAAGAATGGAACTTTGCAGGCTTGCGTAACCATTTCTTCGGTCTGTTTACCTATGTTGATGATTTTGAATATACCGATGAAGAGCTTGAATCCGTTACTAAGGAATCAATTATAGAAGAGCTTACAGAAAGAGCTTTGACAAAATACGAACAGCGTGAAAAAGAGCTTGATTTCATCGACTTCAGAGAGTTTGAGAGAGTTGTTCTCCTCAAGGTTGTTGATCAGAAGTGGATGAACCATATTGATGATATGGATGAGCTGAAAAGAGGTATCGGACTGCGCTCTTACGGACAGCACAATCCTGTTGTTGAATATCGTTATGAAGGTATGGATATGTTCGATGCAATGATCGATTCTATCCGTGAAGAAACCGTTCGTAATCTCTTCCTTGCCCAGATCAAGCGCAAAGAAGAAGTTCAGCGTGAACAGGTTCTCAAACCTACCGAGCCTAACGCAGGTTCTTCTGACGGCTCGCTCGGAACTCAAAAGGCTAAGCGCAAGCCTCAGCCCAACGATCCGTGTCCCTGCGGAAGCGGCAAAAAATATAAGAAATGCTGCGGAATGCAGGAATAAATATAAGTTTTAAGATACCGCAAAAGGAGATGCCTTGCGGTATCTTTCCATATGGAGATGTGTTATGATGAAAGAAAAATGTAAAAATATGCTTACCCGCCAGATAATTCCGTTCTGGAATTCGCTTCTTGATGAACGTGGCGGATTTTACGGCAGAATGGATCAACAGCTTGAGCTTTTCAAGGACGCTGAGAAAGGCGTTATACTTAATTCCAGAATACTTTGGTTTTATTCAGCAAGCTATATTACAACAAAAGATGAATCGCTTAAAGTTTATGCCAATCATGCTTTTGATTTTCTGAAGAATTGCTGTATTGATAGTGAATACGGTGGAGTTTACTGGATGATGGACTGTAACGGCAATCCACTTGACACTATGAAACACACATATAATCAGGCTTTTGCCATATATGCATTAAGCGTATATTATCAGGCGCTTGAAAGTGATGAAGCAATTTCAATTGCAATGCAGCTTTATGATACAATTGAAGAAAAAACTTTCAAAAATGGGCTTTATGAAGAAGCATTCACACGTGAATGGAAAAGGGCTGATAATGATGCACTTTCAGAAAACGGCATTGACGCAAAAAAAACGATGAACAGCATTCTTCACCTCATCGAAGCGTATACAGAGCTTCTTCGTTCAACAGGTGATTTGCGCGTAAGAAAGAGCCTTAAAAATCTGCTGGATATTGTTGAAAAATATGTGTTTGATGAAAAGTCAAATGCACTCAGAGTCTTTTTTGATGATGATATGAACGTTCTCGGCAATATTCATTCCTACGGTCACGATATTGAAGCAAGCTGGCTTATCGACAGAGCCTGTGAGGTACTGTGCGAGGATGAATATACAGAAAAATTCAAGAAAATTGACCTTGCAATTGCGAATAATATACTTGATGTTGCTTTTGAAAACGGTGCGCTTAACAATGAGCGTGACGGTGCAGAGATTTCCAAAAAGCGTGTTTGGTGGGTTCAGGCAGAAACTGTTGTCGGGTTTTTGAACGCATATCAGTCAGGTGGTGATGAAAAATTCCTTAACGCTGCACAGGCGACTCTTGAGTATATAGAAAAATATGTTGTTGATCAAAGATGCGGCGAATGGTTCCCCGATGTCAGTTTTGAAGATGTACCTTTTGGCGATTTTGATATGGTCGGACCTTGGAAGTGCCCGTATCACAACGGAAGAATGTGTATTGAAGTATTAAAAAGACTATAATATTTATTTTCGGCGCTGTTTGCTTTAACGGCGCCGAATTTTGTGTTGATTTAAATTCATTTATGTGGTAGAATAAAGCTTAGAAAGAAAAAAGAAAGGGGCATTTCAGTGAAATTTTATGAGCTGTACTTTGCAGTCGCAAGGTACATAATTCCTGCAGCGGCAATTCTGTTCGTGGTTTTTGCTGCAAAAGCTGTACTGAAAAGTCGTCGCATTCCGATTCTTGCAAGACTTGTTTCTGCAGACAGAAGCAAAGTTATTGACATTCACACAAATGAATCTGTTGTGGGAAGTCTTCCTCTTTGTGAAATTTGTGTTGACGATTTAAGTGATATGCAGTCGGTTCTGATGCGGGGAGAGAACGGCTTTGATATTGCTCCGATTAACGGCACTGTTTCTGTAAACGGAAACAGCTTGACAGATGTCGGCCCTTTGCCTTCGGGCGCTTCGCTTTTGCTCGACGGAAAGCCCTATGTATTCTTTGCAAATAAAAAATTGCGCAAATCTGCTGTTTCAAAGTCAAAATCAACACTTGCAGCATTTATATTTCTGTTGCTTTTTCAGCTTGTTTCTTTTGCATATATAGCTTTAAGGTTTGCTGATTCAATCATTGCAACTGTACTTTTAACTGCAATTTCATTGATAGTTACTGAAATAATATATATCAGCGTGAAAAAGCCTACTGCTTCACAATCATCAACTCTTTTCGGGTTTTTTCTGACAACTGTCGGGCTGATGGCGGCCTCAGCGGGAGATGGTTCACGCTTTCTGAAAATAGGCGTTTGCGCTTTTGTCGGTTTCGTCGTTTTTCTGATATTGCGATATATTTTGAATTATCCTAAGCTGTGCCGTAAAATGCGTTATGCTGTCGGTTTGATTTTTTGTGCTCTTATGCTGTATAATGCTTTTTTCGGTACCTATATCAACGGTGCAAAAAACTGGATTTATATTGGTGACAGCATTTCCTTCCAGCCCTCTGAGCTCGTAAAGCCTGTTTTTATACTTTGCTCAACTGCACTTATGAATGAACTGCTTTCACGCAAGAATTTTTATTGGTTTGCATTTCTGACACTGTTTTTTGGTTTCTGCCTTGCAATGATGCGCGATTTCGGTACCGCGTCTATATATTTTGTAACAGCTTTGATTATTATGTCAATGCGTGTGAAGCGACGCAGAACAATATATATGTTGATTGGTGCTGCGATGATAGGAATCATTGCTCTTGTCAGTCTGATGCCGTATATTTCCGCGCGTTTTGCCGTTTACGGCAAAGCATGGGACTATGCCTATGAAGGCGGCTATCAGCAGACAAGAACAATGATTGCGATTGCAAGTGGCGGACTTTTTGGTTTCGGAGGTGCAAACGGAAATCTTATCTATGTTTCCGCGGCGGATACGGATCTTGTTTTCGGAGTTGTTTGCGAAGAATTCGGCTTGCTTCTTGGGGGCTGCGTTGCGGCAAGCTACTGCATACTTATTCTTGCCTGCATTAAAAGTCTTGAATATAAGGCTTCGAGCTTTTATTCTGTCGCAGGTTGTGCAGCGTCGGGTTTATATCTTTTTCAGGCTTCATTAAATATTTTCGGTTCGGTCGATATACTTCCGCTGACGGGTGTTGCTCTGCCGTTTATCAGCAATGGCGGTTCTGCAATGCTTTCATCCTGGATGCTTTTAGCTTTTGTAAATGCTCACCTTGAAACCTGTGAAAGGGGTGAATGTGTTGAATAAGCCTAAAGTTTCGTCGCGAAGCTTCTTTATGATACTGATGCTTTCACTGTTTTTGTTTGCATTTTCATATTTCATATTCCTCTATATTTTTTCGGCTGATGATTGGGCACTGTTTCCGTCAAATCGTCATGTTTACAAAAACGGTAAAGTTCTTTATGCAGGCGATATTACAGACTGTGAAGGTGTTGTTCTTTGCCATACACAAGATGGCGAACGTGTCTACAATGACGATGAATATATAAGACTTGCAACCCTGCATGCTGTCGGTGATCTTGAAGGTTATATTGCAACAGGTGTGCATACGGCGATGCGTGATGATGTAACAGGATATGACAAGTTTAACGGATTATATAACGTTTCCGGTACGGGAAATAATGTCGAGCTGACTATTGATTCAAGACTTTGCGTAAAAGCTTATCAGCAGCTTGAAGGCTACTGCGGCACAATTGCGATGTACAATTACCGTACGGGTGAGCTTGTGTGTATGGCTTCCTCGCCTTCGTTTGATGTTTCCGATAATTTTATCGCGTCTGATGAAGATGAAGGTGTTTATATGAACCGTTTTCTTTCCTCAACATTTACTCCCGGCTCTACCTTCAAGGTTGTAACTGCCTGTGCAGCGGTCGGCACACTTGATGACGCTTATGAGCGTGAATATGTCTGCAACGGTGGTACGACCATAAAAGGGGAGTGGGTTGCGTGCACAGGCAATCATGGCACGATTACTCTTGAGGATGCGTTTGCCTATTCGTGCAACAGCTATTTTTCCCAGCTAACGGTTGATTTGGGCAAGGACACTTTGACCGAATATGCGGAAAAACTTGGATTTAACGGTGAGTTTGCTCTCGACGGCGTAAAGGTAGCGACTTCCTCATATAACGTTGATGACGCAAAAACTATTGACTTTGCATGGTCGGGTATCGGTCAATATAAGGATTTATTCAATCCACTGCAATACTTAACTGCAATCGGTGCTATTGCAAACAGTGGAACAGCTGTAAAGCCATATATTATAAGCTCAATCAAAAACGATCTGGGTTTTGAGCTTTATAACGCAAAAATCGAAGAAACAGAAATGCTTGATAAATATACTGCTGACTCTGTTGCAGAGCTTATGGATAATACCGTTGAAATATACTACACAAAGGAACGCTTCGGAAATCTCGATGTATGTGCTAAAACAGGTACTGCCGAAATCGGTGAAGATGATATTCCTCATTCTGTGCTTGTAGGCTTTGTTGATGATACGGATATGCCATTTGCTTTTGTGGCTATTGTCGAAAACGGAGGCTCCGGCAATGGAATCGCATTGAATTCTGTTTCGAATCTGCTTCAGTATGCAGCTGAAATATATAAATAAAGGTGAAAATATGACTGATTTGCAAAGGCTTTTGTTTTCTATGTCAGACTCTGGATATGCCTGTTTTCAGCAAAAGTTGATTCCGACTGTAAACCCGAAGCGGATTATCGGTGTAAGAGTGCCGACACTTCGTAAAATTGCAAAATCTCTTGATGAGGATATAGCAAACAGAGTTCTGACGGAAAACGGGCATTATTATCTTGAGGAAAATTTTGTACATGCTTTTCTTATAGAAAAATGCCGCAGCTTTAGTGATTGCATTGATATGTGCAATGCGTTTTTACCGTTTGTTGACAATTGGGCTGTTTGCGATTCGTTAAATCCCAAGATATTTGTCAAGGAAAAGACAGCTTTAGAAAACGAAATTATAAAATGGCTTGAAAGCAAACACGAATTTACCGTGCGTTTTGGAATTAAAATGCTAATGACATATTATCTTGGTGATGATTTTAACGAAAAGTATGCCGAGATGGTTATAAATGCCTGCAATGATGATTACTACATAAGTATGATGACTGCATGGTATTTTGCAACAGCTCTTGCAAAAAACTATGATGTGTGTGTGGGTTATATAAAGGATAGAAGACTCGATACAATTACACATAACCGCACGATTCAAAAAGCTGTTGAAAGCTATCGCATAAGCGATGAAAGAAAGCGATATTTAAAAAACCTCAGAATCAAATCTGTTACATCGGTTGACTAAATTTCAATTTTGAGTTATAATATAATTTGATTTGAAAGTTTTTGTTGGAGGAAGAAAAAATTGTCCGCTGTAATTTCTGCGTCTATTCTTGCGAGTGACCTTTTAAATATTGAAAAAACCGTCAGTGAGCTTGAAAATAGTGGAATCGATATGATACATTATGATGTTATGGACGGCGTTTTTGTTGATAATATCACCTACGGTGAGGTTATTTTGAAAAAGATGCGTTCCATAACTGATATGTTTCTTGATGTACACCTTATGACCATAAAGCCTCTTGCGTTGGTTGGGGGCTTTGCAAACGCCGGTGCCTCATCGATAACCTTTCACCTTGAAAGCTCGTCCGATGCATTTGAGACTATCCGTGCAATAAAGTCATACGGTCTTAAGGCAGGTATTTCTATTAAGCCCGATACTGAGGCAGATAAAGTAATTCCGTATCTGCCGTATGTTGATTCGGTGCTTGTAATGACCGTTGAACCCGGAAAGGGCGGTCAGTCGTTTATGTTTGAAACACTTGAAAAGGTTATGATAATATCTGAATATATCAAAGCTTCCGATTGTAAGTGCATAATTCAGGTTGACGGTGGCATCAACACTGAAACAGCACGCCTTGCTTATGATGCAGGTGCGCGCAATCTTGTTGCAGGTACTTTCATTTTCAAAGCCAATGATATGAAAGCAGCGGCTGATTCAATTAGATTCTGAATAATTTTTTTACATTTTCTGCTGCTCTTTTTTCAAAAAGAACATCGCATCTTTCGCATATTTCTGCGAATTCAATGCGGCTCAAGCGGTGCATATCGCCGAATTCTCTGAATAAATTTTCAAGTCTTTGACTTATCTGCGGTATGCATTTTATAATCAGCATAATACCGGTTTTGTCTGAATACAGTGAGGTCTGGCACATATTTGTACCTATTCTGCATATAACGTCGCACAATGCTGCTATGTCGTCGATTGATTTTGTTTTGCACATAATATAGTTTTTGTTAGTTTGTTTTCTGAATTCAACCGATGAGATGTAAATTATGCAGATGTCGCTTTGGTAAAATACCTCAACTATGTATCTTTCAGAGTCGGGCTGAAATCCGCATTCAGCAGCACCGAGCAATACCAGACGGCAAAGAAGCTGCTTTGCTTTTTCGTTGTTTCCTGCAATTTCTGTCGGTGAAATATTGCAGTCTTCAAGCTCTCTTGTTGTCAGTGTGACCTTGAGTGTGCTTTGGCTAAGCTTTTCAAATTTCATTCGTTTCTCACCCACAAGTTAAATTAGTCATATAAATCTTTTGTCGAAAGGAAAAACTTTGAACGAACGATTAAATAAGGATAATTCCTATTCGGCGGATATCATTATTACGCTTCTTGCAATTTTGCTTATGTCATGCTTATATCATGGCGCACGATCACTGATTGTCTGTCTGATAAGCTGTCTGTCATGCTATTTCTTTGAGCTTATTGCCCTGAAGCTTCAAAATAAGAAAATTGCCTTTCACGATTATTCCGCTGTGATAACAGGACTCATAATCGGACTGATGATGCCCGCCACAATTAAATACAGCATTCTCGTTGTTATAAGCTTTGTTGCAATGATTGTCGGCAAGCATGTTTTCGGAACAAGCGGATTTGAAATATTTAATCCCGCTGCCGTTGCCTATGTCTTTGCGGCACTCTGTTGGCCGTTGCAGGTTCTGTCCTATCCCGTGACAACAACTAAGCTGTCGATTGCAAATTATGTGGACGTAACAAAGGTATCATCCTTCAGCTCACAATTCAATGCAGGTCAGGCGCTTCCGAGCCTCAATATCGAAACACTTCTTGGATATTTTGACGGACCTATCGGCTGTACACAGATGTTTGTAATTTTTGTGTGCGCTATTGTACTTATTCTCAGAAGAAGCGTTTCTATATCGGCATTTTTGGGTTTTGTCGGAACGTATATGGTAGTTTGCTACCTTATTCCGTTTGAAACGAATATTGATATTACTGACTACCTCTTTTATGAGCTTACAACAAATATGCTTCTCTTTGCCGCATTGTTTATTGTATCCGATTACAGATTTCTGCCTACAGGCTCCCTCAACAGATTTATAATCGGTGCTCTGACTGCATTGCTTACACTTTTGTTCAGACGTGTCGGAAATGCAGAAAACGCTGTAATGTTTGCTGTTTTGATTGCAAATCCGTTTGTTGATGTTGTTGATAATTATCACACCCGACTTGTTGCGTTCATCAGAGGCAATGAAGGCGATGATAATAATGACTTGTTCTCATATGTACTTAGATTTATTACAGGCTTTGGCGCGGCATTTGCCTTGGTTTTCGTAAAAATCAAAGATTTTTTTATCGGATTGTTTAAAAAAGAAAGACCTTCTGCTGTTGAGGTAAGAGATACTGATGAAGAAGAATAAGTATATTGAAATTTTTGACGGGCTTTTTAAAAAGAATCCGTTATTTGTCAGCGGGTTTATTATAGCACCGGTTGTTGCATGCTGTTACAGCCTGAAAAATGCATTGCTGCTGATTTTTGTATTCTCGGTGATGACATTTCTCACGGTTTTGATTTCAACCTTCATTCCGAGAAATTTTGTCTATACACTACGCATTATATTATATACCGCAATCGCTTCTGTGGTGTTTGTCCCGATATATGGTGTTGCTGTGCAGATTTTTGGCGAAAGAGTTGACACGTTTGGTTTCTTTCTTCCGCTGCTGGTAACAAATTCAATGATATCTCTTCAGAGTGAGCTGATATTTTATAAGATGCCTAAAATCAAAATGATTGCAAGTGTTTTTTTCTATATAGTCGGATTTGATATGGCTGTTGTTATTTTTTCCGTAATACGAGAACTTCTTGCTTTCGGAACGATTTTTGACAAGGTTGCCTTCACAGGGCTGAATATTGACCTGTTTTCGATGACCTGCGGCGGTTTTATACTTCTCGGACTCGTTTGCGGTGTGTACCGCAGAATTTTGATTTTTGTCAAAGAACACAATGATATTGATATTATTGACAAGGAAACTGCTTTGGCGGAGCTTTCCGAAGCTGAAGATATTCTGGAGGAAATGCTGTAATGCTGTTTTTTGAAATGATAATTGCTGCCTTTGCTTCGATTTTTACCGAAAATCTTGTCCTTTCCAAGGGTCTTGGAAGCAGTACGATGATTATGGCTTCGCGAAGCAGAAAACAGCTTATGGGAGTCAGCGTCTGCATAACATATTTTTCGACGCTTTGTTCCGTAATTTTGTATTTTATCGGTAAGCTTAAATTTATAAAATTTGACACTGCATATGCCCCGATGATATATACTCTTGTTGTCGGTGCCGTATATTGCGGAACTTTGTTTGTTTTGATTTTTGCAAGCCCGAAAATGTTTGCGAGGTTTAAGAATTATATTCATCTTTCCGCATTCAACTGTTCCGTTCTTGGCTGTTTGATGATAAATACTGCTGAAAATGAAACTTTTTTTGATTATCTCAACTTCGGTTTCTTTTCGGGAGTTGGCTTTCTTACCTCGGCATATATGCTGAAAATTGCGTATAATCGTTTGAATTCGGAAAATGTTCCTCTCAGCTTTCGAGGTTATCCTGCAATTCTTATTTATATCGGAATACTTTCAATGGCGATTTACGGTTTTGTGGCAAACAATTAAATTTCGTGAAATTTCTCTTTACTTTTTTGTTTTAATGTGTTAAAATATAATTATAATATCTACTGAAAGGTGAATTTTGGTTATGGACAGCAAGCTTAAAGATAAATCACTTGACAGCCTTTTTGAGGCAATTCTTTCTCTTGAAACCACACAGGAGTGCTACAGCTTTTTTGAAGATTTGTGCACTGTTCTTGAGCTTAAATCGTTTTCGCAGAGGTTTCAGGTAGCAAAAATGCTCAGCGACCATAAGGTATATAGTGACATCGTAAGCGAAACAGGCGCATCTACTGCAACTATCAGCAGAGTTAACCGCTCGCTCAATTACGGATGTGGCGGTTATGATATCGTTTTTTCACGACTTGACGCAAAAAAGGAAAAGGAATAAACGTGGCGGGATATAACGCATTTGCACTGTTTTATGATGAATTGACCTCTAATATCGACTATGAAAAGCGTGCTTCATATTTTGATGTACTTATCGATAAATTCGGGGGAAAAAAGGGCGGAATATTGCTTGATTTGTGCTGCGGAACGGGTAGCCTTTCCGAAGAATTTTACAAGCTGGGCTATGATGTTATCGCAACAGATGCATCAATGCAGATGCTAAATGCAGCACTTGACAAAAAGTTTGATTCGGGCTCGACCGTTCAGTACCTTTGTCAGGATATGCGCAAGCTCGATATGTTTGGCACTATCGATGTGACTATATGCGCCTTGGACAGTCTCAATCATTTGCCCTGCGTTGATGATCTTGA
Organism: Oscillospiraceae bacterium; assembly: GCA_017435565.1. Classification (GTDB taxonomy): domain Bacteria; phylum Bacillota; class Clostridia; order Oscillospirales; family Ruminococcaceae; genus RGIG3077. The sequence goes on along the minus strand of JAFSEU010000002.1, from coordinate 99,422 downwards.
AAGTGTTTTCAAAAGGGTTCATTTGTTTTGTGAACCTGGCGGATTATTTATTTTTGATGTCAATACGGTTTTTAAACACAAATGTATTCTTGCCGATAACGTTTTTACATATGATATGGAAAATGTTTTTTGTGTGTGGGAAAATACATATAATGATTCTGAAAAGCGAACCGACATTGTCCTGAACATTTTCGCAAGGGATAATGATGTTTATACTCGTTATAACGAAAACTTTTCCGAATATGCTTATGAGCTTGATGCAATATGCAGTCTTCTTTTCAAAGCCGGATTTGTGATTTGTGCAATGTATGATTATGACTCTTTCAACCCTGTAAATGAAAATTCTGAAAAGGTCGTTTTCTGCTGCAAGAAGCCCTTAGAATCCAAATGTTAAATTTTTATTAAATCAGCATAAATGTCGTTGACAAATGCTTATAATTGGTATATAATATATTAGCGTTGATGAGGCGCTATAGCCAAGTGGTAAGGCAATGGTCTGCAACACCGTGATCACCGGTTCAAATCCGGTTGGCGCCTCCAAAACAAAACGGACTTCATTTTTTGAAGTCCGTTTTGTTTTTTTAGATCATTATAATTGATTGAAGTCTAATTTGCCTTACGATGAATATAATGTTGATTTGCACTTGAAAAAATTATATCTCATTTATTCTCTTTTCAAAGTGATTTAGCGACAAATTATTAAAAATAAATATTTTTCAAAAAACTATGGCAATTTTCAGCTAAATATGTTATACTACATAATATGGCATATTCTAAATAAAATCAGAGCATTTAAGATAAATTAAACAACAAAAATATAATCTTTAAGGAGAATATCAAATGCCCGAATCTGTTTTAAGAGAGCGAATTGCCGACGGTGTATATTTTACGACAATTTGTGACTCAAAGTTTAAAACCTCGCACATCAGCGTGCGATTTGTAATGCGTCTTGATGAGAAGAGCGTTTCTAAAAATGCTCTTTCAATCAACATTTTGAGCAGCGCTAACAGTAATTACCCGACTCAGGCTGCTTTTTCGAGAAAGCTTTCTGCGCTTTACGGTTCAATTCTGTCGGGTGATGTTTCAAAGCTCGGAGATAATCAGGTTATGACTCTGAGTGCCAAATTTATCGGTGATAAATATACGCTCAATGGTGAAGCACTTTCAAATGATATGACTCAACTGCTTTGTGATTGCATTTTTTCGCCTGCTTCGTTGAATGATGAATTTGACAGTGCACTTTTTGCACAGCGTAAGCAGAATCTTATTGACGATATTGAGGCGGAAATCAATGATAAGCAGTCGTATGCTGTGATTTGCGCTAACAGGACTATTTTCCGTAATGAGCCGTATATTCTTACTCCGAGCGGCACAAAGGAGCTCGTTGAAGAATGCAGCACAAAGAGTGTTTATGAAGCGTATAAGAATATGCTCAGAACAGCCCGGGTTGAAATATCATATATCGGCGAATGTGCAGACGATGTAAAGGCATTATTCGGCGATGCCTTTGAAAAGCTTGACAGAGCACCGATGGACATTGCTTATTATTCGCTGAGCAGTATTAAATCAGCAACTGAAAATGTCTGCGATAGAATTGATGTCAATCAAAGTAAGCTTTATATGGCTTTCAAGTCAGAATCGGAAGACAGATATGCTTTGGCGTATATGAATGTTATTTTCGGCGCAACTCCTTTTTCAAAGCTGTTTATGAACGTGCGTGAGAAAATGAGTCTCTGTTATTACTGCTCAAGCTCATATAACGAAGCAAAAGGCGCACTTTGTGTCGCAAGCGGTGTAGATAATACAAATATCAAAAAAGCTGAAGATGAAATTATCAACCAGCTTGAGGATATGAAAAACGGCAATTTTTCTGATGAAGATATGGAGAATTCGTATAAAAGCATTGTCAACAGCCTCGGAATGGTCGATGACTATGCAGGCTCGCTTTCGCAGACCTATTTCAAACGTATCCTGAAAAATGATATTACTGATTTTGAGCAGGAATGCGAAAGATACAGGAGTGTAACGAAGCAGAGGATTATGGATGCCGCGGCGTCGCTTAAGCTCGATACCGTCTATGTTATGGAGGCAAGCAATGGCAGCAACAACTAAAACAATTATAAAATGCCCGAAAACCGGACAGTATTATACAAAAATTTCGCACAAAAGCGGTCTTGATATCTTGGTATGGAAGATGGATGGCTTTCAAAGCACGGAGGTGCTTTTCGGTACTAAATACGGCTCGATAAATACGATGTTCAGGAAATCAGGCGATAAGGAGTATACAGTAGTTCCTGAAGGCATTGCGCATTTTCTTGAGCACAAGCTGTTTGAAAATGAGGATACAGACGTTTTTGAGCTTTATGCAAAAACAGGAGCAAGCGGAAATGCATATACAACTTTCGACAAGACCTGCTATCTTTTCAGCTGCAGCGATAACTGGGAAGCATCACTTGAAATTCTTTTGAGTTTTGTGCAGTCACCGTATTTCACTAAGGAAACTGTAGATAAAGAGCAAGGGATTATTGGCCAGGAAATACAGATGACGAATGATAATCCGTATTGGGTGCTTTTCTTCAACCTTCTGAAGGCTGTTTATCATAATCACCCTGTCAGAATCGATGTTGCAGGCACAGTTGATTCCATAGCTCAGATTGACGCCGACCTTCTTTATAAATGCTATTATACATTTTACAACCTGCACAATATGGTGCTTTCGCTTGCCGGAAACGTTGATGAAGATAAGGTTATAGAAATCTGTGACAAGCTTTGCAAGCCCTGTGAAAATGAGGGCCTTGAAACGGTATTTCCCGATGAACCTGAAAAAGTCAAGGATGAATATGTTGAGGCAATTCTTCCTGTCGGTACCCCCATATTCAACATCGGCTTCAAATCAGCTGATGTAACAGGAAGAGAGCTGCTCAAAGCTGAACTTGAAGCGTGGTTTGCGATTTCTATGCTTGCTGATTCGAGCTCGCCTCTCTATAAGTCGCTTCTCAGTGAGGGCTATATCAATAACTCATTCTATACCGAAATTTTCTGCGGTGACGGATATTTCGTTTCTATTTTCGGCGGTGAGTCGAAAGACCCTATGTATGTTCAGAACAGAATCTGTGAAGAAATTGAAAAGGCTAAGATGCACGGTCTTGATGAATCTCGTTTTGAAGAATTGAAGAAGTCGCTTTATGGCTCAAAAATCAGAAACTGGGATAATGTTGAAGCAGTAGCAAACAGCCTGATAAATTCTTATTTTGCAAAGGTTACCCCTTTTGATGATATTTCGCTGATTTCAGAAATGACATTTGATGACGTTCAAAAATGCCTTCTTGAACGCTTTGATACCGATAACAAAGCAATTTCAGTTATCAAAAGCAATTAAACCATAAACAAAGGAGCAAAACTACAGTGACGACAGCAACAACAGCGGCAGCAGCAGTTGCCGAATCGACAGAAAATTTAATCAAATTTCCAAGGCTAAATCTGCAATTTGATGTTGACAGCGTAGCGTTTACAATCGGCGGTTATGATATTGCCTGGTACGGCGTTATCATCACGCTGGGAATGATTCTTGCAATGGTTTTCGGATTTTCACAGATGAAAAAATTCGGCGTTGATCCTGACAAAGGTATTGACTGTGTAATTGCAGGAATTTTCGGAGGTATCATTGGTGCACGTCTTTATTATGTCATAATGGAGATTGAATCATATAAAACCTTTAAGGATGTTATTGACATCAGAAGCGGCGGTCTTGCAATTTATGGCGGAATTATCGGAGCACTTCTCTTTGGCTGCATAATGGCAAAAATCCGCAAAGTTAAGGTTTTACCGCTTCTTGATGTTGCGGGAATGAGCTTTTTGATCGGTCAATGTATCGGCAGATGGGGAAATTTCTGCAACCACGAAGCTTTCGGTACAGTTACTGACCTTCCCTGGGGAATGACAAGTGAAAGAATGGTCAACTGGGCTTCGTCAAATACTGATTTGACCTTTAGCACAACTGAAGCAACCTTCCATCCCTGCTTTCTTTATGAATCAATCTGGAATTTTGTCGGTTTTCTTCTCATATTTTTCGTGATTTCCAAAAGAAGAAAATTTGATGGCGAGGTTTTCCTTTCATATGTTTGCTGGTACGGTCTTGGCAGAGCCTTTATCGAAGGACTCCGACTTGACAGCCTGACAATCGGAACTATGAGAGTTTCGCAGGTGCTTGCAGCAATTTCATGTGTTGCAGCATTTATTGTGATTCTGGTTATGCGCCAAAAGGTAAAACAGCTTGGCACTGACTATGTTATGTACGCTGATACTGATGAGTTCAAGCAGGAAATGGAGCTTGCGGCGCAGAAACTTGAAAACAGCAAGCATAAAAAGAATGATGGTTCTGAGGATGCTGACGAATCTGTAGACGCTGCGGAAAATGATGAAGATGATGCCGATGTTCAATCTTCCGAAGAAAACTGTGAAGATGTATCGGATGATGAAAATGATGATAACGACAATGATGTCGTTTCGGATAATGAAATTTAAAATTTTGGAGGAATAAAAAATGTCAGAATTGAATGTTCAGAATGCGCAGGAAGCTGCAAATGACGCAAAGCTCGAAGTTAAGGAAACCAAGTATGAGGTAAGAGCTGCGGAAAAGCGTGTGAAAGAAACTGTAGAAAACTACAAGAATCTTAAAGCGCAAATCAAGCAAATCAAAAAGGATCTCAAGCAGGCTAAAGCTGCTGCAAAGGCTGACGCTGCCAATGCAGATATTGTCGCAAAAGCTGATACTTCAGACAAGAAGCTGGAAACACAGGAAGCCAAGCGCAAGGCCAAGGCTTCTAAAAAGAATATGAAGGATATCAAGAAGCTTTTGAGTGACACAAAAAAGGCTAAGAGTGTTGCCAAAGAAAAGGTTTATTCTGCTAAGAAAAAGCTTAAAGACCTTAATAAGAAGAGCAAGGCTGATAATGCGGCTTACAAGGCAGCTAAGCAGAACGTCAAAGAAGCCAAAAAGGCTTTGGAAGCAACAGAAGAAGAATAATTTTTACGGAGAGTTTTTATGGCAAATATTATCAGCGGAAAGGTTGTTTCCGCACAGGTTAAAGACAGAGTAAGACAGGAAACTCTTGCTCTTAAGGAGCAGGGCGTTGAAATCGGTCTTGCTGTAATTATCGTAGGCAACAATCAGGCCTCAAGGGTTTATGTAGACGGCAAAAAGAGAGATTGTGAAGAAGTCGGTTTTGTTTCACGAGAATATGCTCTCGCAGAAGACACAACTCAATGCGAGCTTATTGCTTTGGTCGAGAAGCTTAATGCTGATGATTCGATCCACGGCATTCTTGTTCAGTTGCCATTACCGTCACAAATTGATGAAAAGGCTGTAATCAACACAATTTCGCCTAAAAAAGACGTTGATGCATTCCATGCTGAAAATGTCGGAAACATTATGATTGGCGATTATTCGTTTCTTCCATGCACGCCTGCAGGTGTAATGGAGCTTATACACTCAACAGGTGTTGATGTATGCGGCAAGAATTGCGTTGTCATCGGAAGAAGCAATATCGTCGGAAAGCCTATGGCTATGCTGCTTCTTCACGAAAACGGCACTGTTACTATATGCCATTCAAAAACGCAGAATCTTAAGGACATCTGCAAAAATGCCGATATTCTTGTGGCCGCTGTCGGCAGAGCTAAGTTTGTTACAGTCGATATGGTAAAAGAAGGCGCAGTTGTAATTGATGTTGGTATGAACCGCAATGAAGAAGGAAAGCTTTGCGGTGACGTCGATTTTGACGAGGTTTCAAAGGTTGCAGGTTACATAACACCCGTACCCGGCGGCGTCGGACTTATGACCAGGGCTATGCTTATGGTTAATACCCTTAATGCTGCAAAAATGTTTTATAACATTAAATAACTGATTTGCTGTCCCGGACTGCATTGTGCATTGCACTAATACAGTTCGGGATATAAATTTGTTGTATTTTGTGCTTGACAATTTACAATTTCTGCGATATAATAACTAAGTTAGCCGCTGTGGTGGAATTGGCAGACACAAGGGACTTAAAATCCCTCGGTAGCGATACCGTACCGGTTCAAGCCCGGTCAGCGGCACCACCGACCTTATGTCGGGTGAGATTCGGGCTTCACTTCTGTGAAGTCCGTTTTTCTGTATTTTAAGCAATTATGTTGACAAAGGGTGGTACATAATATGAGAATTGAAGCTTTAATCAACGCTTTGACTGAATATGCCATAATCAACTCACTTATTCAGAATTGTGATAAGGTATATGCAAGGAATCTTCTTCTTGCCTGCTTTGAAAAACACGAGTGGGAAGATTGTACTGAAGTTTATCCGTATGATTGCATTGATGATATATTAAACGAAATGGTTGAATATGCAGTAAGCTCTGAGATTATTACCGATACAAATGAATCAAGAGATTTGTTTGATACAAAAATTATGGGCGTTCTCTGCGCTTTTCCAAGAGAAATAATTGCTAAATTCAAAAATGATTACGATACTTCTCCCGCAACTGCTACCGATAATTATTACGATTACAGCAAAAAGCTTAATTATGTCAGAGCAGGAAGAATTGCAAAGGATCTGAAATGGAAATTTGACTGTGATTACGGTACGCTTGATATAACTATAAATTGCTCAAAGCCTGAAAAGGACCCGCGGGATATTGCCAATGCCGGCAAAGCTGTTTCAACAAAATATCCTAAATGTCAGCTTTGTATTGATAATTCGGGTTATCAGGGCAGAATTGGTCACAATGCAAGGCAGAATCTTGTGCCAATACCGATGAATGTGCTCAATGAAAACTGGTTTTTTCAGTATTCACCCTACGGATATTACAATGAGCATTGTATAATATTCAACGAAAAGCATATCCCTATGCAGATCGATGATGATGTTTTCAAAAAGCTTTTTGATATTACAGAAATTCTGCCGCACTATTTTGTTGGTTCAAATGCAGATTTGCCGATTGTCGGCGGCTCAATTTTAAGTCACGAGCATTTTCAGGGCGGAAACTACACCTTCGCAATGGAAAAAGCTGAAAGCGAGTTTTGTTTTAAGGTTGACGGCTTCGATGATGTTGAATGCTCGATTATCAAATGGCCTATGTCGGTAATAAGGGTTGATTCTTCAAATCGAAGCAACATAGAAAAGCTCTGCGCACATATTTTAAAGAAATGGCGTGCTTATTCTGACGACAATGTTGGAATCTATTCGCATACTGGTGATATTCCGCATAATACAATCACACCGATTGTACGCAAAAGGGGAGAGTTGTTCGAGTGTGACTTAGTATTGCGCAATAACATTACAACAGAAGACAGACCTCTTGGCGTTTTCCATCCAAACCCTGCCCTACATCATATCAAAAAGGAAAATATAGGGCTTATTGAAGTAATGGGTCTTGCGGTTTTGCCTGCACGCCTTTCAAAAGAGCTTCCTCTTCTTGAAAAAGCGCTTCTTGAAAAACGTGATATTTCTGATGACAGTACAATTTCCATGCATAGCGAGTGGCTTAATGCTGTGTCAGCATCGTATGATGATATCAACGAAAACAACGTCAGAATGATTCTTGAAAATGAAATCGGAAAGGTGTTCCTTGAAGTGCTCATGGACGCAGGCGTTTTCAAGCGTGATGCAAAAGGCTTTGATGCATTTAAGAAATTTGTTAGTATTCTTTGATTTTGAAAGGATGTATTATGAAACATAAATTTCAAGCTGTTATTAACCTTCTTTTTGTGGTGATATTTGCATTGTCTGTCAATATTACTTGCCTTGCTGAAACTGATATTGACTTTGATGCATATACCGAAGGATTTTCTCCAAACGGATTAAACACATTTTCGCTCGAAGTCGGAGAGTCGCACACGCCTACCGCTGCGATTTGGCTTTCTTATGAAGGGGCATATGCTGCTTCAAGTGATACATCCGTTGTTACTGTGTCTGAAACAGGTGATGTAACAGCAAAAGGCGGGGGCAGTGCTTATGTTGTGTTTGTAGGCTCTGCGAATATGAACGAAGTCTATCGCTATGATGTGACTGTTCCGATTGCTGCGACGCAGCCGGCTAAAGAAACAAATAACAATAATTCCGAGACGGATAAAAGTTCTGGATTATTTGATAATTCGACTATAAAGCTGATGCTTATTCCTTTTGCTGTATTTGCTGTTTTCTTTGTTATTACGTTTTCAGTATCTGTTTCGTCTGTCAGAAAAGTCTGCCAAATCAAGAATACCCTCAGCCAGCTTTCGATAAACCCTTGTCAGCAGACAGCTGAGGATTTTCTCAAAGCGCTGAAGGTTAATAAAATGCAACGCCATATGATTGCCAATTCACATGAGTATAAAGGCGGCGTTCCCAAGCGTGATTGCGTCGATGTTTATAATAACATTGTTATCCCGTGCGTTGAAATTGATGACGATACCAAGAAAGAAATTCAAGTGCGAATGGCAAATATAGGCTGTGTTTTCACAAAAGTTTATGATTGAATCTGTATAACTGAAAAACGGAGCGTGTTGTAGCGCTCCGTTTTATCATTTGGTTTAATAAGAAAGCAAGTTTTACAAATGTGATATCCGAAAATCGTCCTGCGATTGGCTGTCCGGTTTATCATTATGAAATAAATAACCAAAATGGTCGTGATAAAACAAAAATCGAGCATCACAAAGTGAAGCCCGAAAATGTCGTGCCGAGGTCACTCGGCTGGTGGAGCATAGGGGATTCGAACCCCTGACCCCCACACTGCCAGTGTGGTGCGCTCCCAGCTGCGCTAATGCCCCTTTGTTTATAAAAATCGGGAGAATTAACTCCCGAAAAAAATCTGGCGGAGATGGTGGGATTCGAACCCACGTGACGCTCATCACGTCAAAACGATTTCGAGTCGTTCTCGTTATGACCACTTCGATACATCTCCGTAAATTTGACACGGAACAACAAATCTCCGAATCAGCTTAAATATTATATCACATATATTTGTTAATTGCAAGTGTTTTTTAAAAAATATTTTTATTGCATTTATATGCAAAATGTAGTAAAATATTTTTGATAGATTATTTATCTCATTATCTAAAATCAGGTATTTTCATTTTTATAATAAGGAGAAGAAAATGCTTAAATTTCAGAATGTAACCAAAATTTATAACGGTATTCCTGTGCTTGATAATGTTTCGCTTGAATTTGCGCAAGGAAAGCTATATGCTTTAATCGGCCCGAACGGGAGCGGAAAAACAACAATGATGAAAGCTGCCGCAGGTCTTGTAAAGCCCGAAAGCGGTCTGATTTTATTTAACGGTGTTCCGATAAACGTCAAAACAAGGGCGGATATAGCTTATATGCCTACCGAACCTTATTACTATAATTTTATGTCGATTCGTGATGTCGGAAAATATCATAAGGATTTTTTCGACGATTTTGATATTGATTATTACAAAAAGCTTCTTTCATATATGGAGCTTTCCGAAAAACTTAAGGTTAAGTCTCTCTCTTCCGGTATGAACGCTAAGCTTAAGATTGCTGCAACATTGGCAAGGCGTGCAAAGGTCATTATGCTTGATGAACCTTTGAATGGTATTGATGTGATTGCAAGAGACCAGATAATCAGCTCAATCATAGCTTCTGCTTCTTCGCAAGGCAGCTGTTTTCTAATATCCAGCCATCTTTTTGATGAGCTTGAACCTATCGTGCACGATGTTGTTATGGTTCGTAACGGCAGGATTATCATCAGCGGTGATATAAACGAAATCAGACAGGCCAACAACAAATCAATTTCTGACCTGTATCGCGAGATTTATGGCGGTATGAACTTTAATCCTTATGCAAATATGCAACAGGGCAATATGGGCGTTCCGTACGGTCAGCCTGTTCCGATGTATCCTCAGTATCCACAATACCCGCAGCAGGGTATGCCGCAATATCCCCAGTATCCTCAGAATCCTCAGTATCCGCAGCCTATGCAGAATAATCAGGCGTATCCGCAGTATCCTCAGTACGGTCAGAATGTACCTCAGTACCCGCAGTATCAGCAGTGGCCACCGCAGAACCAACAGCAACAGGCGGTGCAGCATCCTTTGCCAATGCCTCAGAACAATATAGTCTCTGAAAATTTTGCTGCTAATATTAATTCTCAAAATAATGCACCTTTAACTGAAACAGCAGTTAATGATGCGTCAATTGACAGAAATATCAACGAATTTGACAGCATTTCCGGATTTGAGCAGATTTCAGAAAATGCAAAGGTCGACGAATTTTTTGATATAAGCAGTAATGAAAACACCGATGAAGGAGGTGCTGACAATGCTTAAGCTGTTAAAATATGAGTTCATCAAAATCTCAAACGCTGTGCTGATTGTTCTTGGTGCAGTAACCCTTCTTGAAGCAACGTATGGCATCGGCGCGGTGATTATGAAGTTTAATTCAATTGACAATTACAACGGCAGCTATGCTGATTATTATGATTCATCAGAATATATACTGTATTCCATTGGTTCGCAGATGTATACATTTTCAATGGTGCTTTTGCTAATTGCGGTTTTTTCTGCGACGATTTTCGTTGTCATATTTTCACTTGTGACTATGAATAACGATTTCTGCAAAAAACAGGGATATAATGTTTTTCTGACTCCAAACAGTTCATATGCAATTCTTGGTGCCAAATATATCACATCATTTGTTATCTTTTCGCTTTATGGCGTAATTGCATTTCTTCTGATAATTGCTGATATAAATATATCATCATGGCTTTATGATGAAGATTTAATAATGATTTTTGAGGATATTATCTGGCCTCTGCTTGAAGAAACCGGCATCGATTTTCTTGGTTACTTCCTCGCTATTACCTCACAGCTGATATATTATATTTTCCTTGCGGGATTTACCTTGATTATTTCTCAGACTGTGCTTAAGGTTAGCGGCGGAGCAAAAGTAATTATTCAGTTTGTGGTGTTTGGTTTTATGAATACAGCCACCACATTTATTCTCGGATTTGTTCTTGCTTTTTTATCAAATAATGCAGGCCCACTTGATTCCCATGAAAATTTTGAAGAGATTATGGGTAGCTTGTGTTATGTGTCAACTTTTGTGTATTTGGCAATCTCCCTGGGGTTCTATCTTATAAGCGCAAAGCTTATTGAAAAGAGACTCTCGCTTTGATGAAACAATAATATTATGCCGTCGATTTGCACTTTCGGCGGCATAATGTTTTTCTGGGAATGAAAATTCTAAAATATTACGCTTGCAAATTATGATAAGATACGCTATAATTAACAGGTATCATAGATAAAGATTCATAAATATTTATTTTTTGCATATGTGGATAGGAGATTTTGATGGATAACAACAATCTGAATTATATACCAATGCTTCCTTTAAGAGGTGTGGTTGCTTTTCCGAATATTGTTCTGCACTTTGATGTTGCCCGAAAACGCTCTGTAAGAGCTGTGAAAGAGGCAATGAATGGCGACAGGAAGATTTTTCTCATCACGCAAAGAGATGTTTTTGTAGAGGAACCTAAAATATCCGACCTTTATAAAATCGGTGTTGTCTGCGAAGTAAAGCAATTTATAAAAACAAAAGAAGGCGTTACAAGGGTTCTTGTTGAGGGTCTTCATAAGGCTAAAATGGTATCGCTTTACGATACTGAAAATATGTTTTACGCTGATGTAAAACTTATGAACAATTACGCAAGAACAAAATATGATGAAAGCGAAATAGACGCTGTCATCAGAAGTGTGAAGGACGCTTTTTCCGATTATGCGTCATATATGCCCAAGATGCCGTCTGAGCTTCTTTCTCTGGTGATGAATCAGCCGAATCCGTTCAGGCTTTTTGAAAGCATTGTATTCAATACTGCTTTTTCATATGAAATTAAGCAGCAGCTTCTTGAAGCAGGAAATATCATCACAAAGCTGACGATGCTTTACAGTGCGCTTTGTGCGGAAATTGAAATTCTTTCGATTGAAAAAGAAATCAGGGACAAGGTCAAGGAAAATATCGATCGTTCGCAGCACGAGTATTATCTTCGTGAGCAGATGAACGTGATTGCCCAGCAGCTTGGCGAGGATGACAACGTAAACGAGGAAGTAATCTCGTATATTGACCGTATCTGTAAAATTGGGTTGTCTGAAAAAGATACCGAAAAGCTTATAAAGGAAGCAGATCGATTGATGAAAATGCCCGCAAACTCTCAGGAGGCATTTGTTATCAGAAATTATCTTGATACGGTGCTTGATTTGCCTTGGAATAAGTACTCAAGCGATAAGATTGACATTGAAAAAGCGCGCAAAACGCTTGATAAAGACCATTTCGGAATGGAAAAGGTCAAGGAACGCATATTAGAGACTATTTCGGTGCAGTCGCTTTCTGATGAAAATCCTCCGAATATAATCTGTCTTGTCGGACCTCCCGGCGTTGGTAAAACCTCAATCGGAAAGTCGGTTGCAAAAGCGCTTGGCAGGAAATATGTCCGTGTTTCTCTCGGCGGTGTTAAGGATGAAGCTGATATCAGAGGTCACAGAAAAACCTATATCGGATCAATGCCGGGAAGAATTCTAAATGCAATTTCAAAGGCGGGTACGATGAATCCGTTGATTCTGCTCGATGAAATCGACAAAATGAGTAATGACTTCAAGGGCGACCCTGCATCTGCAATGCTTGAAGTGCTTGACTCTGAACAGAACTGCGAGTTCCGTGACCATTATCTTGAAATACCTTTTGATTTGAGCAAGGTTATGTTTGTTACAACAGCAAACGTTGAAGGAAATATTCCTGAGCCTTTGCACGACAGAATGGAAATTATTGAACTTTCCAGCTACACAAGGGAAGAAAAATTCAATATTGCCAAAAAGCATCTTGTGCCCAAAATGATTAAGGCTAATGGTCTGAAAAAGTCGCAGCTCAAAATCAGCGATGATGTACTCTATATGCTTATTGACAGCTATACGCGCGAGGCCGGTGTGCGTACACTTGAGCGTACAATTTCAAAGCTTTGCCGAAAGGCTGCCAAGGAAATTGTAGAAAACAGTGCAAAGTCGGTCAAATTCACAATTGCAAATATTGAAAATTATCTCGGTGTGAGGAAATATCACGGTGATGAAAGGTCAGAAAAAGATCAGATTGGTGTCGTGAATGGGCTTGCATGGACGGCGTCCGGCGGCGTGCTGATGCCTCTTGAAGCTCTTGTTCTTGAAGGTAAAGGCGCAGTTGAATTGACAGGATCTTTGGGCGATGTTATGAAGGAAAGTGCAAAGCTTGCGGTAAGCTGGTGCAGATTCAACAGCAATGAATATTCAATCGACCCGCAGTTCTATAAAAATAACGATATTCATATCCACGCACCTGAGGGTGCTGTTCCGAAAGACGGCCCTTCTGCAGGAGTTACAATGATTACCGCTATGGTTTCCGCACTTTCAAAAACACCTGTTCGTTGTGATGTCGCAATGACTGGAGAAATCACGCTTCACGGTAAGGTGCTTCCCATTGGCGGTCTGCGTGAAAAGTCGATGGCGGCGTACCGTAACGGCATAAAAACCGTAATCGCGCCCGCCGGAAACAGACCTGACCTTGAAGAGGTGGACGAAACGGTAAAGCAAAATGTTGATTTCGTTTTTGTTTCAAGCATTGATGAGGTGCTTAAAATTGCTTTGTGCAGACAAAACGAGGGTGAAGATGAACAGTATATATTGCCTCAGTCAAACAAGCGCTGTGAAAATTTACTGACAGTTTAATTTTAGTGACGGTGTAATAATGAATTTTAATAAATCTGAATTTTATAAATCTTTCGGCGAGCCTAAACAGCTGCCCGAAAGCGACGTTACCGAAATAGTTTTTTCGGGAAGGTCAAATGTCGGCAAATCATCGCTTATAAATAAGATTGTCAACAAAAAGTCACTGGCTCGGACAAGCTCCGTGCCCGGAAAAACCGCTACAATAAACTTCTATAAGCTTGATAATGTATATCTTGCTGATTTGCCCGGCTATGGCTACGCAAAGGTTTCGCACAGCGAAAAGCTCAGATGGTCAAGACTTATTGAAGGATATTTTGCAAGCGAGCGTAATATCGGCGTTGTTATACAGCTGATTGATTACAGACATCCGCCTTCAAGTGATGACCTGATGATGATTGATTTTCTCATTGATAACGAATTTCCCTTCATCATCGTTCTCACCAAGGCGGATAAGCTGAAAAAGTCCGAGCGTGCAAAGCGTATGGAAGCTTTTAAAAGTGAGATTCCTTGCTTTGATGACATTACTGTGATTGAGTTTTCTGCTCAAAGCGGCGAAGGTGCCGATATTATCAGAGAGATTATTTCTGATATTGCCGATGAAGTATAACGAAAGGAATTTTGACATATATGTTTTTATATGACTGCTATGGTATAAATGATAACGGTAATCTTACAATTGACGGAGTTGATACAGCAATGCTTGCACAGAAGTATTCCACACCGCTTTATGTAATGAGTGAATCGCTGATAAGAGAAAATATAAGAAGCTATAAGAATGCTATCGAGCGTTTTTATAACTCAAACGGTCTGGTTTGCTATGCAAGCAAGGCGTTTTCCTGCAAGGAAATTTACCGTATCTGCAAGGATGAAGGCATCGGTATTGATGTGGTTTCGGGTGGCGAGCTTTATACTGCGCTTTCGGTTGATTTTGATACAGATAAAATCTGTTTCCACGGAAACAGCAAGTCAATTGCTGAAATTACTCTTGCAATCGACAGCGGCGTCGGTCGAATTGTTGCCGACAACCTTACCGAGCTTGAGAATATTGACAGGATTGCTTTGGAAAAGGGTGTAACCGCAAACGTAATGCTCAGAGTAAAGCCCGGCATTGATGCGCACACTCACGACTTTATCAAGACGGGAAAGATTGACAGTAAATTCGGGTTTGCACTTCCCAACGGTGAAGCGTTTGAAGCCGTAAAGTTCTGTCTTGAACATAATAACATCAAGCTTGTCGGTCTTCATTGCCATATAGGTTCGCAGATTTTTGATTCACAACCGTTTGAGCTTGCGGCTGAGGTTATGGTTCAGTTCATCAAGAAAATTTCCGATGAATTATCATACGATATCAAGGAGCTGAATCTCGGTGGCGGCTTTGGCATAAAATATACACAGAACGATGACCCGAAGCCTTATGTTGAATATATGGAGGGTGTGTCAAGAGCATTGATTGCAGAGTGCGAAAAGCTTTCTGTTGCAACACCTTATATTATTGTTGAACCGGGAAGGTCAATTGTCGGTGCTGCGGGAATTACTCTGTATTCGGTAAGCGCTGTCAAGTCGATTCCCGATATATGCAATTATGTGCTCGTTGACGGCGGAATGTGCGACAATCCGAGATACGCGCTTTATCAGTCTGAGTATGAAGCGTGTGTTGCCAACAAGGCGGCTCAAGAAAAGACAGAAAAAGTTACAATTGCGGGAAAATGCTGTGAAGGCGGTGACAAAATCGGTGAAAATATGCCTTTGCAGAAAGCTGAAAGCGGTGATATAATTGCTGTTTTTTCAACGGGAGCATACAATTATTCAATGTCGTCAAATTATAACCGCAACCCCAGACCTGCTGTTGTTATGATTTCGTCCAACGGTCTTGACAAAGTGATTGTCAAGGGCGAAACCTATGAAGATTTAATAAGGAATGATATCTGATGAGAGTTTATAATAATATTACCGAATGTATCGGTAAAACTCCGCTGTTTTCACTTGAAAGATTCGTCAGGCACTACAATATTGATGCGAAAATTTTAGGAAAAGCCGAATACTTTAACCCTGCCGGAAGTATTAAGGACAGGGCTGCACTATATATGATTCTTGAAGCTGAAAGAACAGGCAGATTATCCAAAAACAGTATTATAATTGAGCCAACAAGCGGTAATACAGGTATTGCACTTGCAGCAATTGCGAGCGCAAGAGGATATCGCGTTATATTGACGATGCCCGAGAGTATGAGCATTGAACGCAGAAAGCTTCTTGCTGCATACGGTGCCGAAATTGTGCTGACTGAAGCATCAAAGGGAATGTCGGGTGCAATTGAAAAAGCCAAAGAGCTTGAAAGCAGTTATGAAAACTGCATTATTCTCGGTCAGTTTGAAAACAAAGCGAATGCTCAAGCACATTATAATACTACAGGTCCTGAAATTTATGAAGATACCGACGGAACAGTTGATATTCTTGTCGGCGGCATTGGCACGGGTGGTACTGTCAGCGGTACGGGTGCTTATTTGAAAAAACTTAAGCCTTCGGTTAAAATTATCGGTGTCGAGCCGCTTAGCTCACCTTTTCTGACAACAGGCAGAAAAGGGTCACACAAGCTACAGGGAATCGGTGCAGGCTTTAAACCTGATATACTTGATATGAGTGTTATTGATGAAGTTATTGCTGTGAGTGATGATGATGCGTATAAGGCTTCACGCGATATTGCGAAAACCGAAGGGCTTCTTGTCGGAATTTCATCAGGTGCCGCATTGTGTGCCGCTTTGCAGATTGCTGGTCGCAGTGAAAATCTGCATAAAACCATCGCTGTAATTATGCCTGATTCGGGCGACAGATATCTTTCGACAGATTTGTTCGGCAATATATAATAATGAATCCCGATTGTCTTTTTTAGAGAAAGTCGGGATTTATTTTTGTCGTTAAATTTATTAAAAATACTTGCATTTTTCTGAACACAATGGTATAATGTAATTTGATATATAATGTCGGATAGTATGTGCTTTTATAAAGAACATTATAAATCAAATCTAATAAGATTAAGGATATGAAAAATTATGCTCAGAAGTATGACAGGCTACGGCAGAGCACAGGAAATTATCGACGGAAGAGATATTCTTGTGGAAATTCGTGCCGTAAACCACCGCTATTATGAATTCTCAGCCCGTATTCCCAGAGCCTACGGATATCTTGAAGAAAAACTGAAATCCTTTTTGCAGGGAAAGGTCTCCAGAGGCAAGGTTGAAGTGAATGTAACCATTTTCAATACAGAAGGCAAGGACGCACTTGTTGAGGTAAACAAATCTATTGCACACGGATATATCAATGCGCTTAACAACGTGAATGAAGAGCTTAATCTTCGTAATGACCTTGCACTTTCGCATATTATGCGTCTTCCTGATGTTTTTACCGTTCAGAAAACCGTTGACGATGAGGAAGTAATCTGGGACTGCGTTTCAAAGGTCGCGTCCGATGCTCTTGATAAATTTGTCACCATGCGTATAACTGAAGGTGAGCGTCTTAAAGCAGACCTTTCCGACAAGCTCAGTTGTCTTGAAGATATGGTTTCGTTTGTTGAAGAACAGTCGCCCAGGCTGACTGAAAATTACCGAAGCAAGCTTTATAACAAGCTCAAAGAAATTCTCGGTGATACAAATATCGATGAACAGCGTATTCTTACAGAGGCTGCAATTTTTTCCGAAAAGGTCGCTGTTGATGAAGAAACTGTCAGACTTCGCAGCCACATTTCACAGTTCAGAGAAATGCTTTGTGAAGATATTCCGGTAGGAAGAAAGCTTGATTTTCTGATTCAGGAAATGAACAGAGAAACAAATACAATCGGTTCAAAAGCTCAGGATTTATCAATCACACGCAAGGTTGTGGATATGAAATCTGAAATTGAAAAAATCAGAGAACAGATTCAAAATATCGAATAATTTGTTGAAAGGCAGAATTTATGCAGCTTATAAACATCGGATTCGGAAATATGGTAGCGTCATCACGGATAGTTGCGATTGTCAGCCCTGATTCGGCACCAATTAAGCGAATTATCTCTGACGGAAAAGAGCAGGGAAGGATTATTGACGCAACCTACGGCAGAAAGACGCGTGCTGTTATAATTACCGACAGTGACCACATTATACTTTCTCCGATTCAGCCTGATACTATCGGGGGCAGATATAAGGAGGATGACGATGAAGAATAACGCAAAGCTTATTATTCTGTCCGGACCTTCGGGTTCAGGCAAGGGCACTATTCTTTCGAAAGTAAGAGAGAAAATTGAGATTTCTTATTCCGTTTCGGCAACTACAAGAAAACCCAGAGAGGGTGAGGTTGACGGTGTGAATTATCACTTCCTCACGAAGGACGAGTTTGAAAGCCGAATCAAAAACGGTGAGCTTCTTGAATATACAACCTACTGCGACAACTATTATGGCACGCTTAAAAGCGAGGTTGAATCAAAACTTGCGCAAGGAAAGGATGTTGTTCTTGAAATTGAAGTGATTGGTGCTATGAATGCTAAAAAAATCTTTCCCGACGCTTTGATGATTTTTATACTTCCGCCGTCCGAGGAAATATTGGAAAACCGTCTGCGCAGGCGCAATACCGAGGATGAAGAAACACTTTCAAAACGGATTTTTGAAGCAAAGCGTGAATTGGAATATTCAAAGTTCTATGATTATACAATTATCAACGATGAACTTGATGAAGCTGTTGAGGAATTCGTCAATATAGTTAATAAAGAAAAAACACAAAACATATAAGAGAAAGGGATTTTATTATGCTCAGACCTTCAGTATCACAGATTATCACAAAAAATGAAAGCTATTATTCACTTGTAATTGCAGTAGCTAAACGCGCACGCCTTATTACAGACGAGCTTTATGAGAATAATATGATTCTTGAACAGAAACCCGTAAAAACTGCCGTTGAAGAATTTGCAAGCGGCAAATACAAGCTTGTTGAACCTTCAAATGAAGAAATCTGAAAATATTAATAATGATTGATGTTCAGACGGCTCTTGTCGCTGTCAGCGGTACAGCCTATTCGTTTGATTCCCTGTTTACCTATGTTGTTCCACAACATCTTAAAAACAGAGTACAAAAAGGCGTGAGAGTTCTCGTTCCTTTTTCAAAGTCAAACTCACTGCGTGAGGCTATGGTTTTTGAGCTAAAAGTCTGTATGAACGAAGATTGCTCAAATCTCAAGGTTATCAGTGATGTACTTGATGACAAGCCTGTACTCAGTGATGAAATGCTTGAAATGGCGCTGTATCTCAGCGAAACTACTTTTTGTACGATATATGACGCTACAAAAGCCGTACTTCCACCGGCAATGCGCTACAAAAAACAAAACGAATACTTCATCGATTTCAATGCTGAAAATATAAATTTCTTAGGTTTATCAGAGCTTGAATATATCGAGGCGCTTAAAACGCTGAAAAAACCATCAATACAAATTGAAAATGATTTAAAAGCCGGCCACAGTGATGCTCAATCGCTTCTAAAAAAGGAAGTTATAAGGATTTACAGCAATTATGCTCAGAAATGCTCGCAGCAGACTGTAAAAACTGCCGATTTGAGTGACGCATATAAGTCGGGGCAGCTGCAGCTTAAGCTGACTTACAAGCAGCAATGTGTAGTTGATTATATTGACGGAAGATCACATACTCCAATCAAAGAAATTTGCGAGAATTGCTCTGTGACATCTGCTGTTGTATCTAATCTTGAAAAGTACGGCGTCATTATCACATCGTATGTCAATGCATCATATGCACATTCAATACAATCAACAAGGCTAATTGATGATATAGAGCTGTCTTTACATCAAAATGCAGTTTTTGAAAAAGTAGCCTTGCATATCAATGAGTCAAAACCAAAAGCGTTTTTGCTTCACGGTATCACAGGAAGCGGTAAAACAGCTGTTTTTGCAAAGCTGATAGATAACGCCGTCAAATGCGGAAAAAGTGTTATATATCTCGTGCCTGAGATATCACTCACACCACAGATGTCGCAATACTTTATTTCGCTTTTCGGTGACAGAGTTGCGCTCATACACAGCGGACTTTCTCAAGCAAAGCGCCTTGAAGAATATAACCGCATTAAGAATAATGAAGCTGATATTGTCATCGGCACGCGAAGCGCAGTTTTCGCTCCGCTTGCAAACATCGGTCTGATTATAATTGATGAGGAAGGCGAAAGAACCTACAAATCAGAAAGCTCGCCAAGGTTTTCAACTGTCAATGTTGCAAAGAAACGCTGTCGAACGCATAATTGTGTTTTGCTTCTTGCATCTGCCACCCCCACAATAGAAAGCTACTATCTTGCACAAAAAGGTGTATATGAACTTCTGACGCTGACTCAACGTTATCATAATAATCCTTTGCCGCAGACCGAAATTGTTGATATGTCATGCGATGAGCTTTGCGGTAAATATATGAGCTTTTCACAGACACTTAAATTAGCTGTTGAAAAAAATCTTGCTCGTAATGAGCAGACAATTCTGCTTTTGAACCGCAGAGGTTATCATACAATAATTACCTGCCGTGATTGTCACAAGGCAATTTTTTGCCCGAATTGCAGTATTCCGATGACATACCACAAAACCGGAAACAAGCTGGTCTGCCATTACTGCGGACACAATGAGATTTTTGAGAATGAATGTCCCGAATGTCACGGTGTTCATCTTAAGCCCGGAGGTTTCGGTACACAAAAGCTTGAGGAAGAGGTTGCTGAGCTTTTTCCGAATGCGAGGATTCTGCGAATGGACGCAGATACATCATCAAATATGCAGTCATATGAAAAAGCTTTTTCTGATTTTGCCAATGGTGATTATGATATTCTTCTCGGAACTCAGATGATCGGCAAGGGGCTTGATTTTCCGAATGTAACACTTGTTGGTGTTCTTTCAGTAGATAAAGCGCTTTTTGCGGGCGATTTCAAAAGCTATGAGCATACTTTTTCGTTGATTACACAGGTAATCGGAAGAAGCGGAAGGGGTGAAAAGCCGGGCAGAGCTATTCTGCAGACCTATATTCCCGACCATTACGTTCTCTCTCTTGCGGCTGCGCAGGATTACAGAGAATTCTATGCACAGGAAATTGCTGCACGCAAGGTTTTTCTCTATCCGCCGATTTGTGATTTATGCGTTATCGGCTTTTCGGGAAAAGATGATACAGCCGTTGAAAAAGCCGCACAGTTTTTTGTCAGCGTTATGCGTGAATATATAACATCGCAAAAACCAAATATCGCATTGCGTGTTCTCGGACCGTCCCGTTGCGGGCTTGAAAAAATTGATGAACAATATCGATACAGACTAATTTTAAAATGTAAGAATACTCCCGATTTCAGGAGCTTTATCAGCTCTGTAATCAAAAAGTCCGGAACGTCAAAGCATTTTCGTAATGTTTCAATGTACTGCGACCTGAACGGTGAAGTCGGTTACTGATGATTTAGAATATGAGAAGGGATTTGAAAAATGGCACTCAGAACAATTTTGACAAAGGAAGATGAAGCACTGCGCAGAGTATGCAGACCTGTTGAAAAATTTGATGAAAAGCTCTGGAGTCTTCTTGATGATATGGCTGAAACTCTCTACAAAGCTAAGGGTGTTGGTCTCGCCGCACCACAGATTGGTATTACAAGACGCATCTGCGTGATTGATGTAGGCGAAGGTCTTATTGAATGTATAAATCCTGAAATTATAAAAAAAAGCGGAAAACAACGCGATGTTGAAGGCTGTCTTTCCTGCCCGAAGCAATGGGGCTATGTTGTTCGTCCGAGTAAATGCACCCTCAGGGCACAGAATCGCTACGGCGAGTATTATGAAATGCAGCTTAAGGAGCTTTTCTGTCGCTGCGCCTGCCATGAGGTTGATCACCTCGACGGCAAATTATTTGTAGATATAGTCGATGAATTTGTAGAACTTAAAGAGGATGGGGAATAATATTGCTCAGAGTTGTTTTTATGGGAACGCCTGATTTTGCTGTTCCCTGCCTTGAGGCACTTTGCAAGTCAGAACACGAGGTGGTTGCTGTTTTTACACAACCAGATAAGCCGAAAAATCGTGGACATAAGCTTTTGCCGACGCCTGTAAAGGAAAAAGCTTTGTCATATGATATTCCTGTATATCAGCCGATTTCATTGAGAAAGGGTGAAGATGCTGAGTACGCGTTTGATGTTCTCAGAGAAATTAATCCCGACGTTATCATTGTTGTAGCTTATGGTCAGATTCTTCCTGAAAGTGTGTTGAATCTACCGAAATACGGATGCATCAATATTCATGCCTCGCTTCTTCCGAAATACAGAGGTGCGGCGCCTATACAATATGCTTTGCTCAGCGGTGAAAAAGAAACAGGCATCACATCTATGCAGATGGAAAAAGGGCTTGATACAGGTGATATGCTGATATCTAAAAGCATTACGATTGATGAGAATGAATGCTGTCAGCAGCTTCATGACAGACTGTCGGAATTGGGTGCCGAGGTTTTGCTTGAAACGCTTGATGGTGTTGAAAATGATAGCTTGAAGCCTGTCAAACAGGATGATTCGCTCTCTTCATATGCATCTATGATCAGCAAGGATATGAGCAGGCTTGACTTTTCAAAAAATGCTCAAACAATCCATAATATCATAAGGGCAATCAGCGGTTTTGCATATCTTGACGGCAAACGCATAAAAATATATAAATCACAGGTTGTTTCATATCATAATAGCAATTCTGTCTGCGGTCAGATTGCTGACGCGCAGAAGCTGATAGTTGCCTGCGGAGAGAATACGTTCATCAGAATTTTGCAGCTTCAGTCCGAGGGCGGAAAACGTCTTGATGCTGACGCTTTTCTCAGAGGAAACAAAATCAGCGAAAATTCAAAATTCGAATAATTTGATTATATTATAAAGGGGTATAAATTATGGACTATACAGTTGCTACTATATTGCTTTTTGCAGCAATCATCATTTCACTTTTTGCTTCAATCAACGTAAATTCAACATTCAAAAAGTATTCCTCCGTTATGTCCAGAAGAGGCTACAGAGGTGCAGACCTTGCAAGATATATTCTTGACGCAAACGGTCTTAATCATGTGAGAATTGAATCAGTCGCAGGTGATCTCACCGATCATTACGATCCTACCGCAGAGTGCGTCAGACTTTCACAGTCGACATACAACAGCACTTCGATTGCCGCACTCGGTGTTGTTGCTCACGAATGCGGTCACGCTGTTCAGCACGCCGAAAGCTATGCACCTATTAAGATTCGTAATGCTGTTCTTCCTGTTGCTAATATCGGTTCAAATGTTTCGTGGATTCTTCTTGTTTTAGGTATAGCTCTTTCTTTCGGTGAGCTTTGTATGATTGGTGTTATTCTGTTTTCTGCTGTTGTTGCTTTTCAACTTATCACTCTTCCTGTTGAATTCAATGCAAGCGCAAGAGCAATGAATACGCTTGAAAACTTCAATATTCTTGATGAAGATGAGCTCAAGATTTCCGGAAAGGTGCTTACGGCTGCTGCAATGACCTATGTTGCTGCTTTGCTTGTTTCGCTTGCTAACCTTCTCAGAATGATAGCTCTTGCAAACCGCAGAAGATGAATACAAACGATATTTGTTTATGCGTAAACGCTCTTGAAAAGACTTTCTCCAAGGGCGGTTATTCAAATATAGTTCTTGATGTTTTTTTAAACAGAGAGAAGTGTGACAAAAAATTCTTTACTGCGCTGTATTACGGAGTTATTGAACGCAAGATTACTCTTGACCATATTATTGCTCAATATTCATCAAAACCTGCCGATAAGCTTGATTCTAAAGTGCTGCAGGTTCTGCGATGCGGCGCATATATGCTCAAATTTATGAATGTTCCGCAAAATGCTGCTGTGAATTCATCTGTTGAAGCTGTAAAGCAACTCGGCTTTACAAGTGCAAAAGGCTTTGTAAATGGCGTTTTGCGCACATTCTTGCGTGCCAATCTTGATTATACCGTTCCAATGGACGAGCTACACTCATTCTCAATAATATACTCTGCACCGCTTTGGCTCGTGGCAAAGTGGCGAGCTGAGTACCCTGAGGATTTTATATCGCTTTTACAGTCAACTGTAACAACTCCCAAAACAACACTTAGATTAAACACTGCAAGATTTGACAAAAATGATATTATATCTGCACTTGAATCAGAGTCAATTTCTTTCAGCTTCAGTGATATTCTTGATGATTGTATTTTTATCGAGTCAGGCTCTGTTTTTGAAACTGAGGCATTCAAGCGTGGTATGCTGTACGTGCAGGATATTTCTTCGCAGCTATGCTCAAAAGCACTCGGCGCTGTCGAAGGCTCTACAATTCTTGATGTTTGTGCGGCACCGGGTGGAAAATCCTTTACAGTTGCACAGTATATAAATGATAACGGCAGAGTGATATCCTGTGATCTGCACGAAAAGAGAGTGAAACTCATTAAATCAGGCGCAGACCGACTTGGGCTTGATTCAATTGAAACTCTTGTCAATGACGCAACTAAACTTAACGAAAATATTCCTATGGCGGATTTTGTTTTGTGTGACGTTGTATGCAGCGGACTTGGTGTAATTTCCAAAAAACCTGAGATAAAATATAAATCCGAAAGAGATTTTGAAAAGTTGCCTCACATTCAGAAAAGTATTCTGAACACTTCAAAAAATTATGTAAAAAAAGGCGGATTTCTTTTATATTCAACCTGCACACTTAATAAACAGGAAAATGAAGCGGTTGTCAAGGATTTTCTGTTGAAAAATCCAGATTTTGAAGGAGTTCCTTTTTTAGAAGAGCTTGGTGAACCCTTTGGTGCTTACTATGCTACCGTTTTGCCAAAGCATTTTTCATCGGACGGCTTCTTCATCGCTAAATTTAAAAGGGTGTGAGATTTATAAAAACTGATATACTTGAACTGTTACCTGATGAGCTTGAAGCTGAGATTGAACGGCTCGGTGAGAAGAAATTCAGAGCAAAACAGATTTTTGATTGGCTTCATATAAAAAAATGTGAAAATTTTGATGAAATGACCAATCTTTCTGCACAACTGCGCACAACATTGGAAGATAATTTTTGTATAAAGCCGCTGAAAATCTCGAAAAAGCTTGAATCTACTACCGATGATACTGTAAAATATCTCTATGGGCTTTCCGACGGTGAATTTGTTGAAAGTGTATTGATGAAATACAAATACGGATATAGCCTATGCATATCTACTCAGGTCGGATGTGCAATGGGATGCAAATTCTGCGCTTCCACCATAGGGGGGAAGGTTCGCAATCTCACGGCAGGCGAAATGCTGCAGGAATACTATACTGCGCAGCGACAGCTTGATAGCGGTCGTATCGGAAATATTGTTCTGATGGGAATTGGCGAGCCGCTTGATAACTATGATAATGTCATACGATTTATAAAGCTTGTCACTCATAAATCAGGTAATAATCTCAGTGCCCGGGATATCACGCTTTCCACCTGCGGTCTTGTGCCTAAGATACTGCAGCTTGCAAATGAAGGATTACCGATTACTTTATCAGTTTCGCTGCACGCAGCAACCAATATGAAACGCAATGAAATAATGCCTGTCAATAAGGTTTATCCACTTGATAAACTTATAAGCGCCTGCAAGGACTTTTCAAGTCGCACCAAGCGGCGTATTACTTTTGAATATTCACTTATTGACAATGTCAATTCTGCAAAGTCGGACGCTTTTGAGCTTTATGAACTACTGCGTGGCTTTAATTGTCATATAAATTTAATTCCAATAAATTACGTTAAAGAATGCGGTTTTGTTTCTTCAAGAAAAGCCGCGGAACAATTCAGAATCTATCTGCAGGAATTAGGTCTAAATGCAACTGTGCGCCGAACTCTCGGCGCTGATATCAATGCGGCCTGCGGACAGCTTAGGCGTGAAAAAGCCGTAGCTGAGCTTTGTGAGTAAAAGAAGGGGGATGATATCCTGATGCGGATTTATGGTATGACGGACATTGGTCTTGTCAGAGAAGAAAATCAGGATTCGTTTGCAATTACTGATTTTGAAAACGGTATTTTTGCAGTTTTGTGTGATGGAATGGGTGGCCACAGCTCAGGCAAAGAAGCCGGCGAGCTTGCCTGCTCTGTTATAATGGATAAATTCAAATCGCAGTATTCTCCGAATTTTTCGCTTTCAAGTGTGAGAAATCTGATGTTTTCCTGCGTAAATGCCGCTAACAGCGCTGTGTTTGCCGAATCTGTAAAGAATCCTGCGAAGGCAGGAATGGGTACTACTTGTGTAACCGTGTTCCGCAGGGGAAGCGACGTACTTGTAGTCAACGTTGGCGACAGTCGTGCTTATCTATCCACCAAAGAAAACATCAGGCAGATTACTGATGACCATACAGTAGTGCGGATGCTTCTTGAAAACGGCGAAATTTCTGCTGAAGAGGCACATATGCACCCTCAGCAAAGTTGTCTGACTATGGCGGTCGGCGTTGAAAGAAACATTTCACCCGATTATTTTGAGGTCACGGTTGATAAAGATGACATCGTATTGATGTGCTCTGACGGTCTTACACGTTACTGCACAGACAATGAAATTCACGATATCATAAATTGCAACAGTTTGGAAAGCTTGCCCGCTTTGTTGATTGAACGGGCAAACAGCCACGGCGGAAGAGATAATATTACCGTGGTTGTATTTTCTGAATAAGAGCAAAGGAAGAGAGAGGTTTTTATGGATAAGAATATCGGCAAAAAACTCGACGGACGCTACGAAATATCTGAGCTTATCGGTATGGGCGGTATGGCTGATGTCTATAAGGCTATAGATATTATTGATGACAAAATTGTAGCAGTTAAAATTCTTAAGAATGAATTTGCGGAAAACGAGGAATTTTTAAGAAGATTCAGAAACGAATCAAAGGCCATCGCTGTTCTTTCACATCCCAATATCGTTAAGGTTCTTGATGTTGGATTTACTGATAAGATTCAGTTTATTGTGATGGAGTATATCGACGGTATTACTCTTAAAGAGTATATTGAGCAGGAAGGCGTTCTTCGCTGGAAGGACTGCGTCCATTTCACTGTGCAGATTTTAAGAGCTCTTCAGCACGCTCATGACAGAGGTATTGTAAACAGAGATATCAAGCCTCAGAACATTATGCTCTTTACCGACGGAACTATCAAAGTGATGGACTTTGGTATCGCTAAATTTGCCAGAGAAGAAGGAAAGAGTATTACTGATAAGGCAATCGGATCTGTTCATTACATCTCACCTGAGCAGGCACGAGGCGATCTTACCGACGATAAGAGCGATATCTACTCAGTAGGCGTAATGATGTATGAAATGCTTACCGGTAAAAAACCTTTTGACGGAGATAATGCTGTTTCAATCGCTCTTATGCATATGCAGAACGAGCCTGAGAATCCCGGTAATATCAATCCCAATATTCCTGCCGGATTGCAGGAAATTTTCCTTCACGCAATGGAAAAAGAGCCTTCAAAGCGTTACCAGTCCGCTGCTGAAATGATAAAGGATATTGAAAGATTCAAGGCAAATCCTGCAATTACATTTGGCTATGTTTCATATGAAACAAACGATGTCAGCGAAGCAACACAGTTTTTCACTCCTGTTTCAGGTGTAGCATCTGCGTCAGCAGCAAGCAGTTCTGATGTTGCGGATGATGATGATGATTCTCTTGTTTACGAGGATGATTACTACGCCGATGACGATTTTGAAGACGATATCGAAACGCAGGATGATGATGATATTATTGAAGACGAAGACGATGATGACGACGATGATGAAGAAGCACCATCACTTTTCGTTCCGATTCTGACTGCTGTTGCAATTGCCCTGATTCTTGCTGCAGTTATATTCTTTGTTGCATATATCGTCAGATATTTTGATAAAGATGGCGGTGAAAACAACGAACATCTTATGCCCAATCTTGTCGGAATGGATATAGAAGAAGCCGAAGCAGAATATACTTATCTTAAGATTAATATTTCCTCGCAGGAATACTCAGAATATGAAGAGGGCGTTATTTACGAGCAGGATGTTCAGGAAAACCGTCCGATTAAGAGTGGTCAGATAGTAAATGTCAATGTCAGCAAGGGCATTAAAACCGTTATGGTTCCCGACGTTTCAAATCTCACATCCGAGGCTGCTGTACTTACACTCAAGGGAATGGGATTCCTGACGACAATAAACAACAGGGAAGACGCTGAGGTTTCGGAGGGCTATGTAATCTCAACAGAACCTGCTGCGAATACCGCAGTAAGACCGGGCGAAACTATTGTTGTTTATGTCAGCACGGGCAGTGAGGATTCTACTGCGAGAGTGCCTGACCTTGTCGGATATGATTATGAATATGCAGCTACAACTCTTGAGGGAAGAGGCTTCGTTGTTTCTAAAATCGAAGCTGACTCAAACGAGGAAGCGGGCATTGTTATCGGTCAGAGCATTGATGCACATGATGTTGTTGACAAGGGAACTGAAATAGTACTTACTGTAAGTAATGGTGTTGCTCCCGCCGCAACCCTTGAGCTTCCCATTGATGTTGATCCTGAAGCTGTAGGTTCATATCAGTTTACAACGCTTGTTGAAGGTGTAAATACTGAAATCAAGCAGATTGACGACATTACTCTCACAGGCGGCGTCGTGAAGGTTTCTGTATCGGGAACAGGCACAAAGGCTGTTGCGGTTAAGATTAAGAATATTTCAAACGGCGAAGAAACAATTATTGCAAAATTTACTGTTGACTTTGCGACTGAAGAATATACAACGCTTGAGTTCAATGCCGATGCGTTTGAAGAAATCGGCGGAATTCCCGTTGTGACCACTACTACCACTACTACGACAACAGCAGCCACTACCACAACAACATCAAAGGTTGAAACTACAACAACTGCTGTAACAACAACACCTGCTGAAACTACAACAACTTCTGAAAATGTCACAACCACTACAACTCCTGCTGAAGGAGGAAATGAAGGGGAAAATACCGATACCGGCGAAGGTGGCGAAGAAGAAGTAGTTCCCGCAGTTGCAGGTTATGTTTATACAACATCGACAGCGCAGTAAAATTGTATATGGAATATAAAATTGTAAACGGATTAGTTATAGGCGCTTCCTCCGGACTCTACGATGTAGAGTCTGAGGGAGGCGCTCAAATTGTTCAGTGCAAGCCAAGAGGCGTTTTCAGAAAGAATGAGCAGACTATAAATGTCGGCGATAGAGTAAATGTCACATATGATGATGTAATATCCGAAGTTTTGGAACGCAAAAACTCGATTATCAGACCGCCGCTTTCAAATCTTGATATTTTGTTTTTTGTTGTTTCATCGTGTGAACCTTCACCAAATTTTCTGCTTCTTGATAAATTTCTTGCAGTTGCGAGTCACAAATCCATAACTCCTGTGATTGTTCTTACAAAGCTTGATTTGAAAGCTGCGCAGGATATTATTGATATATATTCAAAAACAAATATCAGAATTATCTGTGTGGATTATTCAAGCCAAAAAACAAAGGATGAGATTCTTGCGTTGATGTCCGGAAAGATATCTGCCTTTACAGGTAACAGCGGTGTCGGTAAATCAACCTTGCTGAATTATCTTGGCAATTTTGGCATTACTACTGCACAAATCAGTAAAAAGCTCGGCAGGGGACGTCACACGACAAGAAGCGTCAGTCTGTTTAAGCTGCCTTGTGGCGGCTATGTCGCAGATACTCCGGGGTTCTCAACTTTTGATACCAACCGATATGATATCATAAAAAAAGACGAGCTTGCATTTTGCTTTGAAGAATTTGAGCAGTTTTCACACGCTTGTCGTTTCCGCGACTGTTCGCACACAACTGAGCTTGGATGCAAGGTTATCGAAGCTGTTAACAAAGGTCTGATTTCTAAATGCCGTCATTCAAGTTACTGCACTATGTATGATGAAGCCAAGCAACTGAAGGATTGGGAAATTTAGTTTTCACCTATTCGCACACCTTGGAATATAATGTATAAACAAAATATCGGAGGTGTATAGCTTTATGAAAATCGTTGTAATCAAAAGCCCAAAGGTGCTTTCTGGTTTTTTCAGACTGATTTTTAAAATCAAAAAAGATGAAGACTGTACATAACGTTTTGGATGTGCCGCAGATATAATCTGCGGCACTTTTTTTAAGCCCTTGAAATAATGATTCGGATGTGGTATAATTTTGTTCAGTGTGAATTATCTTCGTAAATATTTGTATGACGGGGGAATCTGAATGTCTAACGTAAAAATATCAAATAGATTCATTAAATTAATATTGTTTTCAGCATTGTTTATGTCTTTATTTTTTTCATCATGCACGGACAATGAAGAAAACTCGAAATCTGCGATAAATGATAGTTCTGATGATGTTTTTCAGAGCAGCTTTTCAGCGTCGGAAAATCAGTCAACATCGAATGAAAATATTTCGCAAAATATCGGCGATGCTTACACAACAAAGGTAGATAGTGATTATTCTGATGAACCAGCGTCACAATCTGATTTTTCTGTGAGTGAAAGCTTTGAAAATCCAGATAATTTTTCAAATGATATTTATGATGATTGGGATAATGAAGTACCGCAGTCTGAAGGTGATTCTCAGGTCAGCGAGCCTTTTGATGATGACAGCAGTGTGACTACGAGCGAATCTGAAACTACTGACGATGAGAGCAAAAATGAGTCTGTGAGTGCATCACATTCTGAGTCGGATGCTGATTCTGAATCAGCCTTAGAATCTGACTCTGCACAAAGCTCAGAGAGTTCTCATAGCGATGGCTGGACTGAATTTTATTAAGATGTAATTATGTGTAAAGTTTTATGTTCAACAGGTGCGCTGATTGGGAGACCTAATAACCGCGACTTTTATCTTCTCGGTTCATTGAAGGACAAACTATGCTGTGACGGATTTGAATTTATGATGTACAGCACCTGGTACGAAAAAATTGGCGAATTGAGTGCATTTTTAAAATCGCTTGAAGTTTCGTTTCCTGTTATGCATTGTGAAAAGCATATCGGCGAAAAAATCAGCCTTTCTCAGAATGTTGCTGACACACTGCGGCTTTTTGAAATCAATTGTCGTCTTGCGAATAATATTGGAGCACAAAAGCTTGTTCTGCATTTGTGGGATGGGCTGACCTCTGACAGAAATTTCGAGAATAATCTTATGAATTATCCGAAATTGCTTTGCATAGCAAAAAGCTATTCGCTTGATTTGCTTATTGAAAACGTTGTGTGCAATTATAAAGACCCTATGCTGCGTTGGAAGCAGCTTGTAAATGAATATAGCGATGTGCACTTTGTTTTTGATACCAAAATGGCTGCTTTTCACAATCAGCTTGATTTATTATATTCAGAAGAATTTTCATATTTATATAAAAATAATTGCATAAGGCATTATCATATAAATGACTACAGCGGTGGATATTTGGACTGGGCAAATCTGAAAACTTTGCCAATCGGTATGGGAAACATTGAATTTGATGAATTTTTTGTCTTCATCAAAAAAACCGGTTATAGTGATACCTTTACAATTGAGTCAACCGCTTTTGACCAAAACGGAAATATCGATATTTTGATGTTGAATAAACAGTTTGACTATATCCGTAAGTCAATGTGTTAAATTACGGTCATAATTCATACCTCTTTTCAGTATAAATCTATTAGGATTGGTAAACTGTGGAGGTGTTGTTATGAATACTGCTGAATATGACTATGAAGCGCGCAGAAGACGGCGCAGAAGTAAATATCAAAGCATAAGCGCACAGATGACTTTTTTTGACATTCTGCTCTGCGAAGCCGTCTTTTGCGCTGTATTTATATTTGTTCTTATAATTTTGAAATTTGCACAAAACGATATTTATTCTCACGTTATGCTTTACATTGCAAGAATTGAAGCTATTTCTGTCAAAGATGCGTTTGTTCAAATAACGGAGTATATAAAAAATGCTTTGTTTTGAAATTCACGGTCACCAAATTAAAATCAGCTTCGGATTCTTTTTTCTGATTTGCATAGTTTCAATGTTCAATGAAATTGATTTTGTGTTAAAGCTTATTTTGGTGCTGACCTTGCATGAGTTTGGACATATTGCTGCAATAAAAATCTGCGGCGGTAAGATTTCTAAAATTGTTTTCAGTGCAATTGGTATTAACATAAAAGCCCAACTTTATGACGATATAAATAATTCAAAAAGGCTTTTTGTTGCTGCGGCCGGTCCTCTTGCAAATGCAGCGGCTTTTTTTGTATTTGCGCCATATAATAGTGATATTTCAAAAATATGTATTGCGATAGCGCTGTACAGCATAATTCCGCTTGAAGGATTTGACGGAGGAGATATACTTGATATCTTCATAAATGTTACCGATCACATCAAAATCGCTGTATTTATAATATATACGGTAGCATTCATTGCAATTCTGTCGGTAAGTAATATGCTGAATTTTTCGGTCATTGTTACGATATTCTATATAGTATTGCTTTCGCTTATATCAGATGAGTCGGTTTAGCTTGACTTATTTATCAAAAAATAGTATAATTATTTTACTTATGTAGCAGATTGGAGGCGTTTGAATGACAAATCACAATTCACCTATCGGTGTTTTTGATTCGGGCATCGGAGGCCTTACTGTTCTGAAAGAAATCAGAACGTTGATGCCAAATGAAAACGTTGTATATTTCGGTGATACCGCAAGAGTACCCTACGGTTCAAAATCCAAGGATACCGTAATGCGTTATGTCCGCCAGATAATACGCTTTTTGAAAACAAAGGAAGTAAAAGCTATAGTTATCGCCTGCAATACTGCAAGCGCTTATGCTCTGTTTGAATCGGCGCTTGACGAAGACATTCCCGTAATCGGTGTGATTGATGCAGGAGTAAAGACAGCGTGCAATGTCACAAAGAATAAAAGAATCGGAATTATCGGCACCGACGGAGCAATTCAAAGTGGTGTTCACGCTAAAATGATAAACAGAATCGATTCACAGATTTCAGTTTTTGGAAAAGCTTGTCCGCTTTTTGTGCCGTTTGCAGAAGAAGGCTTGTTTGATACGAAACTGACTGACGGTGTCGTTGAGCACTATCTCTCATATTTCAAGCCGCTTGATATTGATACGTTAATATTAGGCTGTACCCACTATCCGCTTCTGATTAACGCCATCAGACGTTATTTGGGAGATAACATCAATTACGTCAATCCCGCCTATGAAACTGCCTGTCAGCTGCGTGAACTGCTGCTTGACAGCAATATGCTTTGTGACGCAGACAACACATCGGTTTGTGAATTTTTTGTCAGTGACTGTGCAAAGAAAATGATATCATTTGCCGATATGATACTCGGCGGTGAAAACAATAAAATTACCGCTTTAAACATAGAAAATTATTAAGAAACAGGATATTATATTTATGCTCAGAGAAAAAATTGAATCAATTCTTCTAAAGGCACAGAAGCCTGCAAGATATATCGGCGGTGAGCCGGGTGCGATTGTTAAGGATATTTATTCCACAGACGTCAGCTTTGCATTCTGCTTTCCCGACAGCTATGACATCGGAATGTCGCACTTAGGAATGAAAATTCTTTATTCCCTTATAAATTCCCGCGAAAATTACCGTTGTGAACGTGTTTTCGCACCCTGGCCGGATTTTGAAAAGCTTATGCTTGAAAATGATATTCCACTTTATTCGCTTGAAAATCTGCAGCCTGTAAAGGATTTTGATTTTATCGGATTTACCCTGCAATATGAACTTTCGTACACAAATATTCTCAATATGCTTAAATTGGCTCAGATTCCGATTCTTGCAAAGGATAGGGGAGACGAGCTTAAAAACATTGTATGTGCTGGCGGTCCGTGCGCCTGCAACCCCGAGCCGCTTGCCGACTTTTTTGATTTTTTTATTTTAGGTGACGGTGAAGAAGTAGAGCTTGAGTTTATGGATTTATATGCAGAGCATAAAAAACAAGGCTCTACTAAAACAGAATTTTTAAAGGCTGTTTCACAGATTGAAGGAATATATGTTCCTTCGCTGTATGATATAAGCTATAACGAAGACGGAACAATTGCTGACATCGCTCCGATTGATAATGCTCCGATGCCTGTTAAAAAACGCATTGTAAATTCTCTTGATAATGCATTTTATCCCGATAACTTTGTTGTGCCTTTTACCGAAATTGTCCATGACAGAGTTTCTGTAGAAGTTCTGCGAGGATGTATCAGGGGATGCAGATTCTGCCAGGCGGGATTTCTGTATCGCCCTTTTCGTGAAAAAAGCGTGGAAAAAATTGTCTCTCAGACAAGAACGCTTTGCGAAAACACGGGTTATGACGAGGTTTCGCTTGTGTCTCTCTCAACGAGCGACCATTCACAGATAGAGCCGATGCTCAGTGGTTTGCTTGATTATACAGAATCAAAGCAGATAAATCTTTCGCTTCCTTCGCTTCGTGTTGATAACTTCAGTAAAGAGCTTCTTGACAAAATTACAACAGTACGCAAATCAACGCTGACTTTTGCTCCCGAAGCAGGAACCCAGCGCCTGCGTGATGTTATTAACAAAAACGTTACTGAGGAAGAACTGATGCGCACCTGCCGTACTGCTTTTGAAGGCGGATATTCTTCTGTGAAGCTGTATTTTATGATTGGTTTACCACACGAAACCGACGAAGACATTGTCGGCATTGCTGAGCTTGCACAGCGCGTTGTTGATTTGTATTATACAGTCGAAAACCGCAAAAAAGGTCAGCAGGTGAAGATTTCTATCAGTACGGCAA
Source organism: Oscillospiraceae bacterium (assembly GCA_017435565.1). Taxonomy (GTDB): domain Bacteria; phylum Bacillota; class Clostridia; order Oscillospirales; family Ruminococcaceae; genus RGIG3077. Next base: position 64,957 of record JAFSEU010000002.1, on the reverse strand, counting down.
CCTTCGTTCCCAAGCCTTTTACACCTTTTCAGTTCGAACCACAGGCAACCAGAGAAGAAATTATGCATAAGCAGGAGCTTCTTCTCTCATCAATAAAATCAAAGAAGATTTCTTGCTCAAAGCATAAACCTGATACAAGCATTCTCGAAGCTTTGCTCGCACGAGGCGATCGAAGAGTCGGAAAAGCTATATACGAAGCGTATAAGCTTGGCTGTAAATTCGACAGCTGGAGCGAATTTTTTGATTATGAAAAATGGGAAAGAGCTTTTGAGCTCGCCGGAATTGATGTTGCCTTCTACGCAAACCGCCGCAGAGAATATTTGGAAAAAATGCCGTGGGATCACCTTGATTATTATGTTGACAAGGTATTCCTTGCTAAGGAAAACCTTAATGCTTTGAACGCCGTAACAACACCAAACTGCAGACAGAAATGCTCCGGCTGCGGCGTAGCAAAATGTATCGGAGGTAAATGCTTTGAATAAAATCAGAGTACAGTTTACAAAAGTCGGGCGTGTAAGCTATATGTCCCATCTGGATTTAAACAGATTCATGCAGCGTGCATTGCGCCGCAGCAATCTGCCGATTAAATATACCGAAGGTTTTAATCCCCATGCTTATCTGACTTTCGCTTTGCCTCTGTCGCTTGGTTTTGAAAGTAAAGTGGAAACCATGGATTTCAAGCTTACTGAGGATATTTCCCCGGAAATCGTAAAGGATAGGCTTAACGCAGTATTGCCTGATGGGCTTAAAGTTGTAAGTGCGGCACCGCCTGTTCACAGTAATACTGATATAATTGCCAGTGAATATACTGTAAGAATCAAGTCGAAATCCTTGAATTCAAGCGAGCTTGAAAGTAAATTCGACGTATTTTATTCACAGGATGAACTTATCGCTGAAAAATTCAACAAGAAGAAAAAACAGATTTTTGTTGATATAAAGCCCGTCTTTGAAATAATGACCAAATATGAAATTAACGATGAATTTGTTCTGAAAATCAAAGCACCGTCGGGTAACGAGAAAAACTATAACCCGAATCTTCTTGTGGATATGTTCATAAAACACGCCGAGATTTCCGATGAAACTGTGAAAATTGAAAGAAATCGCATAATTTGCTCGGATAACAGCGATTTTTTATAAAAAATACTTGCAAAAAAAAATAGTTTGTGTTATAATATTAGCGCATTTAAATCCGATGCTTTTTGTTTGTCCTCAAGCACTGGGCATTGGGCTTTAATGACAATATATTATCATTAAGGCGGATAGTCCACTGGCGGCTCTTTTTAATATACAGCGCGCGTATGAATATCCCGAAAAATCAGGAGGAAAAATCAATGGACGCATTAAGACTCATCAGCGACAGCTCTCTGAAGACTAACGCACCCGAAGTTAATGTCGGCGATACCGTAAAGGTACACGTTAGAATTCAGGAAGGTGACAAGACAAGAATTCAGATTTTTGAAGGAACTGTCATCGCAAAGAAACACGGCGGAATCAACGAAACATTTACTGTAAGACGTGTTGCACACGGCTGCGGTATGGAAAGAGTATTCCCTGTTCACTCTCCCGTTGTTGAAAAGGTTGAGCTCGTACGTTCCGGTAAGGTACGCAGAGCTAAGCTTTATTATCTCCGCGGCAGAGTTGGTAAGGCTGCTAAGGTTAAGAGCAAAATTCGCTAATCCATTGAAAAGGGGACTTATAGTCCCTTTTTTGCTATTTTTTCGGAAAAATTCTTTCCGGATTGTATAAATATTTAATTTTCTTCAAGAAGGTGAAATGAATGGAAGAAGAAATCAAAAATAATGAAAATGCTCAGGAATGCGAAGAACTTGCCGAACATAATGACAATAAGCCGACAGAGGCTGATAATAATGATGATGACAATAATTCTGCCAAAGCACTTGTCAATGATATTCTTGATATTGTTGAATCGGTTATATCATCTGTGTTCGTTGTGCTTCTCATTTTTACGTTTCTTTTCAAAATTGCGACTGTCAGCGGCACATCAATGGTAGATACCCTGAACGATGGTGATAAATTGATTATCAGCGATTTATTCTACGAACCCGAATACGGTGATATTGTTATTCTCAACCAGCCCATAAACGGAAATGACTATATTGTCAAGCGTATTATTGCAACCGAAGGTCAGACTGTCAATATCGTTTACAGTGACTCCGGAATCGGTTCTGTATATGTTGACGGCGTTCTTCTTGAAGAGGATTATATCAGAGAAACAATGTTAAACGGTAAAGATATGACTATTAAAGTTGGCGAAGGTCAGGTCTTTGTTATGGGTGATAATCGTAATCATTCCACGGACGGAAGGTTTTTCGGGCCGATTTCTGAAGAAAAAATCGTCGGAAAGGTTATTATCAGATATTTCCCGTCATTTAAATTCGGACTGTAAAGGTAAATTATGAGCGAAATTCAAAATATTCAGTGGTTTCCCGGGCATATGACGAAGACTCGCCGAATGATAAGCGCAAATATGAAGCTTGTTGACGCTGTGGTTGAGTTAATCGATGCCCGTATACCGCTTTCGAGCCGCAACCCTGAAATTGATGCTCTTGTGTATTCAAAGCCCCGTCTTATCGTTATGAATAAATGTGATATGGCGGATGCCCAGCAAACACAAAAATGGCTCAATTATTTCAAGAATAAAGGTATAAGCGCAATAGCTGCCGATTGTAAAAGCGGAAGCGGACTTAATGCATTTTTGCCCGCAATCAGAAAGCTTTTGAGCGAGTTGATTGCAAAGCGCAAAGCTAAAGGTATGTCAACCGGCACACTTCACATTATGATACTCGGAATTCCAAACGTCGGAAAATCCTCGCTTATCAATAAGCTTGCAAAACAAAAGAGAGCTAAAGTTGAGGACAGGCCCGGTGTTACAAGAACAAAGCAGTGGGTAAAGCTTTCGGATGATATTGAATTGCTTGATACCCCGGGCGTTTTGTGGCCTAAATTTGAAGATATGGCTGTGGGTGAGCGCCTTGCATTCATCGGCTCTGTAAATGATGATATTCTTGATATAGAATCGCTTGCTGCAAGGCTTGTTGAAACACTGCGTTATGATTATAAAGAGAATATTATAAAAAGATATTCAATAGATTATGATGATAACGACAGCAATTTTGATATTATTGAAAAAATCGCCAGAAAGCGTGGTATGCTTATATCAGGCGGCGAGGTTAATTTTGAACGTGCCGCTATAACTATACTTGATGAGTTCAGAAGCGCCAAACTTGGACGCATTACTTTGGAGCATTGCGATGGATAATACGAATCTTTTTGAATTTGACAGCGCAGTTGCTGAAGAATACGGCACGATATGCGGTGTTGACGAAGCAGGCAGGGGACCTTTGGCAGGCGATGTTTTTGCAGCTGCTGTTATTCTGCCGAAAGATATTGTTATTGAAGGTATTAACGACAGCAAAAAGCTTTCGGAAAAGAAGCGCAATGCACTTTTTGATGTAATAAGAGAAAAAGCTGTATGCTATTGCATCGCCAGAGCTTCGATTGCCGAAATTGAAGAAATTAACATACTCAATGCCGCTATGCTTGCGATGAAACGTGCTGTTGAAGGTTTGTCGCAAAAAGCGGATATTGTTCTTGTTGATGGAAACAAAACACCGCAGGGTCTTGATGCTCCTTGCAAAAGTGTTGTAAAAGGTGATGCTGTTTCAGCTTCAATTGCTGCCGCTTCCATACTTGCAAAAGTGGCAAGGGACAGATATATGCTTGAAATTGCAAATGAATATCCGCAGTATTGCTTTGAAAAGCACAAGGGCTACGGTACCGCATTACATTATAAAATGCTCGATCAATACGGTATGAGTGATGTTCACAGACCAAGCTTTTTAAAGAAGTATTTTGATAAGAAAAATGTCTGAACAGAAAACTATCGGAAATATCGGCGAAAACGCCGTTTGTAATTATCTGGTTAATAATGGATATAAAATTCTCGAGCATAATTATTTTATAAGAGGCGGCGAAATTGACATTATAGCCAGAAATGATGAATTCCTTGTGTTTGTCGAAGTTAAAACAAGGAAGGATTATAAAAGTGCTGTTGAATCTGTTACACAGAAAAAGATTGGATTCATTAAGAAAACAGCACTGAAATTTCTTTCTGAAAACAATTTCGACCTTCAGCCAAGGTTCGATGTAGCCTGCGTAGTTCTCGAAAACGAGCACATTAAGGCTATAGAATACATAGAAAATGCATTTTAAGGAGAATGATTTATGTTTTATAAAAGTACAAGAAACAGCAATCTCAACGTCAGCGGTGCACAGGCCGTTCTGAAGGGAATTTCTGATGACGGCGGACTTTTTGTTCCTTCCGAGATTCCTGCAATTTCACTTGATGATATTTCAGGGCTTGCAAAGCTTGATTATTGTGACAGAGCAAAATTCATCATTTCTAAGTATTTTACGGATTATACCGAAGAAGAAATTGAGTTTTGCACTAAAAATGCTTACAGCACAAAGAATTTTGATACAGATAATATCCACGAGCTGACACAGCTTGGCGATAATATGTATCTTCTTGAGCTCTGGCATGGCCCTACATGTGCATTTAAGGATATGGCTTTGCAGATTCTTCCTTATTTTCTTACAACAGCCGCTAAAAAATGCAATTTTGATAAGGAGCTTGTAATTCTTGTTGCTACATCCGGCGATACAGGTAAAGCCGCATTAACCGGCTTCTGCGATGTTGACGGAACAAAAATTCTTGTTTTCTATCCCGAAGATGGTGTTTCTGCAATGCAGAAAAAACAGATGACTACACAGGACGGCAAAAACGTTGGTGTTTGTGCAATCAAGGGCAACTTTGATGACTGTCAGAACGGCGTAAAGAAAATCTTTACCGACGATTCTATAAAAGCACATATTGATTCAAATAATGCGGCGTTTTCAAGCGCAAATTCAATCAACTTCGGAAGACTTCTTCCACAGATTGTCTATTATATTTCCTCTTATGCAACTCTTGTTGATACTCAGCAGATAAATCTTGGTGATAAAATCAACATTGTTGTTCCCACGGGCAACTTCGGCAATATTTTAGCGGCGTATTATGCAAAGAATATGGGCTTGCCTGTAAACAAGCTTATCTGTGCTTCAAACGCCAACAATGTTCTGACTGATTTTATCAACACAGGTGTTTACGACAGAAACAGAGAATTCTTTACAACAATTTCTCCTTCGATGGATATTCTCATTTCAAGCAATCTTGAAAGACTTCTTTATATGCTTTGTGATGATAATGATGAAATTATCAAGGATTGGTTCTCAAAGCTTTCAAGCTGCGGTAAGTATGAGATTTCCGACGATGTCAAAGCTAAGCTTCAGAATGATTTTGTTGCAGGATATTGTGATGATAATGCAACTAAATCTACCATTGCCGATATATTTAATGAATTTTCCTATGTTGCCGATACACATACTTCGGTTGCAATCAAGGTGTATCAGGATTATGTAAAGAATACAGGCGATACTACAAAAACAGTAATTGCCTCTACCGCAAGCCCTTATAAGTTCTGCTCAAGCGTTCTTGATGCACTTTCTGTTGATACAGCTGCAATGAGCGATTGGGATATGCTTGAAAAGCTCTCCGAGATTTCATCGACAGAAATTCCTGCACCTCTGGCTGAACTCAAATCAAAGGAAGTACGCTTTACAGATTCAATCGGACGCGATGATATGTCCGATTATGTAAAGAGCTTTATCTAAGATATATGTCACTTTTTGCAATCGGAGATCTGCATTTGTCGTTATCCGTTCCCAACAAGACTATGTCAGTTTTTAAGGGCTGGGATAATCATATGCAGATTCTTGAAGAAAACTGGAACAAACTTGTTTCTCCCGAAGATACTGTGGTGCTTATGGGTGACAGTTCATGGGCAATGCGCATTGATGATGCAGTTGAAGATTTTGCTTTTATCGACAATCTTCACGGAAAAAAGCTGATTTTAAAAGGCAATCATGATTACTGGTGGACATCAATGCAGAAGATGAATGATTTTTTTGAAAAAAACTCATTTTCAACGCTGAATATTCTGCATATGAATCATTATCAATATGAAAATTACGGCATATGCGGCTCTCGTGGCTGGGTCAATATGGAAGGTGAAGCGCACGATGAAAAGGTTTTAAAGCGCGAAGCAATGCGCCTGGAAGCATCGATTAAAAGTGCTGTCAGCGCAAATTTAAAACCGCTTGTGTTTCTGCATTATCCGCCTGTTTTTCAAAGCGCATGCAGCTATGAGATTTTAGATGTTCTGTATAAGTATAATATCACAGAATGTTATTACGCTCATATTCACGGTTATGCATGTAAAAATGCAATTACAGGAATGAGTGACAACATCAATTTCACTATGCTTTCAAGTGATTATTTACAATTTGTTCCCAAGCAGATTTTGTGATTTGTGCATATATACAAATTACAAAAAATTACTGGAAAAAAAAATAAAAATATGGTATCATATACTGGTATAATAATTTGGAGGTTTATAACACCATGGCAGTAACAAGATGCGAATGTATCGAAACAAACAAATATGAGCTCGAGTTCACAGTTGATGCTGAGGGCTTTGAGGCTGCATTACAGAAGGCATACAACAAGGAAAAGAAAAATATTGCAATTCCCGGATTCAGAAAAGGTAAAGTTCCGAGAGCTTTGGCTGAAAAGTACTTTGGTGAAAACGCTTTCTACGAAACAGCTGTAAATATTCTTATCAATGAGAGAATTTTTGACGCTATTGATGAAGCTGAACTCAAGCCTATTGCTCAGCCCGAGGTTGAGGTTACATCCATTTCCAAGGAAGAGGGAGTTGTTATCAAGGCTACCTGCATCAACTACCCCGAAGTAACCTTGGGTGAATATAAGGGAATAACAGCTGCAAAACCTGACAATACTGTAACTGACGAACAGCTTGACTCTCAGCTTGAAATGCTTCGCAGAAAAGGTATGAGACTTGTATCCGTTGAAAGAGCAGCTGAGAACGACGACAATGTTAATATTGACTTTGAAGGATTTGTTGACGAAGTTGCTTTTGAAGGTGGCAAGGCTGAAGGCTTTGATCTCAAGCTCGGTTCCGGACAGTTCATTCCCGGTTTTGAAGATCAGATCGTTGGTCATAATGTCGGCGATGAATTTGATGTTAATGTAACATTCCCTGAAGAATATCACGTTAGCGATCTTGCAGGTAAGCCCGCTGTATTTAAGGTTAAGCTTAACGAAATCCGCGTTGAAGAGCTTCCTGAGCTTGACGACGAGCTTGTAAAGGATTATTCCGATTTCAATACTGTTGATGAATACAAAGCTGACTGCAAGGAAAGACTTGAAGCGCAGCTCGAAGCAAGAATCAACACTGAGGTTGAAAATGCAATTTTCCGCACACTTATTGACCGCACAACTGTTGAAATTCCCGACATTATGATTGAAGACAGAATCACAAGATCTATTAATGATTTTGAAAGCAGACTTATGTCACAGGGTATGCGTGTTGACACATATCTTCAGTACACAGGTATGAGCATGGAAGATTTCAGAGAGTCTTACAGAGCAAAGGCAACTGACGAAGTTAAGCTCAGACTTGCACTTGAAAAGATTGCAGAGATTGAAAATCTTGAGGTTTCTGAAGAAGAAATCGAAAAGGGTCTCGCTGAACTTTCTAAGCAGTACAATATGCCCGTTGAGAAAATCAAGCAGCTTATGCCTATGGGAGCATATCATGATGATTTGCTCGTCGGAAAGGCTTCTGAGCTTGTAAAGGAAAACGCAGTAATTACAGACGCAGTTGACAATGACATTGTCAGCGAAGCTGTGGAAGCTGCAAGTGCTGAATAATTTTATATATTTGATGTTTAGCCGCCATATTTTTTGGCGGCTCAAACCATATTAAAAGGTATTTCACAAAATTCGACAAATGAAAGAGACAAACATAAAAGGAGGAAATATTATGAGCTTAGTTCCTGTAGTAGTTGAACAAACAAACAGAGGAGAACGTTCCTACGACATTTTTTCCAGACTTCTCAATGACAGAATAGTGCTTCTTTCCGAAGAGGTCAACGATGTTACTGCAAGTCTTATCGTTGCACAGCTTCTTTATCTTGAGGGCCAGGATCCCGATAAGGACATTTCATTTTATATAAACAGCCCCGGCGGCTCGGTCACCGCAGGAATGGCAATCTATGACACTATGCAGTATATCAAGTGCGATGTTTCTACTATCTGCATCGGTATGGCTGCATCCATGGGTGCTTTTCTTCTTTCGTCAGGCGCAAAAGGAAAAAGATTTGCGCTTCCCAACAGTGAGATTATGATTCATCAGCCTCTTGGTGGAATGCAGGGTCAGGTAACAGATATAAAAATTCATGCCGACCGACTGCTTAAAATCAAAAGCAACCTCAATAATATTCTCGCAAGCAACACCGGAAAACCTCTTGATGTAATTGTTCAGGATACTGAGCGTGATAACTTTATGTCAGCTGATGAAGCTGTTGCGTACGGCCTGATAGATAAGGTAATTTCAAAAAGATAAGGACGACTGCCAATGGACAATAACACAACTTCATTAAAAAAATGTGACTTCTGCGGTAAGTCTGAAAGTAAGGTAATGAGTTTGTTTTCTTCCGGAAACAGCACCATTTGCGATGAGTGCGTGCTCTATTGCTACGAAATGCTTGGCGAACCGCTTCAATCTAAAAAGAAACGCAAAAACACCGAAAAGTCCGAAGTACCTGTATTAAAAAAGCCGAGTGAAATCAAGGCTGTTCTTGATGAATATGTAATCGGGCAGGATGAAGCAAAAATTACGCTTTCTGTTGCTGTATATAATCACTACAAACGTATCAACAGCATCGGTTCAGACGAAAATGTTGAAATTCAGAAGAGTAACGTGCTTCTTCTCGGTCCAACCGGTGTTGGCAAGACTATGCTTGCACAAACTTTGGCAAAAATCCTTGATGTTCCTTTTGCTATTGCAGACGCTACTACTTTGACAGAAGCCGGTTATGTCGGTGATGATGTTGAGAATGTCCTTGTAAGGCTTCTTCAGTCAGCCGATTACGATGTGCGTGCTGCCGAGAGGGGAATCATCTATATTGATGAAATCGACAAGATTGCAAGAAAATCTGAAAACGTTTCAATTACAAGAGATGTCAGCGGTGAAGGTGTTCAGCAAGCACTTTTGAAAATCATTGAAGGCACTGTTTCCAACGTTCCGCCCAACGGCGGCAGAAAACACCCGAATCAGGATTTTATTCACCTTGATACAAAAAACATCCTGTTTATCTGTGGTGGTGCATTCGATGGTCTTGAAAATGCTATTATAAAGAGAACTGAAAGCTCTGCTTTGGGGTTTGGTTCTGAAATTAAATCGCACGACGAAATCAGAAATAATATTTTCCGTAAGGTTGTTCCTCAAGATTTGGTTAAATTCGGTCTTGTGCCCGAGCTTGTCGGCAGACTTCCTGTTATAACTGTTCTTGAAGAACTTGATGAAGCACAGCTTGTAAGAATATTGACTGAACCTAAAAATGCTTTGGTTAAGCAATATAATAAGCTTTTTGAGCTTGATGGTATTGAGCTTGAATTTGAGCCTGAGGCATTGAAGGAAATCGCAAAAAAAACAATTGCACAGAAAACAGGTGCCAGAGGTTTGCGTTCCATTGTAGAAAACATCTTGCTGAAAACAATGTTTTCTATACCTTCGGAAGAAACTGCAACTAAGGTTACTGTTACGGCTGATTGTGTTGTAAACAATACAGAACCCGTTGTATCATATGATATGCGCAAACGCAGCTCAGAAACCGCATAAATTCACAATTCAGCAGATGTAAAGCTGTACAACTTTACATCTGCTTTTTTATAAATGTGATAAAAATACTTGAAAAATATGTCGATTTGTGATATTATCAAATTATAGATACGAGAGAAAGGATTGTTTTAATGAAACGTTTTGCAATACTTGCCCTTTCCTGTGCTTTGTTTATATCGTCTTCTACTTTGTCTTGTGAGAAGTCCTCTGAAAAGGGGAGTGATATCAATACAAAAATCAAATCACTTGTAGATGAACATTTTGAAGCGCTTGAAAAAGGTGATTATGAAAAATATTCGTCGCTATATCCTGCATTTTATAATGATATGTATGAGCAATTTGCAGTTGGATATGGATTCGCTAATGCCGAATCGTATTTTTTGGATTCCGAATACGGATATTATGTTATGACCATCGGTGATGATTTTTCATTAAAAGCTACTGTAAACTCAACTGAAAAGATGTCACAAGAAGAGCTTACAACCGGCGAAACCGCTATCAAACAGACATATGATATAGAGCTTGAATTGTCAAGCGGATATATAATTGAAATCACCGAAGAAGCAAGTGGAAAAAATAACACTGAAAAAGAAACATACGAAATGATGGTACTCGAAATTGGTGATGAACTCTATGTTTATAATCAGTATTTTGAGTATATGGCTACGATGCAATAAAAAAATATGAAGAAATTATTTGGTTTAGTTTTAAGTTTGTTCACAATTTTCTTGTGTGCGTCATGTTCTGAAAGCAAACAAGAAATTACAGAAAAACAGGTATGCAACCTGCTTGATGATTATTATGCAGCCTTGAGAGCTGATGATTTTGAAGCTTATTGTGATTGCTTTCCGCAATTCTATGTAGATGCAATGAATGAAGAAATTGAAGAATTCGATAATGATTTCTGGTCTCAAATTCAGGATTCATTTATTGAGATTTATGGCGAAGAATTTGAAATTGATTACGAGCTTATAAAAATGGAACGTATCAGTGATGAAGGAATTGAAGATGCTAAACGTTCAATGGCAAGTGCATTCAGAATCGGAAAGCCTAATCTTACTGCTGCATACTTAGTTACATATAAAGAAACTGTTAGCGGAAACTCTGTCAAAAACGAATATAACGATTTAACAATTATTGCTGTAAAAATCGATGAGGTCGTATATCTTTATGATACAATATATGAGCTTGATGAAAGTGATTTTGCAGCATAGCAATAATTGCACCAAAGTAAAGGAAGCCGTGCAATTGTATACAAAAAAACTCCTGTGCGCCGCGTAAAGTTTGCTCGCAAAGTTTACGCGCCGTGCGGGAATTTTTATGTATACAAATACGCTACAAAAAGAGAGGGTAAGCCCATTATGGGCCTTACCCTCTTTCTTTGCATTTGGCGGACTTCACCGCCTGCAGTCTGATTGCCGTTGGTGAGTCGATGAGTGATTTCACTCACCCTCAGGCTACCGTTTTCGGCATAGGGGGGGTACTACGACTCCCCCCTATGGCGTTCACTGTTCACGCTAAAGTATAGCAATAAAAATTCAAAGGTATATTCACATAACCCTTGTTTTTTAAATCTAATTATGATTAGTTCACAGTTTGTTTGTTGTATGTTTGTTTTATTGCGTTTTCGATTGCTTCTACTTCTCCGTATGTACATATCAATTGATAACCACATTGTGTAAGTACTTGTTTTTTGAAATTGTCACTTTCTATTCTGTCCGAGTCTTTGTGACTATTATCCTGTAGTTCCACAAGTATTATTACTTTCATATCGTCTACTATTGCAAAATCAATATGCTTTGCTTGTATTTTTCCCCAGTAGCGCATATGTTCACTATTGTTCATACCTGTATTTATCTGAATAAGATCCGCAAGTCTGATTTTTGCAAGAATTTGAAGATTGTATCTGTCGGTAACGTTTTTAAGTTTTTTATAGAAATAGAATTCATTTTTTGTAAGTAAGTATTTTTTATGATAGGGGTATATTTTGTTATTATCAGTTATTTTTATGTTATCATATATGTATTTGTTTTCAGATTCTGTTATATTATTTATTTCGTTTGATTTGTTTTTATAATATTTTTTTTCTTTGTTTTCTTTTATTATAATGCATATTGCAACTACAATTAATATTATTAAGAAATATTTCATTTTACACCTCTGTTTTTATTTCTAATAATTCATCTGCGCTTACTTTATACAATTTGCAGAGTAGTTTTAAGGTATTTAAGTTTGGTTCTAAGTCTCCTGTTTCATACTTTGATATGTTACTTCTTGATGTATTTATAATTTCTGCAACTTTTTCTTGCGATAAGTTTGCGTTTTTCCTCGCTATTTTTAGATTCTCATTAAACATAATATCACTCCTTGTGTTCCATATTAGCACTTTTTTATAATTTTCGCTGTTCTTTTTTGGAACAATTGTCAATTGATTTTTGATTATATATATGCTATCATTGAATTGTGCTAAAACAGAACATTTTGATACCTCAAACGCGTTAGCACAGGAGATTGATATGAAATTATTTATCGACGGTTTACCTTTTAACGTAGGCGACAAAGTAAAGGTTAAAGCTTGTTGCGAATGTGTCTTCACCATACCTTGCAATGACGAATGTCGTTACGAATGTCCTTTTGAAGATGATTGTGAATTTGACGAATGTGACAACGGAAACGAAAAGAAGTTTGAAACTATAATTGATTGCATTTTCAATAATGGTTGTGGTTGGAAATGTACTTTCAAACATTTAGCAATTGAAGCTGATTTGTCTGACTTTGGTAAATGTTTTTTCTTGTGTGATGAATTATAAAAGTTTATGTTTTACCTATTCCATTATATCCACCTTCTTAATCAGCGTCCGTAACCGTCCGGACGTTAAATATAGACGGACCTAATATAATAACGCATTAAACCGCTTCGGCAAATGCCGCAGGCATTTAGGGGAAGTGCACGCTTGCGTGCACGCGTAGCGCGGTGGTGTGGGAACCGCCTTTCTACCCTAACGGCTTTAATGTGTATTATAAATTTATTACGGCTTACCCATTGCCGTCAGGGTAGAAAGGTTTTTATTATGAGAATTTATGGAATCAAAGAAGCTAAAGGAACATATGAGGGTACAGCTTATCATAATGTTAATCTGCATTGCCTCGATAACGACGAAAATGCAAACGGTCAGGTTTGTTGTGTTGTAAAATGCAAGTTCGCAAAGCTCGCCGATATATTCGGTGATAATTCAATGAATATGACTAAGCTTGCTTCTCTCATCGGTAAGGACATTTCTGTCTATTACGACCAGTACAAAAACCCTGCACACATTGTGTTGCGTGACGTCAATTAAGGAGTGTTAAATAATGCGTAAGTTAAGATTTATTTTTTCAGCTGTTTTTATCATATTAACTTGCGCATTTTTTAATATTTCTGCAAGTGCCGATACAACCTACAGCGTTGGTACTGACACAGAATGGCTTGATATGATAAATTCTGTCAATGCTCTTTCTTCTACTTCAGATGTCGTAATCAATATTACTGATGATATCGATTTAGCTAACGTTAGTGCATATTCTAATGCTCTTAATATCCGTGTGCAGTTCCAAGGCACAATTAACGGCAATGGTCATATTATCAGTAATCTGACCTTTACGAATTCTGAGCAGTTCGGCGGTCTTATTAACGATGCCTTTGGTGCTACTATCAATAATCTGACTTTGTATAACTGTACTTTAAATGATGATTATGGTAATGTTGGTTCTATGTATCACGGTGTTGGCTTCTTCATCGGTAGGGCGAGATTATGCACGTTGTATAACTGTTATTCTGTTAATAACACTTTAACTGGAGCTATTGTTAATGATAATTCTTTTGTCGGCGGTCTTGTCGGTTATGCCTATTATACAAGCTCTTCTTTTGATCTTTGCTATAACTTTAGTGATATTGCTTTGACTCAGACCGCTTTTTTAGGCGGTATATGCGGTTATGATTCTATTGGCTGCACTTTTTCCAGATGTGCCAATTACGGTGATTTGGGTTTCCTTTCGTTAAGCTCGAGTGGAAAGCAAATTTCTTGCGGTATAGCTTTTATCAGTTATGCAACTGCACGTCAAACCAATTTTAAGCATTGTTATAATCTCGGCAATTTATACGCTTATCTTTGTGGCGCTATTACTGTCAATTATCAAAATCATTCTTTAAGTGAATATATCAGTAACTATTCTTATGTAGACATTCAAGGCTATCAAAATCTTTCATTGGCTTTCGGTTCTCCGTTCCTATTGAATTTTGACCCTTCTTCTGTGGCTTTTACGCATTTGTATAATTATACTTTCGTTTATGATGGCTTTTCTAACGTGTCGGGTTTTTATACTTTTGCCGACGGTCTGCGTGAAAAATCTCAAATAACACAAGATTTAATTGATGAGATGAACAACGGCTATGTAGTTTATCAGCTCGATTCAGATAATATAAATAATGGGTTTCCTGTGTTTGCTGAAGGCTATGCATATTTACACGATGTAATTTTTCCGCTTATCAATGGCGGCGGTTCTGCCGAGCTCCCTGACAATTGGGTATCACTTGATGGACGAGCCGAGGGTACTTATGATTCAGAGACTGGTACATTTGAGTATAACATTACAGTCAATAGCCCTGACTATAGCGGTGTACTTGGTAATTCAAGTTATACGGGCGGTAATGTTTCCTTTAGCGGTACTGAGGACGATTATGGTCTTGATATAACCGATACAAGTGCTTTTGATTCATTAAGTAGTATTGATTTTACTATTATTCTATCTGGCTTTCCTTTGATTATGTCACTATTTACCTTGCTTTTTGAGAATCTTTTTGGTACTGCAATAATATTTGTTTTGTTTTTAACCTTAATAATATGGTTTATTGGCAGGAAGGTGTGATAATATGAATAATTTTCAAGCGGGTATTTTTGAAACTCTTGAAGACTTATTCGATTTAATATCTTCATTTTTTGATACAATCGGTGATTTTATTGTATCTTCTCTTGGTGTAGGTGCAGCTTTAACGCAATTTATTGTTAAATCGGTAAGTTTCATTATATCTTTATATCCCTTAATGCCCTCGTTCTTGCAAATCATAATGCCTATAACACTTATACTTACTATTATTCTTCTTGTTTTAGGAAGGAGCAATAATAATGGTTGAATTTAATCTTAATGGTGTTTTAAATTTAATTATAAGCGTGTGGAATCGAATTTGGTCTATTTTATTTAGTATCAATTTAACTTTTTTAGATTACTCTGTGTCTTTAGGTAATTTTTTTATTGGGTTAGTTGTTATTAATGTAGTTATTCGTTTGCTATTTGTTTTGCCGTCTAAGAATAGTGCAGGTGATTCTACTTCTGAAAGATTACCTGAGGAGAATTAAATGTTACAGTATGCTTTTGGATTTTTAATGGCTCTTATAGTTTACCGTTGTATATTCGGAGGTAAAGATTTATGATTGATTTAATCTGCAATTTGTTTGGTGTTACGCTTGAACAATCAAATCAGTCGTATATATACGGCTGTGCTATACTTTTAGTTGTGTTATTCATCGGTTTATTCTTTCGCTGTGTATTTGCAGTGTTGAATAATATTTTTAAATAGGAAGAAAGGAGACAACAATGTTTAATTTATCAGTTGCGCATAACATTCCCGTATTGTTTTTTGTTGATAACAGTACAAGTGTTATGTCAGAATCTTCGTCAGGGCTCGAGGCAATCGGCACAGTTATAACTTGGCTTCTTGGGTTTGTATCTGATGTTGTTGATACTATTGCATCAACACCTATGCTTTTGATTCCTATAGGTTTTGTTGTAATGTATGGTGTAGTTCGTCTTGCTAAATCTTTCATCGGTACAAGGCGATAGTTTACGAGAATGGGCGCACGCTGTGCGCCCATCGTACTACTGAGGTATTGTTATGGTTGATTTTGTTACAAGCTATTTTCAATTAATGATATATTTTCTTCTTGATTTTGAGCCTTTTATTTATTCATTTTGTGCATTGATGTTGTTGTTTTTTATAAAGTTTATAATGTATATTTTGCGGTGATTACTATGTATCTATTACAGTTGTTTGCTTATATTTTAATGATTATTAATCATTTTTTCTATGTTACATCTAATTATCATACTGATTTATTAAGCTTTATTGGTTTACTCTCATACATAATATTTACATCATATATTGCGTATGGTTTTACGAAATCTTCTAATAGAACTTTATATTTTCAGCGTTTGCTTGTTTTTGCGTTAATTTCTGAAGTTCCTTGGCTGTATTTATTCTATAACGATGGCTATTCGTTTTTAAATATTCTTTTTTCATACGCTTGTATTATTTATTATTCAATTAACATATCAAGTAATCGTTTATTTGATAGGATTATCGCTTTATTAGTATTATTATGTTCTTTTATTTTTTGTGAGTATTCATTTTTTACATATTTTATCTTTTGTATATTTGTATCTGTTTTTAATCATATTTCTATTTTTACTAAAAATAGAAATGTTCCTATTAAATTTAGATATTTAAAATATATGTTGTATCCATTCCATCTATATTTATTAGCATTAATTAAGTGTGTATTTTTGAGGTGAAATATGATTACTTGTGTTTTTGGTTTGCCTGGTTCAGGTAAATCTACATTAATGGCTAAAAAATGTTGTGACGCAATGCGTAAGAGATTAGGACGAGCTCCATATGATAAAGTTTATTGTAATTTTTATTTAAAGGGCGCATATCCTATTCGTTTCGATGATTTAGGTGTTTATAATTTTGAGAATTGTCTAATACTTATTGATGAAGCAATGAATGAAGCTGATAGCCGTGATTTTAAATCATTTGACGCATTGAAAAAATACTACTTTTCAAATCACCGTCACTATGGTGTTGATATATGCTATTTTACCCAGGCTTGGGATGATGTAGATAAAAAAATACGAAATAATACTGAAGAATTATATATTGTTCGTAAGTTTCTTTGGTGGAGTTATACACGTTCTATTCAACGTATTATTGATATTAATTCTGATACACATGAGATTATTACTGGTTATGGTTGGGTACCGTTTTCTTATAAATTTTATTTTAGACCTCGATATTATAAATATTTTAATAGTTTTGAGCGCAAAAAACTTGACCCTTTGCTAGAAAGGCATAAAATTCCTTATTAAGCGTGGTGATAATGTGGCTACTCGTGGTGCTGGTCGTACTCGTTCTTGGACATTTATTTTATATCCTGAGTCTTGTATTGATAATTGGACTGATATACTTGATGATTTGCATATGATGTATGTTATAAGTCCCTTGCACGATAAAGACTTCAACGCTACAGGCGAACCTAAAAAACCACATTGGCATATTTTGCTTTTATTCGATTCTGTAAAAGATTATGAGCAGGTATTGAAAATAACTGAATCTGTTGGTGGTACAATTCCTCAGAAGTGTATTAGTGCTCGTTCCCTGGTGCGATATATGGCACATTTGGACAACCCTGAAAAGGCACAATATAATATTTCTGAAATTGTCGGAAGGGGAGGAGCAGATGTTCAAGACTTACTCAAGCCTTCAATGTCTGAGCGATATTCTATGCTTGATGATATGATTACATATATCGAAGAAAATGATATTATAGAATATTGTGACTTGGTTTTATTTGCTCGTGTTCATCATCGTGACGATTGGTTTCCGTTGCTTGCTGATAGCTGTAGTTATTTTATTGGTTGTTACATTAAGTCCCGACGTAATAAATATAAATCTGTTGATAGAAATACTGGTGAAATATATGACTAAACTTGAAATCGAATTTTTACAAGCGTATTTATATAATATGCATTGTCGTCTTGAATCTGAATACTTACATTTACAAAGAAGTCTGCAGCTTCGCCGAGCTGACTCAATAGATGCCGTTGAATTTCTCATAGCTTATGAACGTTTTAATATGTTTTGTGAGGTTTATGCCGATATTTCGCATATCCTCAGACTGTATGACAGAGATGTAAAAAAGCGTGATTTGCTTGACGGAAAGAAACAAGTTTGATATAATTACTTAAAAGGTCGCATTTTTATAATTGCACCAAAGTAAAGTTTGGTGCAATTAATTATATATTGAGGTGTAATAATGCAGCAAACAAGCAGAATTAAGTATTCGCGTGATGAGAATCCAAAATTTCTTATTGAGTACATTTCATATCTTCGATCAGTTAAAATGTGTGCAGAAAGAACAATTGAGGGTTATTTTCAGGATATAAGAGTTTTTCTTAGATATCTCATTTGTAATGATCTTGATAACAGCTCGATTGACAATATCGATATAAGTGAATTTGACGTACAACAACTTGATGATGTTACTGTAAAAGATATTCGTGATTTTTTGTCATATTTAATGGAATATCATAACAACTCAAAATCAGCCAGAGCTCGAAAAATTGTCTCACTACGCGGTCTTTATACGTTTCTTAATCGTGAGAATTACATCAGCAACAATCCGCTGAAGGAAATCGACAGAATGCCTGTAAATAAGGTCGAGCCCGTATTTCTTTCACTTAGTGAGAGCAAGCGACTTTTAGATGCTGCTGACGGCGCTCGTGATTATTGCATTGTAACATTATTTTTAAATTGCGGAATGCGTTTAAGTGAGCTTGTTGGTATTAACAAAAACGACATAAATTATGAGGATTGCTCCGTGCATCTGCTTGGCAAAGGCAACAAACGTCGCACAATTTATCTGAACAACGCCTGTCTTGAAGCTCTTGATTCTTATTTAACTGAACGCGGTGAAAATCCCCCTGAGGAACCTTATGCGCTGTTTTTGAGCTCAAGGAATAAGCGAATCAGTAAGCGTAGAGTTCAGCAAATTATTGAGGATACATTGAAAAAAGCAGGTCTTGACGGAAAAGGCTTATCAACTCATAAACTCCGTCACACAGCTGCTACACTTATGTATCAATACGGTGACGCCGATGCGCTTATTCTAAAAGAAATTTTAGGGCATGTAAGTGTTGCTACAACTCAGATTTATACGCATGTAGGTGAGGCACAAAAGCGCAGTGCAATTGACAACTCCCCTCTTGCGAATATAAAAAAAACTGAGAATACTGATGAAAACGACAAATAAATGGCACTCTTAAAATTTTAAGAGTGCCATTTTAAATATGGATTTACGAATCAATACCTGTTACAAGGCGCTTAAGAATAAGTGCGTCAACAACGTTTGCTTCATTGTCCGAATTAAGATCGTACTGACCTGCAAAATTCGGACCCGGGAAAACCTTGCAATTATCCAGACCTTGCATCAGTCTGAGATAACTGTTTACAGAATAAACCTTAGCTGCAGTGCTACCATCAGGTTCAGTACCGCCGATTAAAGCGCCGTTGCTGTAAACGCAAATATTATCACAACGTACTGCATATTCGGTTGCATTGGTCTGAATACTGTCATACTGCGAACCAACATCGGGCATTCCTTCGTGGCTCCAGTCATTTGATGTATCCCATGTGTCGCCGTAATATAAGCCAAGTATAACCTGATATTTTTTGTTAGAATTTGCAATTGTATATCCGGGCCAGGAAACTTCGATATAATATGTATCGTCATCATATTTTGTAGGACCTGTAAGTGTTCCGGGCATTCCGTCCTCGGTTGCAGCCTGATCATAAACACACGAAGCCTTTAGCGTTGTTGGATCAGTTCCGTTAGTGAATTCAGATGTGTCAAAGAAATATTTTATAGAAATATCTGTTTTTGGACTTGTAGCATTAGCAAAAACATAGAATGTAAGCTTACTTACACCTGCGCCTGTTGACTGAATTTCATCGGCACAGAATGCAGATACCCAGTATTCATCACCGCCGAAAACATTTGTATCATCAGTTTCTTCCATACCGGGATCGGGAGGCGGAAAATCAGCATCTACTTGCATAGAATCGTCTCCATAGAAATAATACATCGCAGCAGCGGCGCCGACAAAAGCGGCATTATAGTCAATAGTTACTTCGTTATAAATCCAATCGGCAGTTGTATCAATATGCTTATCTTCAGCGTCAGGTCCACCGACAAGAGCGCCATAAAGAACGTGCTTGTGGTCAGCAGTATCCTCACACTTTGTTAATCCTGATGCTGCTCTGTGATGAGGATATTTAACGGAATTATCACAATAACCAACAACATAGCATGTATTTACAGGGTTTTCACCCATAAGATATTCCATCTGTCCTTTTGCCCAGTCGCTGAGTGTGTATGCAGGATTTGATGTATTGTACTTATCAATACCGTCATTATATTTGTCGTATATAAACGCGCAGAACTGAGCCGCTGTATTATAGCGTGCACTTCCCCATGTGTTAAGCCAGAAATATCCCGCAGGAGTGATTGTGCCGATTCCTCCGGTCATATATGTATTTATAGCTTCAGCTGTTTTTTTCCAGAAATCAATTTCTTCATAGGGGCTCTTTCCTGTAGCCTCTATATATTCAGAAGCAAGATCAGGGTAGGATTCGGAAATTATACCAAGAAGAATTGAAACACCGCACCACATATCATTCCAGCAGTAAACATAGCAGGGAGCTGCATAGTAATCTACAATAGGAAGGCAATCTTCAAGATATTTGTGATCCTGAGTAATAATATAAAGCCAACAAGCAGCAAAGCAATAGTCATCTTCCCATTTTGAAGATGTATAATAGCCTTTTGAACCCTCGTCAGAAGATGTTGCTGATCTTGCGTCACCAAAAGATGTTGCATAATCATAAAGTGCTATTGCATAATCAAGACATTTAGCGGCATATTCAGGGTCAGTATCCTTAAAATTGAGATAATTGATTGCAAGTGACGCAGCTGAATTTGAAACATTATCGGTTGAAGGATTATCGGGACGTGAGAAGAAAGCAGGTCTGTCCATAGTATCATTTTCTGGTGCCTGCCAGTATGCATGGTCGATATCACCGTCGCCGACCTGATAGCAGAACGAAATTACATCACCGTTCTCATCTCTGAAAGTGCTTCTCATAAAATAATCAGAAAAATAACGGCAAATTGTTTCGATATGTTCATCCTGACCTGTTTGTGCATAAGAATCACGGAATTCATAATAGCCCCAGGCAAGTGTAGATGCCGCGTAGGCTTCGGGTAATCCGAACTTAACATGGTCGCCGGCATCATGGAAGCCGCCATTAACGTCAACGCAACCATCACCGTCGGGGTCAAAAACATCAGCGTACTGATCAATCATATCCTGTGTAAGGTTTGTGTGTGTGGTATCAAGCGGTACCTGAGAATCATATGTATGACAATCATTTCTCCATGTATACAGATTATTCTCCGTCACTCCACAGCCGCACATATTTGCGTCATAAAAATAGATTGAATGTTGCAAGAGTCTCGCCCAGTTGCGGTCAATTTCAAAATCTTCCTTAACCTCCGACGTTCCTGTGCTGTCAGCATTAGTTACAATACCTGATGTAAACGCAGCACCGGATAGCAAGGAAAAACCAAGTGTCAAAGCAGTTATGCGTGCAAGCATTGATTTTTTTGACTGCATAATTCTTCATTCCTTTCATAGTTGTCATTATTATTGAATAACATACACATTTTGCCAAATACATTATATCACAAACGCTGTTTTTATGCAATAGTTTAGAAAAAAATATTATATATAATTTTTATAAATTTCATCTTATTTATTATATTTTTGTATAATAACGATTTCATTTTGTTGACATTATACTGATTTTGTGATATCATTATCTTGCAATAATTTGTATCTTAAGGAGGAAATTTTTAATGTTAAAAAAATTCATTGCAGCAATAACAGCTGCCGCTGCTTTAACTACATCACTTATTATTCCTGTTAATGCTGCAGATACTTCAGAATATGAACTGCAGACGCAGTACACTTTTGAAAGCTCAACTGAAGGCTGGTCGGGAAGAGCTTCAGAAAATCTTGAGGTTTCAACAAAGTGGGCTCAAAGCGGTTCTTCATCACTTTACATTTCAAACCGTACGTCTTATTGGAATGGCGCAGCAATGTACAATACATTAGAGCCGGGCGGAACATATTACATAAGTGCATATGTACTTTACGACAATTCATCATACTCCTCACAAAGCTTTCAGCTGTCTCTGCAGTATGATTCGGCAGGATCACCTCAATATCCTGCTATTGCAACAAAAACCGCATACAACTGTTCGTGGCTTGAACTTTCCGGTGAGGTGACAATTCCTACGGATGCCGAAAACATCAGCTTCTATGTACAGACAGCATACACTACTAATCCTACCGATCAGGATTTAATGCCGTTTTATCTTGATAATGTTTCTGTATATACACTCCCCTCGCCTGAAATCCAGTGGGATATCAAATCACTTAAAAAGTGCTTTTCTGAATATTTCACAGTAGGCACTGCAATTATGAGTTCACAATGCGGCATTCAGGCAAATGATGATCTTGTTAATAAGCATTTTAACAGTATCACATTCGGTAATGAACTTAAGCCTGACTACACTCTTGATAAGTCTGCTTCACTAGCATATTATCAGCAGACAGGCGACCAGACCAATCCTCAGGTAAAAATTGATGATGCAAGAGTTTTGCTTGAATATTGCAAAAAGTACGATATACCTGTAAGAGGACACGTTCTTGTATGGCACAGCCAGACTCCTGACTGGTTCTTCAAGGAAGGCTATTCCGACAGCGGCAATTGGGTTTCCGAAGAAGTTATGATTGCCCGTATGGAAAACTACATCAAGAATCTTATGGAGCTTCTTGCAACAGAATATCCTACCGTAGAATTTTATGCCTGGGACGTTGTTAACGAGGCATTCCTTGATAATGGTTCACATAGAGTTGCCGGTTCAAATAATGTAACTAACGAAACATCAGCATGGGTTTCGGTTTTTGGCGATAACAGCTTTATTGAATATGCTTTCAAATTTGCAAGACAATATGCTCCCGAAGGCTGTAAGCTTTATTATAACGACTATAACGAATACGAAGCAGGCAAACAAGCTGCTATAATCGAAACCTGTACAGATCTTTACGAAAAAGGTCTTATCGACGGCATCGGGCTTCAGTCGCACCTCGATATTGGATACCCCACAATCAGCAACTATAAAAAGTCTTTGCTTGCATATTGTCAGACCGGTCTTGATATTCAGATAACAGAGCTTGACATTACAATGTCATCATACAGCGAAGCCAATCTTCAGACACAGGCTGATTACTATGGACAGATTTTTGATTACGCTGTAGAGCTTGTAAATCAGGGATATAATATTTCTGCAGTCGTACTTTGGGGACTCATTGATACCGACAGCTGGAGAGCCTCAAAATATCCTTTGATTTTTGATGACAAATGGCAGGCAAAGGAAGCATATTATGCAATTGTTGATTCATATGAGGAAGTCGAGGAATCAGAAATAATTTACGGTGACGCGAACGGCGACGGTATTGTAAACTCAATCGACGCTACAATGGTAACAAGACATGCGTTGAAGGTTATTAATCTTTCCGACGATGTTTTAGCGTGCTGTGATGTGAATGGTGACGGTACTGTAAATTCGATTGACGCTACAATTATTACAAGATATGCATTGAAGGTTATCACCTCTTTGCCAGTATAAACAAATAGTTCGCTGATTACAAAATCCCACTCTCAATTCTGAGAGTGGGATTTTAATTCTTATACTGTTATGAATACATACCAGTTTGTTCAACGAAATTATAAAGAACATTATCCTGAATCGGGGTAATTCCTTTGACTTCAAATAATTGCGAAAGTGTGACCAATGCATATCCTTGTGATTGCAATTCAGGGATTATTGTTTTTAGAGCTTCAACGGTTTTAAAATTCCCGTTAGAATCGTGAAGAAGAATAATTCCTCCATCCTTTGCTTGCGACAAAACGCTGTCAATACGTTCCTGAATTTCAACGCTGTTATCCCAATCGTTGCATCCGTATCCGCACACAAACGGAACGTCAATTGTTTGAAACATAGTATCATTAACGGCAATATAAGGTGGTCTGAAGAAAGCAGGATACTCCCCAATTATATCATAAATAAGCTGATTGGTTGAGTTCATCTCTTCAGCAATTTCATCCGTTGACATCTGGTTCATATAGCTATGCGTCTGCGAATGGTTTGCAATTTCACATCCCATATCATATGCGCGTCTCACAGAAGCGGATGTAGCATCCGTTATGTTATTGCCGATTAAAAAGAAGGTTGCTCTTGCATTATATTCTTCCAATACATCAAGTACATCACAGGTTGTTGAATTATTCGGGCCGTCATCAAATGTAATTGCAATGTACTTGTCAGCAACAGGAATATCAACAGGACGCGTCACAGCAGTAGTGGTGGTTGTTTGTGATGAAGTACTGTTTTGAGCTTCATCGCTGTCATTATTATTGCATGAAATAAGAGCCATTCCAAAGCACACCCCAATCATAGCAAGAATTAGTTTTTTAGTCTTCATAGTTTTTTCTCCATATATTATGGTTAAAGCAAAACCGCAGGAAAAGCCTGCGGTTTTGTAATTTAGATATCTTCCTCGTAGTTATCATCTTGGGAGGATGTTGTGATAACATCATCAGTATCAAAAGCAATAACCTGAGCTTCGGGTTTGATATATTCCATAATAATTCTCCTTTCAAAGAAATTTGTGATAGCAAGTTAATATTCAATTCCAACGATGTTGATATCAAATGTAAACAGGTCTACAGCATCACTGTCAGCATCAACAACCGAAACAGGAATCTCAAAGTTGTCTGTTGTATTGGCGTATGTGATTCTCTTTCCGTTAATCATAACAGAAACTCTTTGATACTGTACTTCGCCTGTACTTTTTGTAACAGGAATATAACATCTCCAGTCTTCGCTAGTACCTACAATTGAAATCAAACAATTTGAATAGTCAACCCTTCCGTAGTAAGCGAGCTCGTAAAAGCTGATAATTTCTTCAGGGATAATTATATCTGCACCGCCTTGATTCTCAAGATCGATATTGAAAATCACTACACCATCGATGAATCTCTTAAGGATATCAAGCTGGCCATCCG
Organism: Oscillospiraceae bacterium; assembly: GCA_017435565.1. Classification (GTDB taxonomy): domain Bacteria; phylum Bacillota; class Clostridia; order Oscillospirales; family Ruminococcaceae; genus RGIG3077. The sequence goes on along the minus strand of JAFSEU010000002.1, from coordinate 40,063 downwards.
TGTATCTGCTGTAATAAACATCACCCGTATCGTTGTAAAGAGCGATTGTTTCATTATTGTAAACATCATCAGCAGTCTGCACACGGTCACCAAACGCCTTTACTGCAAGCGTATATACACTCTGGCTGGATTTAGCAGAAGCATAAAAATAAGAAACCGAACCATCAGAATAAGTAACTTCTATAAATCCGCAGCCTGTAAATTCTCTTGCGTAATTATAAGCGTTTATATTTATAATCGAGCCTGTATAAGTATTGCCGTAAATGGTGTCATTAACAGTAATTTCATCAAACGATACATCTTCAAAATCTTGAATAAGTGCGATATACTCATTTTCAACGAAATAATCGTAATCAAGAATTGAATCATTTGTAACATAATCAGTCGGACAGATAAGTGTGCCCACACTGATGTCTAAAGCTTCGTAATCAGCACCATTCAATTCAAAAGCAGTAGCAAACTTAATTCCTGTCGAACCACTGTTGAGCCTTACAGAAGCACCTATTGTATTAAGATTAAGCGTTACTTTATCAAGAATCATCAGACTTGACACAGTAACCTCGCTACCGCACTGGTAAAGCACTCCGTCTGAAGAAATCCAGCCGATTACTTGTTCTGTTGCGCTTGAAGACTTGGGAGTAGGAAGTGTATATGTACCGGATTCTTTATAATAGATATAATCTGTATCATTATCAAAATGTCCGCAAATGGAACAGAATCCATCGACATATCTGCAGTTTTCTGTAATCTGCTGCATACAGTATGCACAATCATACTGATGTGTGCCATCAGAGTTGCAGACTACATTCTCGCAATCATGATCTGAAGGAGGTAAATTGTCATAACCGTCACCGGTACAGAAAACTTCATAATCGTTATCAAGAATCGGATGTGAGCCGGTAACACGTAAATCCTGACCCCATTCATTTGCGTAGCCTACTTTAACAGTTTCTTCCTTGAGCATATATGCTACATAACCGCTTGAAAAGTCTTCAGAAGTAACAGCTGTTCCGTTTGTACTCTGACCGGAGTGGAAGCAACCGATAATAGTTGCTGTTCCTGTGTTCAAAAGACCTTTATCAGAGTTTGTATATGAAAAACTGATGACGGTTGAACCTTGTGAAGTTGCAATAAAGCCACTTGAAGTGTTATCGCAGGTGACAGTGTTGTTATAAGCATAGCAGTTCATTACAGTTGTATTTACCGCTGTGCCTATAAAAGCTCCGACGTAATTTGTTCCGCTAACGCTTGAATTCTCAACGCCGAAGTTGCTGATATTGGCACCTGAAGTATAACCGAACAAACCAACATATGTACCTTCGGAAACATTGAGTCCGCTGACAGTATGATTCTGTCCGTTGAAGGTTCCGCTGTAAGGTGCGCTTGCAGTTCCGATAGGAACCCATGCAACTGAAGAATCAGCTTCAATGTCCTGCATAATCTGGGCATTTACCGTTTTAGCAGTACCGCTGTTCACAGCATCAGCAAACCAGCAAAGCTGTGAATAGTTATTTATTTGATAGTAACTTTGTCCAAATGATGTAACTATCGAAGGCGCTTCGATTCTACCACAGAAAGAGCAGGAACCATCAACAAAATCACATTCATCAGTAACAGTCACAGAACAATTTGCGCAAACATAACTATGTGTATTATCGCCGTTATCAACATATTCACCCGATACGGTGTGCTTGTCAGTACTGCCGTTTTCATATCCTGTTCCGCTGCAGCATACAAGATAATCTGTCGATTCAGAAAGTATGGGCATACCGCCATTTGCAAGGTCCTGAGTCCAATGAACGGAAGTTGTTACATCGGAAGCCTTGCGGAGATTTTCCATAATGTAAGTAATCTCACCGGAAGAAACCTGTTCGGATGTGATGTAGTTAAAATAAGGACCTCCATCGGAAGCACTGGGTACAGATTGTTCACTTTCGGAAGGAATCTGATATGAATCTACAAACGTGCCACCACCGTGAAATTTGAAGGTTCCGCTGTTAATATTACCGGAAGATAAAGAAGTTTTAACCGCGAAAGTATGAGCGAGATATCCTGCAACACCGCTGGATCTTGTATTGCCTCCGTATATATCTGCAGAATTGTTGCAGAATTCAACAGTAAACTGGCCTCCGCCCATGTAAGAGGTTGTTCCGATAATACCGCCGGTATAATACGAAGAGTCTGAACCGTTAACAAGAACAGTATCACCGACACATTGTGAAGCAATAACCTTTGCAGCACTGTCAGAATCGTCAGCACTTGTTTCAACGCAAGCAACAATGCCGCCTATGTTACCCTTGTTTGTGCAGCCTACAAATGTATCTTCTACTGTAACATATGAAATATCCGTTCCTTTTGATTTTAACGCAACAGAAGCAGCATCGCCTGATGCGTTATAAAAATAAGAATCTGAAATTGTAAGATTATAAACTTCAGCCTCTTTGAGAGTGCCAAACATTGCACTGAGACCATAAAGTCCGCTGATTTTATATCCATTACCGTCGAAAATACCTTTGAACTGTACAGAATCAGCAATCATCGAAAAACCGGTTTGTGCATCTTCAGGTAAAGCTCCAGTTGTCAACACGCCGGAAGTAAGTGATGAAGCAGCGTAAACAGTACCTATTTCACTGCTAAGTCCATTAGTTCCGGATACACCGCTTCCAAGACAAAATGCTGAGTTTCCGTCTGAATCGGAAGCGATAACCAAGCCCGTAGCTTCATCGAAGTTATAAGTGTAGCTGCCTGCATTGATATCTGCTGTAAGCTGCCATGTGATTCCCTCGGTTGCACCGCCGGAATTTACATAACTGCTGAAATAGCACAGCTCATCAAACGTGTCGATCTGAACAACATCACCCGAGGATAGCGATGCGTACGAAGCATCATCATATGTTGTTGCAGAAACAACTGTTGGCGGAAAAGCTGCAGCAGTTGTCGTAAGCATAACAGCAGCCGTCATTGCTGAGATTTTCTTGCTCAAAGCCATAAAACATACCTCCGTTTATATAAATTTAATTCAAACATTTTCAAATACGCTGCCTGATATTGTGAAAAAAATGTCGATATAAAATGAAAAGTAACCCTTTCGGATTACTTATTCAAAAATGTAGGAACTATATTCATTGCAAGAGTTGAAATAAAGAAAAGAATAGCAAAAATCTTTGTAAGCTTTGAAAGCTTAGCCTCAATTGTTCTGCCGCTGTTCTTTCCGTAAAATGAATCATTATTTGTGGAACCGCTGATGGCAGAAGTCATACTCTTGTCTTTTTTGCCCTGCAAAAGGCAAAGAATAATGATAGCAACGGAAGTAATAATCATAAGTATTCCGCTGATAATCTCAAAAGTTGTCATTGTAATTTCCTCCTGATAGACACAATTTTAAATACTAAATCAGTATAACATATAGCTGAAAAAAAATCAATAGTTTTTTTGAAAAAAAGATAAAACAATCACGAAATTGATTTTAATGTATCAAGAACTTCCTTCATAAGCACCTCCGGGCGTTGTTTGCCTTCAAATCTCACGCTGATATATGGCTTTGCCATATTACTGTAAAGCACTCTGCCTTTAAATGTACCTGAAAGGTGTGAGATTTGTTCCATAGTTGCGTCATTGGTATAGAAAAGAAGATTATTCCCCTTCTGTGATATTTCATAAATCTTCATAAGCGACGCTGTATTACGCAGAATAGCAATATCAATAAGCCCGAGAACGGCTCTTGGCGGATCGCCGTACCTGTCAATGAGCTCGTCAATCAAATCCGAAGCAGCGTCATCATCAGTAACTGCAGCGATTTTCCTGTAAACATCAAGCCGCTGCGGAAGACTTTCTATATATTTATCAGGAATGTGAGCGTCAATTTTAACATCAACAAGACATTCAAAGTTTTGCGTCGGCAATGCTTCACCTTTTTCTTCAGCAATTGCTTCCGAAAGCAGCCTCAGATACATATCATATCCGACAGAGTCCATATGTCCGTGCTGTTTTCCGCCCAGGATATCTCCTGCTCCTCTGATTTCGAGATCACGCATTGCAATTCGGAATCCGCTGCCAAATTGCGTAAATTCTCTGATGGTATCAAGCCTTTTTGAAGCGACCTCAGTCAAGGTTTTTCCCGGCTTGAATGTAAAATAAGCAAATGCACGCCTTGTCGAACGCCCAACTCTGCCTCTGAGCTGATATAGTTGTGAAAGACCGAAGCAATCGGCACTTTCGATAATCAGAGTATTGACATTCGGAACGTCAACGCCGGTTTCGATAATTGTTGTGCATACAAGAACATCAAGTTCTCTTTCTACAACTCTGTTCCAAATTTCAGACATTTCATCTTCACTCATACGACCATGCGCGACGCCGATTCTCGCCTGAGGCAAAAGCTTTTGCAGCTTCGCAGCACAGGACATAATACTGTCTACGCGGTTATGGATATAATATGCCTGTCCACCCCTTCGGAGTTCCTTTGAAATTGCCTGAGCGACAACGCCCCAGTCATGCTCTATAACATATGTCTGCACAGGATACCTGTCCTGAGGCGGGTCATCAATAACGGACATATCACGAATTCCGCTCATAGCCATATTCAGCGTTCTCGGAATAGGGGTTGCAGATAATGTAAGCACATCAACGCCTGCGAACATTTCTTTGAACCGCTCCTTATGTGCAACGCCGAACCTCTGCTCTTCGTCGATAATGGCAAGACCCAAATCATAGAACTGAACATCCTTCTGAACAACACGGTGTGTTCCGATCACCATATCAACCTGTACGTTTTTGAGCTTCCTCAAATTTTCCGCAATCTGTCTTTGAGAGCAAAAACGTGAAAGGTGTGCTATCTTGACGGGAAAATGTTCAAAACGTCTCAGAGCAGTCTGATAATGCTGCATTGCAAGCACGGTCGTCGGAGCGAGTATTGCACATTGCTTTCCGCTCATAACACATTTAAAGGCGGCACGAAGTGCAACTTCAGTCTTTCCGAAGCCGACATCGCCGCAGAGAAGTCTGTCCATCGGGCGGCTTTTCTCCATATCAGCTTTGATTTCTTCAATGCATTGAAGCTGATCATCGGTTTCGATGTATTCAAATCTTTCTTCAAATTCATGCTGCCACTCACTGTCGGGTTCAAAAGCAAAGCCCTGCGCTTGTTCACGCTTGGCATAAAGCGCAATAAGCTCCTTTGCCATATCCTTTACGGCACTCTTTACGCTTTTTCGTGTTTTCTGCCATTCGTTTGATGAAAGCTTGCTGAGCTTGACCGTTGATTCGTCACGGGAGCCGATATATTTACTCACCATATCAAGCTGGGTAACAGGCACATAAAGAACATCGGTTCCTGCATACTGAATTGTTATATAATCCTTTATGACACCCTCAAGCTCAAGCTTGCGTATTCCTGCAAAGCGTCCGATGCCATGCAGACTGTGAACGATAAGGTCGCCATTTGAAATATCGGAAAGGCTGCGAATTTCTTCACTTTTACGCTTCTTTTTACGCTTGCGTAATGTTGCAAGAGCTTTTGCCGCTGTAATAAGAGCACATTTTGCATCGGTATATTCATATCCGCTTGAAACACCGCCTGCAACGAGATACACTCCCGATTCCTTAATTTCAGAAGAATCGGACCAGATTTCAGCACTGATGCCGTTTTGCTTCAAATCATCACATACAGTCGGCAAGGTTTTTTCGCTGCCCAAAGCAACAATTGTTTTATATCCGTTTGAAACATAATGGTTAAGCTCTTCAATAAGCTGGGACGACTCGCCGCCCCAGGTTCCGCTTTGAAGAGCATTTATATTAAAAATTCCGTCAAACTGAATATCGTTATTGCGAATGTAGTTGTCGGCAAAAATGCATTTATACCCTGTTGCACGCTCAAGCACACTATTCCACGAAGTGTATATATCATCACAGCACTTGCAGACGACGCCTGTTTCCGAAAGCAGATTTAAATCCTCGGTGTACTGCGAAATAACACCTTTGCCTCTGAGCGCACAATCGGAAGCTTCACTAATAAATATGATAGAATTATTGTCAAAATAATCAAACAAATATGATTCGTTTTCATATACAAGCGAGCTGTATTTATCAATACCCGTCGGCGTAATATCATTATTGAGCTTTTCAATGTCTTTTTCGATATAAGCATTCTGAATATCACGTTTTTTTCCGCGCAGTGATTTCTGCAGTGACCTTAGCTTTTCGGCAAGCTCTTTTTTATTGAAAATAAGCTCACAGGCAGGAGATATCCGTACATAATCAAGGCTCTCGGTTCTTCGCTGCGATTCAATATCAAATTGTGAAATCGAGTCGATTTCATCGCCCCACAGTTCCATTCTTACAGGGCTGACATAACCCACAGGGAAAATATCAACAATCGAGCCCCTGACAGAGAATTGAGAAACGCCCTCAACTTTTTCACATCGTTTATATTCGCATTCGATAAAGCGTGCGATAAGCTTCGACAAATCACTCTCCTCACCGATTGAAATTCTGAAGGTGTGATTTTCAAAGGTTTTACGCGGAATTGTCCGCTGCATTGCAGCTTCGGCTCCTGCTATCAGAATACGGCAATTTCCATCGAGAAAATTTGCGAGAGCTCCCAATCTGTTATGTTCGTATTCATTCGACCTCGTATCAACCTCGGTAAGATTTAATTCCCTTGCACAAAACAGCACAGCAAGCTGATGCTGTGCCATTGTGTTGATATCATCACATAAACGACGTGCGTTTGTCTCGTCGTCACAGATGACAAGCATTGATTTGTTTTTTGTTTTGCAGATTGAAAGAATCATCTGTGCTTTATGTATGTGAGAAACGCCGACCGCAAGAAGCGGATTGTGTGCGCCGTCGATTTTTGCCGATAGCTCACGAAACGGCTTGATTGATTCAAAAATTTTAATATAAGGATTCATTGGGTTACCTATCAATTATACTTATTCATTGCCTTATCTATATCGCCGCACATAATCAGTTCAAGAGCGTCACAGGATTTTGCGCAAACATCCTTAAGCTTTGCAATATCATCACGCTTGAAGTCAGACAGAACCCAGTCTTTCAGGTCATAGTCCGGATGGGGCTTTTTTCCGACTCCGAGCTTGATTCTGGGGAATTTGTCAGAATTAAGATGCATAATTATGCTTTTGATGCCATTATGTCCGCCGTCGCTGCCCTTTCTTCTGATGCGCATATTTCCAACATCAAGCGAAATGTCATCAAAAATAACTATTATGTTTTCGGGCTTGATTTTGTAGAATCTAGCCGCTTCGGCAACAGCTTCTCCGCTGTTGTTCATAAATGTTGTGGGCTTCATTACAAGGCAGTGCTTAGAGGCTATTGTCACATCTGCGTAAAGTGATTTGAACTTGAGCTTTTTTATATCAAAGGATTTTTCCTGAGCCAACGTATCAACAGCCATAAAGCCGACATTATGTCTTGTGTTTTCATATTTTGTTCCCGGGTTTCCGAGCCCGGCAATTATGTATTCAACAGGTCCTGCAGGTTCCTGCGATTGCTGTGAAATAGCTTTGAGTTTTTCAAAAATACTCATTTAATCTAAACATCCTCTCGTTATTATGTCCGATACAAAATTTCCGCAAACATCTGATAGTATAACATAAATCAAAAAATATTTCAATCAAAATAACAGAAAATATACGCCGAAAATTAAGATTTCGGCGTATATAATGCAGAATGTGTTATTTTTCAGAAAACTTTATTATTGCGGGATGTCATTGAGTGTAAATTCATTATCCTTTCTCGAAAAACGAATTTTCATAAAAATAAACAAAATAACTGATAACGCCATAAAAACTGCGCCGACAATTATCTTCGGCAGATATGCATATGCAAAGCTGTCAATCTCGGTGATTACATACGGCAGGTAATACTGATCCGTTTCTTCATGGGAAAAACCATATTCAAGTTCGAAATATTCATATACAGCGTGTGAAACGCTTGAGTCATCTGTCTTTGAAATAATCCCTGAAAAGCTGATATCGGCAGGAACTGTGTCTGTTATGCCGTTCCAGTAGTCAGCCATTGCGGAAAAATCATCTTTTCTTGATTTATCATAACACAAAACAACAAACTTTAAAACCTCATCTTCGATAAATGTCGATTCATCAACAGCGGGAATCAATGCATATCCATAATTCTCAGTTTCGGCAAAGCACGCTTCAACGCACCAGACATCACCCTTAACAGGTATATCCTCAATCAAATACTCTTTATATGATACATTATATATATCGGTAGGGCTTGAATACTCACAGAATGATACAATTCCTGAAATCAATATGATTATTCCCGCAACAAAAACCGAAGCAAGAATTGCGAACACATTCAAATGGGACTTTATGATATCCATAAGCCGATTCCTTTCACAGAACTTTTGAAAATTATTATATCATAAAAACGTTGTTATTTCAATAATTTCACATAAAAAAGTTGTGTTTTTATACAAAAAAAATTTTTACATACACAAAAAATTATATATTCAAAAGCATAGCAATATGTTGCAAACCGAGAAGGTATGTGATATAATTTCTCTTAAGATTTATTTTTAACAAATCTTAAGAATTTTCTCGCTTGAAAATTAAGAAATACATTATATAATCAGACATATAGAAAGAAAATATTTTTTCAGATATTGAAAAGAGGGATAACAAATGTCACAAAAATTAAAGACCGCAGCTGCTATAAAGGCACCGAGTGCTGCTGTGAGTTCAAAATCGGACAAAATTGCAGAGTTCATTTACGAAAAGTTTCTCAAAAGATTATACGCTTTCAGAAGCAGACGTGAACAAAACAGCGTAAATTACAGCATGACCAACACCTTGCTGCTGATGTTTTTTCCGTTGTTCATTGTTCTGATTGCTGAAGTCAACCAAATGAAATATGTTGACAACCTTATCATTTTTATGTCGGAGCGTCCTTCGATTATTTTATTTGACGTGATTTGCGCCGGTGCAATTTTTGCGGTGCTTCTGCTGCTTTTCAAAAAAGCCTGGTTCGCCGTTTTTCTGCAGACTATTGTATATCTGACATTAAGCACCGTCGAGCTTTTCAAATACGGTGCAAACGGAAACCACCTTATTCTTACCGATATGAAAATGGCAACAAACGTAAAAAGCCTTACCTCATTTGCTTATATCAAGATCACTCCGATGCTCATAACATATATTTCACTCGGTCTTCTGTATTTTGCTGTTGTATATTGGTTCAATCCGCAGATAAAGATGAAAAAGCTCCCGAGATACGTCATTTCCGGCGTAGTTACAGCTGTATGCGCAGTAATTCTGCTTGTACCTTCAGTTTCAAAGGCTGTATTCTCTGCATTTGATGTTGACGATAAAGCTTCGACCAATGCTTTTGTAACCAACGAAAAGTTTGCAAACAACAGTTTTCTTGCGTTTATCGTTCAGACAACTGCTGAGAATCTCGCAAATCAGCTTGAAGAACCTGAAGAGTACAACGAGGAAACCATTGGCAGCATTCTTGAAGACAACGAGACTGATGATACGACAAGCGATTTTGACAAACCCAACGTCATTATGATTATGTCGGAAGCATTTGCCGATTTCAGAGTCGTTGATGATTCAATCGAAACCGATGCCTATGATTATTTTGATAGAATCTGTGAAGAAAGCCTTACCGGTACAACTATTGTTCCGACCTTCGGAGCTTATACAGTAAGAACCGAATTCGAACTTCTGTTCGGTCTTCCAGTAAAATCTCTCAACGATGTAGCAATGCCGCAGCGTGTGCTCCTTGAAAGAGCACAAACAACCGTACCGCGATATTACTCAGAGCTTGGATACGACACATATTATATACACACCTTCCTCAGCAGCTTCTACACACGTTCACGAGTTTATTCATACTTCGGTTTTGATGAAATGATTTTCCAGGATGATTTTGATGTGGACGTCAATTATAGATATTCATATATTGAAGATAAGGTTATTTTCGATGAGATTGAATATCTTCTCGACGAAAGCGACGAACCTGTATATATCCACACAACAACTATGCAGAATCATCAACCGTACAACCAGGGCGAAGACCCAACCGATGAGCTCGGCAATTATCTCGCAGGTATCGGAGATATGACCGAGGATTTGTATTATTTTCTCGAAAACCTGAAAGAGCTTGATGAACCTACTGTTGTTTTCTTTGTAGGCGATCACTTCCCCTCTTTCCGTGGCGAAGGCAATATATACGATGAATTGGGTTATAACAGCAGCAACTGTGAAACTTTGTTTGAACAGACCTTCTTCATCTGGAGCAATTACGAGGTAGAAAACCCTGCACTGCCAGAACAGACTCTTTCTGCATTCTATATGCCCTATGTTGTAATGGATGTTATCGGAACTCCTACTGATGATTTTATCGATACGATGTGTGGATTTATGGACGAATCCCCCATATATTCAACTCAGTACGACAACACAACGCCTATCAACGAAGAGCTTGATTTGCTGACGTACGACCGTATCTTAGGTGATGCAATTTCATATGGCAAGGAGCTTCCAATCGTTACTGAAGAAGAAAAATACGGATACACTCCCGAAGATGAAGAAGAATAATTAAATTTTTCAAGCGGCAAAATTTAGTTTTTGCCGCTTTATTTTATGCATAAATCCGATTGTTTGAGGTACAATAGCAATATGTACCGAGTAAAGGTGCAAATTCTGATTTTAATTTAAGAGGCGGTGAAAAAAATGAGCAAGAATAATCAGAACCAGAATCAGAGACAGGAACAGCAGAATCAGCAGAATAACAGACAGGACAATCGTCAGAATCAGCAGAACAATAACAACAATAATAATAACAACAACTAAGCTGATTCATTACTTCAAATAAGCAGGCTGCATAATTTTGCTTGCCTGCTTTTTGATTATATTTGACACGATTCAATAAATATGATAAAATTAAAGTGTCAGAATATTTTATGGAGATGTTTAATTTGATAGATTTTCATACGCATATACTACCTGAAATGGATGATGGTGCTTCTTCGGTTGAGGAAGCTGTCGATATGATAAATGAATTGCAGTCACAAGGTGTGAGCACAATTGTTTCCACCTCTCATTATTATATGCAGGACGAATCTGTTGATTCATTCGTTAAAAGGCGAGGCATTGCCTATAATAAATTAGTTACATATGCAAACCAAAACAATATAAAGCTGCCGAATATAATCCTCGGTGCGGAGGTTTTATTCTCGCCGATTCTATGCGATATTGACTGCAAGCCGCTTTGCATCGGCAACACACCATATATTCTTCTTGAAATGCCTTATACCAAATTTTCAAGCTCACACTTCAAGGCTCTCGAAAACTTTTTAAACGTCAGTGGTCTGCAGTGCATTCTTGCGCACGTCGAACGTTATTATCATTTCAATGACGACAAGGCTGTGGAAAAGCTTGTTTCACACGATGTGCTTTGTCAGATCAACGCAGGATCGGTAATCGACAAAAAGTTAAGAAAGAAAACGCTTAAGCTTATCAAAAATGATTGTGCGCATATTTTAGGATCTGACACACACAATATGTCATCAAGAAAGCCGAATATTTCTGACGCTATGAAAATTCTCGACAAAAAAAAGCTCGGTACAGAGCTTATGTGCAATGCAGCAGAGCTTTTGAATTTATGAAAAATAACAAATCCGGTATTGTATTAAAAAACAATACCGGATTACTGTTTCAATTGATTGAGCATTAAAGACCAAGATATGATTTTACAAGAACCTGCAAAAGCTCATCACGGTCAATATGACGAATAAGGCTGCGTGCATTGTTATATGTGGTTATGTATGTCGGATCTTCGGAAAGAATATATCCAACAATTTGATTTATGGGATTATAACCCTTTTGAGTCAATGCATCATAAACAACGGAAAGAGTCTTTTTAAGCTCAGCTTCTTTGTCCTCGTTTACCGAAAAAGTTTGTGTTTTATCTATCATTTCATTTCTTGCGGTGATAAAAAGGCAACCGCTTCTCCTTATCCAAAAAAATATTTACTATATAATTATATAATATTTTTTCAATTGTGACAAGTACTTTTTTAGTTTTAATGTGAAAAAATATCAATAGTTTTTTGTGCAATTTAACAAGAAAATTGCGGCGGCAAATAAAAAAACGCCGCCGCTGCATTTTCAAACAACCGAAAATTCTTACTTGCAGGAATCGCCGCATTCAAACGATTTGCAGTCAACGCATTCACATGAAGTAGGATTTGATTCATGTGTGCCAACGGTAATTTCACTGAGAGAACAGTAATTCTCCGTACCCATATTGTACTTACATTTCTTAACCGTGCAGTGGATATTTGAGTTCTTCATCATAGAATTCATTTTGCTTTCCTCCGATTTTATGCTTTAAATGTTGCACTTGGTTGCAACTGATAATATTGTCCCGTTTTATCGTGAAATTATTCTTTTTTAAGTCGAAATTATCAAAAATACAAAATTAGAATATTTTTTCAAAAAAAGTATTGACAAATAAAAATCTTTGTGGTAAAATATTATCGTTGCAAAAATGCGGGTGTAGTTCAATGGTAGAATGTCAGCCTTCCAAGCTGAACACGTGGGTTCGATTCCCATCACCCGCTCCAACGCACATTTGTGCGTTTTAAAAAGTCCGCCTTGTGCGGCATTTATTTTGTGCGCCATTAACTCAGCTGGATAGAGTAACTGCCTTCTAAGCAGTAAGTCGCTGGTTCGAATCCAGCATGGCGTGCCAAATATGGTGGGTATAGCGTAGTTGGTTAACGCGTCAGTTTGTGGCACTGAAGACCGTCGGTTCGAGTCCGATTACCCACCCCATTCAAAAACGGGTTCTACACAGTAGAGCCCGTTTATTTTTTTATCAAAACCAAATAAACACTAAAGGAAAATATATTTTGGATTGATATGGTTTATTTACTTTTCTGATAAAAAATAAATTTTCCTATTGACATAAAAATAAAAATGTGATATCATTTATAAGATAAATATTTGAAGGGATGAATGTGTAATATGATGTCTGCGTTTTGTTTGGGTTATTGTACTTATAAAAACACAGAGTCTGTTGTTTCTCCTTTCAGATATTCTGTTTTGGAGAAGCTCTTCTTTTCCGATTCACTTATATTTTGATTTTATTCAAGCTGTCAAGTTGTTTTTTCTTGACGGCTTGTTTTTTGCATAAACAGTTATCTTCTTAATGCTGTTATATTGCATAAAAAAACAAAATATGACAGGCTAATAATCATTATGCCGGATACTTGCAAATTATGATAAGAATGTGGTATAATGAATGATTGAAATGAGGTGTTTATTTATGCCAAAAAGAGAGGACATAAACAAAGTACTGATTATTGGTTCGGGACCTATAATCATCGGACAGGCGTGTGAATTTGACTATTCAGGCACACAGGCTTGTAAAGCACTTAAAAACTTAGGATACGAAATTGTGCTTGTAAATTCAAATCCCGCAACTATTATGACAGACCCCGATGTTGCCGATATAACCTATATCGAGCCTTTGAATGCGCACAGACTTGAACAGATTATTGCCAAGGAACGCCCCGACGCACTTTTACCTAATTTAGGCGGTCAGTCCGGATTAAATCTCTGCTCCGAACTTTCCGAAAAAGGCGTTCTTGAAAAGTATAACGTAAAAGTAATCGGCATTCAGGTAGACGCAATTGAGCGCGGCGAGGACAGAATCGAGTTTAAAAAGACAATGGATTCGCTTGGCATTGAAATGGCTCGAAGTGAGGTTGCCTATTCTGTCGATGAAGCCCTTGAAATTGCCGACCAACTCGGCTATCCCGTTGTTCTTCGTCCTGCCTATACAATGGGTGGCACAGGCGGCGGTATTGTATACAATGTTGAAGAACTAAAGGTTGTTTGCGCAAGAGGCTTGCAGGCAAGCTTGGTCGGACAGGTTCTCGTTGAAGAATGTATTTCCGGTTGGGAAGAGCTTGAGCTTGAAGTTGTGCGCGATGCTAAAAACAACAAAATCACTGTTTGTTTTATTGAAAATATTGATCCTATCGGTGTTCATACAGGCGACTCGTTCTGCTCGGCTCCTATGCTGACAATTTCACAGGAATTGCAGGATAAATTGCAGGAAGCTTCATATAAAATTATCGAAGCAATTGATGTTATCGGCGGATGTAACTGCCAGTTCGCTCACGACCCCAAAACGGGCCGAATCGTTGTTATTGAAATCAACCCCAGAACATCACGTTCTTCCGCACTTGCTTCAAAAGCGACAGGTTTCCCGATTGCACTCATTTCCGCAATGCTTGCATGCGGTCTTACTCTTGACGAAATCCCCTGTGGAAAGCACGGTACTCTTGACAAATACGTTCCCGGCGGCGATTATGTAGTAATAAAATTTGCAAGATGGGCATTTGAAAAGTTCAAGGGCGCCGAAGACAAGCTCGGCACACAGATGCGTGCTGTCGGTGAAGTAATGAGCATCGGCAAGACATACAAGGAAGCTTTCCAGAAGGCAATCAGAAGCCTTGAACAGAGCTGCTACGGCCTTGGATTCAGAAAGAATTTTGCAGCTCTTTCCAAAGAAGAACTGCTTGCAAAGCTTGTATTCCCTTCAAGCGAACGTCAGTTTATTATGTATGAAGCTTTGCGCAAGGGCGCTACTGTTGATGAGCTTTGCGAAATGACAAAAATTAAGAGATATTTTGTTGAGCAGATGCAGGAAATTTTGCAGGAAGAGCTTGCTCTTATTGAAGATTTCAAGGGAAGTGTACCCGATGCCGAAGTTCTTAAAAATGCAAAGTGCAACGGATTTTCAGACAGATATCTGCACAGAATCCTCAATGTGCCCGAAGAAGATATCAGAAATGCCAGAATTGCTAACGGCATTACCGAAAAATGGGATAGAATCCATGTAAGCGGAACACAGGATGCTGCATATTATTATTCAACTTACAACGAAGTAGCATCTCAGACAGATGTTGACAGCGACAAGCCTAAGATTATGATTCTTGGCGGCGGACCCAACAGAATAGGTCAGGGTATCGAGTTCGACTATTGCTGTGTTCACGCTTCGCTTGCGCTTAAAAAGCTCGGTTTTGAAACAATCATTGTCAACTGCAACCCCGAAACTGTTTCAACCGACTATGATACTTCCGACAGACTTTATTTCGAACCTCTCACTCTTGAAGATGTTCTCAGCATTCACAATTACGAAAAGCCTGTTGGTGTTATTGCGCAGTTTGGCGGACAGACACCGCTTAATCTTGCAGCTGCACTTAAGAAAAATGGCGTAAACATTTTAGGTACAACTCCTGAAACTATCGACCTCGCCGAAGACAGAGACCATTTCCGTGCAATGATGGACAAGCTCGGAATCCCCATGCCCGAATCAGGAATGGCAGTAACTGTTGATGAAGCGCTTGAAATAGCTAACAACATAGGCTATCCTGTTATGGTTCGTCCTTCATATGTTCTCGGCGGAAGAGGTATGGAAATCGTACACGATGATGATATGATGAGAGTTTATATGTCTGCAGCCGTAGGCGTAACTCCTGACAGACCTATCCTTATTGACAGATTCCTCAATCACGCAACAGAATGCGAAGCTGACGCTATCTCTGACGGAACAAACTGCTATGTTCCCGCTGTTATGGAGCATATTGAGCTTGCCGGTGTTCATTCCGGCGACTCTGCTTGCATACTCCCCTCTCTGAATCTCTCTCAGCAGATTGTTGACACAATCAAGGATTATACGAAGAAAATTGCTGTTGAAATGAACGTTTGCGGTCTTATGAATATGCAGTATGCAATTGAAGGTAATACTGTATATGTTCTTGAAGCAAACCCCAGAGCTTCCAGAACTGTTCCGCTTGTTTCAAAGGTATGTAATATCAATATGGTTCAGATTGCAACCGAAATTATGACCTGCCACCTTACAGGCAGACCTTCGCCCGTGACATCACTTACAGATAAATTCATTCCTCACCATGGTGTTAAGGAAGCAGTATTCCCGTTCAATATGTTCCCCGAGATTGACCCATTGCTCGGTCCAGAAATGCGTTCAACAGGTGAAGTTCTCGGACTTTCAAACCGTTTTGGCGAAGCGCTTTACAAGGCAACAGAAGCTACGCAGACAGTTCTTCCCATCAACGGCACTGTATTTATCAGTGTATGTGATCAGGATAAGGCTGAACTTAACGAAATTGCAAGAGGCTTCTATGAACTTGGTTTTGAGGTTCTGGCAACAGGCGGAACATTTGATCAGCTTTATAAGGCGGGTATTCCTGCTACAAGAGTTAACAAGCTTTATGAGGGCAGACCCAATGTTACAGATAAGATGATGAACGGCGAAATCGACCTTATCATCAACACACCTTCGAGCAAAACAAGCTCACACGATGACAGCTATATCAGAAAGACCGCAATCAAGTTTAAAATTCCTTATATCACAACAATGGCTGCTGCAAGAGCCAGCGTTGCTGGAATTCAGGCTGTTCACATCAACAAGACTCTTGAAGTTAAATCACTTCAGGAATTCCATAAGGCAATCAAATAATTCTATTAACAAAATAAAACTCCCACGGAAAAATTTTCCGTGGGAGTTTTTGTTCCGCCAAATCAAAAAAGACACTTATGATAATTTCCCATAAGTGTCTTTACAAATCTGATTAAAGAGTGCAAGCAATTTCTTTCAAATATTTTCTGAATTCTTCGCCGTATTCGGGATGATTAAGGCCGACTTCAACATTTGCCTGCAATATACCGAGCTTGTTGCCCATATCATAACGCTTCCCTGTAAAGTCAACACCAACGATTCCGTCTCTGCGAGCGAGAACCTTCATAGCGTCGGTCAGCTGAATTTCACCGCCTGCACCGGGAGGTAAGCTTTGAAGAATATCAAAAATCTCAGGCGGCAGAACGCATCTTCCGAGAATTGAATAAAGCGATAATATCTGGTCAGGGGCAGGCTTCTCAATCATATCGTCAATCATATAGAGATTATCTTTCAAAGGCGCAGTTTTCATTGAAGAATACTTAAGTATCTGTTCGGGAGTAACCTCCTTGATGCCGACACAGCCCAAACCATATTCATCATATGCTCTGATCAGCTGACCACAGCAAGGGTCATCGCCAATAATGACATCATCACCGTAAAGAACAGCAAACGGTTCATTTCCGACAAAGCTCTTTGCCTGCAAAACAGCATGTCCCAAGCCTTTCATTTCCTGCTGTCTGATAAAAGTAATATTGGCAAGGTCTGAAACCTTCAAAACCTCATCGAGATACGCTTTTTTAGCATCTCCTCCCTTTATAAGCTGAGCTTCGAGCTCAGGTGAACGGTCAAAATGATCCTCAACAATGCTTTTTCCTCTGCTGAGAATTATCAAAATATCTTCAATTCCGCTTTTTGCGGCTTCTTCTACAATATACTGAATAGCAGGCTTGTCCGCAATAGTCAGCATCTCCTTGGGCATAACTTTGGTTGCAGGCAAAACTCTTGTGCCAAGACCTGCCGCAGGTATGACAGCCTTTCTGATTTTCATAATATCTCTTCTCCTTAAATATTATTGTTGTAGCATATGCATATTTTCTGCCATGCCGAGTGCAATAAATGGCAAAAGCAGCAGGAACACGAGGAGCAATCCGGCAATTGTTGTACCGCCATACTTAGCAAGAGTTCCTTTTATATCTGACAGATCCTTATTCTTTTTCTTCAGAGTTTTAATTTTTCTTATGCAGTGCCTGTAATAAAACCAATTTGAGAAAAAGGCAAATATAAATGATGCAATTACACCAAGCAAAAGCAACACATTGCTAATATTGACCCAAAGACGGGAGTCAGCAAACGAGATAAGTTTTTCAAAAAAATTCGGATACTGCGACAAAAGCGAATGTATCAATGTTGAACTGTCTTTTATATATTCAAACTGAATCTGAATTTCTAAAAGTGCGTAGCAAACAACTGCCAGAATCATCGGCAGATACATTTTTCTGTAAGCAAAATAGTAATGAGGAAAAAAAGCAGCAGGAAGATTCACGCTGAATTTTCTGTTATTATCCTTCATATTTTTGAAAATGGGAAGAAAGTAGCGCTTGTTCGGTCCGACAAACTCTGCGATTTCTTTCAGCTTAACACCGTCAAAATCTTCTTCAGGAGAAATTCCGCAGTATTCATCAAACAAGAAGAAATAAGGATTCTGCTGAGTCTGTGACTGCTGAACAGTATTATTATCAACCATCCTTGTCGGCATACCGCACTTTTCACAAAAGATTGCCGATGGAGAGTTTTCATGATTGCAGCGCTTGCAGATAAGTATGTTACCTGATTCTACCTGAAAGCTGTGCCAGCTTGTGCCACTCGCGTGAAGACCGTCGGCAACACATCTTCCGGCAGCATTATAGCATTGCCTGTGATATGGCGTTCCGCAATCGGGACATACGACGATATCATCGCTGTCAGTAAAAGTTTTGTCGCAGATAACGCATTTTTTTCCGCTGTATCTTGACATTATTTCTTCCTCCATATAACATTTTGTTGTTCCGTTTTCGTGCATTTTGTATATATTTTTAATCACGATATATATAGTATAACACATATTTTTCCATTTTTAAAGAGTTTTGAAAAAAAATTTGCAAATTCAAGGAAAATAAGCTATAATATAACTTGCATAATATTTGAAAGGTGTATTGATATAAATGTAAAAGCTATTTATGATATATACTACATGATAATCGAAAGGTGAATTGATATTTATGATATTACTTGATGAATTACGAATTTCTCTTGAAAACTGCCGTCCACAGCTTAAAGAGCTATACGACGTGCTCAACCTTGACGCTGACAAAAAAGAATATGACGAGCTACAGACTGAGATTGCAAAATCTGACTTTTGGGACGATCTTGAAAACTCACAAAAGGTTTTGCAGCGCTCAAAGTCAATTGAAAACAAAATTGCTAAATTTGAAAAGCTTTCTGAAATGCTCGAGGACACATTAACACTCATTGAACTTTGTATTGAAGAGGGTGATGAAGATTCAGCAAATGACATAAACGCTGAAGCTGAAGCTTTTATGAAAACGCTTGACGAAATGAAGCTTTCTACTCTCCTCTCGGGCGAATATGACACAAAGAATGCTATTCTTACATTCCACGCTGGTGCAGGCGGTACCGAAGCTCAGGACTGGGCCGAAATGCTTTATCGTATGTACAACCGCTGGGCTGAACGCCACAATTTCAAAGTTACTCTCCTTGATTATCTTGACGGAGATGAAGCCGGACTGAAAAGTGCATCAATACTGATTGAAGGCGAAAATGCATATGGCTATATGAAGTCCGAATCAGGCGTACACCGCCTTGTACGCGTTTCTCCGTTTGACTCATCGGGAAGAAGACATACTTCTTTTGCTGCTCTCGAAGTTATGCCCGAAATTGATGACAGTCTTGATATTGAGATTCGTCCTGAAGACATTAAAATGGACGTTTTCCGTTCCAGTGGTGCAGGCGGACAGCACATCAACAAAACCTCGTCCGCTGTGCGTCTTACTCACCTGCCCACAGGAATTGTTGTTGCCTGTCAGACACAGCGCAGCCAGTTCCAGAACAGAGATTATGCTATGAAGATGCTTAAATCCAAATTGATTGAAATAAAGGAGAGAGAGCATCTTGAAAAAATTGATGATATCAAAGGCGTTCAAAAAGAAATTGCATGGGGTGCACAGATTCGTTCGTATGTATTTATGCCCTATACTCTTGCAAAGGACCACAGAACAGGCTTTGAAAACGGAAATATCAACGCTGTTATGGACGGCGATATTGACGGATTCATCAATGCATATTTAAAAAGCCTTGTACATGGCACGCTCGACAAATAATCGAATTAAATCCGCAGATACAAATTTCTTTACAGAACTTGATATTTATGTTATCATTGCAATATAAATTTATATGGAGGGCTTATGAATGGATTACAACAATAACAACCAATTTCCGAATCAGGAATATTCGGCTTCAACAAATGAGTATTTCTCCCGGCAAACTCCCGAAGCTCAGAAAAAATCAAAAGTGCCTGTTGTAATCGGCTCTGTTGCAGGAGTTGCTGCAGTCGGCGTCGGAGCGTTCGCCCTTGCAAACTTTTTCGGTGGCGGTCCGGTAGCTGATATCGCCAAGGCTGCTCAGAATACTATTGATAAAGGTTCGTTTGCTATTGAGATCAATAGCAAATACAGCTACGAGGATGAATATAACAACAGCGAAGAAGAGACAAGTATTGAAGGTGCAGTCATTCTCGACCGTGACGACCTTGCCTTTGACCTTGAGTGCGAAACGCAATCTGCTTTCGACACCGGAGAAGAGTCTGAACAAACATACAGGTATATATGCTACGACAACAAAATTGCTCCTATCTTTCCTGATGATGACTATATTGATTATTACGAAATTGAACAGGAATATATAGATTATGCTTTTGAATTTTATGAACTGCTCAATTTTGATTCGCTTGAAGAATCTGACTTTGAAGGCATTATTAAGCTGATTGAAGATATTTCGGGTGAAGATATATCCGATGATTTTGACGATGACGACATTGAAAACATCAAGTCATTTATCAAAGCATATCAGGATAAACTGAATGATGACGCTTGGCTTGAGGAATATCTCGGTTTTGAGGAAGACGGTCACACCTACACATTCACACCTGATTTCAAAGCTCTGGCTGAAGATGTAGTTGAAGCTCTTGAGGAACATCTTGAGGATACTCTTGATGATATGGACATTGACATCAAAGACCTTGAAGATGCATTTGAATATATTAACGATGATAATAATTTTACTGTTTCTGTCACGCTTGACGGCAACTATATCGAATCGATTGCAATTGAATCCAAATCTGAATATGATGATTTTGCGATAGAAAGCACATACGAAATCAACATTTCTGATATCGGCTCTGCAAGTGTTGACACGGACGAGCTGGAAGAAATAATGGAAAGCGCAAATGAATCGACGAATCCCGGCATTGCAAATGCTAATGCCAAAACCGTATATACCGCAGCCGCCACATATGTCGTTGAATACGCTGAAAATCCTGAAGGCAGGGAAGTACCGACAGGATGCAGCGGAATCGTAGGCGAAAGCGGCTGGGTTGAAGGTGAGCCCTGCACAACCTTAGCACATTCAATCGACAAATACCTCGGGCAGGACGCCGAAGGCACATATTGGTCGGTTTACTGTGATGATTTGGCAGTATATGGCGCATTCTGGTCTTACGACTCAGGCGGCATAATTGGCAGTTATCCCGACTATACATACGAGGATGAATTTGATTTTAGTGCAGATTTTCCTCAGGGCGGCAATAGCGAAGAGGAATACGACGCAGCATACAGTGATATTCACGGTAACCCCTGACGCATATTTTATCGCACACGCTTCTTGAATTGAAGCGTGTGCTTATTATTTTTACAAAAATTTCAAAATTCACTTGACAGAGCATTTATTATGTGTTAAAATATCAAAGGTTTTGAGGGTGTAGCTCAGTTGGTTAGAGTACCTGCTTGACATGCAGGGGGTCGATGGTTCAAGTCCATTCATCCTCACCAGCACGTGCTCGTGTATAACATTTTCGGATATCACTAACCGTGGTATCCGATTTTGTTTTGCTTATAATTTCAATGCGCATTTTATACCATTTCTGCCACATCTTTTTTGTTGATAATTACTATTACAAAAAACCTAAAAAATTGATATAATAATAGTTAGGAAAAAGACCAATTCACCCGAAGAGAAAGGCAAGGTATTTTATGTTTGATTGCAAAGAACCGATTGTTTACGGATCAAGCGGAATTTGCAGCATTGAAGGCACAACTGTCCGCGATTTTTGCGGCTCTTTGAATGAGTATTATATTTTAAAACCGCTTTTAAGTGACAAAACAACAATATATGCTCCAAAGGAAGCGTCGAACGGAAAAAATAATATAAGAAATATTATGTCGAAGGAAGAAGCCAATGAGATTATCGATAACATCTCCGATTACGGCGCTGAGTGGAATTACAACGATATCGAACGCAAAGCTCAGTTCAGAAGTGCTTTGAAAAACTCCGACCCGAAAACACTTGCTGCGACGCTTAAAGCTATATATATTCACAAGACTGAACTTTCAAAATCCGGCAAACGTCTTCATTCTTATGATGAAGAAATTATGAAGAATGCTGAAAGGTTGCTTTTCAGTGAATTTTCGTATGTTTTCGGATGCAATATTGATGAAATTTCAAGTATTTTCAAAAGCAAACTCATATAAAAATCAATTACATAGACTATCCGCTTGACAATTTTTGATATCAAGCGGATTTTTTATGCATTTCTGCAAAATATACAATTTGTTAACAACAATGATGTCAGATTGTGTTAAACTTAGCTTATTAGTATATGTACGAAACAATATTATGGTATTATGAAAGAGGAGGATATTTTATGAAGAAAGCTTTCAGGAGGATTGCGGCAGTTGCAGCTGCTGCAACACTTGCTGCAGTAGCAGCTCCGATTGATTTTTCGCTAACTGCAAAAGCTGCAACCTACGGCAATCTAACTTACACTATAACCGATGGTGAAATCACTATTACCGATTGCAGCGAAACTGTAACAAGCGTTACTGTTCCGTCAACAATCAACGGATATCCCGTTGTCGCCATCGGCGAATATGCGTTCGGCGATTGTACCAAGCTTAAAACCATTGTTATTGAAGACGGTGTTGAGTCAATTGCAGAGCACGCATTCGACACAACTCTCAGCCTTACAAGTCTCACTGTGCCAACATCTGTTACTTATATCGGCGTCGACGCACTCTACAACAGCGGTTATATTGGATATACATCTGATAATTTTATTGTTTTGGGCGACGGTATTCTCTACACTTACAAGGGCACAAATAATAATATAGTTATTCCTGACAATGTAAAGCACATCAACTCAATGAGCTTTTATGATAAGGCAGTTATTGACTCAGTTGTCATAGGTGAAAGTGTTACGAGCATCGGTGATTATGCTTTTGCAAACTGTATTGCACTTGCTGAAGTTACCATCAACTGTATAAGCACTACATACATAGGCACCAATATTTTCGACACTTGCACAGCCTTAGAGCGTGTAAATGTCGCTGAAGGCTTTACCACGTTTACACAGGAAATGTTCTACGACTGCTCAATGCTTTCGTATGTTGATTTTCCTTCAACTCTCAAAACCATTGAGGATTATGCTTTTTATAACTGCGATCTGAGAGAAGCTATTCTTCCCGAAGGTCTCACAAAAGTCGGAATGGGTGCTTTCTTCAATAACAATAATATGCACACGATAAATCTTCCATCGACATTAACAACTCTTGAAAAGTGGGCATTCAGACAGTGCGAATACATAAAGTCCGTAACTATTCCTGAAGGAATTACCGAAATTCCGGAAAGAGCATTTTACGGATGCTACCAGCTCAGAGAATTATCATTGCCGAGCACATTGACTTCAATTGCTTCGCATGCGTTCTATGATTGTGTGTATCTTGAAACACTCGTAATTCCCGACACAGTCACTTATATCGGAAATTATGCATTCTATCACAACATTCTCCTCAAGGATGTAACCCTTAGTGCTAACCTTGAAACTATTTCAAATCACGCATTTGCAAAGTGCTATGTTCTTGAAACAATTACGATTCCCGAATCTGTAACATCTATAGGAAAATACTCATTCCTTAGTGCCGACGACCTTGTTTTTGAAGTTTATGATGGAAGCTATGCACAGGAATGGGCAGAAACATATTCATACAGTCACAATGTAATATCAGCAGGTTCAGATGTTATTTACGGTGACGCAAACGGAGATGGCATTGTAAACTCGGTTGACGGAACAATAATAACAAGAGCTGCACTCGGCTCATTAACGCTTTCCGACGAAGTTAAAGCTTGTTGTGATGTTAACGGTGACGGCGTTATTAACTCGGTGGACGCTACAATTATCGTAAGATATTCACTCAAGGTTATTGATAAATTTCCCGTTGAAGGATAAACAACAATATAAAGTTACATAAAGGCATTCAGTTTCTACCGAATGCCTTTATATTTTTAAATTTATATAATAACACCTTGATTTTTTGACCGTAATAGGTTACAATATTTCTAATAATATATCAAGGATGGATATAATGAATACTATTGATTTATTGAAAAGTCTGACAGAAATCAAAGCTGTTTCAGGCGACGAAGAAGCTGCATTTGAATGCATATCAAAGCATCTTGAATATGCAGATGTTTTAAAAATGCAAAGCGGTATTTATGCTAAAATCGGCAAAAACAATACATCGGTACCGCACATTCTTATTGATGCACATATTGACAGCATCGGGTTCAGAGTAGTTTCGATAACCGACGACGGTTTTTTGTGTGTTGATAAATGCGGCGGAATCGATAAACGTCTCGTCCCCTCTCAAAAAGTCATAATATACACTGGCAAAAAGGAATTCAATGGTGTTTTTTGCTCAACACCACCGCACCTTGCTTCTGATACATCAGAAATATGTGAAATCAACCAAATGTATATTGACACAGGACTTGATAAAAGTGAGCTCGAAATGTATGTAAAGCCCGGCGACAGCGTGGTGTTTGATTCACCGATTCGTTTACTTTCAAACGGACGTGTTTCTTCCGGTGCTCTTGACAATCGTGCCGGTTGCTGTGCACTGATATCGGCGCTTGATATGCTTAAAGATGAAAATGTCCGCATCACGGCTGTTTTTTCAAACCAGGAAGAAATCGGAATCAGAGGTGCGAAAACTGCCGCTTTCTCAGATGATTATGACTATGTAATTTGCCTTGATGTCAGCTTTGCATATACAATGGGCGAAGATAAAACCAAGTGTGGGGAAATGGGAAAAGGACCTATGATCGGAATCAGCCCAATACTAGATAAGGAATGCAGTAAGCTGTGCATTGCTACTGCAAAAGAACATTCAATCCCCTATCAGCTTGAAGTTATGTCCGCTGCAACTTCGACGAATGCCGATGCTTACAGTATAACAAAATCAGGAAACAAGACCACTCTTGTTTCAATTCCGCTTAAATATATGCACACACCCACAGAGGTCTGCGCAATTAACGATATTGAAAACACAGCAAAGCTCATTTATGAATTTGTAAAGCAGCTTTCCAAACAATAAATTTTGAAAGGTAATCGATGTAAATGATTGATTTAACAAAGCAGCTTTGTGCGCTCGACGCTGCTTCAGGTAATGAGGACAACGTAAGAAAATTTATCTTAAAGCGACTCGAAAATCTGAATGTACAATGCAAAACCGACGGTCTCGGAAACATAATCGGATACAAGGATGGAACAAAGCTGTCAAAAAGTTTTATGCTCTGCGCACATATGGATGAAGTTGCTATGATGGTAACGTCAATCAACAGTGACGGTACACTGCAATTTTCAAACATTGGCGGAATCAGCGGCGAAGCACTCATTGGAAAAGCAGTTCGTATAAACGGAATTTGCGGTGTAATCGGCTCAAAAGCCGTGCACAATATGACAGCTGATGAAAAAAAATCAAAAATCAATTCTGACTCACTGTATATTGACATTGGTTGTGATAACTATGAGTCGGCAGATAAACTTGTCAATTTAGGTGACTGCGCATATTTTGACAGTGATTGTAACGACTTTGGCGACAGTCTTTTAATTGGCAAGGCTATTGATGACAGAGCAGGATGTGCAATACTTCTGAAGCTTATTGAAAATTCTGAGTATTCGTTCTCGTTCGCTTTCACCGTTCAGGAAGAAGTCGGAGCAAGAGGTGCAGGACCTGCCGCATTTGCACTTAATCCGGAAATTGCAATTGTTCTTGAAGCTACAACCGCCGCAGATATTCCCGCATCAAACGGTTCCGACAAGGTCTGCATCGTTAAAAATGGTGCTGTTATCGGATTTATGGACAGGTCTGCTGTGTATGACAAAGAGCTGTTCAATATGGCGCTGGACCTTTCTGAAGCGCAGAATATCAAGTGTCAGATCAAAACTAAGGTTGCGGGCGGAAACGACAGCGGAACTATTCACAAAACCGCAGGCGGTATCAGGTGTCTTGCGATATCAATCCCCTGCCGTTATCTTCACTCATCTGTATGCGTAGCTGCAAAAGAAGATATTGAATCGGTTTATCGTCTTTCCGACGCTGTTCTTGCTGAATTTGCAGACAGAAAGGCGGAAGGCATATGATACGCCAACTTCACTCAGGTGACTGTATTTCCGCATTCGGAATGCGAACAACCTATTGGGGTAAAAGAATATACACATATTACGCCGCTTACGGAACGGAATATGATTTCTGCAAATTTTACGGTTGCACAACGGATAACTGCTTTGGCATTATAATGATTTTTAATGCAACAATGACGATATGGTCGCAAAATGAACCTGACGAAACTTTCAGTGAGGAACTGAGCTCGTTTATTCTTATGCATTCCCCACAACGAATCGAAGCTCCTTTCCATATATCAGCAAACTTAAAAATCGGCAGTCAATACCACACAAAGCAAAGGTTTTTGTTCAAAATGGTTACGGACAAGAGCTTTATGGTGTCTGATTTATGTGTTGAAAAAAAACCGAATCTTGACAAGGTATATGAAATTCTTAAAGAAAGCTTTGACGATACTACTGACTACGGTCTTTGGCTGACGGATACTTCACACCGCAGGCGAAGAAATCTGACAACGTTATACCTCTTTGAAAAATCAACAACTGCAACAGTAATTTTCGAGGATGAGTCCTTTGCTTTTATCGGGCAGATTGCCACGTTAAAAGCTCATCGCGGTCACGGCGGAGCAAGAAAGCTTTTATATTATATCGCCTGCGCTCTTGAAGAAAAAGATAAAACAGGTTATCTCTTTGCATACCCGGAACGAAAAAGCTTTTATGAAGAAATCGGCTTTGAATGCGTAGAAGAGGACTACATAATTATTAAAAATGAAAACCAATCGGATTTGCCAAACGATTTTGCCGATTACAGAGAATATTAAGGAGGAAATTTTTATGAACTTAAAAAATTCTATTGCTACTGCACTTTGTGCTTGCTTGATGATGCAATCATTCTGCTCGTGTACTGATAATTCAGAAACTTCTCAATCATCCGACAACACTTCAAATTCAGCCTCATCGCAAGCAACAAGTGCATCTTCAGAAAGCGACCTTAGCGACAGTGGGCTTGACTTTCCGCAGGAGTTTATTGAGGCACCGCAGGGTTCGCCAGTCGCTGAGCACGGACAGCTCTCAGTAAATATAAATCAGCTTGTTGATGAAAACGGAGAACCTTATCAGCTCAGAGGAATGTCAACTCACGGAATCACCTGGTATCCTGATTATGTATGCGAGGAATCCTTTAAGGAGCTTCGTGATGTATGGAAGGTCAACTGCGTACGAATCGCTATGTATGTTGATGAAAACAACAATTCGATGTGTTATATGAAAAATCCCGAATTGAGCGAGGAGCTTATGGTTGAGGGAATTAACCTTTGCCTTGAGCTTGGCTTATATGTTATTGTTGACTGGCACGTTCTCAATCCCGGCGACCCGAGCGCCTATACCGAAGAAGCAAAAGTATTTTTTGAAAAGATTGCGACTGCTTACAGCAAATATCCGAATATTATATATGAGCTTTGCAACGAGCCTAACGGACAGACTATTACTTGGAACGATGTTATTTATCCCTACTGCGTTGAAGTGCTTGAAGTAATTCGTCCGATTGACGATGACGCTGTTATAATTGCCGGAACTGCAAACTGGAGTCAGGACATCAACCTCGTTCAGTCAAACCTTCTCGACGACCCGAATGTTATGTATGCACTTCACTTCTATTCGGCTACTCATGGCGACTGGCTTATGGACAGAGTTGAAACCTGTTATAATAACGGTATTCCTGTTTTCGTATCTGAATTCGGATGCTGTGCCGCAAGCGGTGACGAGGAATATGACCTTGAAGCGTGTGACGCGTGGCTTGATATGCTTGATTCCTATAACATCAGCTATATGAACTGGGCACTTGCCAATAAGGATGAGCTCTGCTGTGCAATTGCTGATGATTGCACCACTTTAAGCGGCTGGACTGATGACCAACTCACCGAAGGCGGTCTTTATATCAAAAACAGATTGATATCCCGCGCAGACGCTTTGGGCGAATAATATTCATCTCATTGAATAAGTATTAAAAGCTGCTTTTGACGTAAATATCAAAAGCAGCTTTATGTTGATGCCATTAGGCGCGGAAAACAAAAAAACGTGAAGAATAAGGCAGGTAGTCATAAAGAAGTAAATCCAGAGAAGATTTAATTTCTTCTCTGGATTTTGTTTATTATTTCACAGATAAATTGGAATTTGTTAGTTTTAATTTATAACTCAAAAGTAGAAACACCAGATTCCATAGCATTTTTTACTTTTAATAATGCTTCAATCGCTTCTTCTCTACTTTGATAATATGCTATGTTTTCCCAACTGCTAATTCTGGTTTGTATCATCAAAGAAGAACCATCAACACGAAGTCCACCATAGCAAATAAGTAATTTGGATTTGTCAGGACTAAACACTTTCATATGTTGTTTTGGTCTGACAATAGTTCCATCTTTAAGAACAAATTCAAAATCAGAAAAGCTTTCGCCTAATGCCTCGGGCATTGCGTCTTGTACAGCACAAGTAACTGCGGAATCAATTTGGTCAATTAGAGCATCCTCAATCATATCTTCCAGTCGGGAAGATAATTCATCCATAATGCTATCTAAATCAAAGTTTTTGTTTTCTTCCATAGATTTGTCGGCTCCTTTATCAAATTCTTATTTATCATTGAGTTAATTATAACAAAGCGTTCGCACAAAGTCAATGACATAAGCACCGCAAAGCCACTTTTGACACAATATCAAAAGTGGCTTTATAATACTTCTATATTTCCGCCCGTAATATTTTCACGGTTTTAATTTTACAATAAAGTTTTTAGTTGCATATTTCCTTCACGATTCTGTTAGCGTTATTATAAATATTATCAACACTGTCGCCGACAAAAAATTCGCCGTTCTCATAAAGAATTCTGCCGTTTACCATTGTCATAACAACATTTTGCTTGCATGCACTATAAACTAAGTTCTTTACAATATTATTTACAGGCTGCATATTCGGTTGGTTAAGGTCAACAACAATCAAATCGGCTTTCTTGCCGGCATCAATACAGTCGCAGTCTGTCAATCCCATCGCATGAGCAGAACCGCTTGTTGCCATTTTCAGAACTGTTTCCGCAGGCATTGCAGAAGCATCAGCACAAGAAAGCTTCTGCAAAACGGTTGCAAGGTACATTTCCCTGAACATATCAAGAGCATTGTTGCTTGCCGCACCATCGGTTCCAAGCCCAAGAGAAATCCCTTTTTCGGCATATCGGCAAAGAGGAGCAATTCCGCTTGCAAGCTTTGCATTTGACGCAGGACAGCTGACTATATGAAGCTTCCTTCTTTGGAATATTTCAACATCCTCATCATCGAGATATACGCAATGAAAGCCGCCGCCGCCGTTATCGTAAATATGCAGACTCTCAAAAAGCTGAGTAGGTGTCATACCGTAACGCGCCCTACACTCGGCAACCTCGTTTTCTGTTTCGCTGTTATGTGTGAATACAGGTGCTTTATATTCCTGTGCAAGCTCGCCAATTCCTTTTAATAGTTCATATTCACAGGTGTATTCAGCGTGAAATCCCATAGAGTATGAAACAAGCGGATTCAGCTTAGTGAAATGCTTCCATTCTCTTTCAAGCCTTTTTACTCCCTCCGCACTGCCGCCTACGCCTGAACAAATTACAGTTCTGAAACCGCAGTCGATATTAGCCTGTGCACAGGCATCGGGAAAGAAATACATATCCATTGCCGCAGTAATTCCGCTTGAAAGATATTCAAGAACAGCACTCTTTGTAAGGTGATAAACCTTGTCAGGCGTAAGCTTGTCTTCAAGCGGGAACACCCTGTCAAAAAGCCATTCTTTAAGCGGAAGATCATCTGCAAACGAACGCAGAAACGTCATTGCCGAATGCGAATGAGCATTTTTGAATGACGGCATCAACAAATTGCCCTTCAAGTCGATTTCGCGCTCAAACAAGGGCGAATCAACTCTCTTTTCTCCTACATAAATAATTGAGTCGCCGTCTACCCAAACTTCAGAATCTGTAATTTCTGTTGCAAAGCCGCAAAGTGTCAGCACTTTTCCGTTATAAAATCTAATCATAAACTTTCCTTTGAAATATTTAATATCATCTGTTTTAAAAGTTTTCTGAAAACAGGCTGAACAAGCTCACCTGTTTCTTCAACCTCATGGTGTGAAAGCGGAATATCAGTTATACCACAAGCCATATTTGTAATGCAGGATATAGCACAGGTTTTCATACCTGCATGGTTTGCCGCAATTGCCTCACAAGCGGTTGACATACCGACAGCGTCTGCGCCAAGCGCACGATAAAGTCTGACCTCAGCAGGAGATTCATAGTTCGGTCCGCTTGTCTGTATATAAATGCCTTTTTTTAGCTTTGTACCAATTTGTACGGCAGATTTTTCCGCGATATCACGCAATTCTTTACTGTAGACACAACTCATATCAGGGAATCGCACACCAAGGCTTTCAAAATTTTCACCGATAAGCGGCGAAGGGACAAACGAAGAAATATGGTCAGTCATAAGCATAAAATCACCGACCTTAAAATCTGTATTGATTCCGCCGCTTGCGTTGGTTAATATGATCGTGTCAGCACCGAGAAGCTTTGTCAGACGAATCGGCAACACGACATCGGACATGGAATATCCTTCGTAATAGTGCACCCTGCCCTGCATAATTACGACGGGCGCATAATCAACATAACCGAAAACGAACTGTCCTTTGTGTGAAGGTACGGTTGACACTGGAAAGCCCACAATATCCTTGTAGCTGACAGCACATACAACCTCAATATCATCAGCAAATCCACCAAGACCCGAGCCTAACACAATTGCAATTTTCGGGACAAAATCAGTAATCTTGCGTATATTATCATAACAGGCATAAAGCTTCTTTTCGTTATCGCACATACAGTCTTATTCTTCAGAATATCCAAGATATTCACGCTGCTCGTTGCTTAAACTGTCAATTGTAATTCCAAGATACAGAAGCTTTTTGCGTGCAACTTCATTGTCCACACTCTTGGGTACTTTAATAATCATATCATTAAGCTTGTCCTTATTTTGCACAAGATAAAGAGCTGAAAGTGCCTGAATCGCAAAGCTCATATCCATTATCTCGGCGGGGTGTCCGTCACCTGCGGCAAGATTTACAAGCCTGCCCTGAGCAATTACGTTTATGACATTACCGTTTTCAAGCTTATAAGCGGTTATATTATTTCTCGCTTCATAGCTGTCAATTGCAATCTCGCGCAGCTTTGCTACATCAACTTCGACGTCAAAATGTCCTGCATTGCAAAGAATAGCACCGTTCTTCATATTAACGAAAGATTTTTCGTCAATTACGCCGCAGCATCCGGTAACTGTCACAAAGAAATCGCCGATTTTAGCTGCATCCTCCATCTTCATCACTTTGAAACCGTCCATATAAGCTTCAATTGCCTTAATCGGATCAACCTCAGTTACAATTACACAAGCACCCAGACCTTTTGCGCGCATTGCTACACCCTTGCCGCACCAGCCGTATCCGGCAACAACAACGTTTTTTCCGGCAACAATAAGGTTTGTTGTGCGATTGATTCCGTCCCAGACGGATTGTCCTGTGCCATATCTGTTATCAAAGAGATGCTTGCAGTCAGCATCATTGACAAGAACCATAGGGAATTTAAGCTCATTCTTATTATTCATTGCAATGAGCCTGAGGATTCCTGTGGTAGTCTCCTCACA
Organism: Oscillospiraceae bacterium; assembly: GCA_017435565.1. Lineage (GTDB taxonomy): Bacteria > Bacillota > Clostridia > Oscillospirales > Ruminococcaceae > RGIG3077. The sequence continues at coordinate 8,146 of JAFSEU010000002.1, read as the reverse complement.
GCCGCCGATAACATTCTTTATAAGATGAGGATATTCATTATGAATAAGATTAACCAGATCTCCGCCGTCATCTATAATTATGTTGGGCTCAGCTTCAATTACTGACTTAATGTGTCGGTTATATTCATCCTCAGAGGCATTATGCCAGGCATAAACGTTCATACCGCTTTTGACAAGCGCCGCAGCGATATCATCCTGCGTGGAAAGCGGATTGCTTCCGGTTACGAACATCTGTGCACCGCCGCTTTGCAGAACTCTGCAAAGATATGCGGTTTTCGCCTCAAGATGTATCGAAAGAGCGATTCTTATACCTTCAAATGGCTTGGTGTGAATAAATTCCTGCTCAATACCGTTAAGAAGCGGCATATTGCTTTTTACCCAGTTTATTTTGCGTTCGCCGCTTTCAAATAAATTTATATCTCTGATTTCACTACTCATAACTTAAAATCTTCCTTTACTGTATTTATTTTTGCCTTTTGGGCTTGAATGTGCTGGATTTTTCTTGGAATTCTGAACAATTTGCCGTCTTTTACAAAGCGTGCCCCTGTCTGCTTGAAATAAAACTCGGTATTTGTACTTTCACACTGACGCTTAAGATCGCAAATCCAGTCAAAGTCACAAATTCGAGCATTTTCGCCTGATTCACCTCCTGCGACAAGCAGGTCAATTTCTTCAAGGTACTTTTCAATATTGATTCTTTCAAGAAGAGGCTCACAAGCGATAGACTTATGCTTTATGGGAAGTTCGACAAATATCGGCAGCCTGAAATCAGCTCTCTTTTGATTCTCACAGGTACAGGTAACAGAAACATTATCCCATCCATCGCCCCAGTCATCGGGCAGACAAACCGAAAATCTTTCAATGCGTTTTGTGATAATCATAAAATTCAGATCGCATCGTCTGCGAATAATATCCCATATCTCGCTACGCCAACAATCAGCCTTATCAAGAAAAAAATCAGACGTCATACAAACATAAACAGTTTCATTTGTCAGCATTTTATAAAGACCGTCACGATTTTTCCGAATCGGCAAATCAAAATCAGAATTCTTTGTAACAACTGAACTATCCTTACCGTAAAGCGAATCACGCCTGTAAACATAGCAGTTTTTGCAGCCCTCGCTGTACTTAGTACATCCGTGCCAGGGATTCCACACAGGCATTATTTTTTCCCCTTCCTGCGTTTTTTCACAGAAAACCCAAAATTTCCGACATTTCGCCCCAAAGCATTATAATCTCCGTGAGCGTACGCAAGAAGTCCGCATTGCTCAAGCTTGATTTTTCCGTTGCTGCCGATATATTTTTCATCAACGCTCACCGATACGATTTGCGCAAGAAACATATCGTGAGAACCAAGCTTTTCTTTTTTGACAACCCTGCATTCAAGGCAAAGCGGTGACTGGGCAATAAGCGGAACATTTACAATATCCGCATCTGAAAGCTCAAATCCACAGATTTCGGCCTTGTTAATATCCCTGCCGGAACGAACACCGCAAAAATCAACAGCCTTCGCCATTGAGGTCGTCGTAAGGTTGATTACAAATTCACCTGATTTATCAATCAAATCATATGAATATCTTTCAGGTCTGATCGAAACATACGTCATTGCAGGCTTGGTGCAGACAATGCCTGTCCAGGCAACAGTCAGCATATTTATTTTATCACCGTATTTACACGTTACAAGCACAGCGGGAACGGGCGCCAAAAGCGTGCCCGGAGAAAGTTTTTTACGCATAACACACCAGATTTCAAAATATAATATATAATTATATCACACGAAGTGCAAAATGTAAACAACAAAATAGCTTTACCTGAAAAATACAGATAAAGCTATTATATGCATCAGCGTATGGTTTTTCCTTTCGTTCTGGCTTTGCTTGAAGATTGCCTTTTCTTCTGCTTGTCTTTTACAATCGGAGCTTCCTTGCCGCCCATATCACTAAAGACTGTTTCTTCATCGTCCTTTGGCTTAAGATATGCAAATTCAGGACTTTCCTCGCCTTTGGCTTCATAATACGGGTCGATTACATATTTTCTTATAACAGGATAGCAATTAAAGCAAACGACAAGTCCGATTATTGTAAACGGAATGAAAATTGCAAGCAAAATCAGCAAACGAAAAACGTAGACAAGCAAACCAAACACAAGAGAAATTAAAGCAACAATTATAAATGTAATTACATTATTCTTGATTTCCAAAAATGTCAAAAACAACGAATTCTTTAAAATATTCTTAAATGAAATATTCGTAGTTACAATCATCAGAAAGCTGTAAAAATTCATCATTACAAGCACGACGCCGAGTGCAAGAATAATTGAAAGCGGGATATATATCAGCATATTGTCATAACCTTTTGCAAGCATCGGATAAACAATGCAACCGGCAGCAATGCAGACAATTGCTATAAGGTCAATCAATCCCATTAAAAATGCCTTGCCGAAATTTCTCTTAAAAGCACCCCAAAAATCTGAAAACAAAAAAGCATGGCGTTCCTGTGAAAAATTTCGCAGTACCTTTGCAGCTCCCGCCATCGCCGGGCCAATTGTTACAACAGGTATGCAGAACAAAACAAAAAGCATATTCAGCGAAATAAGCTTCCAGAATTTTCTAAGGAAAATCTCAAAGAAAACGACAACACGCTTTTTTTGCGGCCCGTCTTTGGCAACACCGCTACCGGCCTTTTCATAATCATATAAACCTAAAAAACCCATTTACATTCCCTCAAATAATTATAATATACCTCTGAGTGCCGAAACAGCAAAAGACTGCAGCAGACACACAAGAGCCATAATAAGCATCAGAATAAAATATCCGATTGAATATTCTTTTATAATCACTTCATCGTTAGCATCATCAACAACACCGGAAAGCAAAATCCTGTTGATGAATTGCGAAAGACGAAGTGAATATCTTGCGGCAGCAATCAGCAGAATTGATTTTGCTACAAAAAACGGCAGAATCAAAAGTAAGGCTATGAAAACACCTCTGAGTCCGAAATAGGAATAATAATATGAAGCCGACAAGCCGCAAGACACACCATGTAAAAATATCGTGCCAAGCTCAAGCGGTTGCAAAACAGCAGAGAATCCGCAAATAAACAAAACGCAAAACAGAATCAGAGGATATTTAATATTCTTCACAAACAGGTTCGATACATTGACGGAACCTGTAAAAATAAAATTGTGATGTAGAATATCAAGCTGAGCGGGACTGTCTATATCAAAAAAAACAAGCAAGCACGCACCGGCGCAAATACCGAGAATCAAAATAATTAAGAGAATGAAATATACCGATTTGTGTGGCTTTATGTATTTTTCCTTGCTTGTCCGCATCACTCATAACCTACCCGTAATTAGTCTGTATACAGATAGATATGCAGATTATTTATAAAATAGAATCACTGCTTGCTCAATTCATAAGCTCTGTTTGTGCAAGCCTTGCAGCATTCATCTACAACACCAAGAAAGTTTCCGTCGTAGAGTTTTGAAAGACCTGCAAGCGTTGTTCCGCCCGGAGATGAAACCATCTTGATAAGCTCGTCAATTGTATAGCCGCTGTCCGTTATCATTTTTGCAGAACCGATAAGCGACTGTGAAAATAAATCAATCGCAGTTTTTTCTTCAATGCCCACCGACTTTGCATAATCCGAAAAGGCTTTGGCAAAAAGATAAATGAACGCAGGAGAACTGCCGTTTACAGCAATAATCTCCTTCATTTTATCCTCAGATATTTCTCTTGCAACACCGCAGGCAGAGAAGACAGATAGTATGAAATCAAATTCCTCATCCGAAACACCGTCACACTTTGCAAGCGCGGACGCACCTTCGCCGAGCATAAGAGGCGTATTAGGCATTACAAGAATAACTCGTGAAGAAGCTCCGCTTCTCTGCTTGATATATTCGGCAGAGATTCCGGCGCAAATTGAAACAATCACTTTATCATAAGTGATTCTGACTGATGTAAGAAGCTCATCAAGATTCTGCGGCTTTACGCAGAGAAAAACATAAGTGCTGATATCGATGACCTGCTGGGCATCCTTACAAACAACAACATTATCAATATCTTTAAAGTATTCACTTATATCTATTTTATCATAGCAAACAATTTTTACTTTATTGCAAAGCACATCGGAACTGATAATTGCTTTTATAATACTGCGTGCCATATTGCCGACGCCGATAAATCCCAAAGTAGTTTTCATCACTAAGGTTTCCTTTCTGCATAAGAAAAACAGGGCGCAAAACCAGCCCGTGAGAGCTGAACATTAAGCGCCCGCTTATTCAAATTTTTATTTTAAAAGGACAATCTGTTTGCAATTTCATAAAGCTCAGTATCAAACTGCTTTTTCATAGCAAGAGCTTCCTGGATATCATAGTCAACAATCTTATTATCCTTCATAGCAACTACCCTGTTGCCAATTCCCTTAGCGAGCATTTCAACAGCATGAACGCCCATTTTTGTTGCAACAACTCTATCCATTACGGTAGGAGAACCGCCGCGCTGAACGTGGCCGAAAATTGTTGCTCTGGTATCAATACCGGTTTTTTCCTGAATTGTCTTTGCGATAGAAATAGAATCTTCACAGCCCTCGGAAACGACTACAACAAAGTGCATTTTTCCAAGCTCTCTTGCTTTGAGCATCTTTTCACAGATTTCATCAAGAGAATAAGGTACTTCGGGAACAAGTGTATAGATAGCACCACTGGCAACACCTGCATTAACAGCAATATAACCTGCGTTTCTTCCCATAACCTCAACAACACTGCATCTGTCGTGAGATTCACTTGTATCTCTGAGCTTGTCTATCATAGAAACCGCAGTATTATTCGCGGTATCGTAACCGATTGTATAATCAGTGCAAGCTACATCGTTATCAATTGTTCCGGGGATTCCGACACAAGGAATACCTTCGGCAGAAAGATCGCCGGCACCTCTGAAGGAGCCGTCACCGCCAATTACAACGATTCCGTCAAGCCCGGCCTCGATGCACTTTTCCTTTGCCTTCAATACGCCCTCACGATATCTGAATTCAGGACATCTTGCGGTATAAAGAACAGTACCGCCAAGATGGATGATATCAGAAACATCTCTCTCATTAAGCTCATTAATATCGCCGTTTATAAGACCGTTATAGCCTCTCTCAATGCCATAGACCTTAAGACCTTTTGCAATAGCTGTTCTGACAACAGCACGAACGGCAGCATTCATTCCGGGAGCATCGCCGCCGCTTGTAAGAACACCAATAGATTTAACCATAAATCCAAACCATCACTTTCAAGATAATATTTTACAGATAATATTTTAACCTAAAAAAACGAACAAGTCAAGCATAATTTTCTATATTTTCAATTTTTTAATATATCCGTACTTAACCGCTTTTTTTAGATTTAATAACCTTAAGCTGTGAAAATTCTTCTCTTTCTCTTTCTTCAAGAGTATCAGTAATCTGAACAACAAGCTCACGGTATTTCGGAATCATAACATTCTTCAAAGAATTTGCAGTTCGCTGAACACGCTTAATTGCATTAGAAAGTCGGAAAACCGCAGTTTCGGTTTCGGCGAGCAAAGCGCAAAGTCTTTTTGCCTGCGCAAATTTGATATATGCAATATCAAGCTGGCTGTTTGTATTGTACATACCGTAATTGACCTCAAGTGGCTTTTGAGCGAGCTCGAGCTGAGGAATTTCCACACCCATTACATTTCTGTATGTTACGTTAAGTCCGTCGTCGATATCAACACTTTCAGCAAGTGAGCCGATAACTCCAAGAGTAATATTTGCATTTTCAAGAGCCTCATGTGCCGAAAGAAACGTTTCTTCAACAACACCGTTCAGAGCCTTTGCATTATCAATCAGCAACAAGATCTCGCGAATCAGAACATTTCGCTTTCTGTCGAGCAAATCAAATCCCATTGTACACAACGCAAGCGTTTTTTTAGCTTTAATGAGATTTCCCTTGGTTGCAAAGGTATCATTATTCAAAAGGATATCAACTGCCTTTCATCAAACAAATCTTTCCGCCTTAGCAGGGTCATACATTGCATTCAGCATTGCCTCATCAACCCTGTCAAGCTCTGACTTGGGAAGCAGAGAAAGAAGCGCCCATCCGAGGTCGAGCGTTTCTTCAATGCTGCGATTTTCATTCGCACTTTGAGAAACGAAGTATTTATCAAACATTCTGCCAAAATGCAGATATTTTTTGTCAACAGGCGAAAGTTCATCTTCACCGATAACTGATGCAAGCGATATTGCATCCTGCACCTTGGCATATGCAGCAAAGAGCTGATTTGAACACGAACTGTGATCAGCTCTTGTATAACCCTCTCCAATACCGTCCTTCATCAGTCGGGAAAGAGAAGGAAGCACAGAAATCGGCGGGTAAATGCCTGCATTTGACAGCCCTCTGTCAAGTACAATCTGACCTTCTGTGATATATCCTGTCAAGTCAGGAATAGGGTGAGTTATATCATCATTTGGCATTGAAAGAATGGGAAGCTGCGTAACACTACCGGAAGCACCCTCAATAACACCTGCTCTCTCATAAATTGAAGCAAGGTCTGAGTAAAGATATCCCGGATAGCCCTTTCTTCCGGGAATCTCCCCTTTTGATGAGGAAATTTCACGAAGCGCCTCAGCATATGAAGTCATATCAGTAAGTACAACAAGAACGTGCATATTCTTTTCGAATGCGAGATATTCAGCAGCTGTCAGTGCACATCGCGGTGTAAGAATTCGTTCAATTATAGGGTCATTGGCAAGGTTTAAAAACATTGCAACACGCATAATCGAGCCATTTTCCTCAAAACAACGCCTGAAATATTCAGCAACGTCATTTTTTACACCCATTGCAGCAAAAACAATGCAGAAATCCTTATTCTCACCCTCAGCAATTCTTGCCTGACGCACAATCTGAACTGCAAGCTTATTATGGTCAAGACCGTTTCCCGAAAATATAGGAAGCTTCTGACCTCTGATAAGCGTCATAAGGCAATCAATTGTTGAAATGCCCGTTCGTATATAATTTCGCGGATAAACCCTTGAAACAGGATTTATCGGAAGGCTGTTTATATCGGAATACTTTTCGGGAAAAACCTCGCCGAATCCGTCAATCGGTCTGCCGGCGCCATTGAAGGTTCTTCCGAGAATCTCAGCAGAAAGAGGCAGACACATCGGTTTGCCCATAAACTCTGTTTTTGTATTATCAAGCGAAAGTCCGTTAGTCCCTTCAAAAATCTGCAAGACAACACGGTCTGCTTCAATCGCAACAACGCGCCCTGTTCGTTTGCTTCCGTCGGTAAGCTCCAGAGTTGCTATTTCATCATATCCGATTCCGCTTACGCCTTCTAAAGCGACAAGCGAGCCGTTTATATCGTCTAATCCTAATTTTAAAGTTTTCATATAAATTCTTTCTTAAAGAGCTTGAAAAAAGCTGTCTATATCATTATTAAGTGAATCAAACAAATCCAAGTTATCGTTCGGAATATCATATTTAATTTTGATAACCCTTTCAAAAAGCCCGCCTGATATAATCTGCGAAAGCTTTTTAGAATCTGCAATCGCTTTCTTTGAAAGCTCATATAAATGCAGAATGGTCTTAGCCATCAGATACTGTTTTTCAAGCGGAACATAGGTATCATCCTTATGATATGCATTCTGCTGTAAAAATCCGACTCTGACAACTCGGGCAATTTCGATTACAAGCTTCTGGTCATCAGGGAGAACATCAGAACCGATGAGCTTTACGATTTCCATGAGCTTGGTTTCTTCCTGCAAAATTACAGAAAGCTCTCTGCGAGCTTTTAAGAAGCCTTCACCGATAGTTTCATTATAATAATCGGAAAGGTCATCGATATATTCACTATAGCTCATTGTCCAATTGATTGCAGGATAATGTCTTGCATATGCAAGCGATTTATCAAGCGCCCAGAAGCAGCGTACAAAACGCTTTGTATTCTGCGTTACGGGCTCGGAAAAATCAGAGCCCTGCGGAGATACTGCACCTATTAGGGTAACTGAACCTTCACATTTTCCAAGAGTTTCAACATATCCGGCACGCTCATAGAATCCCGAAAGGCGTGAAGGAAGATATGCAGGGAAACCTTCTTCAGCGGGCATTTCCTCAAGTCTGCCTGAAATTTCACGCAATG
>JAFSEU010000010.1 GCA_017435565.1 Oscillospiraceae bacterium | reverse complement strand
CTGCGATGCAAAATATTATGATTATGACCTTGCAACATTTACAGCAGGCGCTGATATGATTCTTTACGTTGCTTTTGACGTGCGAGTAGCAACTCTTCCCTCGTGGATGTCGGGTTGGACAGATACAGGGCTTCAGTTTGCTAGCAGCAATGAAGTTACATTTGCGGTTTACAGCAAGAAAGTTTCTTCGGGAGAAGCAGTTACACTCGGCACAAACGGTCAGTCGGCAAGCTGCATAAACTATGTTGCATTTGCTCAGCCTCAGTCCCAAGAGATTGTTGATGATGTTTTGTGGGGCGATGTAAACTTTGACGGTGTTGTAAACTCCATTGACGCTACAATGGTTACAAGACATTCGCTGAAGGCTATTACACTCAGCGCCGATGCCCAGAAGGTCGGCGACGTTAATCAGGACGGCATTGTAAACTCTATCGATGCTACAATCATCACAAGATATGCATTGAAGGTTATCTCATCTCTTCCTGTATAAATTTGATAAACAGATTATAAAAATCCCCTATGACTTTATTCGGTCATAGGGGATTAGCTTTGTATGTCTGCGCGAATTTTACTTGTTCTTTTTTCTGTATTCCGTTGCCGTGATTCCGGTCTTCTTTTTGAAGATTTTCATAAAATGCGTGAAGTTTGAATAGCCGCATTTCTCGGCAATCTCGTTTATGCTCAAATCAGAGTGACGCAGCAGATTTTTTGCAAGTGTTATTCGTGAGGTGATAACATCAGCTAAAATCGTTGTTTCAAACTGTTCCTTATATAGGTGCTGAAAACGTGATGTGCTTAAGCCTATGAGCGCTGAAATGCTCTCCGCACTCCAGTCCAGAGCCGGCTCGGCATAGATTCTTCTTCGCAGGTTTTCAAGCTCATCCTGATATCTGTGGAGCTTTTGCTTGGGCGAATTCATATGCTGCGCTACCATAGCTTCAAGCTTTGTTAAAGCGGCTTCGATGGCGTTTATATCATCAGTTGCTTTGACGTCCGTATCAAAGCTTACGATATTGAGCTTATATCGCAATTTTCGGTATTCAAGCTGTGCGTTGACATTTTCTTTTATATTATGACAGATGCGCAGCTTTTCTTCCTGATCCATAGGTCCGTATGTGATGAAAAGGTCCTCGCCGATTCTTGCGCTGATAAGCTTGAACGAACACTCTACGTTAAGAGCGTCGGTAAAGCTCATAATGCAGTTTTCTGCATCGGCTTTGCTGAATTCGTTTTTTATAAGCGACAAATTTTCAAGCAGAAAAGCAGTAACGATGCAGTTCTTTGAATCAGTTTTGATTTGCCTTTGCATCAGATTCTTCAAAAAGCCCTTTCTGTTGTAAAGACCTGTGAAGAAATCACGCTCAGAGGCTTTTTCGAGCTCGCTGTTGATATATTGCATTTGTGCGTTGATCTGCAGGCGTTCCAGCGTATTATTGATCGCAGAATTATAAAGATAATGATCTCTGTCAAACTGAATTTCGTCAGTACATAAATATTCTGTCGTAATATATCCGAAATGCTTTTCAATGTTGCTTAAAGCGTGAATAATGAAAATCTTCGGTTCGTGAGGTATGCTCAGGTTCGGCGTTATATCGGCCTCGCTGATAGGATCGCATTGTGTGTGATATTCATCGTCGCATTTTAAAATAATAGGCTTTACCTGTCCGTCATTCAGGTTGTGCTCAATGTGCATCGAGTCAAGAAAATTCTTGCTTAAGGTAACACAAAAGCCTTTCATTTTGGCAAACATAGTATCATACTCTTTGAGGATTTCCTGAGCTTCGGAAAGTGTTGAAGCATTATTCAGCTTTGAAGCCAGGCTTATGTATGCGGGATAGGGGTTGTAACTGAGCTTGTCAAAGCCTCGCCAGTCCTGCTCGACAACGCTGTCGTGGTCAATTCCGCAGCCACAGCTTTCGCCGGTTTTAATAATGATTTCCTCAGGTCTGATAGTACTTTCGTCCTCACCGCTGATCATACAGTGAAGCTTTTGAAAAACCTCGGCACCGTAGACAAATTCAAGATTCTGAATCGATGTGATGGAAGGCTGGAAAAAGTTGAGTGCAGGGTCACCGTCGATACCGGTGACGGCGATGTCATCCGGAACTCTGAAGCCGTATTCCTGAAATGCAAGGAACAGCTGGCACGCAGAAATGTCGTTTGCGCAACAGACAGCCTCGGGCTTTTCGATTTCGCCATTCTTGATTCGTTTGGCAAGCAGCCAGGCGGCGTCGTACCAGAAATCGCCATAGGTATAGTCGTTTTCGGTCACTTCAAGCCCGTGCTTTTTCATTGCGTCAAAGAAGCCGAGCAGACGCCTTTCGGCAACCTCAGCGCCTTTTGTGCCCGTCAGACAGTGGATTTTTTTGTATCCGTGTACTGTAATCAGGTGCTCGGTGATTTTGCAAAAACAGTCACGGTCATTGGTCTTGCAAATCGGAAATATTGAGTTGTCGGCGAAAACCGAAAGCGAGGGGATATTTCGTTCCTTCAGCTTTTGCTCGATCATTACACTCATCTGCTTGTCGGGAAATTTATCCGTTGCTACCAAAGCACCGTCAATTTGTAGGCTGTCAATCAATGAATAGATGTATTTTGCATTTGACAAAAAGTCGATATGGTTTTCAGGGCTGGTGAGCCATAATATGTCATATCCAAGCAAATTGGCATATTTCTGGACGCCGGATAAAAACTGAAACTCAAATTTCATCTGCAAATTTGTCATAAAAATTGCAATGCGCTTAGGAATTTTCATATGTATCACATCCTGCTCTAAATGTATTATTGGAAGAATGTCTTTATCTGCTGGTATTATATCATTTTCTGTCACGAATTTCAAGTGTTTCACAAAATATTTACAAAAAAATCAGCAGAAAAGTGCATAAAATTGACAAGATGAAGCATTGATAATCTGCCTTTGTGTGTGGTAAAATATGTTTGCGATACAGATAACGATTACAAGGCAGTATAAAGGGATATTTTTCGTTTATCAAAAGGGGAGTAATTATTTATGAAGAAATTTACAAAAAGAGTTTTCGGTGCTCTGACAGCAGGGCTGATGTCGCTCAATCTTATGAGCCTGATGCCCGTTACGTTTGAGAATGAAACCATCAATGCAAATGCTGCCGATTTTTCCTATCCTGTACAGGAATTCAGAATGGGAATCGGCGACACAAACAGAAATATCAACATTTCGGGAATGAGTGCAGGGGACTATCTCAACTCGTGGACAACAAACGGTGTTGATAATGAAAAGTGGTATCTCAACTACATAAGCTCGGGCGTTTATGAGATTGTAAATGTTACAACAGGATATGTTATTACAAACGATAACGGTCTTGCCGTGCTTTCTGCTGATACCGACAGCGCAAATCAGCGCTGGAACATTGTTGCCGTGCAGCAGGATTTCGAAGGCTATGACCTTTACTACAAAATCACCAGCAACGCAAATTCAAGCCTTGCTTTGACTTTTAATCAGAACAGCAATTCCATTTCGGTTGATACATATACAGGTGACCTTTATCAGAAATTCAAGCTGAATCTCGACGGACTTGAAGGTTTTGCCGCTAATGCAATGGTTTCAGGCGGAGAAAAAGCAGGCACCATCGGCGGACTTCTCGGTGAAACTGTTTTCGTTGATACCGTTGAAGAATGTGTTGCCGCTATGAAGAGAACAGAACCTCTTACAATTGTAGTAACGGCAAATCTTGAATTCAATGATTGGGACCAGGCTGACCAGAAAATTGAAGATGATAAAACGATTGTCGGTTCATATTCCGCAAATATCATTTACAATTCACGTTGGAGAAATGATGATTTCTATGGTGATGAAAGCATCACCCCCAGCTGTAATATTGTTCTGAGAAATCTTCACTTCCGTGCAACACAACTCAACAGCTATGGATGCGGTGTGATTCTTGTATATATCTACAGCGGCAGAAATATCTGGTTTGACCACAATGACTTCAGCGCAACATTTTCTCATGACAGAGATAACGAGGTTGGTAAATTTATTTGGATAAACACTCCCTCAATCGGTTGGTCTGATGATTGCTACAACGGAATCAGCCCCGACTATATTACAATTTCCTACAACCATTTCAATAACCGCTACTGGACGGTAGCATATGGTACACAGAATACCGAAACAACCCGTTGCCGCACCACTCTGATGTTCAACAAGTGGGAAAACTGCGCAAGACGTACACCGCAGATCGGTAACGGTACGGGTCACGTTTATAACAGCTATCATACATATTCTATTTCCGACCCTTCCCAGCAGATTATTGCGGGTGACGGATGCAAAATGCTCACAGAGTATTGCTATTTTGAAGGGCTTTCCGGTCTGGAATTTGCAGGCGGCGGCTCTTCCAGCTCACCCTTCCGTGATACAGGCTCCGTGTCTGCTACAAGCACAAGCTCTTCGGCTTCTGCTATGAATAAATCCTTCAGCTACAGCCATAGCTGGGCGCCCGGAACAGAAAATTACGGTTATTCACTGATTACTGCAAACAACACAAAATCTTTCTGTAACAGCTATGCCGGCAGTGTGACAAAGCTGAGCGATATGAAGTATATCACTGACAGCGACCTTCAGAGCTGGGTGTGGATTACATATCCGAGTCCGTTCCTCAAGGATATCACAGTCGGCAGCGATCCTGTCGGAACAGTAAAAACAGGTGCGGTAATCGACACAAGCCATAAGTATATGATAAAAAATTCCAACAGCGGACTTTATCTTGAGGTTGAAGGCTCGGTTGCGGCAAACGGTACAAACGTCTGCCAGGGCACAACCGGTGCAAATGTATGGAGCCTTTCTGATGCCGGAGACGGATATTACAAGCTTTATTCCGAGGTTGGCGACGGAGCTACATATCTCCTTGACCTTGATTATGGAAAAGTAGATAACGGTACAAATATCGGAATTTGGAGCGATACTGCAAGCGATGCCCAATCGTTTAAATTCGTAGACAACGGTGATGGTACCTACACAATCACAACAAAGTCCACAGAGGACGCAAGCTGTCTTGGCATTGTTTCAGGTTCTGCCGAAGAAGGCGCAAATGTCGTTCAGTGGGAATGTGACGGCACGGCAAATCAGAGCTGGATTCTTGAAATTTATATTCCAAGCTTTGACGGAACATATTTCAAAAACGTTAAGGTTGAAGATGTTGATACATATAAATTCTGGTCGATTGATTCTGCAGCTGCAGTAGGCGATGTGCTTTATGGTGACAGAACATTTACCTATACAACACTTCCTGATGAGCTTATCGGCGCAGAAACTCTTATTACATCCTGCGATGCAAAATATTATGATTATGACCTTGCAACATTTACAGCAGGCGCTGATATGATTCTTTACGTTGCTTTTGACGTGCGAGTAGCAACTCTTCCCTCGTGGATGTCGGGTTGGACAGATACAGGGCTTCAGTTTG
>JAFSEU010000009.1 GCA_017435565.1 Oscillospiraceae bacterium | reverse complement strand
CAAACTGAAGCCCTGTATCTGTCCAACCCGACATCCACGAGGGAAGAGTTGCTACTCGCACGTCAAAAGCAACGTAAAGAATCATATCAGCGCCTGCTGTAAATGTTGCAAGGTCATAATCATAATATTTTGCATCGCAGGCTGTAACAAGCATTTCTGCGCCGATAAGCTCATCAGGAAGCGTTGTATAAGTGAATGTTCTGTCACCGTAAATCAGGTCGCCCACTGCGGCTGCAGAATCAATCGACCAGAATTTATATGTGTCAACATCCTCAACAAGAACATTAGTGAAATATGTTCCGCTAAAGGGAGGCACATAGATTTCGAGAATCCAGCTCTGATTTGCGCTTCCGTCGCAAGCCCACTGAACAACGTTTGCATCCTCATCCTTTGAGCCCGAAACTACACCCAGACAGCTTGCGTCATCGGTAACCTTGGTGGTTATAGTATATGTTCCGTCGCCGTTGTTAACAAATTTGAAAGACTGTGCATCACACGCTGTATCTGTCCAGATAGCAATGTTTGTGCCGTTATCCAGCTTGCCGTAATCAAGGTCAAGCATATATGTATTGCCATCGCCGAGAGTAGAATACAGCTTGTAATAGCCTTCGCCTGCATCAACAAACTTCCATCCATTTTCTCCGGTTGTGCCCTGAGAAACATTTGTTCCTGCAGCAGCAACCGATCCATCAACCTGAAGATAAAGTCCGCTGTTAACATTTTTAATTCTGTAAAGGTGCTCAGTATCAATCACAGCGCCAACCTTGCCGCCGCAAGGTGTGATAATTACATCATTGGGAGCAGGAATAGCCCTTTCAGAGCCGAGATAATAGCTAAGATGAGGCGGCTGGTTGTATGAAATGTTCTGTCCTGCAACCTGTGTTCTGTACTGAACATCGTGCATCAGTGTTGTAATTCTGTAATCTGTATCATATGTAGTAGCGTAAACTCTTACGGATTTTCCGTCAGCAGCTCTTACAACAAGCTCTTCACGCCAGTCACCGAAGAGGTCAGCGGAAATACAGGGTGTTGCCTTAGTAGTGTTACAGGTGTAATAACCTGTTGTTGTAAGAATTGTTTCCTTTTTGCCGCTATCGGTGATATTTGTAATAGTTGCAGGCGAATCGGTTCCGCCGTCAAGAGCTTCACGCTCAAGGTCTCCGTCCCAATAGGTGAAGAAGTTTACGGGCGGGCAATCCATTGAAATTGATGAACCGCTTCCGTTATAGACCTGGTTATTAAACCAGAATTCACCGCCGGCATTGCCCGACCATACATTAGCCGCACCGCAGCGTCCTGTATCCTTTGAAGCGTCATAATGGAAAATTGTAGCTCCGTTGTCACAATCTATAAGTGTAGCACCATAGGGTGAAACCTCGTGACAAACCCAAAGCTCAAGACCGTTGTTATCGGGAAGGAAATCGCTAAGGTGCATTGCGTCACCGTGGCCCTTGTTTGTATTCCACAAAACAGTTCCGTCATCATCAAGACAGAGAGCGCCGAAAAGGATTTCCTGCTTGCCGTCAAAGTCAACGTCGGCGGGCATACAGTTATGGTTGCCGTCGCCATAGCCATCAGCAGAAGAGCTGTTTCCTGTATCAAAATACCAATATTGAACAAGCTTGTCGTTTTCAACCTTATAAGCACATGCTGTAAGTCTTGTGTAATATCCGCGAACAGTAACAGCATAGGGTTGAACGCCGTCAAGATAAGCAACTGCACCGAGGAAACGGTCAACACGGTTACCGTAATTATCACCCCATGAAGAAACTGTGCCACGCTGAGGATTGTAGTTTACTGTATCGAGAGCAGCACCTGTTGCGCCGTCAAAAAGTGTGTAATATTCAGGACCGGAAAGAATATATCCGCTGGAATTGCGGTAATCGGCAGAAGCGTCGCCGATGACAGTTCCCACACCGTCAACAGTTCCATCGGCGGTTTTGCAGGTCATTTCTGCGCATCCGTCAAGGTCAAAGTCAGCAACAAGAAACTGAGTATAGTGTGCGCCTGCACGGATGTTTATACCAAGGTCAATTCTCCACAGCTTTGTGCCGTTAAGCTTATAGCAATCGATATAAACCTTATCTGTAACACCCGATTTTGAGTTATCCTGCGAGTTGTTTGGGTCCCATTTTACAAAAAGCTCATATTCGCCGTCGCCGTCAACGTCACCGACTGAGCAGTCGTTGGGAGTATAAAGGCTTGTATTAGGGTTATCAAGTGGAATATCAAAATATGAATTTCCCGAAATCATTGAGCATGAGCTGGTCTGAATAACGCTTCCGCCTACAACTGTTTCAACCTTGTAGCTTGACGAATAAGAACCGCTTGCATCGAGATAGCAGGTAGCGTCATCTGCGTTGCTTGTGTAGATAAGAGTGTTGTCACGGTAAAGATTGAACACGGTAGCGTCCGAATCGCTTCCCAAGAATCTCCAGCTGACGAGCATTCCCGAGCCTGTGTTCACGGCAGTAACACCTCTGTCAAGGTATTCAACATACGGAGTTGTTGCTGCATAAACATTGGTCTGCTGTGTGTTTGCTGCAAATGCAACCGAATTTAATGTAAGAGCAGCGGCTGCAAGGCATGCAATTTTTTTGAGCATTAAAAATTCCCCCTTAAAATTTTGCAATTTTATATATTGCACAAATATTTTCCCTTTATTTAGTACTTAATACCGATTGTAAACGATTTTATCATACTATAAACATTAAGTCAATGTGAATTTCGATGATTTTCTTGTACTTTTCTGCTCTAATCTGAAATTATCAGCAAATAAGGACATAAAAAAAGACCGCAGTTTGAACACTGCAGGTCTTTTTCTGCTAATAAATATATCATTTTCTGCTAAATCAGTCAACAATACCTTTAGCTCTTATATCTCAGTCTTCCACAAACCGTGCAGGTTGCAGTACGCATAAACAGCTTTGGGCGCTTCATCTGAAAGAGCAAAGGTAACAACGGGCTCAGAGCCAATTTCAAGGCACTTTCTCTGTCCGCCACGGTCAGTCTGAAGATATACCCATTCAATATGGTGTTCCTGCAGCATAGGATGTGCAACCGAACCGACATTGACTTTTACGGTATTTCCTTCAACCACAACAACAGGGATATGTTTTTCGTGGCTTGCCTCGACTGTTCCTGCCTCAAGCTTATCCATTTTCTGTCCGCAGCACATAAGCGGCACTCCGCCATCGTGAATCATTCCGACAATGTTTCCGCAATGACTGCAAATGTAAAATCTGTTTTCGCACATAGTATTACCCTCCTGATAAACTTTTTTATTTAATTAAAAGCTAATGCAATAGATACATATATATTATATCACATTATTCCGAAAAATGCAACACATTTATATCAACATAACAATCCGTTATCAGAAACATTTTCTTTCTTTGCAGTCCTGAGCACTGCCGTTGCAATAGCACAATTCATTGCTGCAATGCCGGGTTTCAAAGAATTCGACAATATTCTTTATTGTTGTTTCTGCAATATTTTCAAGAGCTTCCTCGGTGAGAAACGCCTGATGAGATGTAACAATGACATTCGGCATTGATATCAGCCTTGCAAGAGTATCGTCCTGCATAATATGTCCTGAATTATCCTCGAAGAACAAATCGGATTCTTCCTCATATACATCAAGGCAGGCGGCGCCCACTCTGCGTGATTTGATTCCCGCAAGCAAAGCCTCGGCATCCACAAGAGCGCCCCTTGACGTATTGAGGATAACCACACCGTTTTTACACTTTTTCAAGGCATTTTCGTCAATCATATGATAGGTTTCGTCACTGAGCGGACAATGCAGTGAAATAATGTCGCTTTTCTCAAGCAATTCGTCAAGCTCTGCATATCTGACAGTATCACCGTTATCGATTTCGGCGCAAGGATATTTATCATATGCCAGAACCTTCATACCGAAGCCTTTGCAGATATCCACAAACACACGTCCGATTCGCCCCGTACCGATTACTCCGACCGTCTTTCCGTAAAGGTCAAAGCCGGTAAGACCGACAAGACTGAAATTGAAGTCTCTGGAACGGATATATGCTTTATGAATACGGCGGATTGATGTCAGAAGCAAAGCCATTGTATGCTCGGCAACGGCATACGGAGAATAAGCAGGCACACGCAGAACGTGCAGCTTTCCGTAAGCGTGCTTCATATCTACATTATTAAAGCCTGCACAGCGCAGCGCCAGAACATTGACGCCCATAGCGACAAGCTTATCAATTACAGCCGCATTTATTGTGTCATTGACAAATACACATACTCCGTCGTATCCTTGCGCAAGCTCTGCCGTATCTTCGTTCAGCTTTGTTTCAAAATATTTGATATCGACACCGTATTGCTTGCCGTACCTGTCAAACGAATCCTTATCATAGGGCTTTGTGTCAAAAAAGGCAATTTTCATTTTTACATCTCCTTATCATAATCAAAGTTAAATTGTGCCAATATAATCCTGTCCGAATCGCCGTGTATTATACATTTTGTTCGGATTTATGGGAATACGTTTTCGCACCGCTGAGCGCCGCAGTAATATTTGCGAAAAAGTTTTCGCTGCCGAGCCTGTCATAAAAGCCTGATTTTTTCATTGCCTTCATCGGCTGGGGGTTGACGTGAGAAAGTATCAGCCTGACCTGCTTATCAGAGCATCTTTTTAGTATCATCTCAAGCGAGCTCATCGCCGTTGAGTCAATTGCATTTACACTGCGCATCCGAAGAATAAGGCAGCGTGTGCGTTCTTCAAATTCAATGTCGAGAATTTTATCGGCTGCTCCAAAAAACAAAGGCCCTGTAATCTCATACACACGCACATTCTCAGGAATTTCAAGAAGTGTGATGTCGTCATTTGAATTCACATTTGCCTCACCCCAGCTGCTGACAGAGGTTTCTTCGCTCATACGCTTCATAAACAGCATTGCGGCAAGCACCATTCCAACCTCAATGGCAATTACAAGGTCAAAGACAACCGTAAGCCCGAAAGTGACAATCATAACTGCAATATCGCTCTTTGGGGCAGATTTCACAATACCCACGAATTTTTTCCATTCACTCATATTGTAAGCCACCATAAAGAGAATTGCGGCAATTGTCGGCATCGGAATAAGACCTGCATAAGGCATTAAAAACAGAAGCACCAAAAGCAGCGTAGCGGCGTGAATCATACCCGCAATCGGTGTTCTTCCGCCGTTTTTGGCATTTGCGGCAGTTCTTGCAATGGCACCCGTTGCGGGAATTCCGCCGAACATAACAGAGGCGATATTTCCCACACCCTGTGCGACAAGCTCTGCGTTAGGGTTATGCTTTGAATTCACCATAGTATCCGCCACAACACACGAAAGCAGTGATTCAATTGCTGCAAGGATTGCAATTGTAAACGCATCGGGCATTACGGCAGAAACTGTTTTAAAACTGAAATCAAGCTTTGTGAGCGTAAATTCGGGAAAGCCCGACGGAATTGTATAAAGCTCACCGATGGTATAAACACCGTCATCAAGACCGGGAATAAATTTAACCATAAGCGCTCCGACAACAACAGCAATCAGCGAGGGCGGAACCTTCTTTTCAAATTTCGGATAAACAATCAGAATTGCAAGACAAACAGCGCCAACGATAAGAGCCTTTGGGCTGAAGGTTGAAAAAGCTTCGATATTTGCCTCGATTTTCTCAAAGGTTTCAATCGGCTTTACGCCTTCTGAGTAGGTTATGCCGAAAAAGTCCTTGATTTGTCCGATGAGAATGGTTACGGCAATACCCGAAGTAAATCCGACAGTAATCGTTGAGGGAATAAACTTAATAAGCGAGCCGAGCTTAAAAACACCCATAAGAACCAGGATTATTCCTGCAATAATCGTGGCGATAATCAGTCCGCTCATGCCCTGAGTAGCAACAATGCCTGCCACGACTGTTGCAAATGCCGCAGTAGGGCCTGCAATCTGCACCCTGCTGCCGCCCAGAAACGACACTATAAAGCCGGCAAAAATTGCAGTGTATACGCCGCACGCAGGCTCAACACCCGAAGCAAGCGCAAGTGCAATCGAAAGCGGAAGTGCAATAATTGCAACAATAATACCTGCAATAAGATCCTTTATAAATTGCTCTTTGTTATAAGTTTTCAAAACCGAAAAAAGCTTCGGCTTAAGATATGTATTCTTCAAAGTGATTCCTCCTGAAATTCCAAAATAAACCTTGTAAATATTAACACTTTCGGCAGATTTCGTCAATGTGACATTTAACAGAAAATAATTGTATTTTTATTCAGAATATAGGAAATTCACACATTGAAGACATTCAAAAAAAGCCCCTTGCAAAAGCAAAGAGGCTTATAAATACAGTACCACACTTAAGTCTTCTGAGAAATATAATACCATTTGTCGGTCAATTCGCCGCAAAGCACAACATTTTCGATATCGCTCAAACTGTCGGCAGAATCACAATAAACTACGCTCTCCTGATATGCCGCGCCTTCACAGTCATAGTAAAAACGGATATATTCATCGGCAAATTCAATTTTTTCAAACAAGGTTCGCTGCATCAAGGCAATCACAGCTTCGCTTTTTTCTTCATCATAGACTTCCCGACTTTCGCTGTAGCAATAATAGCTTCCAATCATCGTGCAATGATATGCATTATCCTCCACATCAGCCGATATCATACGGATATTATCATATTCTTCGGCAAAATCCAAAAGCCGTTCAACAAATGCTTCATTTTCCGAAAACATTTGCTTTCTGCTTTCAAAAGCAGATTGCGGTTCGAGAATATGACGATTGCCTGTTTCTGTATTTGTATAGTAATAATCATCTTCGCTTCTGATGACCCATATGTGCGTTTGCGTTTTCGGAATTGTAGCGTAGCATTCATATCTGTCAGCCTTGAAGGAGTAAACAACCTCGTCTATCACAACTTTATCGCCGAAATGCGAATAAAGTGCGGCAGAAAACTCCTCCTCCGCCTTTTTCTTCCCCCAGGGAGTGCCGAAAAACATAGCCAGTAGATATATAATAAAACCGAGCAACACGGCAATTGTCGCCGCAATAACCGAAACATTTATGATTTTATTGAGCATAACACACCTCCGTCAGCGTACGCTCAGTGTTTCTTCCATTATGCATATTTTACCACAATTAGTTCAATATGTCAACTCGATTCATCGTGTTGCACAACAAATCTGCATTATTTTGTATATTTTTAATACACAATAAAATCACAAAAGCTCGATGAATTAATACTGATTTGTGTTATAATATATGTACTTAATGAATGCAGAAAGGAATTGTTATATATGTCGGACAAAATGACTCAGCAGGAGCAAATCGGCCTGGTAAACGGTGCGTCGTTTTTCGGCAGCGGCGGTGTTGAGCGTCTGGGAATAGATAAGCTTCAGCTGCTCGATGGCGGAACGGGTATAAATTTTGAACAGCTGTTCGGTGATTTTTTGAGCCGCGATGGACTTGAAGGCATCGGCGGTGACGCTCTGCGCGATGTTTTGAAGAATTTTTATTCTCCCGAATCACTGCAAAATGACGGCTCAAAAAAGCTCTATGAATTTATTGTAAAAAAGCTTGATGAAAGAAACCCGAAATGGCAGCCTCCGGGATGCTATCCACCCGGAATTCTGCTTGGTGCAACGTGGAATCCCGAAACGGTCTGTGCCGTAGGTCAGGCACTCGGAGACGAAGCTTTGTCTTTTGGCGTGAATGTACTTTTGGGTACACCGAATGTCAATCTTCACCGTGACATCAGAAACGGAAGATTATTCGAGGGCTATTCCGAGGATCCCTGCCTTGCTTCCAAGCTTGCGCCCTGTCTTGTAAAGGGTGTTCAGTCAAAGGGTGTTGCCGCAAATGTCAAACACTTTGCCGCAAACAATCAAGAAACCAACCGAATGGATATCGACGAGCAGATTCCCGAAAGAGCGCTGTTTGAATTGTATTTCCCTGCATTCCGTGCGTGTGTTGACGCAAAGGTCGCAACCGTAATGAGTGCTTATAATCGCATAAACGGAATCCCCTGCACCGAAAACAAATGGCTTTTGAACGAATTGCTGCGTAAAAAATGGGGATTTGAAGGCGTTGTAATTTCCGACTGGAATGCGGTTTACCACCCGCAGGCGGCCGTCAATGCGGGCAACGACCTTGCGATGCCGGGCCCGATTTCACCACAGACCCTCAACACCGGCCTTGAAAACGGAACTCTTTCACCTTCCGCGCTTGAAACTTCAGCAAATCGTGTTGCACAGCTTTCAAGAAAATATGCAAAACCTGCGCAGGGCGAGGTTTCACTTGAATTAACTGACGCAATTGCATATGACGCCGCAGCCGAAGGAATCGTTCTTCTCAAGAATCTTGATAATGCCTTGCCGTTGGATTCATCCGCAAAAATCTCTCTGATGGGTAAAAACTGCGAATATATGCTGACCTGCGGCGAAGGCAGTGCAGGAATCAACACTAACCGCAATATTTCTCTGTATAATGCGCTGCAGAAGCGGTTTGATTCTGTAATTATGCACAGCTGTGACAACAGTACAGATACACTTATATATGTATACAGTCTTGAAGGCAGAGAGGGCAACGACCTTCGTGATATCAGCATAAAACCCGAATGCCTTGCCGAGCTTGAAGCAATTCTTCACACTGCCGATGATAACGGAATGAAAAAGGTTCTTGTGCTGAACGTCAGCGCGCCTGTTGATATAACAGAGCTTCAAAAGCGTTTTGACGCTGTAATATGCGTATTTCTTCCCGGAATGCAGGGTGCAAACGCACTTGCAGACGTCCTTTGCGGCAAGTTGAATCCGTCGGGCAGACTGCCTCTCAGCTGGCCTGCACGCATTGAAGATATGCCGACATATCTGAATTTCCCCGGTGACGGTATGCAGGTCTGCTACGGCGAAGGCATTTTTGTCGGATACCGTTGGTATGACGCAAGGAAAATCAAGCCGCTTTACCACTTCGGTCACGGGCTGTCATTTACAGAATTTGAAATCGAAAGCATCTGTGCCGACAAGCAAACCTTTACCGATTCAATAACAATTAAGGTCAACGTGAAAAACATCGGTGAGCGTGCGGGAAAAACCGTTGTGCAGCTTTATGTCGGCGACATTGAAAGCACACTCACAAAGCCTGTGAAAGAACTCAAGGCCTTTGAAAAAATTCACCTTGAAAAGGGTGAAACAAAGCAAATTGTGTTTAATCTCAGCAAAGCGGACTTTGAAAGCTACGACCCCAATCTGCATCAATTTGCTACGGAAGAAGGCTTTTATGAAATTTCGGCAGGCTTTTCCTCGGGTGATTTGAGGGCAAGCTGCAAGGTATATGTCGATGTTGAATCACCGTACAGCTACGGTGCAAAAACACAGGTCAAAACAATTATGGAAAATCCGCAGCTAAAAAAATGCGTCAAGTCGTTCTTTGATGAGAATTCGCTGCAATGGTCCGGTATGCTGACAAGCTATGAATACACCTCTCAGGATGAGTTGGAAAAGATACTCGATATGCAGGGTTGTCAGACTGCCGACTCGCTTTATGATGAACTGAGAAAAATCAAAAAGCAATAAAATACACTAAAAATACCCGTAGTGAGATAGAGCACTGCGGGTATTGCTCTATTTTGCAAAGAATTATTTCGTTTTTTATTATTCTTATCAAATCAAAAACACTGTTTATATCAGAAATGCCGTTGACTTTTTCGTGATTATGTATAATTAAGAGACGACAAATTTGGTCATTTCGGATAATTTAAAAATGTAAACGATTTTACAGTTAAAATTATAATAAATTCTATTGAAATCATACAATTTTTTGATTTATAATAGTATAAATATAAAAATTAAAGGTGTGATTATATATATGAAACACAGAATAATTTCTGCATTAACGGCAGCCGTGACTCTTTGCTCGCTCTCACAAACACTGCCATATTCGTTCTTTAAATCCCGTGATGTTGCCGCCGCCGAAGCCGCAGCGCCTCTTGCCGGAGATATCGATTCCGACGCGGTTGTATCTCTTGCCGACCTTGCGCTTCTCAAAAACGGCGTGCACAATACTGCCGCGTTTGATTCAACGCAATATACCGCTGCAGACTCAAACTCTGACGGCACAGTAAATATCGCCGATGTTTTTACAATCAAGAAGAGTATGCTCAGCTACAATTATTATATGAGCCTTGTCATCAACGAGATCTGCTCTTCAAACAAGGATTCATTCAACGACGCATCGGGTGCATCGCCTGACTGGATTGAAATATACAATCCGAACGACGTAGCGCTTGACCTTGCAGGAATCGGCGTTTCGGACGGCGCAAAAAACAAATACAAGCTCGCCTTCCCCGAAAACACAATCATTCCCGCTGACGGATATATCATCGTATGCTGTGATGATGCGGCAACCAGCGCCGAAGGTGAATATCATGCCGCATTCAAAATCAGTGCGACGGGCGAAACGATTTATCTCACCCACCCGCAATTCGGTGAAATTGACTCGGTTGAGGTTCCCGAGCTTGACACCGACGTTGCATACGGAAGATATGCAAACGGCTCTGAAACTTTTACATATATCACCACAACACCCGGAGCCGACAACAACAACGCCGAGGATTTAAGACTGGTTGAAAAGCCTTTCTTCTCAGTTGAAGGCGGATTCTATGACGCTCAGTTCAATCTTGAGCTTACTGACACAAACGGAAACGAAATTTATTACACACTCGACGGCAGCGACCCTACAACCTCCTCTACTGCCAAGCTCTATACGTCAAGCATTTCGATATACAACAATACAAACGATGCAAACAAATACAGCGCACTTGACGACATTACGCTTTATGATTACAGCGCACCTTCAAACAAGGTAGATAAAGGTATTGTTGTGCGTGCAGTCTGCAAAACCGCAGACGGAAGATACAGCAAGGTTGCTACAAACAACTATTTCATCGGCAAGACAGCTTCATATTATTCCGATTTCAAGGTAATTTCACTTTCAACCGACCCTGATAATTTCTTCAGCGATGACAACGGCATCTATATGGTCGGAAGCGGATATTATCAGTGGAAGAACAGCTCGGAATATGTAGCCTACGACGACGGCGACACATTGAACCCGACCAACTACAACAAGACGGGTAAAGAATCCGAAGTTCCTGTAAATGTTCAGGTATTTGAAAACGGCAAGCTTGAATACACAGGCGATGTCGGCGCCCGAATTGCAGGAAACTGGTCAAGAGTCAACCCTCAGAAGAGCATAAGGCTTTATGCAAGAAGCGAATACGGCGACTCGAAAATGAAGTACGAATTTATCGACGGTCTCACGGATGAGTACGGAAATGTCATTGACGAATACGACAAGATAACATTGCGAAACGGCGGCAATGACAACCAATATACGCACTTCCGCGACGCGCTGATACACCAGCTTTGTGAAGGCACAAGCGTTGCTCTTCAGGGTACAGAGCCTTGCATCGTCTTCATTGACGGCGAATTCTGGGGCTTCTATTTCATCCGTGAAAGACTTGAAAGTGATTATGTCGAATCGCATTACGGCGTTGACAAGGATAACGTCACAGTAATCAAAAACGGCTTGCTTGATGAAGGCTCGGCAGATGTTGCTCAGGAATATGATGATTTTCTCAACTGGGCAAGCAGCGCTGATATGTCAAACGACGCAAACTACCAAAAAGTTTGCGACACAATTGACATTGATAGCTTTATGGATTACATCGCAATTGAAACATATATCAACAATGCCGACTGGGCAACCGATTATATGAACAACTGGATGATGTGGAGAGCCAACACTACCGATGCTTCCAACGCATATGCAGACGGAAAATGGCGTTTTATGCTGTTTGATACAGAATTTTCAAGCGGCTTGTACAACAATGGCGGAACCATTCCCGGATACGACTCAATCAACAATCTGTACACAATCCCGGGTGAATACAACTTTGTTCCCCTGTTCTACAACTTACTCAACAATTCTGAGTTTGCGGAAAAGTTCTATGATAATTATATTGAAATAATGAAAGAGCATTTCGCACCTTCCGATGTAGTTGCTTTAATTGATGAATACGTTTCGTTATATGAAGAGGCAACCCGTGCAACAAACACACGCTTCAACGCACAGTGGTGCAATGAAAACTATGCCTCGGAAATTACAATTCTCAAGGAATTCTTTATTCTCCGCCGCAACAATGCAAAGCTTTATCTTGATAATCTCTATAATATCGGCCCGCAGATGACAGCCGGCTCAAATATTGCAGGCAGCGTTTCCAACTGGTCATATTACGGAAGCGGCTCAGCTTCAAAATCCTCCTCGAACAATTCGTTCACAATGACAACCTATTCCACCTGCACAAACAGCTGGGATATTCAGTCACAAACGCCTGCTTTCACCGTTAAAGAGGGCAAATCCTACCGCGTTTCCTTCCAGGCTTCTTGCACAACGGGCGCTCCGATAGATATCTGCATCAACCATAATGTAAACAATTCATGGCCGAACGCCTTTGCAAAGAATGGCATTTCGCTCACTTCTGACTTGAAGACATATACCTATGAATTCATATCCAGCTCCGACACAGCCTCCGACTGGAGATTGTGCATAAACTACGGAAACGGTGCAGGCGTATATGTTATCAAGAATCTCACGGTTACAGAGCTAAGCTATAATCTTGAGCTTGTAAATGAGGTCGGAATCTGGGACCTCTATAACCCCACAGGTGAAGGCTCTATGACAGTAAACACAACCGATGCCGTCACAGTTGAAACCATATCGTTGCCCGACAACAACTGGGAAGTTCAACCCCATTTCTACGGAATGGTATTTGAAAGCGGCAAGACCTACACCGTTAAATTTACAATCAGAGCAGACGCAAGCTCCACAGTCCGAATCGCCACACAGGAAAATTACGGTGATTACAATACATTCCTTGATAAAACCATAAGCGTCTCAACAAGCGCTCAGACTTATTCCTACACCTTCACAATGTCACAGGATTGTATGGATGCATCGCTTTGCTTCAACTGCGGATACAACGAAACAACGTATTACATCACGGATGTATCCGTTTCCTGCGCAAGATAAACCTCTTAAACATCACAAAACAACCGCGGCTCTGCAGCTGCGGTTGTTTTATAAGAAGTATTCAAGCAAAAAACGAAACGAGGATTTCTATGATTTTCAGAAAAGAATATTTGCTCAAATCAAATCACAGCGCAAAAGGAAGTTTGACATTTTTATTTCAATGTGGTAATATGTAGCATATCAAACCAAAGGAATTATTTTTTATGAAAAGTCAGTACATAAAGCATTATCTTAAAACCGTAAAATCACTCATACCCGCAGAGTACCCTCAGAAAAAGCAGCTTCTTGCAGGGCTTGAATTCAACATAAACAGCTATATTTCAAAGCACCCGAACGCTACAATGAAGGATATCTACGACGTATTCGGCTCGCCTGAAAGCATTGCCGAACAATGCGGATATATCAGAGTTCCCACAGAAGAACGTGCGGATTCGTTTACCATAAAAAATATAATCGCAATAATTCTGCTTATAGTACTTCTGTTTGCTGTCTTTGTCATACTGATCGGCACAGGGGTACTTGACGAATACCTTGACGCATTTCTTGAAAAGCTGAGCAGACCGATGTTCTATTTCTGAATATGAGCACAAAGCAGTCCTTTGATTAAAGGACTGCTTTTCTTTGGTACAAATAACAACACCCCACCGTTTGCCCAAAACGATGGGGTGATTTTTAAATATCTATATATCAAGCAATTCACGCTTCATAACATAGCAGAATCCTTCTTAAACGCATTTATAAAACGCAAATAAACAGATTGCTTTTTTATAAAAAATATGGTATATTTATATTGAATAAAAAAAGAAAAGGGAGGATATAAAAATGAAACACGGTAAAATCCTTGCAATTGTTTCTGCATTTTCTTTGACATCGATGATAATGACATCAACAGCAGCTTATTCGCTTCAACATTCCGTTTCCGACATCGTCGAGCTGAAAAATGCACTGCACAGGGTTGACGTACTTTCAGATGGCGATGATTTCAACGCCGACGGTACTGTCAATGTGGTTGACCTGCATAATCTGAAAAATCAGATAATTGCGGATTCAAATGCCGATACAGGCGTGGTTTCAGATTCAAGCTATGCGGCGACAACCGATTATGTCAAGCTTCAGGGCAGAAACTATATTGATGGTGATATCACATGGCTGGTGCAAAGCGGCTCTGCGGCAGAATTTATCGTCACTGCAAACAGTGCGGAAGTTGAGCTTGCAGGAAATATCGGCATTGGTTCAAGTGTTGATTATCAGCCGAGATATGCAGTTTATGTTGATGATGAGCTGTTGACAGACGCCACTCTCGGAACGGAAAGTCTGACTGTACCTCTCTGGCAGGGCGACACATCACGAACCGGCAAGGTAAAGGTGATTCTGCTGTCCGAGGCTATGTACGGCGGTGTCGGTGTAAGAAGCATCAATGTCAGTTCATCTGCCGCTGTACCTGTAAGGCCTATGGCGGCAAACGATTTGCGCATTGAGTTTATCGGAGATTCAATAACCTGTGCTTACGGCGTTGAGGGAGCTTCTTCTTCCGAAAGCTTTAAGACAACCACAGAAAACTTCACTAAATCATATGCTTATCTTACAGCAAAGCAGCTTAATGCGGATTACAGCGTGTGCAGCTACAGCGGCCACGGAATTGTTTCGGGCTATTCTTCAGGAGATAAGAACGCGGATTCACTTATTCCCGATTATTACGAAATCACAAGCAAACACTACTCACAGCCGTGGGATTTCACCGCTTTACCCAGCGATGTAGTTGTAATCAACCTCGGTACAAATGATATCAATTATGTAACTGCTGATTCCGAAAGCAGAAGCGACGAATTTGTCCAAGGATATATCGACTTTTTGACATCCGTGCGCAAAAACAACCCGGATGCATATATAATCTGCACACTCGGCACTATGGGCGGCAACGACAGCATTTGTCCGCTCATTGAACAGGCTGTGACGCAGTTCAAATCTGAAACGGGCGAAGAACGGATTATGTATTACGAATCTATTACGCAAAGTCAGGCAGACGGATACGGCTCTGACTGGCACCCTTCACCTGTAACACAGCAGAACAGCGCTTATGTATTGGCAGATAAGATTTGTCAGGCACTTGGTATGGAATCGAGTCAGATCGGTCTTGATATGGCATCAGATGCAACCTATGAAATGGTTATCGACCCTGACAGCGGCGCAAATGCGTCACATTATGTCGGATATGATAAGTCATTCTGGATAAATATGGTCATAGGCGGTGCTGAACCGAGTGCAATTGAAGCACGCCTTTCGGGAATCGCGCTTAAAGAAGGCGGCGAATACCGTCTTTCGTTCGACTATACAACCTCTTTGGATAAGGAAGTTCCTGTGCTGGTGCGAGGTACAGACACTTACTTCAGCGATACTGTAAGCGGAACATCCGCTTCGCAATCATACGAGGCTGAGTTTACTGTAAAATCAAGCGACAACGATGCTATGATAGTTTTTCAAATAGGCGGTCTTGATTATTACAACGTAACACTGAAAAACATCAAGCTTGTGAAAATCAAGTAATATGTGAAAAATACAAATAATAAAATCCCTCGGAATTCCGAGGGATTTTGTTGGTTCTCTTGCCCAAATAAATGACAAAAATTTCCGTGATGCAACAAAAACGGATACCACAAAAGTGATATCCGAATTGCTCTGCGCGAGCACGCGCTGGTGCGGGTGACGCCGAATCGAACCTGCACACCGTAGGTACT
>JAFSEU010000008.1 GCA_017435565.1 Oscillospiraceae bacterium | reverse complement strand
TTTAAAAAAGTTTGTATTAAAGATACTTACTGTATCTTAAATCCTTGTTCATCACGATTCGCTCGCAATTACTTGTGTGACATTTTTTAGTCTTGTCTGACTTCTCAAAGGGTTATATCATCTCTCGATGATACAACTCATTTTCAAGGGTCTTCTTGTTTGCATTGTTCAATTTTCAAGATGCCGTTGTGTTCGCTCTATCAAGAAGCGACTCGATTATTATATCACAACCAAACTTATTTGTCAACCCCTTTTTTGAAGTTTTTTCAAAAAAATTTTTGTTGTGTTTTTTTGCTCTCCGCATCCTCTGCGGAACCAACCGTCTTACGCCTCATCAGAGAGCTTTATTATTATATCACCTACAATCGGATTTGTCAACTCAAACTTTATGCTCGTATTTTTTGTTTTTTTGTTGAATTATAACAAAAGAGTGTGACAGGCATAACAAAACCGCCCCTGCCAACACTGCAGAAGCGGTTTTCAATAATTAAAACAGAATTACAAGAAGCTGCGAAACAAGAACAACCGATATCAGCGCAATCGGATATGTTGCGGCATATGCTGCAGCAACAGCCTCTGTTCCTGACGCATTGATAAGCGTACCGAGTGCCGGCGTGCTGGTCATTCCGCCCGTGATCGAGCCAAGGCTGTTAAGCAAGTTTATTTTTAGAACCTTTCTTGCAAAGATATAGCCGAGAATCATCGGAACTATTGTCATAATGACGCCGTAAACGAAATATATCACCTGGAAATTTTCGACAAACTTCGCGCCACCCGAAACTCCCGCGCCGATCAGAAACAGCATCAGGCCAAGTTCCCTGAACACCTTGAGTGTTTGCATCTGCGGCATAAGGCTGATTCTGCCTGCTCTGCCGAAATGTCCGAAAACAAGCGACGCAAGAAGACATCCGCCTGTTGTCGTAAGAGAAAACGCCGTACCGTCAAGACCTTTTGATGTCAAGGGGATCTTAATCATACCCACAAAAATACCGATAAGTGCTGCAATCACAAACGGAGCAAAGCCGAATGAATCAAGCTCAATAAGCTTGCCCTTTGCAGGCTTTCTCTCTGCAGCCTTTGCGGAAGCTATAAGCAGTTCGCGTTCCTTTGCCATATCGGCCCTGACAAATTTCGGAACAAGTTGGATAAACAGCACTACGCCGATTACACCGAAAATGTATGCAATTCCATATCCGACGGAAACAATATCCTCATACTGAGGAGCTACCGTTTCCTTTGCGGCAGAAAACGCAGGGGTCGATGTAAGCGCACCCGAAAGCAGTCCGACAATCATAGCTGTGAACTTATCATAATCCGTTTCGCCCAGAGCTCTGCCGAGATATATACAGCCGATTGCAGAAAGTCCGCCTGCGATAATTATTACAAGCCCGAGTGTTACATATGATTTGAAGTTTTTCTTCATATTGCTGAAAAATGTCGGTCCCGCAATGAATCCTACGGACGAAACAAACAGTACAAGTCCGATATTTTCAACAATTTTCAATGCGTTTTTACTGTAATCAACAAGCTGAGCGTCAAGCTTGTCGTAAAACAGACAGCCGAACACCAGCGCCGCGATAAACACGCCTGCCGTTCCGAGCGAAACACCCTTTATGGTTATGCGCCCCAAAGCATAGCCCACAGCTGCGATAGCGAAGATACAGAACATCAGAAATGTTATTCCCGTAATTGAAACAACACCGTTAAACAGTTCCATTGATATCGACCTCTTTTCAAATTATATTTTGCAGATATATACTATAATATATGTAAAGCAAATCTGTCTTTTGTGCCAACGCAAATTATAGCACTATTATCATCATTTAGCAAGCAAATTAAATTACGTCAAATAAAAATCTACGCTTTTCTCAAAAAAAATCGGTTTTATCACCGGTTTTTGACCATAATAAACGCTCAAAGCACAAATTCTGCGCTCTGAGCGTAATTTTTTCCTTGTTATTCAAGAACAGGAATTGCAGAATATATTTCTGCACCGTCAGCCTTCATAGCCTCAACAGTTTCATTGTGTTCTGCGATTACGGCCCTTTCAAGAACCTGAACGCCGCCGTTGCTTCTCACCATCATTTTGCATTCGTAAGCATCGAAATCAGCAATAAAGTCACCGTTTTCAGAATCCTCCCAATGCTGTGAGAACACCGTGCGGTCGTGCTTTGCGGCCTCAATCATATCAGCAACAACAGCACTTGCCGTAGGCAGCTTTCCTGCGCCCCTGCCATAGAACATCGAACGATCAGCGCCATCAGAAATTACAGTTACCGCATTGAACACGTCGCTGACACTCGAAATCGGGTTTGAATCAGGCACAAGCATAGGCGAAACAAAAGGAATAATCTTTCCGTCCTCAAGGCGCTTCACACAGCCGATAAGCTTAATCTGGCAGCCCAAAGCAGCTGCTGCCTCGACATCTTCCTTGGATATTGAAGAAATGCCCTTTGCGGAAACATATTTCGGGTAAACATGCTTGCCGAACACAAGAGAAGCAAGAATGCAGATTTTTCTGCACGCATCATGACCCTCGACGTCGGCAGTAGGGTCTTTTTCGGCATAACCAAGCTTCTGTGCAAGTGCAAGCGCATCTTCAAAAGCCATACCATCTTCAAACATTCTTGTGAGAATGAAGTTTGTTGTGCCGTTCAAAATTCCGTAAACCTCTGTGATATCATTTGCGGCAAGGCATCTATGAAGCGGACGGATAATCGGAATTGCACCGCCGACGCTTGCTTCAAAGAAGTAGTTGACATTCTTCTGCCTTGCAAGCTCCAGAAGCTCTGCACCCTTTTCAGCGACAAGCTCCTTATTTGATGTAACAACGCTCTTGCCGTTTTCAAGACACCTCTTTGTAAATGTATATGCAGGCTCAACCCCGCCCATTGTTTCAGCAACAACCTTTACCTCGTCATCATTTACAATAAGATCTACATTGTCGATGATTTTATCGGCAAAAGGGCTGTCGGGAAACTTTCTGATATCAAGGATATATTTGATATCAAGCTCACTTCCTGCACTTTTCTCAATCTTCTGTCTGTTTTTATAAAAAAGCTCGACCGTGCCGGAACCGACAACGCCAAAGCCCATTACAGCCATTTTAATCATTTTTTGATTCCTCCGTTGATAATTTGAATATATACATATATAATATAGTATAGCCTGAAATCATTCGCCCGAAAGCAGCTTTGCTTCGGCAACGCCCGAAAGTTCGAGAACCTTCGAAACAACTGCAATCGCATCGGCAACCTCGGTGCGAAGGCGCATCGATATCGTAACAGCCGCCGCACCGTCAACAGGAATGTTCTGATTTACGGTAAGAATGTTTGCGTTCTGCTCATGAAGGCTTGCAAGAAGCCTTGAAAGAACCCCGGGCTCATCCTGCAGAACACAGTAGAGCGTCACGATTTTCTGTGAGAACATTTCCTCATATGAAAAAACCGAATCCCTGTATTTATAGTACGCGCTTCTTGATATGCCCACACGCCTGCACGCCTGAGCCGAGTTCTTCTCCTCGCCCCGCGCAAGCAGCCTCTTCACCTCGAGAGTTTTGGGAATCATATCGGGAAGAGCTTTCATCTTCACAACAATGAGCTGATCGCCATTCATAAGTCCACCCCCGGCGCACAACTGTACTCAAATCAAGAACAAGTATATCACATGATTTTCCTTATGTCAAGAGAAAATTTTGCGTTTTCAATTTTTCTTGACATTTTGCAAAAGCGGTGATATAATCAGAAAAAATAATATGTGGAGGATAAATCCGATGATAGAATTCAATATTTCAATAAATTCCGTTCACGCTGT
The DNA here is from genome assembly GCA_017435565.1 of Oscillospiraceae bacterium. Taxonomy (GTDB): domain Bacteria; phylum Bacillota; class Clostridia; order Oscillospirales; family Ruminococcaceae; genus RGIG3077. Next base: position 39,989 of record JAFSEU010000008.1, on the reverse strand, counting down.
AAAACAGTTTGTTGAAACCGCAAACAGATACGATTTTGACATTGACCTTTCTTCAGGCCGTTATTCAATTGATGGAAAGTCAATTATGGGAATTTTCAGCCTTGACCTTGAAAAGCCGATAAAGCTCACGGCTCACGTTGATGAATGTGATGACTTTGTTGCCACAATGAAGCCGTTCATCGTTGACTGATTCTTTAATAACAATACATTAAATCTCCGTTTTTTGCATAAGCTGTAATGGTACAGCAATTTGCGAAAGGCGGATTTTTTTGTTCAAAAAAGCATCACGAACACTTGTACTGTTCATAACAATATTTATAATGTGTATTCATTCCGCGACAGATACATCATTTATATCCGCATCGGATGAAAGCGTCGAAAACAGCTCTGCGCAGACCGCGCTCACGCTGGCAAATGCTGACAGCGGCAGAATTCTTTCATCGGTAAACGGCGATGTAAAAATGCCCTGTGGTACTCTCGCAAAAATAATGACAGCGCTCATTGTTGCGGAAAGCATCGAAAGTGGCGAGCTGACGCCCGCAACTCTTGTCACAGCTTCAGCAAATGCACAAGGTGCAGGCGGTGCCGTCATCTGGCTGACAGCAGGCGAAAAAATGAGTGTCGGCGACTTGCTTTTGTCTATGATGACAGGCAACGCAAACGACGCCGCAATTGCTCTGGCGGAAAGAATTGCGCAAAGCGAGGAAAACTTCGTTGAAATGATGAACGAAAAAGCACGGGCACTTTCAATGCACAACACACATTTTGCCAACTGCACGGGACTTGACGCCGACAATTCGTATTCAACAGCAAACGACATTGCGCTTTTGTGCTGCGAGCTCGTAAAATATGAGTTTTTATATGATTATATGACACCGTGGCTTACTTATATAAGAGAAGGGCAGACTGAGCTTGTCAATTTCAATGACCTTGTCAAGTCGCTTGGCGGAATCATCGGAATCAAGGCTTCAAAAACCGAAAATTCACAGCATTGCGCCGCCGTTGCCGCCAGACGCGAAGGCGAATGCTATGTTGCCGTTTGTTTGAATTTTGCCGACAAGGACGAGTGTTTGAAATCTGCAAAATCGTTGATTTCAACGGGTTTTTCAGCATACAAAACCGTATATCCCTTAATTGATGCAACAAAGCTGGGCGACGTTTCGGTAAAACACGGAGTACAGAAAAGCGTTTCGGTCAATGCCGACATCACTCCGATATGTATTCCGAATGCCGACGAAGAGCTTATCAGTGCCGTGGTCGTTCTGCCTGAATTTGTCAGCGCACCCGTCGAAACAGGGCAAAAGCTGGGGACTCTTGCGATTTATGCCGATGATGTGCCGATATGTGAGCTGGATATAACCGCAGAATATAGCGTAAATAAAGAATCGTTTGCAACCGCCTTTATTTCGCTTTTGGAAACTTTACTAAATTAATCGCCCAAATTTGTGCGATTCGTAAAAAATAAAAAAATTCGCATTGGCACTTGATAAATTTTGCACAATATTGTATAATAATGATACATAAACATTGCAAGAGGATTATACATATTTCCAATACAGTAAAGTCCCTTCGGTGTTTTATCAGATACTATTGCGGAGGACTGCAAAATGGCACTTAAGCTTAACACAAATCATCTCGAAGGCTTTGTCGCAGCTCACGAGCTTGACGCTGTCAAGCGTGAAACCGAGCTTGCTGCACAGGTTCTTCACGAAAAAAGCGGCCTTGGAAACGACTTTCTCGGCTGGCTTGACCTTCCCACCGAATATGACAAGGATGAATTTGCCCGTATAAAGGCTGCTGCACAGCGCATCAAAGCAAATTCGGATATTCTTATCGTAATCGGCATCGGCGGTTCATATCTCGGAGCAAGAGCGGCAATTGAGCTTCTCAAGTCTCCCTTCTACAACAACCTGAAAAAAGACACGCCCGACATCTACTATGTCGGCAACAATATCAGCCCCACATACCTTAACGAGGTTCTTAGCATCTGCGAGGGCAAGGATATTTCCGTTAACGTTATTTCAAAATCAGGCACAACAACCGAGCCTGCCCTGGCTTTCAGAGTATTCAAGCAGCTTGTTGAGAAAAAATACGGAAAAGAAGGCGCTAAGGAGCGTATCTTCTGCACAACCGACAAGGCAAGAGGCACTTTGAAGGGTCTTGCCGATACAGAAGGCTATGAAACATTTGTTATCGCTGATGATGTCGGTGGAAGATTCTCCGTTCTCACAGCGGTAGGTCTGCTTCCCATTGCTGTTGCAGGCTGTGATATCGACGCTATTATGCAGGGTGCTGCAAAGGCTATGGAAGATTTCGCAAAGCCTTTTGACGAGAACGACTGCTATAAATATGCTGCACTTCGCAACATTCTTTATCGCAAGGGTAAGGCTGTTGAACTTCTCGTTTCTTACGATCCTTCATTCACAATGATGGCTGAATGGTATAAGCAGCTCTTCGGCGAATCCGAAGGCAAGGACAACAAGGGTATTTTCCCGGCATCGGTTACCTTCTCTACCGACCTTCACTCAATGGGCCAGTTCATTCAGGATGGTTCAAGAATTATGTTTGAAACCGTTGTTGATATCAAGAAGCCTGCTCAGGATTTCTTCCTTGAAGATGACGCTGAAAATCTTGATGGTCTCAACTTCCTCACAAATCAGAATATGTCAGTTGTAAACAGACGTGCTCTGGAAGGAACAATTCTTGCCCATACAGAAGGTGGCGTTCCCAATATCATCCTTGAGCTTGATGATACAAGCGAATTCAGCTTTGGATATATGGTATACTTTTTTGAAAAGGCTTGTGCGGTTTCGGGCTATATGCTGGGCGTAAACCCCTTCAACCAGCCCGGAGTCGAAAGTTATAAATCAAATATGTTCGCACTTCTGGGCAAGCCCGGATATGAGGACAAAAAATCGGCTCTCGAAGCAAAGCTCGGAAGATAACCACACAAAGAAAGGACTAAAGTTATGGTAAAGATTATTACAGGAAACAAAGGCTCAGGCAAGACAAAGATTCTCGTTGATATGATCAACAAGGCAGCAACTTCCTCAAGCGGCAGCGTTATTTGTGTAGAAAAGGGTATGAATCTTACCTATGATATTTCACACAAGGCAAGACTTATCGTTTCCGACGAATACAGCATTGATTGCTATGATACCTGCTATGGCTTCATCGCAGGCATTCTTTCAGGCAACTATGATATTACAGATGTTTTTGTTGACGGCATTCTTAAAATAGGCGGCAGAAATTATGACGAGCTTGCTAAGTTCCTTGATAAGCTCAACGCTCTTTCCGGCGAGAATATTGCGGTTACAATCACAGTATCCGAAGATACAGAAAAGCTGCCCGAAAGCGTAACAAAATATATGATGTAATGCCTTTTGGCTGAAAATCAACATATCTCATATCAAATATGATATAACGGGAGCCCTTTTCGGGCTTCCGTTTTTATAAATGCACCAAAATTTCAAAAAGTTGCGCTAAACACTTGACAAGACTTAAAATTCTTTGTATAATAATGTTTGCGGTTTATTAGCGCTTTATTGAGGTATTTTCTATGAATATCAACGTTAAACAGCTTTTTAATATTATCGGCGAAAAGAAGGAGTTTGAATGTCAGATTCCCCTTTCCGAGCTTGATTTTCTCAAGGGATTCAAGTTTGCAAAGCCGATTTGTTTATGCGGATTTCTATTCAATCGCGCAGGGATTGTTACGCTGAAATTCACCGTACGATTCACACTCACAGTCGTATGTGACAGATGTCTTGATGAGCTTGACCGTGATTATTCTTATGAGTTTGAGCATACAGTAGTCCACTCGCTCGAAAACGACAATGATGAATATATTGTCGCTGAGAATGATACCATCGATATTGCGGAAATTGCTCTTTCGGATTTGCTTCTGCAATTGCCGAGCAAGATGCTTTGCAGCGAGGATTGCCTTGGGCTTTGCACAAAATGCGGCTGCAATCTTAATCATTCAAAATGCGAATGCGGCGAATAATGCTGACTTTTTATTGCTAAATTTTAAAGGAGGTGCACGAAATGGCTGTACCAAAGAATAAGGTTTCTAAAGCAAGAAGAGACAAGAGACGTTCCAATGTATGGAAGCTTGATGCTCCTGCTTTCTCAAAATGCACAAACTGCGGCGAGCTTACAGCACCGCACAAGGTATGCAATGTCTGCGGCTATTATAAGGGCGTAGAGGTTAAGAAGATGGACGACTAATCAGTCGTTTTTAATCTGATTCGTTGGAAACGGGAAGACAGAAGGCAGAAATAATCTGTCTTGTGTTTTCTCGTTTTTTTTAAGCTTTTTAATTCGAGGTATAAAGTGGCACATATTACAAACGTTATAAAAAAATCGCCTGCTCACAGGGCGCATATCAAAAGCGGCGATGAGCTTGTTGCAATAAACGGCAACAAAATCAGCGATGTGCTTGATTATATGTTCTATGCCGCTGAAACCTCGCTTGTTTTAACGCTTGAGCGGAATTCAAAGCGGATTGAAAAGAAAATCAAGAAGGACGAATATGAAGATTTGGGGCTTGAGTTTGAAACCTTTTTGATGGACAAGAAGCAGACCTGTTGCAACAAATGCATATTTTGCTTTATTGACCAGATGCCCCCCGATATGCGCGAAACTCTGTATTTTAAAGATGACGATTCACGGCTTTCTTTTTTGCACGGAAATTATGTTACGCTGACAAATTTAAGTGATGATGATATTGACAGAATCATTAAAATGAAGCTGCCGCTGAACATTTCCGTCCACACAACAAATCCGCAGCTTCGCTGCAAAATGATGAACAACCGTTTTGCGGGCGACAAATTGAAATATTTAAAAAAACTCGGCGATAATAACATTAAAATGAATTGCCAGATTGTTCTTTGTCCGCAATTTAACGATGGTGAAGAACTTGACAGAACACTTTCTGATTTATGCGACCTGATGCCTAATATTGACAGTATTGCCGTCGTGCCCCTTGGCATGACAAAATACAGGGATAATCTGACGCCACTTTCGCCTGTTGACAAGCATTGCGCTGAAGATGTTATCGAAAGAATAGAAAAATATCAACAAAAAATGCTTGATAAATTCGGCACAAGGCTTGTTTTTGCCGCCGATGAGTTTTATCTTATCGCAAAAAAGGATTTGCCCACTGTTGACGATTATGAGGGATTTCCTCAGTATGAAAACGGCGTGGGTATGCTTTCGCTGCTTATCAGCGAGTTTGAAGCGGCGCTGGATGAATGCGATGAAAATGCTGTAAGCACCTCGAAAAAGGCAATCGCAACGGGCGCTGCGGCTTTTGATACAATAAATATGCTGATTGAAAAGGCAAAGCAGCGTTTTGGCACGCTTGACTGCACTGTATACAAAATCGAAAATGACTTTTTCGGTCGCAGCATTACCGTTACGGGTTTGCTGACTGCAAAAGATATTATAAATCAGCTTGAAGGCAAGCTTGAAAGTGGCACTAAACTGTTGCTTTCACGCTCGATGTTTAAGGATTCAAGCGAAATTTTTCTTGATGATTTAACTGCTCAAGATGTTCAAAACGCTCTTGGCGTTAAAATTGAAATTACAGATAATGACGGCGAAGCTTTGCTGCTATCTGTTTTATCATAATTATTTTGAAACGGAGATTATTATGGCTTTACCATTAGTGGCGGTTGTGGGCCGCCCGAATGTCGGAAAATCAACGCTTTTCAATAAGCTCACAGGCAAGCGTATTTCGATTGTTGACGACACCCCGGGCGTGACAAGAGACCGCATATACTCAAAATGCGAATGGCGCGCAAGAGAATTTATGCTTGTTGATACGGGCGGTATTGAGCCTAACAGCGATGACGTTATTCTCTCGCAGATGCGCAGACAGGCTCAGCTTGCTATTGAGCACGCCGATGTTATAATTCTTGTTGCCGATATAAGATGCGGCGTTACCGCAAATGATACAGATGTGGCAAATATGCTGCTTAAAAGCGGCAAGCCCATTGTGCTTTGCGTAAACAAGTGCGACGCTTTGGGCCCGGCACCTATGGAGCTTTATGAGTTCTATAACCTCGGCGTGGGCGACCCTATGCCCGTTTCGGCAGAGCACGGTCACGGCACGGGCGATTTGCTTGATGCTGTGTTTGAATATCTGCCCGAATCGGACTTTGAAGAATATGATGATGACTATATAAAAGTCGCCGTTATCGGCAAACCGAATGTGGGCAAAAGCTCGCTTGTCAACAAATTGTGCGGCGAGGACAGAATGATTGTTTCCGATATTGCGGGAACTACAAGAGATTCGACCGATACCGAGATTGAAAACGAATATGGCAAATTTGTTTTTATAGATACAGCAGGCTTGCGCAAGCGCAAAAAGGTTTATGAAAACATTGAACGCTACAGCGCATTGCGTTCGTATATGGCGGTAGACCGTGCCGATGTTTGCCTGATTATGATCGATGCTGAAGTGGGCTTTACCGAGCAGGATTCAAAAATTGCAGGCTATGCACACGAACAGGGCAAGGCTTGTCTTATTGCGGTGAACAAATGGGATGCAATTGAAAAAACCGACAAGACAATGGACGAATTCACCGAAAAGCTTAAAGTTGATTTCGCCTTTATGTCCTATGCGCCGTTTATATTTATTTCGGCCAAAACAGGTCAGCGAATTGACAAGATGTTTGAAATGATTCGTGATGTTTATGAGCACAATGTTTTCAGAATTTCAACGGGCGTTTTGAATGATATTTTAGCATATGCAACAGCAAGGGTTCAGCCACCCTCAAACAAGGGTAAATTCCTTAAGATTTATTATATGACACAATCTTCATCAAAGCCGCCGACGTTTGTTATTTTTGTAAACAATGCTGAGCTTTTCCACTTCTCGTATCAGCGATATATCGAAAATCAGATAAGAGAAGCCTTTGATTTATCGGGCACGCCGATAAAGCTCGTTATCAGAGAACGCGGCAAAGACTAAATTGATAGCTATATAGGAGAATTTATGACATTTACGGTTAAACTTATAATATCGCTTGTTATCAGCGCTGTTATTTCTTATCTTATGGGCGGACTCAATTCCGCAATTATTTCGGTAAAACTCCTCGAAGGTGAAGATATACGCAAGCACGGAAGCGGAAACGCAGGACTGACAAACACATTGCGCTGCTTTGGCAAGGTGCCTGCAATATGCACGCTTGTCGGTGACCTTTTAAAGGGCGTTATTGCCGTGCTTATTTCAAAATATGTTGTTCTGGCGCTTATCTTGCCCGAGCTTGAATTCACTGCATTTATAGGCTATTTTTCGGGAATTTTCTGCATACTCGGTCACATTTTTCCGATATACTACGGTTTTAAGGGCGGCAAAGGCGTACTCGTTTCAAGCTCGATTCTGCTTGTTGTTGACCCTGTATGCTTCTGTATTATAATTCCCTTCTTCATCCTTATGGTAATTCTTACAAAATATGTTTCCGTATCTTCAATGACAGCAGCAGCGGTTTATCCGTTTTTAACCTTTGCTCTGCAGTATTTTGCATACAACTGGGAATTCAATCACGCTTTGACAGATGCTTTGCTTGTTGTTGTTACTTCGATTATTTTGATATATATGCACAAGGAAAACATTCAGCGCCTTAAAAACGGCACAGAAAACAAGTTTTCGGTAAAATCCAAAAAGAAATAACGGGAGGACTTTGAATATGTCCAATATCTTTATTCTCGGTTCGGGTAGCTTTGGTCTTGCAATTGCCAACATTGCCGCTTGCGTTGAAAGCAATAATGTTACCGTATGGTCAGCTTTTAAGGATGAAATCGACGCTCTTATCAAAGACCGCGAGCACAAACAAAAACTGCCCGGTGTTAAAATATCGGAAAAAGTCAGGTTTACCGATGATATAACAAAGGCTCAAAATGCCGATATTATTGTTTTCGGCATTCCTTCATCCTTTGTGCGCTCTGTTGCAAAAAATGTCAAGCCTTATACCGACAATTGCAAATGCATTGTAAATACGGGAAAGGGTTTTGATGAAAGTACTTTGAAGCTTTTAAGTGTTACAATTGCAGAAGAAATACCCGACAAGCCTGTTGTTGTTCTTTCGGGACCTTCGCACGCTGAAGAAGTTGCAATCGGTATTCCTACAGCGGTTGTTGCCGCAAGCGATGATGCATCTTCTGCACAGCTTGTTCAGGATACTTTTTCTACCCCTACTTTCAGAATTTACACAGGCACCGACCCTAAAGGATGTGAAATCGGCGGTGCTTTGAAGAATATTATCGCATTGGGCGCAGGTGTGTGCGACGGTCTGGGCTGCGGCGACAATACCCGTGCTGCGCTTATGACAAGAGGTATGACCGAAATTGCACGTCTTGGCGTTGCAATGGGCGCAAAAACCGAAACCTTTGCAGGGCTGACAGGGCTTGGTGATCTGATTGTAACCTGCACCAGTATGCACAGCAGAAACCGCCGTGCAGGAATTTTAATCGGACAGGGAGTTTCGGCAACCGATGCAGTAAAGCAAATCGGTACAGTTGAGGGATATCACTGCTGCAAGGCGGCACACCAAATTGCTAAAAATTACGGTGTCGAAATGCCTATTACCGAAGGACTTTACGCTGTGCTCTTTGAGGGTGCTGACGCTAAAGATATTCTTGGTAAGCTGTTATCAAGACCTCAGAAAAAGGAAATTTAAAAACAATAACGAAAGGGATGGGTGAAACTTTATGCTTAATGTTCGCAACAAATGGTGCCTTATCACGGGCTCAAGTCGAGGAATCGGCAAACTTATCGCTTTGCAGATGGCAAAATACGGCGCAAATTTGATTTTGCACAGCCGCAATCTTAATCACACAGCAGAGCTTGAAAACGAAATCAAGGCTATGGGTGTTGATTGCTTTTCGGTTGAATGTGATCTGAATGATCTGGATTCTGTTGCAAAAATGCTTAAAACTATCGACGAAAGCGGCAGGCAGGTTGATATTGTATTCAACGATGCAGGCTTGCAGATTGCTTACAGAACGGATTATTACTCAACACCTGCTTCGGATTATCTTGTGAGCTTTAACGTTAACACAATCGCACCGATGATGATTTGTTATCATTTTTTGCCCAAAATGATTGAAAGAGGCTTTGGCAGAGTTATCAACACAACAAGCGGTATTGACGGCGAGCCCGAGCAGGCTGGCTATTCTGCTGCAAAAGCAGCACTCAACAAGGTTACACTTGATATCGCACGCAAGCTTGATGGCACGGATGTTATTTTATCGCTTTCCGATCCCGGCTGGTGCAGAACTGACCTTGGCGGCCCGCACGCACCAAATTCGCCCGAAAGCTCAATTCCCGGTATGATTGTAGGCGCATTTGTTGATGACAAGCGCTCGGGAAGGCTTTTTGGCGCACAAAACTTTACAGGTCTTTCGCTTGAACAGGCTGTTGAAAAGGCAACAACTATGCAGCCTTTGTTTGAAAAATAAAACATTCAATAAAATCCGCTTTTGTTTTTTCAAAGGCGGATTTGTGTTTGCAGATATCAGAATTTTAGGATTGGAAGTGAATTTGCAGTATGAAGATAGCGATTATCGGATACAGTGGTTCGGGGAAATCAACTTTAGCAAGAAAGCTCTCAGAGATATATCGGGCAGACGTCTTGCATTTTGACACTATACACTTTTTGCCCGATTGGAAAATAAGAACACAAGATGAAAAAATGCGCCTGACAAAAGAGTTTCTGGATAATCACGAATCCTGGGTTATAGATGGAAATTATTCTAAACTTTTTTATGAGCGCAGACTTAGGGAAGCAGATACAATCATTATGCTTCTTTTCAACAGATTTTCGTGTTTATATCGTGTCACCCGAAGATATTTTAAATATAAAAACACGACCCGCCCCGATATGTGTGAAGGCTGCAACGAAAAACTGGACTTTGAGTTTATAAAATGGGTGCTTTGTGACGGACGCTCAAAACAGGCGAAAGAACGTTATCGCAATGTGATTTCGCAATATAAAAACAAAGTGGTTGTGATAAAGAATCAAAAGCAGCTGAGCTCTTATTTGAAAGCACTGTCGAACAATCAGTAAAAAACCTCGCATCGTCAATTTTGATGCGAGGTTTTTGATTGTAAATATTAAAGTGATTATTCACCCATAACCTTAACCATAACGGCCTTTTGTGCGTGCAGTCTGTTTTCGGCTTCACGGAAGATTTCATCTGCGTGAGCTTCGAACACCTTTTCGGTGATTTCTTCGCCACGATGTGCAGGCAGGCAATGCTGAACCATTGCACCGCTGTTTGCAGCCGCCATAACATCATCGTTAATCTGATATCCGGCAAAAACAAGCTTGCGCTCATTTGCTTCGTCTTCCTGCCCCATTGAAGCCCACACATCGGTGAAGAGAACATCTGCGCCGCTGGCTGCTTCAAGAACAGATTCTGTCATTGTAAACTTACCGTTTTGCTTTGCAAAATCGATAACTACGCTGTCAGGCTGATAGTTTGAAGGACAAGCAATCGAAACCTCCATACCGACTTTAAGTCCGCCGACAATAAGTGAATTTGCCATATTGTTTCCATCGCCGATATAGCACATCTTCAGACCTTCAAAGCTGCCCTTTACCTCACGGATTGTCATAAGGTCTGCCAGCACCTGGCAAGGGTGGCAAAAATCTGTAAGTCCGTTGATTATCGGAATAGAGCCGTATTTAGCAAGATCTTCAACCTCTTGCTGAGCAAATGTACGAATCATAATTCCATCAAGATAGCGTGAAAGAACACGTGCTGTATCCTGCACGGGCTCGCCTCTGCCTATCTGCAAATCATTTGAAGACAGAAACAGTGGGTTGCCGCCAAGCTGATACATACCTGTTTCAAACGAAACACGGGTACGGGTTGAAGCCTTCTGGAAGATCATACCAAGGCTTTTTCCCTGCAAAATAGGGTGTGCAATGCCGTGTTCACGCTCGTACTTAAGCTGGTCAGCAAGATTTAAAATATCTGTGATTTCCTCTTTGGAAAGATCAAGCATTTTGAGAAGATGTTTCATAAATCATATACTCCTTTATATATTAATCATATTAGTTTGAAAGTAATTTTTCCAAAATTTCCATTCCCGCTTCAATTTCGTGCTGGCTGATTGTAAGCGGCGGCAAAAATCTTAATTTTTCCTTTGCGGTAAGAACCAAAAGACCGTTTTCAAGACAAAGCTTTGCAACATCGGCTGCATTTTTTGTCTTTAAGGTTACGCCTATCATAAGCCCCATTCCCGAAACGCTTACTACCTCGTCGAGCGCTTCAAGCCTTGCCCTGATATATCTGCCCTTCCTTACAACCTCATCAAGGAAATTTGCATCGCAGACCTTATTTAAAACGGCGTTGCCGCCTGCGCAGCAAACGGGGTTTCCGCCGAAGGTTGAACCGTGCATACCCTTTGTCAGAACCTCGGCACATTTATCCTTTACAAGGCAGGCGCCAATGGGCAAGCCGCCTGCAAGTCCCTTTGCAAGTGTAGTGATATCTGCCCTGACGTTATAATTCTGCGCAGCGAGCAATTTGCCGGTTCTGCCGATACCTGTCTGAACCTCATCGGCAATAACGAGAATATCCTTTGATTTGCACAATTCAAACAAATCACGCACAAAGTCTTCATCAAGAACGTTCACGCCGCCTTCACCCTGAACAAATTCAATCATCACGGCGCAGACGCTGCCATCAAGCTTAGCCTCAAGGTCATCAATATTATTTGCCTGAGCATAATCAAAGCCTTGCATAAATGGGAAGAAATAGTTGTGGAATACATCCTGACCTGTGGCGGAAAGTGTACACATTGTTCTTCCGTGGAAGGAATTCTGCAAGGTAATTATTTTATTGCGGTTTTCGCCATATTTATCAAAGCTGTATTTTCTTGCAAGCTTTATTGCGCATTCGTTTGCTTCGGCGCCGGAATTTCCGAAAAATACCTTTGCATAACCCGTTGCCGAGCACAATTTTGCGGCAAAATCTGCCTGAACCTTTGTGTAATAATAATTTGATGTGTGCTGCAGCGTTTTTGCCTGATTACACACTGCTTCAACCCAATCGCTGTCGCAATAGCCAAGCGAATTTGTGCCTATTCCGCTGCCGAAATCAACATAATAATTGCCGTTTTCATCCACACAGCGACAGTTTTCGCCTTTTTCCATAACAAGCGGATAACGGCCATAGGTGCCCATTACATAGCTGTCAAATTTTTCAATCGTTCCCATTTTTATATTTATCTCCCCTTTCAGAAGAATGATAATTTGTTTTAAGTTTTAAAAATCTCAGACATTTTCTGCCTCAATTTTTTCTTTTACGCTGTAATCGTGTATGCCCCAGCCAAGCAGTTCCAAAATTTCAAGTCTGTCATCGCCGCAAGCAAACGCAAGACTCTCTGTATCAATCTTAAAGCTTTTCAGCTTGTTTTTGCGATATTTCAAAACAACAGATACCTCTCTGCCCTGTGTTGCCCTTAAGTTTTCCAGAATATCCTCATATCCGCCGTTGTCATACATTGAATGCTTTTTCAGCGAAAACGAAGCACTCAGATACATTACTTTTCCGTCAACAACTCCTGCCACCTCAATGCTGATTATTCCCGCTTCAAAATCCTCATTGGATTCAATCAAGAAAAACGGCATATCAACCGTTTTATATACAGGCTTTGCAAATAAAAACATAACTATTATACAAACTGGGTTCCGATACCCTCGTTTGAGAGCAGCTCGATAAGTATTGAATGAGGCACTCTGCCATCGATAATAGCCGTTCTGCCGACGCCTCGTCTTACAGATTCAACACAGCAGTCGATTTTGGGTATCATACCACCCGAAATTATGCCGTGCATTTTCAGCGAAGGAACATCGCTGACATTTACTGTGGGGATGAGTGTTTCGGGGTCATCCTTATCTTCAAGAAGACCTGCAATATCCGTCATAAGAATAAGCTTTTCGGCGCCGAGCTTTGCCGCAATGGCTGCCGCTGCCGTATCAGCATTGATGTTGTAGCTTTCGCCGTCTACACCTGCGCCCACAGTTGCAATTACGGGAATATAGCCGTTATCAAGCGAATCAGTGATAATTTCGGTGTTTACATCAACAATTTCGCCTGCAAAGCCCAAATCCACATCGCCTTTTATTTTTTCGGCAACAATCATATTTCCGTCAAGTCCGCAAAGACCGATTGCTCTGCCCTTGTGCTCTCTAAGGTGCGAAACAAGCTCTTTGTTCACCTTGCCGCAAAGCACCATCTGCACAACTTCCATGGTTTCCTTTGTGGTGTAGCGCAAACCGTTTATAAACTTGCTTTCAATATCAAGTTTTTTCAGCATATCGTTAATTTCGGGGCCGCCACCGTGCACAAGCACAACTCTTACTCCGATGAGCGACAAAAGAACAATATCGCTCATAACAGCGTTTTTAAGTTCTTCGTTTGTCATGGCATTTCCGCCATATTTAACAACAACGGTTTTGTTGTAATAATTCTGAATATAAGGCAAAGCATCCATCAAAACCTTTGCTCTGGTTTCGTTTGTAATTTTAATCTTTTCTGCCATTTTGTTTACCCTTTTTTCCTTTCCGTATGTTTCTTTTCATAATCATCAACACATTGATTGATTATATCACAGACCTTTTCGGGATTTGAAATATGCAAAAGTCTTGATGAATCAACCGATTGGACGGTATAAAGAAAAATATTACTCAGCTTTGACGATACATACGGCATATTTGCATTGGGCTGAAAATACACCGTACCGCAATTGTTTTTACAGCTTTCCACAAAAGCGTGTGTTATGGTTGCAAAATAAAACTGCGCCAATATTTTTCCCGTGCTTTTTTGAATGGTTAAAATCCTGCTGTCTGTAATGGCATAAACAATATCTTCATAAAACGCCTTGTTTGCGCTTTGCTTTTTTATCATAAAATAAGCCCAGACAAAAACCAAGACCATTCCGAAAAGACCGGCTCCAAGAGCATAGCTGAAGGTTTTTTCGGGATAAAACCACGCTATGACACCTGCAATCACCAATACAAAGCCAAGATATGTAATTGTAATTCTTGTAAGATTATCTGAATATCCGCTTGCGCTGCAGCTGTATTTAAGCTGTTCATCCTTTTGCAGACATTTGTCAATAACATCATTATGATAATCCATAAATCAAAGCCTTTCGTTTTTTAGCTTCTGTAATCTCCGTTGATTCTTACATAATCATAAGTCAGGTCACAGCCCCATGCAGTTGCAGAAAACAATCCGCTGCCAACGCTGACGTGAATGTTGATTTCTTCTTCTGCTAAAATCTTGGCTGCCTTTTCTTCGTCAAACTCAAGCACCGAACCGTCTTTGCAGACATCAATGCTGCCCGCCTTTGAAGCCATTGCAACGTTTAAATCGCTTACTTCAAAATCGCCGCCGCTGTAGCCTACAGCGCAGAAAATTCTTCCGCAGTTTGCATCTTCACCAAAAATTGCAGATTTAAAAAGGCTTGAACAGACAACGCTCTTTGCAACCTTTCTTGCGGTTTCGTCATCGTTGGCGCCCGTGCAGATGCATTCAATAAGCTTGGTTGCACCCTCACCGTCACGAGCCATCATTCTGGCCAAATTCAGCATAACGATATACAGCGCATTTTTAAAGGTTTCATAATCTTCATTTTCGCTGTTGATTTTCTTGTTCTGTGCAAGACCGGATGCAAGCACGCAGACCATATCATTTGTTGATGTGTCGCCGTCAACGCTTGCCATATTCAGCGTTATCTTTACATTTTCGGAAAGTGCACGCTGCAGATATTCGGGTGCGATATCGCAGTCAGTTGTGATAAAGGTGAGCGTTGTTGCCATATTCGGGTGAATCATTCCGCTTCCCTTGAGCATACCACCCAAAGTAACTTGCCTGTCTCCAAGCTTGAACCTTACGGCAATCTGCTTCTTTACGGTATCAGTAGTCATAATCGCCTCGCAGGCACGCTCGTTGCCGTCTTCTGTCAGGCCCTCACAAAGCTCTTTTGCGGCGTTTTCAATGGGCTCAATCGGCAAAACCTGACCGATTACGCCCGTAGAAGCAACAATGACATCTCTTTTATCGATATTAAGCTCAGATGCCAGAATTTCGCACATTCTTTCGGCTTTTTCCTCGCCGTCGGCATTGCAGCAGTTTGCATTGACCGAATTTACGATTACTGCCTTTGCATAGCCGTTTTCAATATTTCGCTTTGTGACGTTTATCGGTGCACCTTTAACCTTGTTTGTAGTATAAACTGCGGCTGCAGCACATTCCTTCTCGCAGTAAATTGCTGCAAGATCGTTCTTTTTCTTTGTGTTTTCGGGCAGTGCATTGTTGGCGATTGCACTGTTTTCTTCAGTTTTGTTCAAGGGCTTGTGCGCAAGACCGCAGCACACGCCATTTGCCTTAAATCCCTTTGCGGCACAAACACCGCCGCCTACAATTTCATATCCCGAAAAAGCTTTTATATCAACCATAAAAATTACTCTCTTTTCAAAAAAATTTATACAAGACCTGTTGTTTCATCAATGCCCATCATTATATTAAGGCACTGAACAGCCGCGCCTGAAGCGCCCTTGCCGAGATTATCAAAGCGTGAGCAAAGCAGAATCTGCTCATCATTTCCGAAAACAAAAATCTGCATCTTGTTGCTGTTTGACATTGTGCCTGAATAAAGCACGCCGTTATCAAGCACGCCTTCGCCGCCAAACGGCATTACCGAAACCATTTTCTGATTTGCGTAATGCTCACAAAGAATATTATGAAAATCTGCGGCTGTGTATTTTTTATCAAGAAGCCTTGTGTGAACCGGCACCATAACGCTCATTCCGCTGAAGTGATCGGAAACAAACGGGGAAAACAACGGCTTATCGCTAAGATTGCACACATACTGCATTTCAGGCAGGTGCTTGTGCGAAAGCGTGAGCGCATAAAATCTTGCTGAATCCATTTCACAGTTTCTGTCTGTATTTTCATAATCGGCAATCATTTTCTTGCCGCCGCCGCTGTATCCCGAAGATGCAAAGCAAGTCACAGGATAATCATTTTGCAAAATCTTGTGTGAAACAAGCGGATAAATTAGCGAAATGAATCCGCTTGCATAGCATCCCGGCACTGCAACTCTGCTTGAATTTTTGATATCCTCACGGTGCTTTGCAGAAAGCTCGGGGAAGCCATAGCTCCACGCAGGGTTTGTTCTGTGTGCTGTTGAAGCGTCAATCAGCCTTACCTTATCGTTTGCAAGTGATACTGCCTCAATCGATGCGGCATCGGGCAGGCAGAGAAATGTAAAATCGGAAGAATTTATCATCTTCTGACGTTCTGCATTATCCTTGCGCTTATCAGAATCAATCTTCAAAATTTCAATATCATCACGCTTTGCAAAGCGTTCCATAATCTTTAATCCGGTCGTGCCTTCCTGACCGTCAATATAAATTTTTGTCTTCATAAAAAATTACCTTTATGCTTTGTATTTTTCAAGAATTTTACATGCGTCTTCTATCTGAACCTTAACGCATTCGGGTGCAGGGCCGCCGTAGGATTTACGCTTCATTGTGCAGCTTGAAAGGTCGATAGCGTCATAAATATCATTATCAAACAAATCGGAAAGCGATTTATAGTCTTCCAGCGGAACATCTTCAAGACCGATGCCCTTTGAAATGCAATCGGCAACAAGCGAGCCTGTCAGCTTATAGGCCTCTCTGAAGGGCATACCCTTCTTTGTGAGATAATCGGCGCAGTCGGTTGCGTTGATAAAACCGCGTGATGCCGCCTTTTTCATATTATCGGCGATAACCCTCATAGTATCAAGCATTGGAATGAAGGTTTTAAGGCAAAGCTTTGTATTGTCAACAGCGTCAAAAATCGCTTCCTTATCCTCCTGCATATCCTTGTTATATGCAAGCGGCAAGCCTTTAAGCATTGTAAGCAAGGTGACTAAATCGCCGTTTACTCTGCCTGTTTTTCCTCTGATAAGCTCTGTGATATCGGGATTTTTCTTCTGCGGCATAATCGATGAGCCTGTTGCAAATGCGTCATCAAGCTCAATGAACTTGAATTCCCACGAGCACCACATAATAACCTCTTCAGAAAAGCGTGAAAGGTGAGTCATTATAAGGCTTAAAGCGCAGCCCAATTCAACGCAGAAGTCTCTGTCCGAAACGCCATCAAGACTGTTTTCGCAAGGTCCATCAAACCCAAGTGCTGCAGCAGTAAAATGTCTGTCGATTTCATAGGTTGTGCCTGCAAGTGCGCAGCTGCCCAGAGGACAAGCGCTCATCATTCGCTTTCGGCAGTCGCAGAGTCTGTCAATATCACGCAGAAGCATCTGTGTATATGCCATAAGATGGTGCGCAAAAGTAATGGGCTGTGCTCTCTGCAGATGGGTATATCCGCACATAACGGTTTGCGTGTGCTTTTTTGCCATTTCTATCAGCGATGTGCAAAGTGTGATAACAAGCTCTTTTATTTCAATAATTTCCTGCTCAAGATAAAGCCTGATATCAAGCGCCACCTGATCGTTTCTTGAACGCGAGGTATGAAGCTTTTTTCCAAGTGCACCAAGGCGTTTGGTAAGCTCAGCTTCAATAAACATATGTATATCTTCTGCGCTCATATCAATTTCAAGTGCGCCGCTGTCCAGATCGGCAAGAATACCTTCAAGCCCCTTTATGATTTCCTTTGAATCTTCAAGCGGAATAATATTGCACTGCCCCAGCATTGTCGCGTGTGCGATGCTTCCCCTTATATCCTGCCTGTACATTCTGCAATCAAAAGAAATTGATGAATTAAAAGCGTTTACGCCCTCATCAACCTCTTTGGAAAAACGTCCTGCCCACATTTTTGCTGACATAAAACCCATATCCTTCCATAAAATTCTCTTAAACTCAGTTTTTATGCGTTTATTTTATACTTTGATTTTTCTTTACAAGTCTTACAATCGAAATTATTGCAAGCACGAAAAACACAATTGCGCCAAAGACTATTGCAAGCGCAAGCGCTACAATGCCATTTTCACTGTCAGAGCCTGACATCACAGCCTCGAAAGTATCAATCTGAGATTGAGTCAGCCCCAAATCCTCAGCCTCAGCATTTCTGAGGTCGGCTTTGGTTTCAAAATCATATTTTTTAAACGCTCTCAAAACGGGGTACATTGCATTGACCAGCTTTAATGCTGAAGCCTGAATAAAAAACACAACGGACATAAACAGCGTTCGTCCTATCACAAACAAGGCTTTTGTGCCCTTTGCGCTGCAAATACTCAGAATAATTGAAATGACGCAGCCTGCAAATGAAGCATAAAACATTTCCAATGCAAACGCAAAGCTCACAATAACGTCCTTTGCCATCTCTTCCGCTTCTTCAAAACTGAAATAGCAGCGAACGATAGCAGCAATTGAAAGGACAATGACCAGCTCGGTTGCTGTCGCCGCAATTCTGTATGCCGCATCAAGTTTTCCGGTCATAGATACCCTCTTTTCACAGCGTTTTGACTGATTTGTGTAACCTTAAAATAGCAGTTTGAGGGCAAAACAGTTTTTTTATATAAAAACTGCTCTGCCCTATAAATTTGCAAAAGGGATGTTGCGTTTAATAATAAACGTCCTCTTCCTTTTTCTTCTTAGCTCTGAGAACGAGTGCAATTACGAGAATAACACCGCCAATTGCAACAGCACCAAATCCAACCCAGAGTCCTGCCTTGTAGCCTTCCTTTGAATAAACCTCAAGAACGACCGGGTGCATATAATAATCCATCTCATCCTCGGAAATGCCTGACGAAATGAAGTATTCCTCCATCCAGCCGATTTCCTCATCGGTCATATCACGAACCTTTGCCGTAAATGAAACAGGTACCGGATCAGTGGCGAATTCGTCGGAATAATATTCATCGGTTTCGTCTATGAGATCGTCCATTCTGTCGAACCAGGTCTGTCCGCACAAAAAGCCGATATAACGATATTCAAGCGTTTCGTACTCTTCCTCATTGCCTGCGGGAACAACATAATAAAGCTGCTCGCTGTCGTCAGAAAATCTTATACCGTAGCGGGTTTCATAGGTTTCGGCAAAAGGGTCATAGGCTTCAATAAATTCACCTTCGACCAACATTCCGTCCTCAAGCTCGGTATAAGAAAGCTCATTGAAGTCCGTAAAGCCTTCATCCTCGACAAGCGCCTTATCCTTCAGACTTCTGAAAAGGAAAACCGCACCGACTATGATAAATACTGCAGCAACTATATACAAATGAGTATTCTGATTCTTATTATCCATAAAAAATCACCTGCTTTAACCGTTGTTTCTCTTTTCGTCAAGCTTTGCCTTTACCTTGATGGGAAGACCGAAGAGATTGATGAAGCCTGCGCTGTCATTCTGGTCGTAAACCTCGTCCTCATCGAAGGTTGCAACCTCTTCATCATAAAGAGTATAGGGAGATGTGAGCGAAGCTGTGATAATGTTGCCCTTGTAGAGCTTGAGCTTGACTTCGCCTGTAACAGTTTCCTGAGTCTTGTCAACAAAAGCGTCAAGCGCTTCACGAACAGGTGTGAACCACTGTCCGTTATAGACCATATCAGCATAGATGGGAGCAAGCTGCTGCTTTACTCTCATGGTAGCCTTGTCAAGACAGAGTGTTTCGAGTGCATCGTGTGCGTAATAAAGAATTGTACCGCCGGGTGTTTCGTAAACACCACGGGACTTCATACCTACAAGACGGTTTTCGACGATATCTGCAATACCGATGCCGTTTGCGCCGCCAAGCTCGTTGAGCTTTCTTACAACGTCGCTGCCCTTCATCTTGACGCCGTCAATTGCAACGGGAATACCCTTTTCAAAGCTGATTGTAACATATGTAGGAACATCGGGTGCCTGCTCGGGAGAAACGCCGAGTTCAAGGAAGCCTTCTTTATTATACTGCGGTTCATTAGCAGGGCTTTCAAGATCAAGACCCTCGTGAGAGATATGCCAGAGGTTCTTATCCTTTGAATAGTTTGTTTCGCGGTTTATCTTGAGAGGAATATTGTGTGCCTCTGCGTAGTCAATTTCCTCATCACGGGACTTGATATCCCATGTTCTCCAGGGAGCGATGATTTCCATATCGGGCGCAAAAGCCTTGATTGTAAGCTCAAAACGAACCTGGTCATTACCCTTGCCTGTGCAGCCGTGGCAGATAGCGTCAGCGCCCTCTGCCTTTGCAATTTCAACAATTCTCTTAGCGATGATAGGACGTGCAAAGGATGTTCCGAGAAGGTATTTGCCCTCATAAACAGCGCCTGCCTTCATTGTGGGGAATACATAATCATCGATGAATTCGTCAGTAAGATCCTCGATATAAAGCTTTGAAGCGCCTGTCTTGATAGCCTTTTCTTCAAGGCCGTCAAGCTCTGTTCCCTGACCTACGTCACCGGATACAGCGATTACCTCACAGTTGTTGTAGTTTTCCTTAAGCCACGGAATGATAATTGATGTATCAAGTCCGCCCGAATATGCAAGAACAACTTTTTTGATTTCCTTTGCCATAACAAATTTCTCCTTTATAATAAATATTGACGCAAATAAGCGTTTTTTGAGTATCTCAAGGCTTATTATACTCGCCTTTTTCGGGTTTGTCAACCCCAATTTGAATATTTATTCTTAAATTTTGCAATATCACGCATAAATATTCATATATTCAGTGAATATATTCATCAAAACCTGAATATTTGCATAAAAATATGCATATATTCAGAAACAGCCTCAGCGCCGCATCAAAAAACGCAATGCGGCGCTGATAATTTTAACTATTTTCAGCCGATATGCTGCTGATCAGCAAGTGTTTCATTCTTGACGATTTCAACCTTGTTGTAAACGTCCATACCGGTACCCGCAGGAACGAGCTTACCGATAATAACATTTTCTTTAAGTCCAAGAAGCATATCGCTCTTGCCCTTGATTGCAGCGTCGGTGAGTGCCTTTGTTGTTTCCTGGAAGGAAGCAGCGGAAAGGAAGCTTTCAGAGCTTGACGAAGCCTTTGTGATACCCTGCAATACGGGGCTTGTGGTAATAAGGCGGATGTTCTCCTCACCGTTTTCCATACGCTCGCAAAGCTGAGCATTGATTTCGTCGATTTCCTTCTTATCAACAAGGCTTGCAGGCAGCAGATAACTCGATCCGGAATCTTCAACCTTGATCTTTCTGAGCATCTGTCTTACGATAACTTCAATGTGCTTATCGTTGATATCAACACCCTGAAGTCTGTAAACCTTCTGGACTTCCTTGATGATATAATCCTGAACAGCCTTAGGTCCGAGAACGTTGAGAATATCAACGGGATAGATATTACCTTCGGTAAGTCTGTGACCCTTAGCGATTACATCGCCGTCCTTGACCTTGAGCTTATCATAAAGTACATATACATCTTCTTCTCCTGTTTCTTCGTTGATGATGTATACGTTCTTAGCCTTCTTAACTTCCTCTATGCGGATTTTACCTGAAGTTCTTGCGATAGTTGCAGCCTTTTTGGGCTTGCGGCTTTCAAAGAGCTCTTCAACACGGGGAAGACCCTGTGTGATGTCCTCTGCAGAAGCGATACCACCTGTGTGGAACGTTCTCATTGTAAGCTGTGTACCGGGCTCACCGATGGACTGAGCAGCGATGATACCAACTGCTTCGCCAACAGAAACAAGGTTGCCGTTTGCAAGGTTTGCACCATAGCACTTAGCGCAGACACCCTGCTTGCACTTGCAGTGGATAACCGAACGGATCTTGATTTCCTTAACGCCTGCCGCAACAACCTTCTGTGCATCTGCTTCGGTAATAAGCTTGTTCTTGGAGAGAATAAGCTCGCCTGTTGCTTCATCACGCAAGTCTTCAACAAGATAACGTCCGAGAAGTCTTTCATCAAGACCTTCAATAAGCTGGCCGCCGCTTGTGATTTCGGAAATTTCGATACCGTCCTCAGCGCCGCAGTCTTCGGCACGGATGATAACATCCTGCGAAACATCAACAAGACGTCTTGTAAGATAACCCGAGTCAGCGGTACGAAGCGCTGTATCAGCAAGACCCTTACGTGCACCACGGGAAGAAATGAAGTATTCCAGAATGTTAAGGCCTTCACGGTAGTTGGCACGAATCGGGATTTCGATTGTTGTACCCGATGTGTTTGCGATAAGTCCACGCATACCTGCAAGCTGACGAATCTGGTTGATTGAACCACGGGCACCGGAATCCGCCATCATGAAGATGGGGTTGTATTTATCAAGGTTTGCTTTAAGAGCGCTGGTAACATCGTTAGTTGCCTTGTTCCAAACCTCAATAACCTTTGCCGATTTTTCAGCCGAGGAGATATAACCATTGTCGTAAAGCTCGGTAATGCTGTCAATCTGCTCATCGGCTTTGCTTAAAATTTCCTTCTTCTGGGGAGGAATTACAGCATCGCAGACAGCAACTGTGATTGCAGCCTTTGTTGAATATTTGAATCCGAGGGCCTTTACCTTATCAAGAACCTCAGATGTTGTTGTTGTGCCGTGAATCTTGATGCAGCGTTCGATAATGCCTGAAAGCTGCTTTTTGCCGACAAGGAACGAAACCTCAAGATCAAACTGCTTATCGGAATTTGTTCTGTCAACATAGCCTAAGTTCTGCGGGATATTTTCGTTGAAGATAAGTCTGCCGACAGTGCAATCGATAATCTTGGAAACCTTTCTTCCGCCGATATCCTTTGTAATTCTTACCTTAATGGCAGCGTGAAGCGAAACAACGCCTTCCTGATAAGCCATCAGAGCTTCGTTGACATCTCTGAACACCTTGCCTTCGCCCTTTTCGCCTTCTTTGAGCATTGTAAGGTAATATGAACCGAGAACCATATCCTGTGTAGGAACAGCCACAGGACGTCCGTCCGAGGGCTTGAGAAGGTTGTTTGCGGCAAGCATCAAGAATCTTGCTTCTGCCGGTGCTTCCTGAGAAAGCGGCAGATGAACAGCCATCTGGTCGCCGTCAAAGTCAGCGTTATATGCGGTACAAACAAGCGGATGGAGCTTGAGCGCTCTGCCCTCTACAAGAACGGGCTCAAACGCCTGAATACCAAGTCTGTGAAGTGTAGGAGCACGGTTGAGAAGAACGGGGTGATCCTTGATTACATTTTCAAGAGCATCCCAGACTTCATCCCTTGCTCTGTCAACCATTTTGCGTGCGCCCTTGATATTATTGATAACCTTTGTATCAACAAGTCTTTTAAGAACGAAGGGCTTGAAAAGCTCAAGTGCCATTTCCTTAGGAAGACCGCACTGATACATTTTAAGCTCAGGTCCTACAACGATAACGGAACGTCCGGAGTAGTCAACACGCTTACCAAGAAGGTTCTGACGGAAACGTCCCTGCTTACCTTTAAGCATATCGGAAAGTGATTTAAGCGCTCTGTTTGAAGGGCCTGTTACAGCTCTGCCGTGACGACCGTTGTCGATAAGTGCGTCAACAGCTTCCTGAAGCATACGCTTTTCATTTCTGATGATAATGTCGGGAGCGTCGAGCTCAAGCATTCTCTTAAGACGGTTGTTCCTGTTGATAACACGTCTGTAAAGGTCGTTAAGGTCACTTGTTGCGTATCTGCCGCCGTCAAGCATAACCATAGGACGCAATTCGGGCGGAATTACGGGAACAACATCAAGAACCATCCATTCGGGCTTATTTCCCGAAAGTCTGAATGATTCAATAATCTCAAGCCTTTTGAGAAGCTTCATACGCTTCTGTCCCGATGCAAGTCCGTCAAGCTCATCCTTAAGCTCGTCGGAAACAACCTCTAAGTTGTTCTTCCACTCTGCTTCATCAACACAGTTTGCGCAAAGCTCACAATTTTTGCAGTCAAAGCTTGTGCAGTTAGCACACTGCTCTCTCTGCTGTCTGTCAAGGTTAAGCTTGCTCTGTCTTTCAAGCTTCTGTCTGAAAAGGTCATAACGGTCACAGCTGTATTCTTCAAGAAGAACCTTGATAGACTCAGCGCCCATTCCCGCTTTGAAATCGTCACCGTATTTTTCTCTAGCGTCGATATATTCCTTTTCGGTAAGGAGCTGCTTTTTCTCAAGCTCTGTATTTCCGGGATCGGTTACGATATATTTTGTAAAATAAAGGATTTCCTCAAGGCGCTTCTGCGAAACTTCAAGCACCTGTCCGATTCTTGAAGGCGTGCCCTTGAAATACCAGATATGGGAAACCGGAGCAGCAAGCTCGATATGTCCCATTCTTTCACGTCTTACCTTTGCGCGTGTAACTTCAACGCCGCAGCGGTCACAGACCTTGCCCTTGAAGCGGATTTTCTTGAATTTGCCGCAGTGACATTCCCAGTCCTTGGTGGGTCCAAAAATCTTTTCACAGAAAAGACCGTCTTTTTCGGGTTTCTGTGTTCTGTAATTTATAGTTTCGGGTCTTTCTACAACGCCGTAGCTCCAGTTTCTGATTTGCTCAGGCGATGCAAGACCGATTTTTATGGATTCAAAAGTGTTAAATTCCATTAAGAATAAGCCCCCTTGTGTATTTTGCATCCGGCACAAATTCTTTCGGATGTGCCGGATATTCTGTTTGTTAGTGATGATTATGACCTTGCTTTTTTAGGGGTTTGTCTTTAAAAGCTGTCATCCTCATCATCGTACATTTCATCGCCGTCATCGACGTCGTCATCAAGAGCTTCGCCGTCTTCATCCTCGTCATAATCCTCGAAATAGCTGTCTTCAAGCTCTTCCTCAACAATTACGTCTTCCATATCGGAATCGTCATAATCGGAAGGATGAGGAATGATATTGTCATCGTCATCAAAATTCTGCTTAAGGTCAATTTCTTCGTTGTTTGCGTCATATACTCTTACATCGAGAGCGAGCGACTGCAATTCCTTAACAAGAACCTTGAAGGATTCAGGAACGCCCGGTTTGGGAACGTTCTGACCCTTGACGATTGCTTCATAGGTAAGAACACGGCCGTTTGTATCGTCGGACTTGACGGTAAGAATTTCCTGCAAGGTATAAGCTGCGCCGTATGCTTCAAGCGCCCAGACTTCCATCTCACCGAAACGCTGACCGCCGAACTGTGCCTTACCGCCAAGAGGCTGCTGTGTTACCAGCGAGTAAGGACCTACAGAACGAGCGTGAATCTTATCATCAACAAGGTGATGCAGCTTGAGATAGTACATATATCCAACGGTTACGGGGTTATCGAAAGGTTCGCCCGTTCTGCCGTCATAAAGCTTAAACTTACCTGTTTCGTTGAATTTTACACCGTGGAAAAGTGCATCGGGGTCGTTGTCGTTTTCGAGCTTTTCGCCTGCCGCCTTGAGCCATTCTCTGATATCGCCTTCGTGAGCACCGTCAAATACAGGTGTCATAATGTGATATCCGAGAGCCTTTGCAGCCATACCAAGGTGAACCTCAAGTACCTGACCAATGTTCATACGGGAAGGTACGCCGAGAGGGTTGAGTACGATATCAAGAGGTGTACCGTCTTCAAGGAAGGGCATATCCTCCTGAGGAAGAATTCTTGAAACAACACCCTTGTTACCGTGACGGCCCGCCATCTTATCGCCGACAGAAATCTTACGCTTCTGAGCAATATAGCATCTTACCAGCATATTTACGCCGGGGCCGAGTTCATCGCAGTTTTCTCTTGTAAATATCTTTACATCAACAATTACGCCCGCTTCACCGTGAGGAACCTTGAGCGAATTGTCCCTTACTTCTCTTGCCTTTTCGCCGAAAATAGCTCTAAGCAGTCTTTCTTCGGCGGTAAGCTCGGTTTCACCCTTGGGTGTTACCTTGCCGACAAGAATATCGCCCGAACGAACCTCAGCACCGATGCGGATAATACCGTTTTCGTCAAGGTCCTTCAGAGCATCTTCGCCGACATTGGGGATATCTCTTGTGATTTCCTCAGCGCCGAGCTTTGTATCTCTTGCTTCAATTTCGTATTCTTCAATATGAATCGAGGTGAACGTGTCTTCCTTAACAACCTTTTCGTTAAGCAGAACAGCGTCCTCGTAGTTGTAGCCTTCCCATGTCATAAAGCCGACAAGGGCATTCTTACCGAGCGAAATTTCACCGCCTGCAGTTGCAGGACCATCTGCAAGAACCTGGCCGACCTTAACGGTCTCGCCCTTTTCAACAATAGGTCTCTGGTTTACGCAGGTACCCTGGTTGCTTCTCTTGAACTTTGTGAGCTTGTAGGTATGCTCAACATGGTTTTCATCCTTGATGACAACCTCATCGGCATTAACGCTTTCAACAACACCGCTGTGCTTTGAAACAACGCACACGCCCGAGTCAACGGCCGCCTTATATTCCATACCCGTGCCGACATAGGGGCGCTCTGTCTTGAGAAGCGGAACTGCCTGTCTCTGCATGTTCGAGCCCATAAGCGCACGGTTTGCGTCGTCGTTTTCAAGGAAGGGAATCATAGCAGTTGCAACAGAAACTACCATCTTGGGAGATACGTCCATAAAGTCAACCTTTTCAGGTTCAATTTCAAGGAACTGGTCAAGATGACGTGCGTTTACCTTTGCTCTTGCAAATTTTCCATCCTCTGTCAAAGGCTCGTTACCCTGTGCAACAATGTATCTGTCTTCTACATCGGCTGTCATATACACAACCTCGTCGGTAACTCTGCCTGTTGCCTTGTCTACCTTGCGGTAGGGAGCTTCAATAAAGCCGTATTCATTGATTCTTGCAAATGTTGCAAGATATGAGATAAGACCGATGTTAGGACCTTCAGGAGTTTCGATAGGACACATTCTTCCATAGTGGCTGTAGTGTACGTCACGCACCTCGAAGCCTGCACGGTCACGGGAAAGACCGCCGGGACCGAGAGCCGAAAGACGTCTCTTGTGAGTAAGCTCAGCCAAGGGGTTTGTCTGGTCCATGAACTGTGAAAGCGGTGAAGAACCGAAGAATTCCTTGATAACCGCTGTAATCGGGCGGATATTCACAAGTGCCTGAGGTGTGATTGTGTCAAGCTCCTGTGACTGGATGTTCATTCTTTCACGGATAACTCTTTCCATTCTCGAAAAACCGATTCTGAACTGGTTCTGCAAAAGCTCACCAACAGAGCGGATACGTCTGTTTCCGAGATGGTCTATATCGTCAACTGTTCCCACACCGTCGCAGAGGTTGAGGAAGTAGCTGATTGTAGCGTAGATATCATCAAGAATAATGTGCTTGGGAACAAGCTCGTCTGCTCTTCTCTTGATGTTTTCTTCGATTTCTTCAGCGTCTGCGGAATTTTCAAGAATATCCTGCAGAACCTTGAACGAAACTTTTTCGTTTATGCCGTACTGTGCAACATCGATATCAACATAGCCTGCAATATCAACCATACCGTTACCGATTACCTTGACGATTTTCTCCTCGGTCTTGGTTGAAAGCTCGCCTGCGGCGTTGATATATGTTTCTCTTGTTTCAACGTTGATATATGCCTCATAAACGCCTGCCTGCTCAATTTCGGCAGCCTTTTGTGCTGTAATAAAGTCGCCCGCGTCTGCAAGAATTTCGCCTGTAAGAGCATTTACAAGGGGCTGTGCAAGAACCCTTCCCTCAATACGTGAAGCAATGCCGAGCTTCTTGTTATATTTATAGCGGCCAAAGCGCGAAAGGTCGTATCTTCTTGCGTCAAAAAACAGGTTGTCGATATGGGTTACAGCAGATTCAACCGTCGGAGGCTCGCCGGGACGGAGCTTCTTGTATACATCAAGAAGCGCCTCGGAGTTGTTCTTGGTTGCGTCCTTCTGCAATATAGTCTGATTAAGACGATAGTCGTTGCCGAAAAGCTCAGCAATCTCCTCGTCCGTGCCGCAGCCCAAAGCTCTGATGAAGGTTGTCAGCGGAATTTTGCGGTTTTTATCAATTCTGACATATGCAATATCATTGGAGTCAAGCTCATATTCAAGCCATGCGCCCCTGTTCGGAATGACTGTGGAATGGAACAGATCCTTTCCTGTCTTGTCCTTTTCAATAGAATAATATACGCCGGGAGAACGCACCAGCTGTGATACAATAACACGCTCCGCACCGTTGATGACAAAGGTTCCGCTTTCGGTCATAAGCGGGAAATCGCCCATAAACACTTCGCTTTCCTTTACATCGCCCGTTTCCTTGTTCCAGAGTGTTACCTTAACTCTCAAGGGTGCGGCGTAAGTTACATCACGCTCTTTACATTCGGCAACCGAATACTTAGGGGTGTTGTCAATGCGGTAATCCACAAAGTTGAGCACCATATTACCGTTATAATCGGTAATTGCGGCAACGTCACGGAATACCTCCTTGAGTCCCTCCTCGACAAACCATTTATACGAGTTCTTCTGAACCTCGATAAGATTTGGCATCTCAAGGACTTCGGAAATTTTTCCGAACGATTTGCGTTCGTTCTTGCCGAGTGTTACGCTTTTAACATTAACCATAGGCTTTTCCTCCTCGATGTTCATAAAGCGCAAAGAATGCACGAATGCTGCCTTCGCGCTGATTATTGTATTTTAATGCCGCAGGTGAAAAAATTTGAAAAAGCACTTGACAGCGTCACGTTTGTGTGCTATACTATTGTGCTTACATAGGTTCCCACCATACAACGATACATTATAGAATTATACTACACAACATCTGAAAAGTCAATAGATTCGGGAACAATTCGTAATAAAGGTGCAAATTCGCACTCCGTGCAGGAGTCAAGTTGTACATTTTGCAAAAACACTTTGATATCTGTGCAATCCTTCATATATGATTATTGAATATTCTTCTGTATTCAAATCACACGAAACGAAACGTTTTGACAAAAACCTTTGCATATTCACCTTTTGCTTGACACAGACCGCTTTTTGCTATATAATAATTGTGACCAAATTGGAATACGATTCCAAATAATTATAACAAATCAAGGAGTAAAACAAAATGAAAAACCGTATTTTAAGCCTCATCATTTCACTTTCCGTTTGCACAGCCGCAGCAATTTCGCTGCCTTCCTGCGGTGACAGAAGCGCTGATTCTTCTTCATCTTCCGATGTATCCGGCTCTTCCTCATCCGACGTTTTGCCCGAAAGCAACAGCCAGAACAGCACAGCTGACAGCTCATCTTCAAACAGCAGCGCCAGTGAGGTACTCGACAGCAGCGGAAAAGTTACAGTTGTATGGACATCAACAGCAGACGCACCCGGAGATACTGATTTGTTTACAGCAAAATTCAAGGTTCTCGGTGATGCAAGCGGCCTGAACGAAGTTACAATCGGCGGAGACATCGTTGTTTCCGACGCTTCCTTCCAGAACATCAATGTCGAAGTCGTTGCAGGCGGTGTTGATATAGGCGGTGCTGACGCTGCCGCTGCAACCCCCGAAGGAGCAGCAATCGTTATTGACACAAAGGGAGCAAACACAGGTGATGAAGTTTCCCTTACATTCAAGCTTGCAAATGTTGATGTATGCACAAGCTTTGACTTCATCGTTCTCTTCGACGCAGAGGTTCTTGAATTTGTTGATATTACCCCCTCAACCACAATGGACACCTGCGGTCAGCTTAATTACAACGTCGGATAAATTAAAGCAAAGAGCAAACACAAAACTGCCCTCGGAATTTTCCGAAGGCAGTTATTTTTTATGCTCAATTATATCAGCTATATCGCAATCAAGCGCATCACAAATTCTATCCAATACATAGCTATCATATCTTTTAACACGATTTTTATAATAATTATCAATTATCTGATATTGTATTCCTGTACGCTTTGCCAATTCATATCTGCTTATGCCGCTATTTTCCAAAGCCTTATCAAGAGTCATTCTTACCACTAACATCACTCCTTAAATATATTCTAATAAATATATATCCTCTTGACAATTCTTTTAATTGGATATATACTTATATAGACATATATATCCGGATAATTCTGTATTATGTATCACAGGTTTAATATTCACACTATATTAAAAAGGAGCAGTTTATTATGTTATGTAAAAAATGCGGTGCAGAATATGCCGAAGAAACAAATTTTTGCGTTAAGTGCGGCGAAAGAATCGAGCCAACCGACAACACACTCATGAAAAAATCCAAACTTCCCAAAAAGGCAAAATATGCGATAGCTGCAGCAATTGCAGTTGTTTCAATTGCCGCCATACGCTATTTCAACTCTGTAGAATATCTTGAAAAGAGGTTGACCGATTCAACGTGGTATTCAGAACCTAAAGAGGAATATATACAGGTAGGAGAATATAGCTTTTATGATACAAATTATTATCACTACGATGCAAAAATACTAAAATTTCGCAGCAACGAAGAATGTGAAATATGGTGTGGTTATGGAACTTCCAGAGACAAAGTATATTGTTTCGACAATCTTCCTTTTGAAGAAAGCTATTCGAGATTTTGGGAATTACTTGATGATAAAACGCTAAAACTCGCCGGCGAATACTACGAATATGGCAAAGACTGGTACTTTAAAGGTGGATATCTTGTGATTGACGAATGGACATACTCTGACGAAAACAAATGGCTATACTCCTACGATGATTAAACTTTCACAAGAAACACAAAACTGCCCTCGGAATTTCCGAAGGCAGTTATTTTTTTATCTTATTGTTTTTCCCATAAGCATATGCTGTTTTATATCCCACAGCTTCTGCGACAAATCGACATAATATTTATGCGGATTTTCAAAGCGCTTTACTTCCTTCCAGATGGTTTCAAGCGCTTTTTCGCTGTAAGCACGAATCTGCGAAACATCGGGCCTTTCATAAACACATTTTCCTTTTTCAAAAATGGGCACAAGCAGCTTTTTGGCTGTAAAATCAGTCAGCACCTTGCGTTTATAGATGTATTCGGGGTCGAAAATTTCATAGGGCTTTGTGTCGTCAATTTTTTCTCCCGCAACGGTTAAAACATCGGCAAGCGCTTTGCCTGTTTCGTTATCAAAAAGTCGCCAAACCTCTTTATATGCGGGGTTGGTGATTTTTGCCGCATTGTCCGAAAGCTTGATTCTGGGGATTATTCCGCCCTTTTCTTCAACGGCAACCAGCTTGTATACGCCGCCGAAAACAGGCTCGCTGCTGCTGGTTATCAGTCTTTCGCCCACGCCGAAGCTATCAACACTGGCGCCCTGCAAAATAAGGTCGTTGATGATATATTCATCCAGCGAATTAGAAACAACGATTTTGCATTCCTCAAGGCCTGCGTCATCAAGCATTTTTCGTGCCTTGTTGGAAAGATAGGTTATATCACCACTGTCTATTCTTATACCGAAATTGGTTTTGCCCATAGCTTTCAGCTCATTGAATACGGTAATGGCATTGGGCACGCCCGATTTTAAGGTGTTGTAGGTATCGACAAGGAGCGTGCACGAATCGGGATATGCCTTTGCGTAAGCCCTGAATGCTTCAAGCTCGGTCGGAAAAAGCTGAACCCAGCTATGCGCCATTGTTCCCAGCGCCTTAATGCCGAATTTCTGCTCGCACACAGCGCAGGCAGTGCCAACGCATCCGCCGATATACGCCGCCCTTGCACCGTATACAGCGCCATCCCAGCCCTGCGCACGTCTTGAGCCGAATTCCATAACAGGTCTGCCCTTGGCTGCTCTGACTATCCTGTTTGCCTTTGTCGCAACAAGTGATTGATGATTTATCGTCAAGAGAAGCATTGTTTCCAGAAGCTGTGCCTGCACAGCCTCGCCGCGCACGGTAACTAAAGGCTCGTTTGGAAAAACAGGAGTGCCTTCAGGAACAGCCCAGACATCGCAGGTGAATTTGAAATCTGCAAGATAGCAGAGGAATTCTTCGGAAAACATCTGCTTTGAACGTAAGAATTCTATATCCTCATGCGTAAATTCAAGATTTTCAATGTATTCAATAACCTGTTCTAATCCTGCGCAGATGGCAAAGCCGCCGCCGTCGGGATTCCTTCTGAAAAACATATCAAAATACACAATTTCGTGCGCCTTATTGTTTTCAAAAAAACCGTTTGCCATTGTCAGCTCGTAAAAGTCCATAAGCATACTGAGTTTGCGGTTTTCCATATACATACAGCTCCTTTGAGTTATAAATTTACGCCGTAAAGCATTCCCTTCACGGCGTATTTTTATGTATTATTCTTAGTCAACCTTAACAATTGTGCCGACTGCATCTCTTGCAGCGCAAACAGCGTTTGATTCATCTGTATCGATGTGCATTGCTCTTGCAAAATTTTCGTGAACACGACATACAACATCGCCGAAAATAATCTTTCTGTCGGCAGAATCAACCCTTACCCATACAACTTCCTTGTCCACAACGCCAAGCTCCTGCGCATCAGCAGGTGTAAGGTGGATATGTCTTTTAGCAACGATAACTCCCTGAGAAATCTCAACCTCGCCGCAGGGGCCGATAATTTTGCAGGGGGCAGAGTTTTCAACGTCGCCGGATTCTCTTATGGGTGCTGCAACGCCGATTGAACGTGCATCTGTTGCTGAAAGCTCAACCTGAGTTACGGGACGAACGGGTCCGAGAATCGAAACGCCTGCAAGCTCTTTCTTAGGTCCTACGATAGTTACTCTTTCTTCGCATGCAAACTGACCGGGCTGTGAAAGGTCCTTCTTGTGTGTAAGGGTTGCACCTTTGCCGAAAAGCGTTTCAAGATCGGCCTGTGAAACATGAATGTGCCTTGCAGAGGTTTCTACAATAAATTCTTTTGACATAATTTTTTCCTCCAGATGTTTATATACGCACACATTAATATTTTTGTGTGCATTTTATTATATTATAACCACGAAAATCGCTTATTTCTTGCAGATATTGTAAATATTATGACACAAAGCGACAACGTTCATTATGAACTCAGCTTTGAAAACGCATAAATCACAAGCGCTCCGATTGTGAGATAAAGTGAGGTAAGCGCCACTCTGAACGAATACAACGCAAGAATTATTTTAAGCTTTGTGTCCGAGTCGCTCTCCGTTCCGATAAAAATGCTTAGATTCGGATCGTTAAAATAGCATATTATGCTGACGATTATTCCGAGCACAAGCGGTGCTATGCAACCGAATTTGAATATAAAACGCTTAGGCAGTGTGTGCCCGACGCCTGCGTCCTTTATGACAACATAATATCCCAGTACCAGAATCAACGGTGTGAGGCTGAGCAGTGACATATCAAACTGCAGCATTTCATAAAGATACCAGTGCAGAATCTGAAAGCCCAGACTGATTATGAAAACCGCAAACGCAGAAAAAGCCATTGATTTGCCTTCGTTAACAGGCGGCAGTTCGTCCCTTTGCTCCAATGCACGCTGAGCACGAAGCTCTCTGAGTTCGTCCTTTTTCATAAAACCACCCTTACTCGTCGAGCTTCAAAACGCTCATAAACGCTTCCTGCGGAACCTCGACCGTTCCCAGCGAGCGCATACGCTTCTTGCCTTCCTTCTGCTTTTCAAGCAGTTTTTTCTTTCTTGTTATATCGCCGCCGTAGCACTTTGCAAGAACATCCTTGCGCATTGCCTTAACGGTTTCTCGTGCAATAATCTTTCCGCCGATTGCCGCCTGAACGGGAATTTCAAACAGCTGACGCGGAATATTTTCTTTGAGCTTTTCAACAATCTTTCTTGCTCTGCCATATGCCTTATCGGTGTGAACGATGAATGAAAGTGCATCGACAACATCGCCGTTTAGCAGAATATCAAGCTTGACAAGCTTTGAGGGAACATATCCTAAGAGCTCATAATCAAACGAAGCATAGCCTTTTGTTTTTGATTTTAAAGCATCGAAAAAGTCATAAACAATTTCGTTCAAGGGCAATTCATAGTGAATGGCAACTCTTGTTTCATCCAGGTATTGCATATCCTTGAAAACGCCTCGTCTTTCCTGACAAAGCTCCATAATATTTCCCACAAAGTCAGAAGGCGAAAGAATTTCTGCCTTTACCATAGGCTCCATCGCTGTATCTATAAGCGCAGGGTCGGGGAAATTAAGCGGATTATCGATATAGATCTCTTCGCCGCTTGTCATTAAAACTTTATATATAACAGAAGGTGCTGTTGTGATAAGATCAAGATTATATTCACGCTCCAAGCGCTCCTGAATAATTTCCATATGAAGCAGACCCAAAAATCCGCAGCGATAGCCAAAGCCAAGCGCTGTTGAGGTTTCGGGTTCAAATGAAAGAGAAGCATCGTTAAGCTGCAGCTTTTCAAGGGCTTCTCTCAAATCTCCGTATTTTGCGCCATCAGCAGGATATATACCCGAGAAAACCATCGGGTTTACCTTGCGGTATCCACCAAGCGGCTCATCACAGGGATTTTCTGCCAGAGTTACGGTATCGCCCACTCTTGTATCGGCAATGTTTTTGATTGAAGCGGCAATGTATCCTACCTCGCCCGCACAAAGGCTGCCCTTGTTAACAAGGTCGGATGCGGTCATAAAGCCTGCTTCAACAACTGTAAATTCAGCATTTGTAGCCATAAGTCTTATGGTATCGCCAACCTTTACGGTGCCTTCCTTGACTCTTACATAAATTATAACGCCCTTATATGCATCATAATAGCTGTCGAAGATAAGCGCCTTCAGAGGTGCTGTTTCATCGCCCTGCGGAGGCGGAACATCGCATACAACACGCTCTAAAACCTGCTTTATATTAAGGCCTGTTTTTGCCGAAATTCTGGGTGCATCCATTGCGGGAATGCCAATGATATTTTCAATCTCTTCACAAACGCTTTCGGGATTTGCCGAAGGCAGGTCTATCTTATTTACAACGGGCAGAACTTCAAGGTCGTGCTCGATTGCAAGATAGGTATTTGCCAGAGTCTGAGCCTCAATACCCTGCGAAGCATCAACAACAAGAATTGCACCTTCGCACGCAGCCAGTGAACGTGAAACTTCATAGTTGAAGTCAACATGACCGGGCGTATCTATAAGATTGAATATATATTCTTCGCCGTCATCAGCATTATAAACAAGGCGCACGGCACGGGCCTTTATCGTTATGCCTCTTTCACGCTCAATATCCATATTGTCAAGCAATTGTTCTTCCATATCCCTTGCGGCAACAGTTGAGGTTTCTTCCAGAAGTCTGTCGGCAAGGGTTGATTTGCCGTGGTCAATATGAGCGATAATACAAAAATTCCTGATTTTATCGTTTGCCAAATTTTGTTACTCTCCTTTAAAAATTGGGATAATTCGGGTAGTTTGTGTTGCTTTGATCGTAATTATTCTGCCCGTACTGCATATTCATATTAACCTGCGCAGGTGTGAACTGACTTAAATCAACAAAATAATCCTCATCATCTTCAGGATTGACGTATACAGCAACCCTTGAACCGAAGCTGAGCATTGAAGGCAGGCTCATCTGAGAATTGCTTTTGAAATTGCGGCAAAGCCCCATATTATCAGTGCACCAGCACTCAATATAGGAAGGATTTCTTCCGTTGATTGTAACAGATGTATCCTGCAGAACATTCGAAACCTCAGCCCAATAGAGCGTGCCTTCTTCAAGCAGGCGCTTGCCCTTTGCAGCCTGTTTAATTTGCTTTACAATCTGCCACACGCCAATAGCAATAAAAATGCTGGAAAAAAGCATAAAGAATATGCCCATTGCTTTCTGGTCGCCGTTTACCGTAACGCCCGGCGCATTCGGGTCAAGGAAAAAACCTATCCACGCGCCGATACAAAAAAACAGCAGACCTACACCTGCAAATATTGCACCAAAGGCTATCATTGCACCGTTAACTCTTTTCATCTATATATCCCCTTTTGTAATTTTTTAAACCATGCAAAAAAATATATACACTATATAATACCATAACTTTTACCTTTTTTCAACAGGAAATTTATATTTTCACAGCACTGTGTTGACAATTTTTTCTGCCGCAAGTATAATTGATTTGTTATGAATGCATTTTTTGCGTCATATATTGTAAAAACAAACCAACCTATTCCCATACAGAAGTGAGCGATTTATAAAGCAATGAAAATCAACCTTACCAAAAAAGCGAAAAAACGCATAATTCTCCTTATATCGGTTATTCTGTTCGGCGTTTTTGCCTATTGGCAGAACAACGACATTACCGTCAGCGAATATGAATACACAAGCTCAAAGGTCGCAAAAGAATTCGACGGCTTCAGAATCGTTCAGCTTTCCGATTATCACAACAAGTACTGCGGAGAGAATCAGAAAAACATTCTGAATATTGTTTCCGAGCTTTCACCCGACATTATTGTTATCACGGGTGACATCATCGACCAAAATTTCAAAGGCTATGAAAATTCGCAGGAGCTTGTCATCGGCGCCGTTGAAATTGCTCCTGTATATTACGTCACAGGGAACCACGAGAGAAGCAGCGACGAATACGAAATAATAAGAAAAACAATGCTTGACGCAGGTGTGAACGTTCTTGAGGACGAAATCGCCGAAATAAAAAAAGGCGATGCTGCAATACAGATTGTCGGGCTTGATTATGATTCGCTGCAAAGCAACGTCCTTGAAAGTCTTATGGCACAGACCGATGAAAATTCCATCTCGGTTCTGCTCTCACACAATCCCGAGGAAATTGATTATTACAGCGAATGCGGCGCTGATATGGTATTTTGCGGTCACGCACACGGCGGCCAGATACGTCTGCCGTTCACGCAAGGGCTTTACGCACCCGACCAGGGAATTCTCCCGAAATACACCGCAGGCGTCCACGAATCCGACAACCTTACCGAATACATATCCAGAGGCATCGGCAACAGCGGTTTCCCTTTACGCATTTTCAACCGACCCGAAATCGTATGTGTAACACTCAGAGCAGAATAATAAAAAGGCACGGCGAAGTATTCTTTACTCTGCCGTGCCTTATGTTTATTTTAATGCGCTGAGAATTTTATTATAAACACCGTCAAGCTTGGAAAAATCCATTGCACCGATATAATATTTTTCGATTTCGTCGTGAACCTTAAGTGCTTGAGCAATTGAATTTGCCGCCTCTGAGCACAGCTCCAGCCCTGCCGATTTGTCAAACGAGAGCTTCTGCTTTTTCTCAAAAAGCTTTTTTGTGTCATAAAAACGCATTCCGTTGATTCTCTTCAGGCAGTCATAATGTAGTTTATTCAAAAAGTTTTCGCTGACAAATGCCAGCTTTTTTTGAGGAATAAGAAGCGCTTCAATCGGATTTGACGGAACAAGACGGCAATGCGAAAGATAAACATTCAGCCCGCGCGAAAGCGCCTGAGCGCAAATGCCCCTCAGTATCATTCCCGAAACGGCAAAGTAATCATCGCAAACGGCAATTACCGTATACTCGCTGTCGATTTCCTGAGTCACATAGCCCTGCGACGTAATCGCAGAAAGCTGACGATTCTCAACACAACCTTCAACGTCAAGAGGCTTGCCGAAGGTCTTTCTCGAAAACCGCTGTACAAACGCATCAAGCTTTTCTTCAAGAACACAGCCTGCCGAATAATCATAAAGTCCGCCGAAAAGCTCACCGCAGGCAGAAACAAACCTTGCCGCACGCTTATGAAACGCAGCATTTTCACAAAAGCAGTATTCAAGCGCGTCCTTGTGCGGACGGATTTTCGTTTCGTCCCAAAACTCACCCAGATTGATATATTCGCCGCTGAGCGCAGGATATCGAGGTTCCATAACGTGCGGTGCCGTTCCGTCGGCGACATAAATTCCTTTTTCGGGAAACACGACCGCATCGATTGAATTCAAGTCAGACGAGCAGCAGTACACATCACATTCGCCGCATTCCTGTGCAAGCCTTTTCATCAATGTCGATTTGCCCGTTCCGGGTCCGCCTTTGAGGATATAACCGTACAAATCGCTGCGCTTTATGTTTGCGTCAAATTCGTTTTTAAAACCGTTTGGCGTTACGCCGCCTAAGAACAAACGCATAGCAAAATCTCCTTTTTGATTTTTTATCATATTATGCGCACAAATTCGGATTTGCTACAAGTTTTTTAAATTTATTTATGCAAACGAGTGTAAAATTTCGTCTGAAAAGCGTTTTTAAAAAATTACACTCTTGACAAGTTTCAAAACTTGTGATAAAATAATCATTGGTATCGCCGGTGTGATGGAATTGGCAGACGTGCCGGACTCAAAATCCGGTCCTGGCGACAGGGTGCGGGTTCGACCCCCGCCACCGGCACCACGAAAAGAACCCACATTTGTCTACGACAAGTGTGGGTTCTTTTCAACGAAATAAATCCCTTGCGGGATTTCATTGAAATATATTGAAATATGCAGTACGCAGTAAATCGTGGTATAATCTGTTCGATAAATAAGAATTTGACGAGGTGATTTGAATGAACGAAGAATGTTTGATTTGTAAAGCACCGCTTGAATACATTGACACAGATGAAGTAACGGAGTGTGAACTTTGCCATAAAAAGCAAAGCAGCAAAACAAGATGTGTTAACGGTCATTTCGTTTGTGATGAGTGCCATACAAGCGGAATGGATGAAATCATTTCAATATGCTTTAATAGTAATTCTAAAAACCCCATTGAGATTTTGGAAAAAATGATGTCTATGCCATCTTGTCATATGCATGGCCCGGAACATCATACAATGGTTGGTTCTGCACTGCTGACTGCATATAAAAATGCAGGCGGAGATATTAACTTAAAAAACGCACTGTATGAAATGCAAAAGAGAGGAAAGCAAGTGCCTGGTGGTGCTTGTGGCTTCTGGGGAGCCTGTGGTGCAGGTATCAGTACAGGAATGTATATTTCCATTGCATTAAAATCAACACCGTTGGCAAAAGAGGCTTGGGGACTTTCTAACCAAATGACGGCAAGAGCATTGGATTCCATTAGTAAAAATGGTGGTCCTCGTTGTTGCAAAAGAGATTCATACCTTGCCATTATTGAAGCAGTAAAATTCACCGAAGATAAATTAGGTTTAAAGATGGAGATAGCCAATATTATTTGTTCTCGGTCACACTTGAATAATCAGTGTATTCAATCTGAATGCCAATTTAATAGCTAAACAAATTCCAATTTGTCGAACAGAAAGCGCACCATACTTTTAGTCGGTTTTGCCCTTACTTATGCTACTCTTTCACAGAAAAGAACCCTTGCGCGATTTGTGAAATACGCTATGCGTGTGAAATATGGCTTTGGCATATGAAGGAACGGATATTATATCACGCTTGCGGAGCAAGTATATCATGCGGCCTGCCGTATATCATATCGCTGTCAGGCGATATATCATTTAAAATTCATAAGTTTTATTCTGTAATATTCGTAGGTAACAGGTGAGCGATTTGAACCGTGAAGATGCTTATTATTTCAAAATACTATTAACATCCGGATTCAGAGATGGATACGACGAATGGTTGGACGGGTATCTGGAAGCAGAGAACCCCTTAAGTGATATCGTATTAAATCTGTCTTTATGCGGATCGGACATCAACAAAACAATTTCCTGCCTGCACAATTACTGCGCAGAGCAGGATTTTGACGAGAGTATTGTTTGCGAGAAATTGCGCATATTTCTTAAAGATGCTTATAATTCCAATCGGCTTAATAAGGAAGAAACCGTTGCGTACATGTATCGATTTGCAGTCAATCACTGCAACACCGTAGATTTTAACATTGATTCATGGGGAAGTATGTTTTATCTTGATGACTATCATTCTTTGGCTGAAGAAGGCATAATTTCTTGGGAAAGTTTTGATTTTGCCTTTTTATCGTATCTTAATGAGGGTACTCCGCTTGATTCAGACCTTATCTGGAGCAAAAACAGCAGAACAAAACCTTCATTGTTTGACAGAATAAAAAGCATATTTAAAAAATAATAATCGTATCCGATACACAAATACACCCTATGGCTTTTTTACGGTCATAGGGTGTATTGTTGTTCTGTCATAGAAAACCAGCTGTTTTACGACATTTTCTCAATCAAGAGGCTTCATCGTGGGGATTTCTCGTGAATACTCAAGATAAGTTAAGCTCACTTGAGATAACCTCCGATTTCACCCATTAACTAATCTTTTGTAGTTTCGATAAGTTCCGCTAAGTTCAGATAGCGGAAATATTTGTGGTTTAAC
>JAFSEU010000007.1 GCA_017435565.1 Oscillospiraceae bacterium | reverse complement strand
TGAAATTGTTCGGTTAATAGCAGCTTTCTTGTAAGAATTATTTTCGGGTCATTAACAGTAAATCGGAGCATATTTACTGTAAGTGTGAGCAGTTCTTCACAGGATTTTGGTTGCAGCGGGAGGTTAGCCTCCGAGCCGAAACGCTCTGCGTAATAGCTTTCCATTCTGTCAAGCAGACAGTTCCATATATCCTCTTTGCTCTTGTAGTGCTTATATAATGCAGATTTGCTTAAACCAAGCTGTGACGCAAGGTCACGTAGATTTGTACCCTTATAGCCGTTCTCGGCAAACATTATCAGCGCTTCATCGAGTATTCTGTTTTTAGTTGAGTTTTCCATTGTGCCCTCCATAGAAATATAAAGGTGACCGATTGGTCACCTTTATTATAGCAAATACTGATTCGCTTGTCAATATCTTTTAGAAGCAATAGAATTTTTTTCTTTTGAAAAAGTCATCAAGCTTTATTTTAAGTTCCCGTTGAGAGCAAGCATAGCATTTGTCTATACACTCTCCTCTTTTCTCCGAAAATCGTCAGTTCAGACAAATACAAAAAAACACTTGGGAGAACCCAAACCCCTTGAATGGTAATCGGCAATACTGCCGAGGATAGAGAACAACGGAAAAGCCGTATTCGGGAATTTTCGAATACGGCAGTAAATATAAACTGTTCAATAAATTGGCTTTATATTATTCCCCATACGGAAAATAATGTTCTGCTTTTGATTGAAATTCACGTAAAGAAATTATCTTACCATTATTGTCAAAGTCAGCAATTGTAACTCCATCAAACCCATCCGTGTTGCCATCATAATTGCATTTAAAATACCATTCCACAATTACTGATTTATTATGCTCTATAACTTGCTTAATTGTCCACTCAAGAACCTTTCCTTTTGTATTCCATTCTTCAAACCATTGAATTATTTGCGACAATCCGTGATATTCAGGACCATAGCATTCGCTGTAAATAATATCGTTACTAAATATTTCTTTTACTATTTTGATATCTACATCTATCCAAGCTTGAAAATACTTCTGTATAATTTCAGTCATAATATCTCTTCTCCAAATTTAAATTTTAAGTCTGTCCGATTTCTTATATTATACCACATCTCCCTCGAAAATTCAATCCTATTGCGCTCCTGTCAACAGCATATGACAAATCTACGCACTAATCCAGAATTCTCCCATCTGTGGAGATTGTCACAACCTGCCAGGGGATAAATTTTCCGCTTGCCTGCAATGCGCTTTTCACGGCATTTTCAATGCCTCCGCAGCAGGGCACCTCCATTCGTACAACAGTTACGCTCCTGATATTATTGTTTGCAATAATATCAGTCAGCTTTTCTGTATAGTCCACCATATCAAGCTTGGGACATCCGATAATACAGATTTTGTTTCTGATAAAATCATTGTGAAAATTCCCGTAAGCATAAGCCGTGCAATCTGCCGCAACAAGAAGATTTGCGTCATAGAAATATGGTGCATTCGGAGCAACCAGCTTTATCTGCACAGGCCATTGAGAAAGCCTTGAAGTATTCGTGCTTTGTGCAGCCACTTCCGAATTTTCGGAATTGCGGCTGATTGACTTTGCCATTATTCCCGGACAGCCGCAGGGCATTGGTGCCTTTTGTGCCTGTGCGGCTTTTACCGCCGCTTCATCATAAGCAGGTGCCTCGCGCTCTTCAAAGGCTATCGCGCCTGTCGGGCAAACGGGAAGACAATCACCCAGACCGTCACAATAATCCTCGCGAAGCAGTTTTGCCTTGCCGTCGATTATGCCGATTGCACCTTCGTGACAGGCCTGTGCACAAATACCACAGCCATTGCATCTATCCTCATCAATCTTTATAATTTTCCTTATCATATTGCATCCTCCTTATCAATTCTGAAAATATTTATCACATCACTGTCGGAAAAAGCTTTCCTCTTTATGTGTCAAAATCAAAGGAATCACCGATTCTCGACTTCATTTAACGCTGCCTCCTTGACTTTCTGTAGATATTATAGTATAATATTCATAACAAGTCTGTTGTTTTTGCAACAAAAGAGGCGTTTATGAAGGAATATATTGCAATTTTAAAAAATACAAAACTATTTGCAGGCGTAGGAGAAAACGAGATTGAAGCAATGCTTTCCTGCCTGGGTGCAACATCGGAAACATATCAGAAAGGTGAATATGTATTTCGTGCAGGCGAGCATATAAATCAGCTCACCGTTCTGGTCGAGGGAGAACTGCACATACAGCGTGACGACTATTGGGGCAACCGCTGTATTGTAAGCAGAATTGCCGTCGGTGAGATGTTCGGTGAAGCATACGCTTCACCCGACAGCGGCGCTTTGCTGAATGATGTTGTTGCAGTGCGCAGCAGCGTGGTTATGTTTTTTGACATACACCGCATTTTATCCGTATGTCCGTCAGCCTGCAGATTTCATTCGCTTGCAGTAAAAAACATATTTTACGCAATTAGCGAAAAGAACAGAAAGCTGGTTGCAAAGCTTGGACATATTTCTCAGAGAACAACAAGGGAAAAGCTACTTTCTTACCTTTCTGACGAAGCCAAAAAGCAAAACAGCTCAATCTTTCAGATTCCTTTTAACAGGCAGCAGCTGGCGGATTTCCTCTCAGTTGACAGAAGTGCAATGTCTAACGAGCTATGCAAAATGCGCGATGAAGGGCTTATTGAATTTGAGAAGAATATGTTTAAGCTGTTTTCGCACTGTGATTGATTTATGCCTGAATGCGGCTCATACTGACACTTAAACATTTTATTGCAAGCGTCAGACCGCTTGCAAAACACAAGCAACAACTCGCTGATTCATTTTGCATCAGAAAGAGTTTTATAAAAAATTGCGATTAAACAAGCTGAATTGTGGTATTCTTAATATTAAGCAGATACCGAATTCACGCAGAATTCACTTTACATTCTGATAAAAATATGATATAATCACAATAATAATAAATCAGAACGGAGGACTTTAAATGTTCATTACAAATGATATCAGATATATAGGCGTTAATGACCACGAAATTGACCTTTTCGAGGGGCAGTATGACGTTCCGAACGGAATGGCGTATAATTCATATGCGATAATCGATGAAAATATTGCGATTATGGATACTGTCGATGCCAATT
Organism: Oscillospiraceae bacterium; assembly: GCA_017435565.1. Classification (GTDB taxonomy): domain Bacteria; phylum Bacillota; class Clostridia; order Oscillospirales; family Ruminococcaceae; genus RGIG3077. Next base: position 31,014 of record JAFSEU010000007.1, on the reverse strand, counting down.
TCACACACAAGTGGCTTGATAATATTCAGAATGCACTTGGAGGCCGCAAGCCCGATTATCTCGTCATCCAGCATATGGAGCCTGACCACTCAGCCAATATAATGAATTTTATCAAAACTTATCCAAACGCAAAAATCGTTTCATCCGCCAAGGCTTTTGTTATGATGCAACAGTTTTTCGGCACTGATTTTGCTGATAACAGAATTGTTGTCGGCGAGGGCGACACCTTAAACCTCGGCAATCACGTTCTGAACTTTGTGACTGCACCGATGGTACATTGGCCCGAAGTAATCGTAACCTACGACAGCACCGACAAGGTTCTTTTCTCTGCCGACGGCTTTGGAAAATTCGGCGCTCTTGATGTCGATGAAGACTGGGCTTGTGAAGCAAGACGCTATTACATCGGCATTGTCGGAAAGTATGGCGCACAGGTTCAGGCACTTCTCAAAAAAGCGGCAAATCTTGACATACAGACAATATGCCCGCTTCACGGTCCCGTGCTCAATGAGAACCTCGGATACTACCTTAATCTCTACAACATCTGGTCAAGCTATGATGTTGAAACCGAAGGCATTGTCATAGCATATACATCCGTTTACGGAAATACAAAAAAAGCGGTTATGCAGCTTGCGCAGAAGCTGAAGGAAAAGGGCTGCCCTAAGGTTGTGATAAACGACCTTGCACGCTGTGATATGGCAGAAGCAGTTGAAGATGCATTCCGATACGGCAAGCTTGTTCTCGCAACAACCACCTACAATGCAGAAATATTCCCCTTTATGCACGAATTCATCACCAACCTTACCGAGAGGAATTTCCAGAACAGGACTGTCGCTTTCATCGAAAACGGAAGCTGGGCTCCGCTTGCGGCAAAGGTTATGAAGGGTATGCTGGATAAATGCAAAAATCTGAAGTATTGCGACACAACCGTGAAGATTATGTCGGCGCTCAATGAAGAAAGCTCTGCTCAACTGACCAAGCTTGCCGATGAGCTTTGTATGGAATACATCGCTCAACAGGGAGCTACGGCAAATAAAAATGATATGTCCGCACTCACAAACATAGGCTATGGTCTTTATGTTGTCACATCAAACGACGGCAAAAAGGATAACGGCCTTATCGTGAATACCGTTTCACAGGTAACTGACTCTCCCAACAGAATTGCAGTCACAATCAACAAGGCAAACTATTCTCACCATATCATCAGCCAGACCGGAAAAATGAATATCAACTGCCTGTCAGTTGATGCGCCATTCAGTATTTTTGAAAATTTCGGTTTCAGAAGCGGAAGAAACTGTGACAAGTTTGAAGGCATGGAAATTCTTCGCTCCGACAACGGTCTTGCGTTTTTGGGCAGATATATCAATTCCTTTATGTCGCTCAAGGTAAAACAGTACATTGACCTTGATTCACACGGAATGTTTATCTGTGAAGTGACGGAGGCAAGGGTCATCAACGATACCGACAGTATGACATATGCCTACTATCACGAAAACGTCAAGCCCAAGCCTCAGACAGAAGGCAAAAAGGGCTATGTCTGCACAATCTGCGGATATGTCCACGAAGGCGAGCTGCCCGAAGATTTCATCTGCCCTTTGTGCAAGCACGGTGCTGCCGATTTTGAACCGATTCAATAAAATATAAATATACAGAAAAGAGGAAAACAATATGAAAAAATATGTATGCGATGCCTGCGGCTGGGTCTATGACGAAGAGCTTGGTGCGCCCGATATGGGAATTGCACCCGGAACAAAATTTGAAGACCTGCCCGATGATTTTGAATGTCCCTTGTGCTCAGTCGGCAAGGATATGTTCAGCGAAGAATAAGGCAAAGACAAAACCGGCACATCGAAGAGCATTTCTCCGTTGTGCCGGTTGTTTTTTATGTAAAAATTTTAGAGCACATTGTATATTTTGTCAGCATAACGAACCGTTTCCATAGCGTCCTTTGCATATTTATCCGCCCCGATAGCGTCGGCATATTCCTGATTGAGCACCGCACCGCCTACAACGACTTTGCACCAGGGCGCCTTCTCGTGCAGCAGTCTTACGGTTTCTTCCATTGCGGGAACAGTTGTGGTCATCAAAGCACTCAAGCCCGCCAGCGGAGCTTTTAGCTCAACAACCTTGTCAACAACTACCACAGGGTCAACATCACGTCCCAAATCAACAACATCAAATCCGTAATTTTCAAGCAAGAGTTTTACAATATTCTTTCCGATATCGTGAATATCACCCTTGACCGTCGCAATCACAAACGAACACTTATCTGCTGATTTATCGCTCGGAAGGCTTTTCTTTATCTGTTCAAATGCAAATTTTGCCGCCTCCGCACTCATAAGCAGCTGCGGAAGATAAACAGTCTTATTCTCAAAACCGATTCCGACAATATCAAGTGCAGGAATAATCTCCTCCTGCACAATGCGCAAAGGCTCGGTCGTCTGCAAAAGCGAGTCGGTAAGCTGAGCCGCCTGCTCTTTAAGTCCCTTGGCAACAGCCCTTTGCAGTTCTGATTTATATCCGCTGTTTTCAGCAATTGAATTTGAGCTGACCGAAACAGCTGCCAACTCGGGCTTTGGCAATTTTTGCGCAAAGTCAATATATTGAGCGCAGTTATCATCGAGTGAATTCAATGCGCAGAATGCATAATATACTTTAAGCATTTCAGCGGAATAAGGATTCATAATCGCTGCGGAAAGTCCGTTTGACAATGCAAGCGCAAAGAACGTACTATTTATGATATCACGCTGCGGCAAACCGAATGACACATTTGAAACACCGAGCGAGGTGTGACAACCAAGCTCATTCTTTATCGCCCACACTGCCAGAAGCGTTTCTTTTGCGGCGCTGTTGTCAGCGCTTACGGTAAGTGCCAGTGGGTCAAAAACTATATTTTTCTTGTCTATGCCATATTTTGACGCCTCGGATAAAATTTTGCGTGCGATTTCTACTCTGTCCTGCGCTTTGGTAGGAATGCCGCTTTCATCAAGCGTGAGCGCAACAACTATGCCGCCATATTTCTTTGCAAGCGGAAAAACAGCGTCCATACTCTCTTGCTTGCCGTTTACTGAATTTATCATCGCCTTTCCGTTGTAACGGCGAAGCGCGGTTTCCATTGCTTTAATATCCGATGTATCAATCTGCAGCGGCAGGTCTGAAACAGCCTGCAGCTCACAAACTGCGCTTTTCAGCATCTGCTCCTCATCAATTTCGGGAAGTCCTACGTTTACATCAAGAATATCAACACCTGATTCCTGCTGAGCAATTCCCTCTTTGAGGATGTAGTCAATATCGTTTGCGATAAGCGCTTCCTTGAAGCGTTTCTTTCCTGTCGGATTGATTCTCTCACCTATAAGCACAGGTTTTTCTTCAAAAAACACTGCCTTGGTATATGATGAAACGCAGGTAAAATTCTTGGGCAAAACCGGTTTGAATTCGATATTATGTGATTTTTCTACCACCGCACTTATGTACTCAGGTGTTGTTCCGCAGCAGCCGCCGACAATGCCCACGCCGCATCTTATAAGCTCTGACACATCCTGAGAAAACTCCTGTGGCTGAACATCGTATAAGGTTCTGCCGTTTTCTACATAGGGCAGACCTGCATTGGGCTTTAATATAACGGGAACCGACGCATATTCAAGATATTTTTTTGCAACCTCGCACAACGCCTTCGGTCCGAGTGAGCAGTTCATACCAACAGCGTCCGCACCCATACCCTCGAGCATTGCAATCATAGCTGCAGGGTCTGCGCCCGTCATAAGCTTGCCGTCCTCGCCGTAAGCGTTTGAAACAAACACAGGCAGATCGCTGTTTTCCTTTGCGGCAAGAAGCGCCGCCTTGGTTTCGTAAGAATCATTCATCGTTTCAATGAAGATGAGATCTGCACCGTATTTTACACCGAGCTTTACCGTTTCGGCAAAAACATCAACGGCGTCTTCAAAGTCAAAATCGCCGTAGGGTGCGAGCATTCTTCCCGTCGGCCCGATATCAAGTGCAACCCACTTTTCCTGCACAGCACTGCTTTGTGCAATGGCAGTTCTCGCATTTTCAATCGCCGCTTTTACAATCTCTTCAAGCTCCGAAAGAGAAAACTTCAGAGTATTTGCGCCGAAGGTGTTTGTATTTACGACATTGCTTCCCGCATCAAAATAACTGCGGTGAATATCGCAGATTTCATCTGCGTGGGTGATATTCCATCGCTCAGGAAGCTCACCTGCTTTGAGCCCCCGTGCCTGAAGCAGCGTGCCCATTGAGCCGTCGAGATATAATATATTGTTCTTTATGTATTCCGTAATTTTCATAAATCTCTCCTGTATTCACAGTTCGCATAGCCGCACACGGCGCACCCAGTTTTTTCTGTGCATATTTCATTTCCTTGTGAAACACCGATAATTGCCGTAACGGATTTTGAAGGCGACATCAAAAGGCTGTCGTTAAGCGAAAGCCCGATTTTTCTCGGGCAGTCAAGCACCGAAAAAATTTTGCGCTGCATTTCAAGCTCAATATCGCCGTATCCGGGGCTGACTCTCGGTACGGTTCTTTCTCCCTTTGCTACATATCGGTTCTTTACCGTATCATCAAAAGCATTGCAAAGCGCTTCAATTCTCTCAGCACCGATTGCCTGAAACATAAGCGCTCTTGCAGGTGAAACGCGGCTGTATTTTGCAATGAGCCTGTCTGTTTCAATTCCGATTGTTGCTGCGAAAACTACAATTCTGTCACAATCAGAAAGGTGTTTTTTCAGCAGAAGCGAATTGGTTTTTGCAAAGCCCAAATCCAACGTTGCGCCGTATTGTGAAATTTCAAATTCACTGTAACAGACTCTGTTTGCCGTTTTTCCGTCAATTTCTTCAAGACATTCATCAAGCAAAGCGTCAATATCATCGCTTTGACCCCTTGTTCCGCTGTAACGCAGAATTTCACCCCTGTCATACGGCAGAAAACCGAATGTTTCGGTAAAAACAATGCTCATCCCAGAATATCCGAAAGGTTGGCTTGAATCTTTGCGGCAACATCGGGGTTATTCATTGAATAAACGTGAACGTTGGTGATGCCGTTTGCAAACAAGTCGATTATCTGGTCGGTCGCATATGCAATTCCTGCCTGCTTCATTGCCTGCGGAGAGTGCCCGAATTTATCAACAAGGCTTTTGAACCTTTGTGGCATAAACGAGCCTGAAAGCTTGATCGCCCTCGAAACCTGATTTGCATTTGTAATCGGCATAATTCCGGGAATTACAGGTACGGTTATGCCTGCCTGGCGGATTTTATAAAGGAAATTATAAAGCAGATTGTTGTCGAAAAACATCTGTGTTGTCAGAAAAGAGCAGCCCGCGTCAACCTTCTCCTTCAGGTATTGAATATCCAGCTTCTGGTTTTCGCTTTCAGGATGAATCTCGGGATAGCAAGCACCGCCGATGCAAAAATCAGCTCCGCTTTCCTTGATATCCCTGATAAGGTCAACAGCGTGACGGTATGCCCATTTTTCACGGTCTGAGTTTTCAAGCTCGGGCGTGAGGTCGCCTCTCAATGCCATTACATTCTCAATTCCCATCGACTTCATTTCTTCAATTTTCGCAAGCACGGTTTCCCTTGTCGATGAAACACAGGTAAGATGAGCCAGCGTAGGAACAGAATAGTTTTCCTTGATATTTTTTGCAATTTCAAGCGTATAGCGGCTTGTACCGCCGCCCGCACCATATGTAACACTCATAAATGAGGGCTTGAGCTTTGCAATTTCTTCAGTAGCTATCTTTACACTCTCAAATGCGGTGTCCGTTTTCGGCGGAAATACCTCGAAGGAAAGTGACAGTGTTTCTCTTTTAAAAAGTTCAGAAAGTTTCATTACAATCTCTCCATATAAAATTTGCAAACTATCTTTATTATTATATCACATACCAATAAAAAAGTAAAGCACCGAAAAAACGTATTTCAAGATACAAAAACAGCCGCCCCGATTTTACTGAAGCGACTGTTGATTGATGTATTGTTTTGAAAATACCGTTTATCTGTTGAGAATAAGCTTTGTAAGCTCAACGGGGTCAACGATTGTATCGCCCTTGTAAACGCGCATATTTCCGGAAGCGATTTCGTCAATGAGGATAACCTCGTTGTTATTATAACCGAATTCAAACTTGATATCCCACAAATCGAGACCGATTGTCTTAAGGTCATCAGCAACAATCTTTGTGATTTTCAAAGTCTGCTCCTTCATACTCTCGAACATTTCCTCAGTCATAACACCAAGTGCAGCAAGACCTTCACTTGTTACAAGCGGATCGCCCTTAGCGTCATTCTTGAAGGTGCATTCAACATATCCGCCGTCAAGCACGGTACCGTCTTCAATATATTCGCCGTATCTGCGGATGAAGCTGCCGGTAGCAACAAGGCGGCAGATAACCTCAAGACCGTGACCGAATACAGTTGCAGGAAGAACCTCCATTTCAGCATTATCAACATCTGCATTTACATAATGTGTCTTGATACCTGCTTTTTTGAGAAGCTCAAAATAATAAACGGATGTCTGCAGATTAGCCTTGCCGATACCGTCAATTGTAAGACCTACTGTATTTTCGCCGGGATCAAAAACTCCGTCTTTACCTGTACAGTCATCTTTAAACTTGAGCATTACGTTTCCGTTTTCGAGCTTGTAAACGTCCTTTGTTTTACCGGTATAAATCTTTTCCATTTCACATTACCCTTTCCGTAATAGATTGAATTATGCTCCGTATTCAGTACATTAAGGAGCGTTGTCAGTGGTTTGAAAAGTCTTTGCCGAGCATTTATCAAAGCTTGCAGCCGCAACAAAACGCCCAATCAAATCGCCGTTTCAAGCATCGGATTTTTCAAAAAAGCAGACCCTTTGCCCTATCAGACATCACTTTACGAAAACCCACAGCTTATTTTATCACAAAACGAAAAAAATGTAAAGCAAAAACTCTATAAAATCAACGAACATCCAAGCGAATATTTTTGTCACACAGCACAAAAATCATTACGATATCAATCAGCCAACGCCTGAGGAACGAGAATAGACAAACCAATTTTCAGCAACTGCGTACTTTTCACTAAAATACAGCAAACTGCTGTCAAGCTCATATCCTTCGTCGTAATACGCAATATAGTATAAAACCTTGTTGGGAGCGTCAACATCCCCGTCCCATTCCAGCTCTCTTACATATACAGGTATCGAAACAAACACATCTCCGTCTTTCTCGTATTCTGCATCGACATATCCAAGCATATATTCCTGATATCCGGTATTATCAGGGTCAGAATCGTATTCATCCCGAAGGGCTTTGTAAGCCTGAAAGCCCGAATCAGAATATACATCAATTTTCTCAAAACCACTGTTATACATCAATATTTCCAAATAGCCATAATCTCTCATATATGCTGTACGTATATTTTCAATGCCAATATCAGCGAAATACAGTGCTATATCTGAAAATCGATCCTCATTCTGTTCAAAATATTCCTTAGCATATTGATATGGATAAACATTATCCTTATATCGGTTATAAGCAATAGCAGCAATAGGAACAGCGGCTATGCACAAAAATATCAGTATCCTTATTACAAAGCGATTGTTTTTCATCAAATCACCAACAGCTTTCAAAAATCTCCCTGACTCTGTCATAATCAAGGCTTATAAAGCTTTTGATTTCACGCTGTTTTCCAAAGGTGCACAAATCCGCAAGGCGAGCGCTGCAATCTGAAGGAATATCAAAATCACGCAGCCTTAACGGCATTTTAATATCCGCAAAAAACTGTGCCATTTTTTCAATTCCGCCATATGCCGCCGCCGCATCATCAGTATCGGAAACGTCCCACACACGGCGTGCAAACTGCGCAAACCTTGATATATTATATTTGCAGACATATCTTGCCCACGCAGGGAAAAGCACGGCAAGACCCGCACCGTGAGCAATATAATCATACTCGCCGCTCAAAGCGTGCTCAAGCTGGTGCACAGCCAACACGTTTTCTCTTCCGCAGCCTGTCAGATCGTTGTGTGAAAGGCTCGAAGCCCACATCACAGTCGCTCTGGCATCATAATCGCAAGGATTCTCCATAAGAACTCTTCCTGCACCGACAACCGATTTGAGAATGCTCTCGGCAATGCGGTCGGTAAGGTCGGTCGGCTCGCACACGGTGAAATATCGCTCCATTGTGTGCGCCATTATATCAACAATTCCGCAGGCGGTATGATATTCTGATACTGTATATGTCAGCTCTGGGTTGCATATCGCAAATTTACATCTGTTGACCTCATTGTTAAAGCCACGCTTCATATTAAGCTCGGTATTGGTGATTACTGCTGAACAGCTCATCTCACTGCCTGCCGCCGCAATTGTGAGAATACAACCAACGGGCAGGCTTTTTGAAGGGATGGTTTTCCTTGTCGGAAACTCCCACACATCACAGTCGTTCACAGCGCCTGCGGCAGTATATTTGCACGAATCGATAACGCTTCCGCCGCCTACTGCAAGAATCATTTCAACATTTCTTTCACGAGCTAGCTTTACCGCCTCTCTGACAAATGAAATTTTCGGGTTCGGCTCAACACCGCCCATTTCAACAACTTCTATATCATTTTCGGCAAGCGCCTTAATAACCTCTTCATACAAACCGCTTTTCTTTATGCTGCCTTTGCCGTATTGCAGCATAATTCTTTTATAGCCGTATTCTTTTATGATTTTTCCGACGTCCTTGTGTTTGCCTTTTCCGAAATGCACCTTTGTCGGAGCGTAATATGTAAAATCGAGCATTGCATCTTTCTCCCTTCGGTATTATTTTGCCATATATTTCAACAAAAATGCTGCCCAAGAAAAATCGGACAGCATTAAGTTTTTTGTCAATGAGTAGTCACACTTTGCAATACTACTTCCGCCTTGTCACATTCAACATCGCTACCAAGGCTCTGGTCGTAATATGCGTAATAATATACCTCAACCTGCAGACTCTGCGCATTGTCGGGAACAACAAAGCTTAACGTTGCAATACCGCTGCTGTTGAAGCTTATGCTGCCAAGCGAGGTATCATCATTCTGAATCCACGCGCCTGCTTCACCCGTAGATTCGTCAATAGCAACGGGATCCCAATATCCGTAGCCAAGGCTTGCCTTATAGCCCGAGCCGCCGGCAAAGGTACAGGTCAGCGTTTTTCCGTCAACGCCATCCTTAATCTTCCATTTTGCAGTACCGATTTCTTCAAACGACTGGGGTGTTTCAACAGGAATATAGTAAGCATTAAGACGTCTTACGAGAGTCAGATAATCAACAATTTCAACCTTGCCGTTTTCATTCATATCAGCTTGAGGATACGAAACAACGCTTTCGGGAACTCTGTGGATATAATCCTTCATAAGAGAAGCATCGTTGATATCCACACTACCGTCGTTATTCACATCACCGAGCATTACATATCCGTCAGAGGTGATTTCAATCTGAACAACGCTGAGTGCGGGAATCTGAAGAGTAAAGCTGTTGTTTTCGATGTTATCGACCGTCTGCATAAACTGAATTTCGCTGGAATCACCTGTGATTCCGTAAACTGCAGCAGATGAATAATCAGCGTCGGAGGCAAGTGTAATTGTTGCGTTCTGAGCCTGATCAAGGCTTTTGTTTGTAAGAACCATTGTCACCTTTGATGCATCAGAGCCGTTAATCGATGCATAAGAGGTTGCAAGAGAAATATCGGATGTTGACGATGCTACGAGAGTATCACCGAAGGACGAACCGTTGCCGTCATAATTGGTGTACAAATCAATTGCAGCCAGCTGATAATCTATGCTGTCTGTCAAAGGCCACAATGTTGCGATATAAACATCATTCGCAGCAAAAGCACCAAGCGCGTCAGCCTGTGCAATGGCGCCTGAAATATGGTCTCCGCCGCCGAAGTTGTATTCAGTCATAGCAAGCTTTGTTCCGGGGTAATATGTATTTATGGAGTCGTGGACTTTCGGAAGAACGGGCAGATACTGAGAGCACCACTGCCCTATCCAGCTGTTTTCGGTATATGTTGCGTCATACAGCGAACGGGGTGCCTGCACTCTCGCCTGAACGCATGATGTATGTGTATTATCGGTGCAGGCAGTTACACGGCACTGGCCTGTGTCTTCAGAATAATAATGAAGGTCAATTGCATCGATCAATCGCTTGCCGGAAGCAACCTCTGCGTCCTGCATTTTATCGAGATAATATGAGACAAACCAGTCATACTGAGAAGAATATGTGCTTTCCCAATCAGACGCGGAATTAAAGCTCATATAGGCTCCGACGCCGAAAAGGGCAAGCCCGTAAACCTCGGCGTTCGGGTCAACGGATTTGATTGCCGAGGCAAACTCAGTCGATTTTGAAACAATTTCTTCGCAGGTAGTCTTATCGGAATGCATTATCGAATGCGTTGATGACCAGAGGCTGGGTTCATTGTCGAGATTGTATGCCTGAATTCCCGTTGAGGTAGTGGAATCGCCCAAAGTCTGAACAAGATAGTTCACATACTCGTCCATATAAACATAATCATCGGTAGTATCAGGGGTGAGCGAAAACGCAGAGCCTTTCGTTGCAACAACCTGCTTCCAGCGTGATGAAGGAGGAGCCTCGGAGGTTGAAACGCTTCCATTCTTATCAGCAGAAGCATAGCCCGCCATCTGAATTGTCGCAACTTTATAGTCAACATTGTTTGCCTGTGCATCCTGCGAAAGATGAATAGCGCACGCACCGGGAGTTGACGCCAAAGACGAATCATAGCCCGTTGTCAGATATGTATCGGAGCTATGCAACCAGTCCGCACCCGCATTGGAGTAATTATTCTCCCAGTTATATGCCGAATAACGGTTTCCGCCCTGGCGCACCGCAGTTGCGGTGACATCATCAAGATATCCTGCATCATTGATTCCGTAAATATACGGACTTATCGTTTTCTGCGTTCCGTAAAGATTGACGTTGACACTCAGATCATAGCTGTTTGCCGCCTGTGTTCTGAGAGCCGATGACGGAGGTATCACAACTCCGCCGAGAGTGACTGCTGCCAACGCGGCAGCAAAGACCTTTTTTTTCATAAATTTACCTCTCTTTGATTCATTATCCAATCGTATGCACAGCCTTGACAGCCATGCCAAAAAACATATATACTTATTATATAACTATTCTCTTTAAATTGCAAGAAAATATATAAAAAATGTCTTCGGATTTTAAAATCCGAAGACATTTTCTCTGCTGCTTTATATCGGCAGCGAAGGAATAACTCCAAGCGCATGCCTCGTAATAATCGTGGAATCAATTGAATTGGCAACACCGTCGCCATTGACATCCGCATATTTAACGACATCCTCGTCAAGAGTGAGCACACCCAAAGCATGACGAACCGAAATTGTAGCGTCAATAGAATTGACAACGCCGTCACCGTTCAAGTCACCGTAAAGCCTTTCGGCGTCCGTGCCTCCGCTTACTGTTCCGTCAGCACTGTCACCGTCGGGCTCGATGCCGTATACAAGCACACCGTCAACATATACTGTGATGTGTTCGTTTTCGATATATTCTTCCGAGGCATTGTATGAATAATCATTTACCTGTGAAAAGGCTGAATAAGCGTTATCAATAATTCGGAACTGAATATCGCCCGAAGTGCCGTTTGCGCCGAGCACGCCAAGTCCGCTGTTAAGTGAAATTTCAAAATATGAATCGGCGGTTTCGTAGGATTCATCCGTCTTTCCGAATGTACCGACGAAGTTATCCTCGCCAAGATGAGCATAGTCAAAGCAATAATCAAGGCTTGCATTATAATCATCCGTAAACCAGTAACGAATTGTTACATCATCAAGATTTACCGAATCATTTCCTGTGTTTTCCAGCTTTATGCAAGCACAGATATCTGCCATTTCACCGTCAAGCGCAGAACATTTTGAATATGCTGTTATGACTGCCGCCCTTTCAACATCTCCACCGCTTGAAGCTTCGCTGTATTCAGGCTCAACACCCCAGACAAGCTCATCATCAACATACATACATATCTGCTCATTATCCGTGTAGGTTTCAATTATACCCTCACGACTGTAATCATTTGCAGGATCCCAGTTACTGTTGTAGTTAGCATCCTGTGAAACAATCAGACCAATCTGAATTTCCCTTGTGCCGAAAATAAGGCTGTCGCCCCAGTCAATTTCTACATAATAAAGATTTCCCGTACCCCATTGCACAAAGTCCGAAACGCTTGCAGGCGAATCATAGCTGGCTTCGTTCTGGTCATAATACACGTCAACCCTGCAATCATCAATCGTCTGCCCTGCGGCGACAAGCTCTGATATATCAAACCAATAACGAACAGTAATATTATCTGTATATCTCGGCGGAAGCTTGGTATTTGCAGTAAACTGAATTGAAACCTGCGTGCGTTCTAAGTTTTCCTGCTCAAGCTTTGAAGCAACTGAATATTCTATAATGCTTCCGTCCGCATTTTCCGCAGGCGGAAAGTTCTCTCTCGGCACTGAAGAATCTACAATTTCTTCGTTCTTTCCGTAATAATTGTAAAAACCTGCACACGCACCGACAAAAGCTGCATTATAGTCAACAGCCACCTCATTATAGATATAATCCGAGGTAACATCGTTGTGATAATCCTCCTGATCAGGTCCGCCGACAAGAGCGCCCCACAAAACGTGAGTCTGATCAACAGGGTCATCCATATTCAGGGTGATTGAACCGTGCGACGCCCTATGGTGCGGGTGTGATGCATATTTATCGGAATAGCCGACGATATAGGAGTAGCCCATTGGGTTGTCGCCCATAATATAAATCATCTGCGTCAACGCCCAGTCTGCAAAACGCATATTGTCCTCTTCACTTTCGGGGCAGTATTTTGCATAGACCAGTGCACAAAGCTGAGCTGAGCAGTTATATCTGCACGAACCATAGTTATTCAGCATAGAAAATCCGGCAGGCGTTTTTGCAAGGTATGTGGTGCTGGATGTATCAAACTTTTCTTCATAAACATACGGCTGGTCCCACAAAACTGTAACATCGCCGACATCGAGATGTTCGAGTCCCGACCAGTATTCAAGATTCCAGCGGAAAATATACCAATCGCGAGCTGTATTTGTTATCGGAGCGAGCTTTGCAAAAACGCCGCCCCAGATTGTATCCCAGCAGTGCACCCAGATATTCTGCCAGCAGTTTCCTGTATCTTCAATGATTCTGCAAAGATATCCGTCATAAGGGTGCGAGCCGTTTTCCATAACTGTATCCGTATCAACTGAAATTATGTGCTCGATATAATCATAATCTCCTGTGCATTCATAAAGCCACACGGCGCACCATGCAAGCTCATCATAGCAATAGCTAGATGTGTAGAATCCGCCGTCATAGCCTAAAGGTCCGCCCGAATCTCCGCTGTTGTCATAATACTTACGGCAAAACTCATACATCGCAACGGCATAATCCAGACACTTCTGCGCATATTCAGGGTCAGAATCCTTAAAATTCAGATAATTCACCGCAAGCGATGCTGCAGCGCCGGCTGTCTGGTCGATTCCGGGAGCTTCATCAGTTGCAAAATATGCAGGACGTGCAAAATCAAGCAGCGAGGTGTTCTGCAATTCGGGCGCATTCCAGTAATTGTGGTCGATATTGCCCTCGCCGACCTGATAGCAATAAGCAATCATATCGCCGTTTTCATCAAGATATGTAACCTTGAGGTAATAATCGTTTATCCAACGCAAGATATCTTCAACGTGCTCCTGATTGCCGGTTTCGACATATGCGTCCTTGAATTCATAATATCCCCAGCCGACCGTTGAAGCCGCATATGAGCCCGGCAGACCGAATTTAACGTGGTCGCCTGCGTCGTGCCAGCCGCCCATAAGGTCAACATAACCGTCACCGTCGGGATCAAGATATGAACCATACTCATCAATCCATTCCTGCGAAAGATTTGTACCGTAATTGGTTTCGGGGTCAAGCGGCTGCAACGGGGTAAATTCGTCCTCTGTGTGACAGTCGCCTCTCCATTCAAGCCATCCGCCGGTAATTCCTGCTCCGCAGCGGTTTGCATCATAATAATACAACGACAGCTGCAGCGCCTCGGCAAAGTTTACATAAACATCGCTTTCGGCAGAAGCTTCAATTCTGTAATCGTTTCCAATAATACCGGCAAAAGGTGTGCTTACACTACCTGCAAGTACAAGCGTGCTCAGTGCAGTGCAAAGCAGCTTTGCAGGTATGCGCAAATGCTTTTTCATCATTCCGTTTACCTCCTACAAAATTTGTTGTTTTATCAGACGAAGCATACATTTACATTTAAATAGTACTATACGCCGACTTGCATATCAATGAATTTTTTGTAAAAATTTAAAATCTATTTCATCATTTACAATCAATATAAACAAAATTTACAACCCGTTTTTATTTGTTTTTTCAAGCTATTAACATTTACTTTTCCCGATTTTGCCATTGTTAAAAGCTCAACGGTTAAATTGTTTATTTTTTTAACAAATCACAAATTGTAATTTTTCATCATAAAACAAACATATAAACCATATATAAAGCTTTATCATCACCGCGCGTCCTTTTCTTCTCGGCATATTGCATATAACCAAATCAAAAATATTAAAAACAATCGCTAAAATGCACATTTTTTACTTGCGTTTTCCGACTGATTATGCTACAATTAAAATCAACAAAGCAATAGGTAATTATTTTGATTCAGACGGTTGTCTTAATGTAATTGACTTGTATCTTATGAAAACAGAATTATTAACAACAGGAGTGTAACTATTATGAAGCTTCGTTTCAGACTTGCCGCATCTGCATTATCCGCAGCACTGCTGCTCAGCTCATTTCCAACAGTTTCACAGGCTCAGGGTACAAATCAGGTGCTTGTCACCAACACCGAAGAGCTGATTGCCGCTCTTGCTGATGTACAAGCAGGTGATGAAATAATCCTGCGGGAAGGAATATATCAGAACGACGAATGGCTTGGCAAATGGGCAGCTTTTTTTGCCGAGGCAGACGGTACAGAACAGGAACATATAATCATCCGTAGTGAGGACAGCGAAAACCCTGCGACAATCTGCGGCGTTTCACAAGACAACAAGGTCGCACTGAGAATTATGGGAAACTATTGGGAAATCCGCGACCTTATAATCTGCGAAGCATCAAAGGGAATTTTTCTTGAACAGTCCGAGCACAGCGTGATTTCAGGCTGTGAGGTTTACAACATCGGCTCAGAAGCAATACACATAATTGACGGCAGCAGCTACAATCTTGTTGAGGACTGCTACATACACGACGCAGGGACCGTCACACCGCAATACGGCGAGGGAGTGTACATCGGAAGCGCAAAATCCACCGAAGGATACAGCTATGAATGCCATTACAATACAGTGAGGAGCTGCAGATTCGGGCCAAACATCGCTGCCGACCACGTTGATATCAAGGAATACACCCTCGGCAATGTGGTTGAATTCTGCACATTTGACGGAACGGGTATGAAGGGCGAAAACGGTGGCGACAGCTTTGTCGAAATAAAGGGAAACAACGGAATCATCCGCAACAACACAGGATACCGCAACGGCTGTGAACATGTTCTCTATGCCTTCGACCTGAACGTTCAGCTTGACGGCTGGGGACAGAACAACAAGATTTATGACAATACCGTTTATATGGACACAACCGATTGCTACCTTGTCAAAGAATGGAACTGTTCAACGCAGGTCTTCCGAAATGTCGCCGAGCCTGAGGGCGTTACCTATTCGGGTAACAAAACTCTTCAGGTGCTTGGATTTGAAATGGCAGGCGACGCAAATGAGGACGGCTTGCTTGACACAACCGATGTTCAGAATCTGCAAAGCCACCTTCTCGGCACGCAGGTCAAGCATATTTCAAGCGCCAACGCCGACCTTTACAGCGATGTACAGCTCAACGCAGTAGATTTGTGCATTCTCAAGCGCAGTCTGCTCCAATCAGATGAAACAGCGACGCCGAAAATTTCGGTAAACTATACTGAAGAATCAGCAGGAAAATGGCGTATGTGCAACGGTCTCGGTGAAAGAGAAGTCACCTTCCTCCTTTCTGCAGCAGCATACAACAAGCTGAATATGGGCTGGGGATATTGGGATCCAAACACCGTCAATGAAGAAACGGGAAGCAGTGGAAAGTGGTTTCAGCTCTCGCTCGGTCAAATTGCGCTTGACGAAAACGGTCAGGCCACAATTACGGTTGAACTTCCCGCCGACGTAACAAGTGTTGCTTTGCAGGTATACGATTATCTCGACAGCAGTTCAAATTCGCTTGACAAAGACGAAGTCGAGCTTCTCAAAGTAACAACGCAATGACACACAAAAACACAGGGCATTTTCAGTCAGACTGCCCTGTGTTTTTTATACTATGCGTTTTATTTTTCTTTGTGCTCAATTTGATTATGTTCATTCCGAACATTGTATTTCATAAGTAATATAAAGCTTGCTATTCCTGTTATTGCTATCGAAGGGATGCATACCCAGAAAATCTTTATAGCAGAAATCTGCGAAAATTGAATAAGCGCCTTTTCTGAAGCTATAATGCCAAAAATCACAAATGCAGAAAGATTATTGTTCACCATATGGCAAAGCGAAGCGGGATAAACTGACTTTGTTTTATCTGTCAGCAAGGTCAGAAAAGCATTCATCAGAACGCACATCAAGCACATGAGCGCAATTCCGAGATAGGGATAGAATTTGTAATCGGTGCCGAAATTATGCCCCGAAATTGTCAACGGAGCGTGCCACAATCCCCAGATGATTCCCCCGACAATAATCGATGCAGGTCTGCCCATAACTTTTTCAAGCTTTGGCATCAGATAGCCACGCCAACCCCATTCCTCACCGAATGCAGGAAAGAATATAATTACGGAAACACCAAGCTGAAGTAGAATTGTCGCCGCCCTTTTATCGGCATTATCGGTGCAGAAAATATCAGAAAATCTGCAGTTTTCAAGAAACAACTGCCATATCAGAAATATGCTGAAAAAGTTTTCTGCCAGCTTTATTACAACAGAGGCTATGTAATATTTAACATTGCCTGAAAAATTCAAGCCGAGATATGTCTGTGAAAAGCCTTCTTTGGTGATAAGCCTTGTCAGTATATTGGCAACAGCAGGCGCAAACATGCACAAAGCGCCGAGAGAATACGCAGCAGCGGCAACCTTCGGGTCGTCACTTGCAAATATTTTTTCGCCGTAAGCAAAATCAAGCAAGGGCGTAAATACACAAAGCGGCAAAAATGCAAGAATGCAGAAAATCACAATTCTTTTGATTTGGGGCGCTTTATTCTTCATAGCTTTCAACCCCCTTCTGATACAGCCTTAAAGATATATTGTAAGAAGCAACATACAAAACAATTGCCACAAAGGGCAGCAAAGCAACAATCCATATAGTTTTGCCTTCGACAAAGAAATTATATATGCTTTCAATCGGATTTTCACCCGTAAAAATTGTAAGATCGCCGAAAAGGGCATAAATCATCAAAGCAATTATAACAACTGAAATTATCGCTGCTTTGACATTGCCGCCTTTTGATGAGCCAAAGCGCACATAAAACGGCATTTCTACTGCATTTATTGCAAGCATAGAGCAGAATATTATCATATATATCGTAAGGTTTGAAGCGGCCATATCACCCACAATGGCAACAATTATGCAATCGGCAACAAACAGTGTAAACAAAATTGCAAGATTGATAATAAGAATGATGATATATTTGCTCTGTATCTGTCCTTTTGCGCCCTGCGGAGATGAAATTGCAAACGATGACCACGAGCCTTTTTCATCTTTTTTGAAAAATTCGGGAATTACCATTGAAAATATAAAGAACACCGCAAACGCTGCGACCATGCACATTCCACGCACATCAGAGACCGACTGCGTTTCATCTAAAGATATTTCCAAAGCAAATAGAATATTGCCTGCAAACCCATAGAAAAACGTAGCAGCAGCAAGCATGTGAATTGCCAATTTTTGGGTTACAAGCTCTTTATAAAGCAATCCTTTCATCACTTTTCCCTCCTTTTATACAGCATTGCTGCAGCGCAGAATCCCGCAAGCAATATTGATATAAATATCACGGGAGAAAACGGCAGAATATCTTCGCAAAATCCGCCAAGCTTTGCAAAAATCTCATCATTTGTCATATCGGTTTCAGGAGCCAGAAAAACATACAGAAACATTGCAAGCATCATTGCGCCTGTAAATGCCAGCCCTGCAATTTCTACCGATTTGAACAGCATTGTCATTATCTGCATAAGTATGCAGAACGCCAACGAGCACAAAGCAAGTGCGACGATAATAGCAATTGTCCTCTTATCAAAGGCATCGCCTTCTATTTTGCAGATGATTGCAACATATCCTGCCGAAACAAGAAATGCAAGCAGAATGAAAACAAATATAAGTGTATAATCGGCAAGGGCAAAGCACCAATGGCTTACAGGTGTGCTGCGGCGGAATTTTGACCATAAGCCCGATTCTTCACGGGCAACGGCTTCGCTGACAAAATTGGGTAAAAAGCATGCCACCAGAACCGGCATAAACTTTACAACGGGCATTATCATAATTTTTGCCCCTTCAACTATTTCTTTATCCAGCAAAGCAAGATTGCCATGCCTGAAGCTGAGAAGTATAAGCACAACCAGAGCCGTTGCAACAAAAAACATTGTTGTTGCAGATTTCAGCTGTTTTCTGCCCAAAAATATATCACGATAAAGCAGTGCTTTAAACGAACCTTTCATTACGACCACTCCTTTTTATCGCTGTTGACATAAAAGAGCATTATTTCTTCGAGCGTGGTTTTTTCAATGTTAAGCCCCTGATATTTGCGCTTTGCCTTGTTTTTGTTGGCAACCATAACCTCAACACCAAAATCGTTAAGTCTTGCGCTGATAAAATCATCTTTTTCTATGTTTTTAAAATCTGCTTTGGTGCATTTAATCACGCCGTGATTTTCAAGTATATCATCTTTATATCCTGTAATCAGGATTTTTCCCTTATCGATAAAGGTAACGCTGTCGGCGATTTTTTCCAAATCGCTTGTTATGTGCGATGACATAAGAATGCTGTTTTCTTCATCCTGCAGATATTCTCTGAAAATATCAAGAATCTCGTTTCTTACAACAGGGTCAAGTCCCGTTGTTGCTTCATCCATTACAAGCAGCTTTGCACCGTGAGAAAGTGCACAGGCAATCTGCAATTTCATTTTCATACCCTTTGAAAATTTTGAAATTTTCTTTTTTCTGGGCAAGCCGAATCTGTCAAGATATGTAAAATAGCGCTGTTCATCCCAGTTGGCATAAAGTCCGCTGAACATTATGCTTAAACGCTTTGCTGTAAAATCACCGTGGAAGGGTATTTCATCAAAAACCGCAGCAATATTCTGCTTGATTTCAAACTCGTTTTCAATATGGTCGAGCCCGAACATTTTTATGCTGCCGCCATCGGTTTTGATAATATTCAGCAACGCTTTTATTGTTGTGGTCTTGCCTGCGCCGTTTTGTCCGATAAAGCCCATTATGCTGCCTTTTGGCACATTAAAGCTGATATTATCAAGTGTAAAACCATCATATTTTTTTGTAAGATTGCTTATTTCAATTGCATTTTCATAATCATTCATCATCATTATCCCCTCCATAAACAAGCTCAAGAATTTCTTTCATTTCGTCAAGAGAAATTCCACACATTCTGGCCTTGTTACAAATCTTTGTAAGTATTTCTTCTGTCTGACGCAAGGTCTGTTCACGAAGAAAATCCGTATTCTGCGATTTTACATAACAGCCCTTGCCGGCAACGGTTTCAATAAAACCTTCACGCTCAAGCTCTTCATAGGCTCTTTTTGTGGTAATAACGCTTATTCTCAATTGCCCGGCCAACATTCGCATTGATGGCAACGCATCACCTGCGGCAAGCGTGCCGTTCATTATGTGAGCCTTTATCTGTGTTATTATCTGCTGATAAATCGGCTCTTCGGAAGAATTGCTTAAAATAATATCCATAGTGCACCTCTGTAAATACTGTATATATACGATATACACAGTATAACACACATATATACGCTTGTCAATAGGGGTTGCAAAAATATTTTGCAAATCGCTGTGCTTCGTGATATAATGCGGATATAATAAAAAATACGATTACAGAGGCGGTGAAGAATATATGAGAGAGCTTTTTGTTATTGACAAGCAGAACTATGATAAAAACGGAACAGTTTTCGAGCGACCATCTGTAAGAGGTATAATTATAGAAAACAATCTTGTTGCAATGATGCACAGCAAAAAGTATAATTATTATAAATTACCCGGTGGAGGAATTGAAAATACCGAAACGCACGAGCAGACTCTTATCCGTGAAGTGAGAGAGGAAAGCGGGCTTGTTGTAATACATAACAGCATAAAGGAATTCGGCTATGTAAGAAGAATTGAAAAAGGTAAATACGAAGATATTTTTATTCAGGATAATTATTATTACTTATGCAAGGTTGAATCCGAAAAAGTTTTGCCCAAATTAGATGAATATGAAAAAGAAGAACAATTTGTTTTGGAATATGTTTTGCCGCAAAATGCAATAAACACAAACAAAAATGCCGATCACAAAGAAAAGAACAAAATTTCTGCTTTTTGGGGAATGATTGAAAGGGAAAACCGTATTTTAGAAATTCTTACAGAAGAAATATTTTAAAAACAATTATACAAAAGTGAATCCTTAAAAAACGGCATATATTATCAATCGGCGCTTATATTCCACACAGCGACGCAGGTGTGTGTCGGATAAATAAACAAAAAAATACAGCCGTAATCGAGCAGTTTTCCCGATTACGGCTGTTGTTTGTTTTAGGATTGAGATATCAGAAAATCTCGTTATAAAACAAATCAGGCACCACAAAAGTGATGCCCGAAAATTGTCCAGCGTTTGGCTGGTAGCATTGTGCGACAAAATCAATAACAAAAATTTTCGTGATAAAAAGAAAGACGGATACCACAAAAATGATACCTCGAATATGCCATCAACCGCAGAAGCCATTTTACCATTCGTTTCACAATGGTAAGAATGAACATAGTATTTTGAATAACCAAATCAATAACTGTTGATAATATAGCCATAAGGAGTGATGATATGAACTCTGTTTGGGTTGATAATGTACAGCGTTTACATTTTGAGCCGTTAAACGAAAGCATCAGCACGGACGTGCTGATTATCGGCGGCGGTATGGCAGGTATATTGTGCGCATATATGCTAAAAAATGCAGGTGTTGATTGTGTTCTGGTTGAAGCAAAGCAAATCTGCAGCGGAATCACCAAAAACACCACGGCAAAAATTACAATTCAGCACGGTTTGATATATGATAAGCTGATTCAAAAGTATGGACTCGACAAGGCGAGGCTGTATTCAGAGGCACAGCTTAAAGCGGCGCAGGAATATTCGCGTTTATGCCAAAACATTCAATGTGATTATGAAACGAAAAACTCATACGTTTATTCCACCGCCCACCGAACAAAAATCGAAAAGGAAGTCGAAGCATTGAACCGACTCGGATTCAACGCAGACTTTTGTGAATCCGTTAATCTTCCTTTCAAGGTTGCAGGTGCCGCACTCGTGAAGAATCAAGCACAATTCCACCCCCTGAAGTTTGCGTTTGAAATTGCGAAAAAGCTTCCCATATATGAAAACACAAAGGTTCTGGAGCTGATGCCGAATAAAGCAATCACACAGCACGGCGAAATCAAGTGCAGAAAAATAATCGTCGCAACACACTTTCCGATGCTGAACAAGCACGGCGGATATTTTTTGAAACTGTATCAGCACCGCTCATATGTACTGGCACTTGAGGGGGCGCAGAATGTTGACGGAATGTATGTTGATGAGAACGAAAAAGGTTTATCCCTGCGCAATTACAAAAACCTTTTACTGCTCGGAGGCGGTGCACACCGCACGGGCAAAAGCGGAGGAAACTGGCGTGAGCTTGAAGAATTTACCCGTGCCCATTACCGCAAAGCAAATATTACTGACAGGTGGGCAACTCAGGATTGTATGACGCTCGACGCTCTGCCGTATATCGGTCAGTATTCTAAAAGCACTCCGAATTTATTTGTCGCAACAGGCTTCAACAAATGGGGCATAACCTCATCTATGGCAGCCGCTATGATACTCACGGATTTGGTTCAGGAGAAAAGCAATGAATATTCTTATGTGTTTTCTCCGTCACGCAGTATGCTGCATCCCCAACTCGCCGTCAATGTGTTTGAATCTCTGGTCGGACTTCTGACGCCGACACATCCGCGCTGTCCGCACCTCGGATGTGCTTTGAAATATAATAAACAGGAACATTCGTGGGATTGCCCCTGCCACGGCTCACGTTTTTCCGAAAGCGGAGAGCTGATTGATAATCCTTCCACAGATGATAAGAAGAATATATAAAAATACAGCACGGCCACATATATGAGGCAAAAACACTGCTTTCACGTTTAGGAAGCAGTCGCTGTCCAATGATGATTGAAAAATAAAAGCAAAAAATGTGCTCTGCAAAAAATGCGAGCACATTTATCATAATAAATCAAATCGTAAAAATAATGCTTTAGTCTTCCTTACGATATCTTTTAAATCCGGGATGCTTTCCTGTCACGCCATACTGCGAGCGCATAGAAATGAGCCTGTCGATATTCTCCTTATCGATTTCCTTTTCACCGCCGATAAGATGAGCAACGAGGCTGATTTTTGCGTAAAGCTCCAAGGTTTCCATCCTATAATACGCTGTAACAACATCGCTTCCCAATGCAAGCGCGCCGTGATTTGCCAGAAGAACAACGTCGTGCTCCTGAATATACGGAGCAATTGCCTCGGGCACCTCATTCGTCGAAGGCGTGCCATAAGGGGTAACAGGAATAGAACCAATGGCGATAACCGTTTCTATCATTGTATAACGGTCAAGGTGCTTGTTGGCAACTGCAAAGCCTGTTGCAACGGGAGGATGGGCGTGAAGCACGGCGCCCACATCATCTCTGTCTTTGTAGCATCTCAGGTGCATTTTTATTTCAGACGAAGGCCTGTAACCTTCAAGCCCGTCAAGAACATTGCCGTCAGCGTCAATATGAACGAGCTTTTCCGGTGTGATAAAGCTCTTGCTGATTCCTGTCGGCGTTGCAAGAAATGTACCGTCAGGCAGTTTTGCAGACAAATTACCGTCATTTGCAGCAACCCATCCGAGCTGCCACATTTTATGGCAGATATCACACATCTGCTCACGAAGCTCCATATATTCAAGTTCCATTATCAGATTACTCCTTTTTGTAAAATCAGATTAGCATAAAGTGCACTTTCGCCTGTTGCAACAATTGCATAAGCCTTTTTAGCCTGCTCATAGAATTCAAAGCGCTCAACCGAACCAACACAATCCTGTGCACGGTCGTCATACTTTGAGATTGTTTCATAATATTTTTTCCATATGGGTGTTTCAACAGGGTCACCCGGCATTACCTCCATAAGGGAAACAGGCTTTTCTACATATGTATCAAGCGGAAAAAGCTGCAAAATCGCATCAAGCAGCTCGACAGCACCATGTCCGTCGGCGCGGATAACAACTGCGTCTTTACCCATTGACTGCGCAGGAAAATTTCCGTCCGCAATCACAATCGTGTCGCTGTGACCCATTTCGCACAGCACTTTCAAAAGCTCGGGTGATATTATTTTCGGTATACCTTTCAGCATTTTGTCACCTCTCTGAATCTTTCATAGACTTCAAGCCATTTGCTTGAATCTTGCGGCATATATTTTACGGCACCGCACGAAGCCTTCATAATCTTTCGTGCACTTTTGATGTCTGCGATTTCGCCGTCGCCAATAAGCTGACAGGCAAGGTTTCCCAGAACAGTTGCCTGGTCCGATCCGCAAACAACCTCCCTGTCACACGCATTTGCAGTCAACTGACAGAGGAAAGAATCCTTCACACCACCGCCGACAATATAAATCCTGTTATAATCCTTTTCTGTGCAAAGCTTTATTTCCTCAAACGAAGCCTTGTATTTATAAGCAAGACTTTCATAAATGCATCTTATAACCTCGCCGTCAATCTGCGGAACATATTGCTTTGTGTCTTCACAATATCTTCGCACCCTTTCAGGAATATTTCCTGTGGGAGTAAACAATGGATCGTCTGGGTCAATAAAGGATTTGAAGCCAGTGGCTTCTCTTGCCATCTTCTCCATATCCGCAAAGGAATAGTCCCTGCCCTGTTTATGAAAAGCCCTTCTGCTTTCCTGAATCAGCCAAAGGCCGATAATGTTCTTGAGAAAAGATATCTTACCGCCAAAGCCCGTTTCGTTTGTAACGTTAAGCTCATAAGCCTTCTCACTCATAAGTGGCTCGGAAAGCTCTGTTCCGAAAAGCGACCATGTGCCGCAGCTGATGAAAATGAAGTCATCCTCAACAGCGGGCACTGAAAGCATCGCATCCTGTGTGTCGTGTCCGCAAACAGCAACGACCTTTGTTTTTTGTATATCAAGCTCTTTAGAAAGCTCGTCGGAAAGCGTCCCGACAACACTTCCCGAAGGTATTATTTCGGGAAGTATTTCTTCTTTTATGCCCAAAGCCCTGACAACCTTTTCCGACCAGCATTTGTTCTTCTGGTCAAAAAGCTGCGTTGTCGAAGCAATTGACATTTCGCACTTCTTTTCATTGGTAAGCAGATAATTGAAGAGGTCGGGCATCAAAAGCATAGTCTGAGCTCTTTCAAGCTGAGCCTTGTCATTTTCCATCAGAGAAAGCAGCTGAAAAGCCGTGTTTATTTCCATAAACTGGTTTCCCGTAATTGAGTAAAATTCACTTTTATCTATCTTCTCAAATGCTTTTTCAAGCATACCTGTTGTTCTCGAATCACGATAATGGACAGGATTATCAACAAGTGCACCCGTATTTCTTATGAGCCCGAAGTCGACTCCCCACGTGTCAATTCCTATTGAGCAGATTTCTCCGAATTTCTTTGATTTGATAAGTGCCTGCTTGATTTCGTGAAAAAGTCTGAGAATATCCCAGTACATAGTGTTTCCAACGATGACCGGGTCGTTTGAAAAACGGTGTATTTCTTCAATGGTTATTTTTTCTCCGTCAAACGAGCCTATGTACGCTCTTCCGCTTGAAGCACCGAAATCAAAAGCAAGGTATTTTTTATCAGGCATATTTCATCACCTGTATGCAGGACCGTATGCTGCACAAGCTCTGTAATCCTGACCTTCCTTATCCATACCGAATGCATTCCATGCAGCAGGACGGAAAATCTTCTCCTCGGGCACATTGTGCATACAAACAGGAATTCTAAGCATTGAGCAGAGTGTGATGATATCTGCTCCGATATGTCCATAGCTGATTGCGCCGTGATTAGCGCCCCAGTTGTTCATAACATCATAAGCGGATTTGAATGCGCCTTCACCCGTAAGTCTCGGTGCAAACCAGGTGCAGGGCCAGGTATAGTCGGTGCGTGCCCATAGCTTGTCCGAAACCTCATCAGGAAGGGCAACCGTATATCCCTCACAGATCTGCATAACAGGACCTAATCCCTTGACAATATTAAGTCTTATCATAGTTGCAGGCATTTCACTCCTTGTAAGGAAGCGCGATGAATATCCGCCGCCTCTGAAATAACCGTTGTCAGCGGCATTCCATGTAGTAGCATCAAGGCAGGCCTTGCAGTCTTCATCCGTCATTTCCCAGAAGGGCTTGATTATGCCGTTTCCGTTTTCGTCCTTGACCTCACCGCAGGCGTCGATACAAGCCGCACCCGAATTGATCAGATGGATAAAGCCCTGCGATTCCTTTGCAACACCTTCAAGCTCGTAGCCTGTGCATCGCTTGACAGCCTCGGGACTCCAATATGTTCTTACATCCGCAAAAATCTGCGCAGTATTTGTCAGAAGCTTGCCAAAGAGCATACAAACGCCGTTGAGCGTATCGTTTTCAGTAGCGAGAATATACGGCTCTCTTGCGCCTGTCCAGTCAAACGATGAATTGAGCATTGATTCGGGAAAGTCGCAGTTGGGATAGAAATCCGTCCACTGTCTCTGACCCTGAAATCCGCCTGCGATTGCATTATGACCTACCATTTCTTCCTCACAGCCCTTGGGAAGATTCTTATTGCCGTTATAAAGGTCTTTGATAATGCACATCATCTTGACGACAAATTCCCAGTCCTTCTCCTTCTGCTCAGAAGATTTCTTGAGTTCATCGGGATTTTTGTCAAAACCTTCGGGACAGTTTTCCTTTGTCCAGGCAAGAGCACGCTTGAACTCTTCCTCATCATATATACCCTCGGTCATTCTTCTGATAATTTCAACCTCATCGACCGATTCAACACGCATACCGAGATAATCCTCAAAGAAATCGGTATTGATAATCGAGCCTGCAATACCCATACAGATTGAACCTATCTGCAGATATGACTTGCCACGCATTGTTGCAACTGCAACAGCCGCCCTGCCGAAGCGAAGAAGCTTTTCTTCAACATCGGGAGTAATCCCGCTGTCGCCGATATCCTGCACATCCTTACCGTAAATACCGAAAGCAGGAAGTCCCTTCTGAGCGTGTGATGCAAGAACAGATGCCAGATAGACTGCGCCCGGTCTTTCCGTTCCGTTAAAGCCCCAGACGGCCTTTATCGTATTCTTATCCATATCCATAGTCTCCGAGCCGTAGCACCAGCATGGAGTTACTGTAACTGTAATATCAACGCCTTCTTTTTTGAATTTGTCGGCACAGGCAGCAGCTTCGGCAACTCTGCCGATAGTCGTGTCGGCAATGACAACGTTTACAGGCTCGCCGTTTGAGTAGCAAAGATTTTTTCTGTAAAGCTCTGCAACAGCCTTAGCCATATTCATAGTTTGGTCTTCAAGCCCCTCTCTGACCTTAAGTGCACCTCGTCTGCCGTCAATTGTAGGTCTTATACCGATAACGGGGTATGAACCTATAAGTCTGTTTTCTGCCATTATTTTTTACCACCTTTTCTTAATTTAGGATATAATCAACATATACTGATATTATTATACAACACAGAGTCGGATTTGTCCATAATTTTGTTGAATTATTATAAACAATTTTCACGATAAGTTTCCGACGGCAAAACAGACACACAAACGCCCCGTGTGCGTCCACAGAGCCGTATTCCGAGTCAGCTCCGAGAAAGATACAAAAATCCGGCACGGGATGCCTGTATCAAATAAATGACAGCCTGTAGGAAGGCAGCTTATATCCGAGACTGCCAGACGGCAAACGAAAGAAATTCAACGTCTACGCTGAAACAAAAGAACAGTGCGAAATCAAACTCGCCGAGATGATTGAGCGAGTGAAAGCGGAGATTGCCAAGATGAAAAATCAAGCGAAGCTCGCATAACAAAAGAGGGTAACCATGGCGATCACCCCCCAAAAAAATTTATACCGCAGCAGACAAAAAAGTGATTGAGAAAATCCGCGAAAAATGGTATAATATCTATATTAAATTTGTTACGGAGAGATATTATGGCTACAAGCAAAGAATACTTGGCTTTTATATTAGATCAGTTATCCGATGTGGACGGAATCACCTACCGTCAGATGATTGGCGAATATATCATTTATATGAGCGATAAGATTGTCGCCTACCTCTGCGATGATCGTCTGCTCGTCAAACCTGTACCGAGCGCAGAGCAGCTGATGCCGAACGCTATCTACGAGCCGCCGTACGATGGTGCAAAAGATATGCTCTTGATAGTTAATGTGGATGATAGAGCATTCCTTAAAGAACTGTTTGAAGCGATGTATCCCGAACTCCCCGAACCAAAGAAAAGGAAATAAAAAAGAAATTACAGAAATGAAAATGGAGATTATTGAGATAGTTGAAAACAAAAAAGAATATCTTGATCTGCTTCTGTTGGCGGATGAGCAGGAAGATATGATTGACCGTTATCTTGAAAAAGGTAGAATGTATGTGCTTAATGATAACAGTGTCAAATGTGAGTGTGTCATAACTGACGAAGGAAATGGCGTGCTCGAAATTAAGAACATTGCAACAGATCCCGAATATCAAGGAAAAGGTTACGCTAAAGCATTGATTGAATTTATAGTTAAGGAGTATGGAGAACGTTTTTCTGTTTTGCAAGTAGGAACAGGTGATAGTCCGTTGACAATCCCTTTCTATGAGAAGTGTGGTTTTGTCCGTTCCCACATCATACCAAATTTCTTTACGGATAATTATAACCACCCAATATATGAGTGCGGCGTTCAATTGGTAGATATGGTATATTTGCAAAGACCACTCTAATAGCAACAGCGCGTTGCTTGCGATTCACACCGCAATCTGTTATAATATAACTACAGTAAACGAAGGCGGTAAAAGATATGGAAACGAAAGATATCATCCTTGACCTCAGAACGAAAAGCGGACTCTCGCAGGAGGAACTTGCGAAAAAAGTGTTTGTCACTCGTCAGGCGGTCAGTCGTTGGGAGAACGGTGAAACGATACCAAACACCGAAACGCTTAAGCTCCTATCCAAGCTCTTTGACGTGTCTATCAATACGATTTTAGGCTCTCCTCAAAACTTGATCTGTCAATGCTGCGGTATGCCACTTGAAGACAGCAATATAAGCCGTGAAACCGACGGTTTTTTCAATGAGGAATACTGCAAATGGTGCTATGCCGACGGTGAATATATGTATCATAATATGGACGATCTGATAGAGGTCTGTGTAGCGCATATGGCAAACGAAGCGTTCTCCTCGGAAGAGGTTCGTAAGTACTTGAAAGAAATGCTCCCCAAGCTTGATTATTGGAAACAGTATAAAAACCTTGATGGTGCGGAGAAGTTCGAAGAATTCAAGCGCAAATTGATCGAAGAGATCAACGCGCTCGCTGTGGAAGGGATGCCGAAGACCGAAAGGCTTAACGCTCTTGTGGGAGGATACGTCAATCTTGAATACCGTCTCCCAAACGGTAAGACCGTCAAATTCCTTGACGATAACGCCACCTATCTCGGAAATCAGCTTGAATGTGAATTCGGTGGAGACCGATGCTTCGGTGTTGTCGCCAATATGGACTTCATCCTCATCTGCACCTACGAGGAAAACGGTGAAAACCCCGAGCTTGTTATTTATAAGAAAAGATAAAAGCAGCCGATGAGGAATCGAAAGAAACCTCATCGGCTTTGTCATTTCCAAATGCGCAAATATATCTGCTCATTTGGATATCAACAATTGCACCGCAGTAGGCAAATAAAAACCTCTGGAATCAACGATTCCAGAGGTTTTTTGGTCCGATTGACAGGGATCGAACCTGCGGCCTGATGGTCCCAAACGTTACCGGAGTACCAGTCTCCGCTTATTTCCGGGCATTTCCGCCCCTTTCTGCTCGGAAACACATCCTTTCCGGCTTTTCTTTCTCCACTGTTTCCGTGTACTCCGTGCGTGGATGTAGGATAAACTGTGGTCAAAAGAAAACTACCATAGAAGATATGATCTATGGTAGTTTATTTTATTCTGCCTGCTTTCCGTATAGTTCTTGTTCTATTTCTTTCAACGATTTTCCGTTGTACGAAAAATGCTCACCAACATATCCCGGACCGTGGCATGTTTTTGTGCCAAGCATTTTTACAAACGGTGTCATATACAGTATTTTCCCTTCGTATTCAACACGTCGCGTATCTATTACAACGCATCTAATATCAGGGTTTTCTATATGAACCAACTCTGCCCCGGCAGGTATATTCCAATGATCAAAGGTGTAATTGGAATGACGTGCTTTTCGCTCCGAAGAAATAGTCTCTGCCATTTCTTCCTCGATTATTTCATCCGCGGTTGTCGCCCACAATTTAAGTCTGTCTTTGCATCCGTGAATCTCTGCCATTGCTTCGAAAACAGAAAAAGCATCTTCGGCCGTGATTTCGAAAAACTCTCTTTTTCTTATCCTGCCATTATATTGTTCGATAGAACGTAAAGAAGGATTCAACTTGTCTATAATCGTATGGAACTTGATATCCATAAGTCTTGAATCGACTTCATACGTAGCGTAGACATGAAATGCATAGGGGGTGCATTCGGTATTATTTAATTGTTGAACTCTTCTCTCAACATCATCCGCATAACCGATTTTAACGTAATCGGGGAAAGACGGATTTGTTAATATATAAATATATCCTTTTGCGTTTTCCATAGCGTCGCTTCCTTTCTCAACAATTGTACCATAACACTATACTTAATACAAGACATTTACGAATTTTGTTCCAATGATATATTGAGCTAATATATTGGCTCATTTGGATATCAATGATTGCCCCGCAGTAAACAAAGAAAAAGGGGTTGAGAAAAGACGCGAAAAATGATATAATAATCTAACCGATAAATAAGAAGTTAATGGAGATATATTATGGGAGAGATTTTAATAAAAATACTTGTTTGTTTTCTCGCAGGAGCAGGGGCAGGTATTGGAACGGGATTTGCCGGTATGAGTGCTGCCGCCGTTATCGGCCCGATGCTGATAACATTTTTGGGCGTACCTGCTTACGATGCGGTGGGGATCGGACTGATCAGCGACGTTTTGGCAAGCCTTATCAGCGCATATACCTATAAGAAAAGCGGAAATTTAGACGTTAAAAACAGTTTGCCGCTGCTCGTGAGCGTTCTGATCGTAACGACGATCGGAAGCTTTGTCGCAAGCTTTCTGCCCGAGCAAGCCATGAGTAGCACGATGCAGATAGCATTGATTATCATCGGATTGCGTTTTATTTTAAAGCCGGTAAACAAGACGAGAGAGCAGTTGGAAGCAGGTTCTCCCAAGAGCAGACTGATCAAGGCGATCGTCGGCGGCATTTTCGTTGGCTTTATCTGCGGCTTTGCAGGCGCGGGCGGCGGAATGATGTTGCTTCTTGTTCTGACTACTTTCCTCGGATACCCTATGCATTTGGCAGTCGGCACAAGCGTGTTTATTATGGCGTTTACGGCTCTTACAGGCGGCATCAGCCATTTTATGATCGGTGGAGTTCCCGA
>JAFSEU010000006.1 GCA_017435565.1 Oscillospiraceae bacterium | reverse complement strand
TCAGACGCACTTTCCGCGTGACTCTTGCGGTGCCCAAAATTGTTAGCTCGCTGCTTGCATCGCACAATTTTGACCGCTACGCCTTTTCTCCCATCGCTATATCTGCTGCAAGCAGCGCTCGGTCGAAAAGCTACCTATTCCGCCATATCCGCATATAAAAAATATTAAATTGTAAAATCAAACCAACAAGAATAGTCAGCCGCACTTTCCGCGTGACTCTTGCGGTGCCCAAAATTGTTAGCTCGCTGCTTGCATCGCACAATTTTGACCGCTACGCCTTTTCTCCCATCGCTATATCTGCTGCAAGCAGCGCTCGGTCGAAAAGCTGCCTATTTCGCATATCCGCATATAATTTTACATTGAATAATTCAACGTGATATATTATAACATATTTGTTTCTGAAAATCAAGATGTTTTTGAAAAAAATATTTTTAGGACAATCTATATTTTTTTAATATGTACTTGACATAATTCGATATATGTGGTAAACTCTAAGTGTAATATCTTGAATAGTACAGTTGATGCGCTTTGCATCGCTATTCAAGTGATTAGGGGGAGAGAATATGGATAACAATAATGTAAATCTTGCTGAAAAGAATGAAACAATGGCGGCTGAAGTCATAAATGCGCCTGAAAGCGTTACAGCACCAATGAGTGCTCCTGCGCAGCAAAATCCTTTCAATGCGACGACATCTGCACCTGTAGCGGAAGCTGTGCCTGTAGTAGCTCCGCTTGGCGAAAAGAAAAAGGGCAGGGGAAATGCTTTTATTACAGTAATGCTGGTTCTCGTAGTGCTGATGCTCGCAGCTTCAATTGGGCTTCTTGTATACTCAATGAAAAAGAATGAGGCAGCTAATAAACGCTTCGATGAGCTCAATAATGCTATAAAAACTGTGGCTGAAACTGCTGACAGCTGTAAGGCTGATATTGACGCCGCAAATGAAACTCTTGTTGAAATTTCTGATTTTACAACATCGCTTTCTGCAAAAATCGGTGGAGAATTCGGTGAAACTACTGAAGATGGCGTTATAATCGGAATGGAGTATGAAATTGTTTCAACAAGAGCACTTTCCGATGCATATCTTGCGGGCGACTGGTCACACCTTACTGATGATGAGCAGGAAACCATTGAGCTTGCTGCTGAAGTAATCGATGAGGTCATTGAAGACGGTATGACCGATTATGAAAAAGAGGTTGCAATTTACGACTGGATGTTTGAAAACATAAAGCACGATGACGGAATTACAGTTGCTATTCCCACAACGGGAAACTACTGTGATAATCCGCACGGTGTTTTGTTGACACACAAGGCTGTTTGTGTGGGCTTTGCAACTACATTCAGACTCTTTATGCATATGCTCGATATTGAATGTATGGTCGTTCACGATACTTATCTTTCTCATTCGTGGGACCTTGTAAAAATCGGCGATGGCTGGTACCATACCGACCTTTATATGGACGCTGAAGGTACGAGGTATGCAAACTTTAATATGACGGATGAAATCTGCTATCAGTCCAACGACTGGGATATGAGCTTTTATCCTGCAGCTGATTCAACCGAATATTGCTACAGCGTAATGAACGCGGTTGAGTTTGAGTCGCTTCAGTCCGCCGCACAGGATATCAGAGAGCTTGTTGAATCAAAAGAGGGTAAGACTCTTACATATAGAATTTCCGGTGATGATATGTATACGGTTTACCAGCAGCTTGAGCTTATGGTTTCCGAGGCTGATTATTATGTGATGAATTCGGATATCAGCGATTATGGTTATTTGTATTATCAGCTTTCGTTTGCTGATGATGATGCATTGTACTACTCAATTCAGTTTGAAGTATATTATTACGATGACGATTATGACGATTATGAGGATTACGAAGAGCTTTCCGATCGTGAATATGACCAGGCATACAGAATCATCGAGGAAGCTTTTGAGGACTTTTATGAGAGTCACGAAGAGTACGACTACTATGATGATTATTATGAGGACTACTACGATGATGAAGAATACTATTCTGATTATGAAGAGTATTACGAAGAAGAATATATTGACATTGAATAATGCGGAGGATGCTTTTGATGAAATATAATCTAAGAAAATTGACTTGCGCATTGCTTGCAGCCGTTTTGTCCGCAGCTGTGTTTTGTGCCTGCTCTGATGATAATGACGATTCATCTGAAAAAGATGAGTCGAAAAATAGTGAAAGCATTCTTTCTTCTGAATCAGTTGACCTTGACGAGCTGAGAGAGAGTATGCTTGAAGCTGATGAAAGCCTGCCCGCTATGTCACTGGCAAGCGGAAAGGATGAGAACGCGGCCGAATTGTTTGCATATCTGGCTGACTATGATTATGAAAACGTAAAGGATTATTTCTTTTCTTACGCGTCGGCAGGTACAGCCGAGGAAGTTGCCGTGATTGAGCTATTTGATGCCGACGACGCACAGGATTGTGCCGAGGCTGTCAAGGACCACGTTGAAGACAGAATTATTTTGTTTGAAACATACGACCCGACGCAGGTTCCGAGATGTGAAGAAGCCGTTGTTTTCTATAATGACGCATATGTTGTTCTGATAATCTGTGATAATGATGACGCAGTCAAGGACGCATTCTATAATGCTTTTGAAGGGGATTAAATGGTTTTTTCCGATATACCTTTTTTGTTTTATTTTCTGCCGTGCTTTCTCGGTGTTTACTTTCTTTCACCGAAAAAGCTGCGCAATTTTGTGTTGCTCGTTTTCAGTCTGATTTTTTACGCCTGGGGTGAGCCTGTCTACATATCGCTTTTGCTGCTGTCGTCGGTAGTTGATTTTGTCAACGGCTTAGCCATGGAGCATTTTGAAGGCAAAAGAGCTAAGCAAAGGATTTTTCTCTGTATTTCGGTATTTGTAAATTTAAGTCTGATTGGTGTTTTCAAATATTCAGGGCTGATTGTGGAAAGTCTCAACACAGTTTTTGGATTGAGCATTTCCGCACCTGCTGTTGAGTTGCCGCTTGGAATCAGCTTTTTTACATTTCAGACGATGAGCTACAGTATCGATGTTTACCGTAAGGATATTAAGACAGAGCATAATTTTTTGAATTATATGACATATGTCTGTATGTTTCCACAACTTGTTGCAGGCCCGATTGTCCGTTACAGTGATATCTCCAAAGAGCTTACACAGCGTAAGGTTACTTCCGACGGTTTTGTTGACGGATGCATCCGCTTTCTTGTCGGACTTTTCAAAAAAGTGCTGATTGCAAATCAGATAGGCTCGCTGTGGGATTATGTCAATGCGCTTGAAGAAAGAAGCAGTGCACTTGCCTGGCTTGGGTTGGTTGCATTTTCGCTTCAGATATATTTTGACTTTTCGGGATACAGCGATATGGCAATCGGTATGGGCAGAATGCTTGGATTTTCATATCCCGAAAACTTCAATTATCCTTATATCTGTAATAGTATAAGTGATTTCTGGCGAAGATGGCATATGTCTCTGTCGGTCTGGTTCAGAGATTATGTATACATACCCCTCGGTGGAAACCGCAAGGGTAAGGCTCGTCAGATTATAAATATTATAATTGTCTGGTCGCTTACAGGTTTTTGGCATGGTGCTTCGTGGAATTTTCTTATATGGGGGATGTACTTCGGGTTTATTCTCGCATTTGAAAAGCTCACAAATTTTCCGAAAATGCTGCCAAAGGCCTTTCAACATGTTTATTCTTTGTTTATCGTTCTGATAGGCTGGATGATTTTTGCCGTTGAGGACGTCGGCGGTATTAAGACCTATGCTCTGCAATTGTTCGGTGCAGAGGGCTTTGTTTCGCCGCAGTTTTTCTATCAGCTTAATAATTATCTTTTGATTCTTATTGCGGGCGTTTTGCTTTCGACTCCGATTGCAGCGTATGCAAAAAAATATGTGCAAAAAAATAAGTATGTAAGCTGTGCTGTTTCATTCGGTGCCTGCATCTGCGGCGTTCTGCTTATAATCGCAAGTCTTGCAATGCTGATAGCCGACAGCTACAATCCGTTTTTATATTTCAGATTCTGATATAAGGTGAATTATAATAAAATGAATAAATTCAAATTCTTTTTGTGTGCGTCCTCGCTTGCAATTTTTACTCTCGGCGGAATTGTTTCAATAGCTGCGCCCGATGTTGAGTTTTCTGAAGACGAAAACCGAATTCTGCAGCCTTTACCTGAAATTGACGGCAAGGCGATTGTTGACGGCGATTTTCAGCTGCAAATGAATGATTATCTTACCGACCGGGCGGCTTTCCGCAATGAGTTTATGCGCATTTATGCTTTTTCACAAAAGCTTATGGGTAAAAGTGAATATAACGGCGTTTATGTGTGTGATGACGATTGGATAATCGAGGTCTATAATGAGCCTGAAAATACTGTGCAGATTTGCGATAAATTCAATAAGGCCGCAGAAAAGACCGGCTTAAGCTGTTCTCTGATGCTGATACCTACTGCTGTGAGCATATATGATGATGTACTTCCGCCCAACGTCAGCTTCAAGACCACACAGCGTGACGTTTGTGATTATTTTTATTCAAATACTGAAATGAACTGCATTGATTTGTGGGACACTTTTGAAAACAATCGCAATGATGTACAGCTTTATTACAAAACGGACCACCATTGGACAACAGATGCTGCATATCTTGCTTATAAAGAATATTGTTCGACATTGTCTTTTGAACCGCTTGATAAGAGCGATTTTGATATTGAAATTGTTTCGGATAAGTTTCTGGGCACAACATACTCAAAGGCGCTGTCCGCATTTCCGTCGTATGACGAAATCGTTGCGTTCAAGCAGGATATGACAGGAATTACGGTTACCTATCCGCAAGGGGAAGGGGAGCTGTATGCTGATGAATTCCTTGAAAAAAAGGATAAATATTCGTATTTTCTTAATTCAAATCAGTCGCAGGTCATAATTGAAAATGAAAATGTTGACAACGGCAGGGTTCTGCTTATTGTAAAGGACAGCTATGCAAACTGCCTTGTGCCTTTTCTTATGAATCATTTTGAAAAGACAGTAGTTCTCGACACGAGATATTACCGCAACGGCGCGTCTTTTGCCGCAGAAGAATGCGGTGCTACTGACATTCTGTTCTGCTTTAATCTTAATACGCTTGATACTGACACAGCAATCGCCGGCATATATTAGGAATGATTTGTTTTAATAGTTTTTTATGCTGGGAAAAATAATATTTTTTCTGCAAAACCTATTGACAAATTTTTTGATATAAGGTATAATATATTGCGTTGATTGCTGTTTTAGCTCAGCAGGCAGAGCACTTCCTTGGTAAGGAAGAGGTCACCGGTTCGAATCCGGTAAACAGCTCCAGCTGAATGATTTCGGCTCAACATTTTCGGGCATCACTTTGTGGTGCCCGATTTTTCTTTTATCACGAAAAGTTTTGTTATCTATTCCATGAAGACATCACATTTTTCCTTCTCGGAAAAGATGTAGAGCCAAAAATGCCCGATTATTCGGGCTTTTTTGCTATCCGAACGACAAATTTTTATACTAAAACCGCAGATGACATTTTGCCTTTTCAAGCATTAAAATGGACTTGAACGGGCGTTTTTGAATATTCAAGAGATTTGAGAGCAGATTGAGGTGGAGAAAGTCATTCCTCTCTATGGTAAGAGGTTTGATCAGATAAGAGATCTTCCCCTTGAAGACGCACCTGAAATTATGAAGAACCGCATCCTTTGGTATAGTATGTAATGAAACGGTAATACTAATACCGAAAAGGAGGTTGAATCTATGTTCAAACATGAAAAAATGCTTTTCCACCCTGTTGCTGTGGAAAAGCCAAATCCGCAGTATGCCGCACTTCTGCAGGAACAGCTGGGCGGTGCGAATGGAGAGCTGAAAGCCGCTATGCAGTATATGTC
This sequence comes from Oscillospiraceae bacterium, assembly GCA_017435565.1. GTDB lineage: Bacteria > Bacillota > Clostridia > Oscillospirales > Ruminococcaceae > RGIG3077. Next base: position 84,721 of record JAFSEU010000006.1, on the reverse strand, counting down.
CCAGAGCTTCCGTATCAAGGACCCCGAAATCAAGGACTTATTTCTTGATATCGCAGCTGAGGAGCTGGGCCATATGGAAATGGTGGCGCAGACCATCAGTTTGCTCAACGGTCACGATGTGGATGCTGCTTCAGTACCCTCAGGAGAAATTCAGACACATGTGCTGATGGGATTGAATCCCGGACTTATCAATGCTTCCGGCTATTCCTGGACAGGCGATTATGTTTCAGTTACCGGTGATCTCTGTGCCGATCTGCTTTCCAACATTGCGTCTGAGCAGAGAGCTAAGGTCGTGTATGAGTATCTCTACCGTCAGATTGAGGATAAGAAAGTGCGTGAAACCATTGACTTCCTGCTGAACCGTGAGGAAGCTCATAATGCAATGTTCCGTGAGGCTTTCAATAAGGTACAGAACAGTGGCTCAAACCGTGATTTCGGCACAACAAAGGCAGCAAAGATGTATTTCAGCATGTCCGAGCCTTCGCCTTCGGGTACTTCGTTCCCGAAAACTGATGTCAGACCACCGTCGTTCAGCTGAGGTGGAATATGGAGAAAAACGAAATGCCGGTAGGCTTAGGGATGGCGCTTGCAATGAATCCTGAAGCTATGCAGAAATTTGCGTCACTTTCAGAAACAAAAAAGCAGGAGATAATCAATGGTACGCATACCATTTCTTCTAAAGCGGAAATGAAGCAGTATGTGGAAAACAAAATTATGATGAGTCATATGAAGAAGAATTATTTTTAAAAAGGGGTATAAAGTATGTCGATGATCAATAAAGAAATTTCCGATTTCAGCGTAATGGCATTCCACAAGGGTGAATGCAGAACTGTCACCAAGAAGGACGTGTTGGGTAAGTGGAGTGTGTTCTTCTTCTATCCTGCGGATTTCACCTTCGTGTGTCCCACAGAGCTCGAGGATCTTGCCGATAAATATGCCGATTTTCAGAGTGCAGGCTGTGAAATCTATTCTGTATCCACCGATACACATTTTGTCCACAAGGCGTGGTATGATGTATCTGAACGAATCAAAAAGATCAATTATGTGATGCTTGCCGATCCCACACACTCATTGTCCAGAGATTTTGAGGTGTATATCGAATCCGATGGACTTGCCGAGCGTGGCAGCTTTATTGTCAATCCCGAGGGCAAGATTGTTGCCTATGAGGTTAGCTCCGGTAATGTCGGCAGAAATGCAGATGAGCTGTTCCGCAAGCTGCAGGCTTGTCAGTTTGTTGCCGCACACGGTGATCAGGTTTGTCCTGCAAAATGGCAGCCCGGTGCCAAAACCCTCAAACCAAGCCTTGACCTGGTAGGTCAGCTGTAATGCGTAACGAGAAACTCTATGACGCTGTTGTTATTGGCGGCGGTCCTGCGGGACTGACGGCTGCTCTGTATCTTGCCAGAGCAAGATACAGGGTACTTGTGATTGAAAGGGAACAATTCGGCGGTCAGATAACGATCACATCCGAGGTGGTGAATTACCCCGGTGTAGGCCTTGCAAGTGGTGCGGAGCTGACGGAAACCATGCGTCAACAGGCGGAGGACTTCGGAGCGGAATTTATGTCGGCGGAGGTAACAAGCCTTGTACCCGAGGGAGATATCAAAACAGTGCATACTACAAAGGGCGAGTTGCAGTGTTTCGGTATCATCATCGCAACAGGTGCGCATCCGAGAATGATTGGCTTTGAGGGTGAGGCTGAATTCCGTGGACATGGCGTTGCCTATTGTGCGACCTGTGACGGTGAATTCTTTACCGGCAAGGAGATCTTTGTTGTGGGCGGCGGCTTTGCGGCAGCGGAGGAAAGCGTGTTTCTGACCAAATACGCAAAGCATGTCACCATTCTTGTACGTGAGGAGGATTTCACCTGTGCTAAGGCTGTTGCCGATGAAGCCAGAAATCACCCGAAAATCAGCGTGCTGTATGAAACCGAGGTGGAATCCGTTTCGGGGGATACTGCGCTCAGAAGCATACGTTATCGTAATAACAAAACAGGTGAAGTGACGGAACACCACGCAGAAGAAGGCGATACTTTTGGTGTATTCGTTTTTGCAGGCTATGAGCCGGAAACTGCACTCGTTCGTGACATCGTAAAGCTGAATGAATATGGTTATGTTGTTACGGACAACAACCGCAAAACCGATATAGAAGGTCTGTACGCCGCAGGTGACATCTGTGAGAAGAATCTGCGCCAGGTAGTTACAGCGGTCAGTGACGGTGCAATTGCGGCAACGGAGCTGGAAAAATACGCCGCTGCCATGCAGAAGAAAACGGGTATCATTCCCGAAATTCCGATGCGGGTCAACGCAGAGAAACCGACACAAGAATCCACGCAGTCAGGCAGTGGTTTTTTCTCCACAGAAGTCTGTGCACAGCTTGATTCGGTCTTTTCCAAAATGGAACGGTGTCTTGTGCTGAAGCTGTATCTTGATGAACAGCCGCTTTCGGAAGAGCTGAAAGAATATATGGAAGCAATGGCAGAACGCACTGACAAGCTTTCCGTACAGATTGCAGAGAATGCAGAATCTGAGGAATTCCGTCCTTGTGTGCGCATCTGTCAGGCGGACGGCACGGAAACAGGGCTTGCATTCCATGGTGTTCCGGGTGGGCATGAGTTTTCGTCGTTTGTGCTAGGACTTTATAATGCAGCCGGTCCGGGACAGCCGATTGATGCACAGGACAAAGCGGACATTGCACGCATCACAAAGCCTCTGGAGATACAGGTGCTCGTGACGCTTTCGTGTACGATGTGTCCTGAGCTTGTGACGGCAGTACAGAAGATTGCAGCGGAGAATCCGCATGTAACAGCCGAGGTCTACGATGTAAATCATTTCCCGAAGCTTCGACAGCAGTATCAGGTTATGAGCGTGCCGTGTCTTGTGGCTAATGGGGAGACGGTTTCGTTCGGCAAGAAGAATCTGCGGCAGGTACTGGATCTGATTGTTTAGTTCCATAAAATTCTTATAATCCGTCGAATATGTATGATAAGAGCAAGCGAATGCGCTATAATAACGGCAACAATTCAAGATGAGCTAAATTTAGTTCATCTTTACACCGGCCAAACGCTAAGCGTTTTCGGGCTTCACTTTTGTGGAGTCCGATTTTTCTTTTAACACGACCTTTTGTCGTTTGTCTTGAATAAAGAGTGCCAACATAATACTGAAAGTCAGATAGTGATATAGAAGTATTAAAAAAGCCGCTTTTGATATAATTTCAAAAAAATTTGCGTTACTTGCGTCATTGACTTTTCCTGATAGCTTTGTTATAATTGATTCAATACGAAGACGGTGATTTGATGTGTAAAATACATATTTCTGCTATAACTGATATTACAAAAGATAAAATCTATTATCGTGATGATAGAGGGTGTGTTGTTTATATCGAATTAGAGCCTTGTGCCAATAGTTATGAAACTGCTCATAATATCACAAATAAGAATGATTTGCAGGTTCGTTGTGTAGGTGAGCGCTTTTTTGGGAAATATGCGTATTATGAATTATATACTGCGAAACATACACGAATGTATATGGATTTGAAAACAAGCAGAATCAAGCGTTTTATAACAAGAATTACAGGCTATGATTTTCACACGAAAGAATTTGAACAGTTCTATTCAATTCAGAAGCGATTGAATGCTAATGGCTGGACAACTTTGGATTTGTCATAAAAATTGTCAAGTCGGATTTTGGTTGAAAATGACGATTGAGTGTTGTATAATATGGTAAATCGGACAGACCGATAAATAAGAAATTGTGGGGAAGAGGAATAGATATGAAAAAATATATTGTAGCTATTGTTATTAGCTCTTTAATAACTTTATTCTCTGGGTGTTCAAATACTATTGATACTCCTGAACAAAAGAATGATACTGTTAATCCTACTGATCAAAACAATGATATTATTGAATCATACAGCACAGTGATTGACTCATCCTCTTTGGATATTGACGGTGACGGCATTCTTGAAGATTGTACCATGACGTATGGTCCGACATCAGGAATATTTACGATCGTCATTACTGCTTCAGCAAATGGTGAAGTCAAATACAAGAATACCTTCAACATCAACTATGGGAATAATCTGAAATTTGATGATAAAGATGGTGTTCCGCAAATTTTTATGGAAAAATATGACTATGACAGCAGAGAAACATATTCGGAGTACCATAAATTATATGTTGAAGGCAAGAGGATTGTTATTGACGGTTTGGATTCTGAATACGAAGGGTATTGGGGAGATGCTGAATGGAATTATGATTTGAAATAAACAATTCGACAAATTCTGATTTACATAACTGAATATGATTACATAGCCGTTTGTGACTAACAATCACAGACGGCTTTTTTGTATCCGAGTGTCGAAAAGATATTTTGGAATCCGTATCCTCTTTTGTGTTGAAAACGGTGGCTTAATGTGGTATAATTAAAGTAATTCAAAAGGGGAGTGATATTATGCCTTTACACATTATCAGACAGGATATAACAAGAATGGAAACCGATGCGATTGTTAATGCAGCCAATCCGACCCTTCTCGGAGGAGGGGGAGTTGACGGTGCAATTCACAAAGCGGCGGGAAAGGGACTTCTCTTGGAATGTATGAAGCTCGGGGGCTGCAAAATCGGTATGGCAAAGCTGACAAGTGCGCATAAGCTGCCTTGCCGCTATGTTATACATACGGTAGGTCCGAAATGGAAAGGCGGAACTGGCGGCGAGAAAGAGCTTCTTAAAAGCTGTTATCGTGAGTCGCTGAAACTTGCTCTTGAAAAAGAGTGTAAATCGGTTGCGTTTCCGTTGATTTCGTCAGGTGTATACGGCTATCCGAAAGATAAGGCATTGAAGGTTGCGATTGATGTAATCGGAGACTTTCTGCTTGAAAATGAAATGACGGTATATATCGTTATTTTTGATAAGGCATCATATCAGATAAGTGAAAAGCTGTTTGCCGATATCACCGAATATATTGATGACAATTATGCTTTTGCTCACGTTGAAAGCCGCTTGGAACGAAGTTGCAGAGCACCGAAAATGTGTTCGGAAAGTTGTGCTGCTCCTGTGTTTCTTGATAAATGCCCGACTTTTTCAGGGACGCTTATAAATAATCTTGCTCAGATTGACGAAAGCTTTTCGCAGATGCTTTTGCGCAAGATTGATGAAAAGGGGATGACCGATGCACAGTGCTATAAAAAGGCTAATATTGACCGCAAGCTGTTCTCCAAAATACGCAGCGATGTCAACTATAAGCCTTCAAAACCCACGGTTATAGCATTTGCGATTTCGCTCGAACTGCCGCTTGATGAGGCAGAAGATATGTTGAAAAAAGCAGGCTTTGCACTTTCGCACAGTAATAAATTTGATATTATTATTGAATATTTTATTTCTAAAGGTAAGTACGATATACATGAAATAAACGAAGCGCTTTTTGCGTTTGACCAGAGTCTGCTGGGCGCCTGAGGGAGGGCTTTGATGAAAAAGATTAAGATTACCGTTATGAGAAAAGCACGGTATGACGATTTGATAGAAAAATACGAAAACCCGATAGAGCACGCCTGTGATTTGATTGAAGGTCAGGAATATATATGCGAGGGTTGGAAAAAACCGCAGGGCTTTTGTGACAGTGCATGGGATAGTATTTCGCCTTTTGTTATGACGCTGGCTTGCGGCGGCGAGGATATTTATGACGGCTGGATGAAGAACAAAAAGTCGGCTATGATATCATGCAACGACGGTTTCAGACCTGTAAGCTTTTTAATCGAAGTCTGTGAATGATTTTTAAAGGAGTAAATTATGGTGAAATTTGTGTGCTATCCGAAATGCACAACATGTCAGAAAGCTAAAAAATGGCTTGATGATAACAAAATTGAATATGAGCTTCGGGACATAAAGTCCGATAATCCGACTGCTGATGAATTGGCAAAGTGGTATGAATTGAGCAATTTGGCGTTAAAGAAGTTTTTTAACACAAGCGGGCTTTTGTATAAGTCGATGGAGCTGAAAAATAAGCTGCCCGATATGAGTGACGCTCAGATGATTGAATTGCTGTCATCCGACGGTATGCTTGTCAAACGGCCTCTGCTGATTGCAGATGATTTTGTGCTTGTCGGGTTTAAAGAAAGCCAATGGGCACAAATGCTAAAAAAATAAAATGTCGCTTCAAAAGCGACCAAAACGATTCTGATATCCTCTATAATATGTTTGTAAGGTAAATCAAACCAAACAAACATTTACAGGAGGATATTTTTTATGAAAAAGAATTTAACCGAACTCGTATTCATTCTGGACAGAAGCGGTTCAATGTCGGGGCTTGAAGCCGATACAATCGGCGGATTCAATTCGATGCTTGAGAAGCAGAAAAAGGAAAGCGGCGAATGCTACATATCGACGGTGCTTTTTGACAATGTTTGCGAGGTCCTTCATGACAGAGTCAGACTTTCAGATGTTGAAAAGCTCACAGATAAGGACTATACCGTAAGAGGAGGCACAGCCTTGCTCGATGCAATCGGAGGAGCGATTCATCACATTGGCAATATTCATAAATATGCACGCAATGAAGATGTTCCTGAGCATACTGTGTTTGTAATCACAACTGACGGAATGGAGAATGCAAGCAGAATTTACGATTCTGACAGGGTCAAGAAGATGATTGAACGTCAAAAGAAAAAATACGGATGGGAATTTTTGTTCCTCGGCGCAAATATCGATGCAGTAGAAACAGCAAAGCGTTTTGGCATCGGAGCAGACCGTGCTGTAAAGTATGTGAGCGACAGCGCAGGTACAAGACTGAATTACGAAACGATGAGCTGTGCCATCAGCGCTTTTCGTGAGGCAAGACCTGTCGGCAAAGAATGGAAGAAACAGATTGAGGAGGACTGTGCATTGCGAGGAAAAACAAATTAAAGGTGATATGGAGGATGCGTTTCGCTTTAATGCTATCTGTCGATGGATAAATTCCATATATGAGCATACACTATATCCGAGGTGATAAGAAATGGCAAAACAAGGTATGAAACGCACTGAACGTACTCATACGCAACCGCGTAATTCGGCTGCGTCAGTTCCTGAAATTCAAGGAAAAGCAAAACACGGAAAAGCTCAAGTAAAACCAATTGTTGCGGGAACACAGCCGCCTTCACAGAAGGTATGGCATACTGAATCCTTCGCAAAGGAAAAACCGATTTCTAAGGCTTATTCAACAATTGATAATGATCTTGCGAGGGACAATCTTGAAAATGACATCACAGCAGCCGATTTGCAGGATATGTAAATAAAAAATGCTGCGTATCAGAAATGATACGCAGCATTTTCTTTGTCAGTCAGAAGCTGTAAATATTGATTTAACCGATTTCAGACCAAATTTGATAATACTTTTCGGCATCGCTCATATCCTGAGAATATGTCGAGAAAAGTGCGGAATACTTGGCAATCAAAGCCGCATCCTTTGCGTCGATAGTTCCGTCGAGATTTGCGTCAGCCGCCTGTAGTGAAAGTGTGTTGTCTGTTTCTGAAAGAACAGGTTCTTGTGCACCTGCAGGAAGGCTTGCCAATTGTCCGCTGTATTTTGCCACAAGAGCCGCATCCTTTGCATCATTGGAGTGGTCGAGATTTGCGTCACCGCGCTGTGCAACCTTGTAGATATACTGAGCTACTGCAAGACCGTTTCCGTTCTTGTCATAAAGAATTCCTTCAAGAAGGTCGAAGTTGCTTTCATATGTAAGCTTAGCTCCGATGGTTTCGCTAAGGGAAGCAAACATTGAGTCAATTTCAGCCATATCAAACATATACTGAACGCTGAAATAATGTGTTGCGTTTTCAGCGTTATATGCATTCCAGTAAAGGTCGTAGGGAGAAATCTGAGCATTTCCTGTTTCGGTGAGCTCAATATCAAGGCTTGCGTCAAAGCTGCCGTTTTCGTTCGACTGGTTTGCTGTGATAATTATGTGCTCGGACACATCAAGGTCATAGTTGCTTTCTTCGTTTGAATATCCGACAACGCAATCAACAGTAATTTCTGTTTTGCCTGCGTCGGAGTAGATAACCGCAACTTCATCGATGATGGTATCTGTTGCATCGCAATGATCACACTTGGCGGTCTTTGTTCCGTTGGAATATGCTGTTGCATTTCCGTCACTAATGTAGTTTGTAAAGCTGTGAGGCAGCAGATCTGTAAAATCATCGATATATGTGTCGCCACATTCACAGGAATATGTTGTGTAGCCCTGAGTTGTGCAGGTAGGCTCGACAACGGCTACTGCCTGATAAGTGTGTTGTGATGAGAAAACTGCAGAGATTGTAACATCATCGATAACTGTTGTGCTGCCCGTGTTGGCTACATCATTTGATGTAAGACTTTCAAGCTTGTAGTGGTCATCAGCCGCACCGCTGATAATGAGAACTGAACCATACGGTACCTTAGCACCGTCTTCAACGATTGCGCTGTTCCATGTTACATTGACTCTGCCGCCTTCGGGCTGCAGAATTGTTACTGTGTGGTAAAGCTCGGCTTCTTCATGTGTTGCCGCAAAAGGCGAAAGCATTTCGGTGAAATCAAGAGAAGTGTCGATACCTGTCAGTGTAACCTGAACGAACTCATCGCTTACGGTGTATGCAGCGTCAGCATCTGAACCTGCCTGATTGAGTATCTTTGTTACCTGTTCTCTGAGAGTGTAGACATTTACCTCATAGCCCGCAGCACTCTTTAAAGTGATAATTGCTGTGCCGCTATGTGCCATAATAACTGCCGATGTACCTTCGGCTGCATTTGCGTCCATTGTGCTTGCACCGTCTGCAACATAGCTGATTGACATCTGACCCATAGCTTTTTCTTCATATTCGGGTTCTTCAGTTCCGTCGCCTGTGTCAGTTCCGTCACCTGTTTCGGTATCTTCGGAAGGGACTTCAACCATTTCGGTAAATTCATTGCGGACTATAACAGTATGTGTGTTGTATGTATCAAAGCTTACATCAATTGTTGTGTCTTCCATAACTGTTTTAAGCACGCCGACATAAGCCATAGCAGCTTCGTCATAAGAAAATTCAATGCTTGTGCCGTTAGCTGTCAGCACTGTCGGAATGTAGCCTTCAGCAGGGGAAAGAGTGAAAATAACATCTGCTCCTGCCTTTACAGCGTCATTTCCGCTGAGTTCGCCTTCAAGAGTTTCACTGCCGACAGTTAGGCTGTATATTGCTGAAACGCTGCCGTTGTCAACAGTTGTGGGATATGTAATCTGATATGTGTCAGTTCTGCGGAACTTTGCAATTACAGTAACGTCGCTTGTGATGTTTTCGAGGGTCAGTGTATTGCCGTCTTCGACATATTCAGCGCCTTCAACAGTCCAGCTGTACAGATAAGAGCCTGTGTCGCTGAGAGCTGTCAGTACAAGTGCCTTGCCGTCAATTACAGTAACAGAATCACTCGAAGACATCGGAATATTCAGAGCGCCGCAGATTACGGAGCCGCCGCCGTTCTGATAGCTGTTCGTGTAAATTGTAACGGTGTGATTGGGAATTGTTGTGAATATGGGCGTTACGGTTACATCGCCAATGCCGGGCATAATCACGCAGGCATCGCCTCGTGTTGAGGTGACATCGCCGTCCCAGCCGGTAAAGCTGTAGCCGTCATTTACGGTGGGCTGAAGAATGAGAGTGTCAATCGAAGTTATTGTTATAACATCGCCGCTGACTATTTCGCCGTTGAGTGTTGCTGTTACATAGCCGCCCTGCGAAGAATTGATGGTGATAACTCTTTCAGAAGCTTCAAATTCAACCCTGATGTTTACGTCCTCTGTAAGATCGTCAAGAGTGAGCGTGTTTTCGGTTCCTGCCTGAAGAACGTCGTTTACATACCACGCCTTGACGCTGCAGAATGCATTGGGAATTGCTGTAAATGTAACGCTTGAGTTTTCAAGAACTTCATCGTTTGAAGACAAGGGCTCATCACCTGATGCGGCAGTCACATTTCCGAGTCCGTTGGTTTCATAGGTTACTGAAACCTTACCAATGCTGTAAAACTCTGCTGAGATTGCGTAATAGCCGCCGTCTTGTGTGATAAATGTAAGTGTATTTCTTGAATTATCAATTGTATATTCGGGATTTTCAGCAACAGATTCGCCGTTGACATACCAGTTCTTGAGATCATAGCCTTCGTTTGCGTCAGCCTTGACTGTAACAGTAGTTCCGATAGGAAGATATCCGTCAGAAATCTCTGTTGAGTCAACCTTGAGTGTCAATGTGCCCTTTGTGGTGTCGCTGTTGTCAACTCCGACCCATACATCTGAAGAAAGGTGAATATCAATAGTTTTGCTGAAGGTTGAACCGTCCTCGTTCATAAATGTAGCAGTAAGCTTCATTATGCCGTTTGTACCGGTTTCGTTTGGCGATACAGTCAGTTTGCCTGTTGCGCTGTCAATTGTGGTGGCTCTGAGCTTGTTGCCCCACAGGCTCCAGCTTATGTTGTCGCTTGAAGTATCACCGTTATCCAGAAGTACCTTGCCTCTGAAGGTCCACGTTTTAAGAATACCTTCGTCATTTGTGTGGTGCAGTGTGTAGCTGCCGTCACCTGAGGGCGATTCGCCGTCACAGCTGATTTCGATATTTTCAGCCTTTGCAATTACATTAACAGAAGCAATTACAAAGCCGATTTCCTTTGTCATGCCTTCATCTGCATAGCTCTTTACGGTGATTGTGATATTGCTGCCGATTTCTTCATTTTCAGCAATAGTCAGTGTGGCAACGCCGTCATCCGTTGTGATTGTTGTTTCGGCTGATGTATTGCCGGAAAGGATCCATTCATAAGCCATAGGCTCTGTGCCGATGAAATCGGTAGTAAAGTCTACGCTTTCACCTCTGCCGATTTTTGGCTCGATGGGAGAAACAGTGATTGAGCCACTGATTCTTGTTGCGTCTGTAATGCTGAGCATTGCATCGCTGTAATAAAAATCCGTGTCGCCGATATCATCATCATAATAGAAGATTCTGATCGTATAGCTGCCAAGCTCAAGTGCACTCAATGAACCTGATGTTAATGTGAGAGTGTTGGCTTCACTGAGATTTGTGCTTTCAGTCCAGATGTAGTCAGTGCCGCTTGCCAGAACTTTTTGGTTTCCGTCAGCGTCAATAAGAACAACATATCCTGTTGCTTCTTCAGCGCTTTCAGCTTCCTTGCTGAAGTTGCGGAGAGTACCGTCTTCGATAGGCTCGGTTACTTCAATTACAGCGTCTTCCAGACCTAAAACGCCGTCAGTTCCGTTGCTCTTGTCAAATTCTATTGTTGCGGGATTGAGCAGTGCATCCGATGACAGACGTGTTACCTGAATGTAGCCATTTCCGCCGGTTGTCAAATGTGCGTCAGGTTGAACTGCTGCACTTGCACGGTTTGCACTCATATTTATCTGCCAGCCAAGACCGTAAGGAAGCTGGTTGCCGTTTGAGTCGGTGTATGTGATGTCAATATCCTGATTCTGCGCTAAAATGCCATTGTTGCCGATAAGCTCAAGACGCTTGATGTTGTACAGAGCAAACTTGAGGGCTTCGTTTTCAGCGTTTATGGGATAGAAGCAATCGGATACAAGCAATGTTCCGTTTCCGTCCTCGCTGTGAAGCTCAAGATCATAAACCTCATCACTATCGTTAATATCCAAATCAAGTGTGCCTGCAATGGTGTTGTCGCCACTCAGCCATACAGGAACCTCGGATACATTAAGAGAGGTCAATGTGACGTTATCCAATGTCAGCTTGCTTACATAATCATTTGCTGCGCTGATTGTCTTGCTGCCGATGTAGCTGCCGCTGATAGTGTAATCATACTTTGAACTGCTGTCCGGCATAAACTCAACAAGCTTGTAGCTTGCAGCAGGTGTGAGTGACTCTTCGCTGCTGTCTTCGTCTTCGGCAGATGTGTCTTCCTGAGATGTATCTTCGTCCGTGTTGTTGAGTGAGCCATCATCATACTGATAGGAATATTTGCCGAGAGTGATTCCTGTCTGCGTGTCAAGCTTTGCAACAAAAACATATTCAGGGTCTTCTGCAAATGTGTCAACAGATATATTTGTATATCGGTCTGTTTGCAAGAATGCGAGTGAATTGTTTTCGCTGTCGATGTAGTAGTATCCGTATTTATCGGTGCTGTCCATGTCGATTGCTGATGAGTATACGGCACCGTCAACAGTTACTGACAGGGTCAGGTCATTTTCTGTTGAAAGGGGAATGATTCTTATCTGACGGAAGTCAGAAATATCATCTTCTGAGCAAACATCGGATTTCCATTTGCTGCCAAAAATACGGGTGCCGGCAAATCTGTCAAAGCTGTTGTTTGAATAATCAGACTTCATTCTCGGCGCTTCGGATTTTGGTTCACCATAGCTGTCTATATAATTTACAAGGTATCCGTAAGGGTAGTAGATGTCCCAATTCTTGGTATAATAGCTATATCCTCTGATAATGCTGCCGTTTGCATTTGTAACACAAAGCTCCATAGTTCCGCCGTGGTTTGCAATTGAACCATATGTCCTGAGAGCGTAAATCACACCGCTTACTGCAAAGTCACCGCAGTATATCGTCAGCTGATCATATACATATATGCCGTAGTAAGAGCCGTCGATGTGTACGCTCGGGCTGTCGGACTGATCGGACGAGCCTACTGTAAAGGTATCAACATTAACAGCATTGTTGCATGAATAGTCGGACTCAACGTTTAATGAAGAAGTGCCTTTAACGCTGAGATTTTCAGCATAAATCAGAGCAAGTGAAGCGTATCCGTTGCAGCCGATAGCATTGACTGTGCATTTTCCTGTAATGGTCAGGTCGTTGTAAGTGATAATCTCACAGTCGGCAGCACATTCGCCGCCGAGGTTCAGCGTGCCGTTTCCGCGCAGAGTAAGGTTTCCGTCAATCGCTGCAATGCCTGCCAGAACCGAGCCGTTGTGACTCAGATTGTTTGTTCCCATTAATGTGATAACAGTGTCGTTGCCCTCAGCATTGATAAGGGCGGTACCGCTTGCATCGCTGTCAAGAATAATATTCTGAAGCGTAAGGCTTTCAGCCTTGAGAAGAATTGAAAGATTCGGTGCAATATTGTTATCGTTCGTGCCGCTTAAAGTCATATTTGACTTTTCTATAACAAGAACCTGTGAAGTTGCGTCATAGTACCAGCCGGTTCCCTTGAGAGCTGAAATATCGGTGCCGTTTACCGTAACACCAACCTTGTTGAAGGATACGGTAATTGTGTGATTGGCAGTAATATTCTTGATTGTATAAATTCTGTCTCCGTCTACGTCAGCATAGGTATAATTTCCGCCGTTTTCTTCGGGTACAAACGTTGCATTGTTTGCGTGCACGCTTTCAAGGAGCGATAATCCCGAGCCGCTGAGCTTGAATGAGAAGGAAGAACCCGTAGCAACACTCGATACGCTGTTGTATTCGGACAGAGTGAGGAAGTTCTGATCCTCGCTGATTGTCGGCCAGGAGATGATATTGTACGATGTTGATGCAAATATCGGAGTAAGGACGAAATCTTCTGTGACATCGGGAATGATGTAGCGAAGCGAGCTTGCCTTTACTTCCTGCTCGGGGCTGCTTGTGGGCTTGATGTTCCAGTAGGTTACCGTCCAGCCTGTGTTGGGGGTGATGAGCACATCAAAATCATCGCCATCGTGAATGTAGATTTCGCTGTCTATTCGGTAGGAGCCCTCGGGAAGAGTGAAGGAATATGTTCCCTTGTCGCCGATATCAGCTGTTGTTACCTTGTGTACATCCTTTTCGGTGAGGAAAACTGTAAGTGTATCATCACAGTCGAGTTCCTCAATGGTAAAGGCTGTGTTTGATGAGAATACCGTAACACCTGCAGATGTGCAGACAGCTGTACCTGTTGCAGGGGAGATGAAGTAGTAAATTGTGCTGACACCCTGGGCATTGATGCCTGTGTACCAATAAGCCTTACCGTTTTCAACCGCACCATCTGAAGTAATCTGCTGTGCAAGATTATTCTTTTCGGTGGTTGGCGTGATTACTGTACTTGCCTTTGATGCCCATCCGTCGTGCAGATAATATGAAGGATAGTAAACCTCGGCACTGACCTTGCTGCCGCCGGGAACATCTTCAATTGTGTATGTTGTGTTTTCGGGGTCATATACAAAAGTACCTGAAATCTCATCATCTATGTAGTAGATGATTTCTGCGTCGCAGGGCTGCTCAGAAAGCTCAGTGACTGCAAATTCAAGCGTAACATCATATTCATCCTGAATTGTATTTCCGTAAACCGTGCTGTCTTCGCTGAGGGTGAATGTATATGTGCCGTTGTCATAATCGGCAACACCCTGACTGCCGCTGCTGACATAGTTATAATCCTGATTCCAGAGATATCCGGCCTTCGGTTCAACCGTAATCACCGTGTCGCCCTTGACCTGTGCACCGCTTTCAACATAAACGGTTTCTGCAACTACGGCACCGGGCTGGTATTCACTGTACCAGGCGGTAAGACCGTTCGAGCCGCTTTCGTCAATATATTCAAACGTGTAATAATCGCGCTCAAATACTGCGTAAAGTGAGCAGCTGACCGCAGGCATCAGCAATGTAAATGTGCTTTCTGTCAGACCGCTGTCGGTATCATCATATGAAGTGCCGCTGCCCGACTCGGTATAGCGCCATTCCTTGAAATGATATCCTTCGTTGGCCTTAGCTGTGAAAGTCATATAAGCGTTGGGAATAACAATGCTTCCGCTTGTAAGGTTTTCATCGCTGCAAGTAATGGTTCCGCCGTTTTCGTCACCGGCTGCCCCGAATGTGAGGCCGTTCTTCTTTACGTCAAACTGTACCTCGATTGTTGTTTCTTCGTTGAGCATTGTGTAAGCGATTGTTGAGCTCGTTGTGGACTGCTTGATGCCGTTGATATACCATGCGTAAATTGCATAGCCTTCATCGGGCACGGCTGTGAATACAAGACGTGTGCCTGTTGCGTGCTTCTGTATAAGTGCATCGCTTGAGTCAGCCGTGTTGCGAGTTGAAGCATAATCGGGTGCAATTGCATAAAGCGTACCTACGTCCTTGCCTTCAAAGCTTCTTACGCCAAGCTCGACATTGTGCGTTCCGCCAAGAACGGCAACGGAGCCGTCTATAATCTTGACGCTGTAATTTGAAGTGGAGTTGCTGAATCTGCCGTGTGATGTGTAAGCACCGCAAAGCTTGCTTACATCAGATGCAGACAATATCGTACCGGCAGAGTTCTTGTACGATACATTTATAGTGTGAGATGCAATATCACTTTTCAGCGTACCGTTTTCCATATCACATTCAGCCCATTTGCCGGAAACAATGTTCCATTGATTTGCTGAATATGATGATGGGGGTACTACGCCTTCGCTTATTTTTAGATAGGGAAGCTGAACTGTAATCTGACACTTGTTGATTGTTATGAATGCGTGTGATGTCAGTGTTTCGAGTTCCTTTGTCAGGCTCATAACGACCAGGTAATTTCCTGCGGGAGTGTTTTCGGAAATTCTATATTTTCCGCCGTCGCCCGTGTAAGAAATATAGCTGTCATCAATATCATACAGTGCGTAGCCGTTCAGGAAATGAACAGTTGAGCTGTATTCCGCAGTAAAGTAGCGGTTGATACCATCGTCGTTAAAGACATATTTCTGTCCCTTTGTTACGGACTGACCATCTTCAATAGAAGTGAACGAACCATAAGCTCTTGTTGCAGTTGCGGTAGCAGGCTTGATATAGAAGGAATCTGCCGTTTCCTCTTCCGAATATGTTACACCGTTGATGTTTGTAACTATTCGTGATACAACCTGAGCGCCTTCGCCGTACGATACAGAATCTACCGTGTCTACGGCAAGACCGTAGCTGCGCTGTGAGAGGAACAGAGTTTCTGCAACACAGGATTTGAAGATATATGAGCCGCTGTAGTAAGCGCTGACTGTGTAAAGTCCTTCGGGAAGGGTATAATCGACTGTCATTTCAGCAATACCGCGGTCGTTGAGCTTAGTGGTAACCTGATAATCCTTGCCTGTTGCATTGTGTCTGAGAGTGAAATTGACTGTGCCAGAAGGAATCGAAGCGCTGTCACCGTGGGCATTACGTACCTGTGCGTAGAAATATACACCGCCGCCGGGAACATCCTGTACGGATATTTCTGTTTCGTCAATGTAAGATACACGCTTTGAATGATTCAGCGAAATGCTTTCTGTATAAGCAGAAATTGCTGTTGCATCCGACTGGGTAAGCACGTTGACAAGGCATCTGTATTCGCCCGTTGTGTCAACACCCGCGTTTGCAAATGTCAGAGTTTTGTCTGTTTCACCAATCATATTTGTCCAGGCACCGTTTTCGATTTTTTGCCACTGGTACTGAACGGTTGTGTAGTAATCAGCAGGATTTTCACCGTCAGGTCCTGTTGTATTTACTGTCAGATATGAATTCTTGTCGGGATAAATCTGCAATTTGCCGTCGTTTGTTCCGTCCGATTCGCTTATGGGAATCAGCGGATTTCCGATTGAAGCCTTTGTGCGTACTGTCACCAGCTCGGAAGGGGAGGAAAGCGGTGGGGTTTTTGCAAGACGCTCTACCTGAATAGCATAATCATATTCGGTATAGGGCGCAAGATTGCAGTCTTCAAAATAATATTCTTTATATTGCTTGCCGTGTTCGTCATATTTGAGATTATATCCGTAAGCATAGGTGCCCGTGCTGTTGCTGACCTCGGTTCTCGGGTCGCATCCAATGGGAATTTCGAGAATTTCCTGAAGACCGCCGCCTACGGGAAAATCATAATATTTATGGATCAAAAAGCTGCTGAAAGCGCTGTCGTATGTCCAAGTGAGCACATTGGTGCTGCTTGTTGTGCGGTCGTAATCCTGCTGGAAATCATCGGGAAGCTGCGGAGGCTCCGTAACATCGCCTACAACATAGCTGACAACGGGAATACTTGCTCCGTTATCGAATGAATACTGATATGCGAAAAGCTTCCAGTTATAATAGTAGCCGTAGTCCTGGAATTGCAGCGGCATATTTGTGACGGTTCCCGTAAAGGTTGTGCCCGTAATATCAATATTGGACCAGCCGCCTGTGGGGTTGAGCGAGAACTGAATACCGCCTGTTGTATCAAACTCCATCTGACCCAGATCGCTTTGTGTTCCGATACCGATGCCGAACTGGAAGTCCCATGCGGCACCCATATTGTAGCTCTCTTCAACCTCTTCGGTTACTGTGATTTCCTGAGTGATTGCGCCGTTGCCGAAGCTCACGCCTGCAGGGTCGTCATTCCACTGCGCAATTACGTTATATCCGCTTGTGGATGTGGGATATGATGAAGGGTCGCCGGGGGTCGAGGTGATAGCAGTGCCCGCAATTTCAGGCAGCACCTCATAGTTGCTCTGAATCGACTCGTAATAATCGAGAGTCAGAATCTGATAGCAGGGTGTAAATGTGTTTGAAATTGTGTCATAAGTTTCATTATAACCGCCGTTTCCGTCGGGTGTGAGTATTTTATATACATAATTTTCTGTGGGAATTGAAAAGAATGCAACAGCGTCCTCATTTTGACTCGTTTCAAATGAAAGTGTATATTCTGTTGTGTTGGTTGTGACCTTTTCCCATTCCATCGTGTAGTTAATGCTTGTTTCAATTTCGGTTTTTACTGAAGCAAACTCGTGCTCATTTGATACATAGCCGCCTACTTCAAGGTCAACCGCAACGATGTCGCCGTCGCCTTCACCAACGGTTTTGCCGTATGAGGTAGTGTTCTGCCAAGCGTAATCATAATTCGAGACCCTGTCAACATCCTCAAAATAAGGAGCTGCTGCAAGAATTGCAAGAACCTCAGGGTCGGAGTATGTCAGATAATGAACACCGGTATACTCAATAATTACCGTGTCTGTGTCAATATCGACCATTGCAACGGATGCATAGTCGCTGTCGCTTCCCAATTCGTAGGCTTCATCAGTGGTGTTGTAAATGATAATTCCTGTGTTGGCAGTCAGAGTATTTGCGCTGATAAGTGTACCTTCGCTTGAACTGCCCAGCGACATATAGCCGGCTGCCTGTTGGCTGATAAGCACGCCTTCATCGTCAGGATATTTTCTTGAATTTGCGAACATATATCCCGTTACGAGTGTGTCATAGCCGTCACCGTTGATATCAGCTGAAGAAGCGCCGTATTCAACGTAATTTTCTTGTTCGTATCCATATACGCTGCTTAAAAGAGCGTTAGCAAAACTGTTGCCGGCATCAGCGCCCCAGTAGGCGTTAAGAGAATTCTGTCCGTCGTAGCTTGCGTCGTCAAGTGATACCATAAGCGTCATCTGACCTTCGGTATACTCATACATACAGCTGTCAAGATAAAGATATGTATAATCAGAACCCTGAGAATTAAATGCGGCAGCATTTGTCCTCATTACAGGCTGTGAGTAATAAATGTCATCAAAGCCGTTGGTTGAACGCCACGTTGTTGTTTCTGTATCATCTACAGTTTCGGTGACATAATCACCGTCAATAGTCTTGTGAACGCCACTGTAGTTTATCACAAGTCCAAGCTCGCTGTCGTATGTATATGTAATGATTGTTCGCTCTCTGTTTCCGACAGTCGAGTTTGTATTGGCGGTGTAATTTGTGCTGAAAAGATAATCATCAGCGTCAGACAATGGCTGACCTGTTGCAATCAGCTCTGCGTATCCGTCATTGTCAAGGTCGCCTGTTGTCAAGGAAACGCGAACCTGCTCACCGAGGTTGGCTTCATCGAGATTCAATGCGTAGGATTTCTGAAGCATGTCATTACGGTCACCCAAAAGTATAACAGCTGAGCTTTTGTCGGTTTCCTGCAATGTGCCTTCGGAATTTCCGGGCGAAAAACGTCCGCTTGAAATGCCGAGGTCATCAATACCGTCACGGTTGATGTCTGCGGATACAAGTGAAACCATATTCGGAATTTGATTTGCGGTATTGCTGATTACATGGCTCCATGTACGGCTCCACTGGCTGATATCGAGCCAGCTTGTATCAGTTGACTGCGAGGTTTTCTGGAATTTGAATATATCAACACGGCAGTTTCCGTCATCAGCTACATAAGCGGCGATTTCAGCAATACCGTCACCGTCATAGTCGCCTGCGGTAATCTGCAAAAGGTTTTGCCAAGCATAGTCATAACGTGAATATACTGTGCCGCCTTTGGTTGTGACCTGAGCAGGGTTGAAGGTTCCTATCTGCTTGAGGTCGCTGAAGGTGTTGGTTTTAGCGTCGTAAACGCACAGATATAAATTTGATTTGTCGCGCCATGTATTGTACTGAATTTCCGTGTAGCCGACATATGCAACCTCACCGGCGAGACCGTCGCCGTCAAAATCGCCGGAAGCCACCGCACTCATTACAAGTCCGTGACCTGCAGCGTTCGGTGTGCCTGAAATATCTGTGGCAGAAAGATTGTTGTTGTTCTTGCCAAACGATTTGGTTCCGTTTGCGTCGCTTACCAGAATTTCAAATACCTGATTTCCCGTCAGCTTGTCACGGCCATAGGGGTTATCGACAGTGTCGGCATCATAGCCTTCGGGAATTTCAGAGGTATCAAAACCGAGTGCGGAGAAAATATCCGCATCCTGACCCTCAAAAGTTCCGTTGATATTGCTTGCCGCTTCCGCTTTCGGGAAGTTCATCATCGGAACAGACTGAGCTGCCATTGCCAAAGCGAGCGCAGTACTCAATATCCTTTTTGTATTCTTTTTCATACGCCATTCTCCTTTACTGTGATGGTTTGTGCGCGCCATGCTTCATCGAGCTCCTTTGTATTTTTTGTATCGACATAGTTGACAAAGTCTTTGAGAATCTGTCTGCCGATACCTGCATAATCCATATTCAAAACCTTGTTGATTTTTGTTTGACGATACGATTCGGGAACCTGATAGAGAAGCATAATGCTGTTTAAAGCATCTGCAATTTTGTTTTCAAGTAAATCTGAATTGTCCGAGGCTTGCATCAGTGTTATCATTTCTATGCCGAGAACAATGTCATTTATACGCTTGAATTTTTCGTCTGTCCAGTCGGTGCAAAAACTACCGATAACAGCTTTGGCGCGTTCTGCATCGTTTTTGCTGATGATTTCAAATGTCGTAGGATGATTGTATGCGGACAGGTAAAAATCCCTTGAAATTTCATCCTCACTGCAGATTGAAGACATTGCTGCAAGCTCAAGGCACATCGCAAGAAGTGAGGAATCTTCTTTTTTGGCAGCGTCCCTAATAAATTTCCATTGAAAGTCACATAGTTCGTTTACAAGCACCGCAAGTAGGTGCTCTTTTGTGGGAAAGTGGAAGGTGAGCTGACCGTTGCTGATATTCAGAGCTTTGCAGATTGCGCTGTTGCTCGTGTTTGTAAATCCGTGCTCAAGATACAGCCTTGTTCCTGTCTGAATAATCATTTGTTTGGTCGGCCGCCTTCTGTATTTGTGACTCATTATCATCACCCCCATACATATAGATTGCAAATTGGTAATTTTTATTATAGTATACATAAATTTGAAATATTTGTCAATAGCTTGCAAGCTATTTTTTTGAAGAAATTATGTTTTAATATGATATCAGACTGCAATGATAAATTGATGAAATACAAGCCGAAAATGCCGAAATATAAAGCATAGAGGCGCTTTGCTCTCTTGCGCGAAGAATATGTTCTGTGATAAAAATGTGATAAGTTATATATAAATGTAAAATATTAACAAATCTTGAATTTGCGTTTCGGCTTTTTTAATGCAAGCTATTTGCCGACGGTAGATAGTGGAATTCATAAGGAACAAACCTGATTATATAAAATACCGCCTGAGTGATATTACTCAGGCGGTATTTTTAATCAATGCAGTTTTTACATAGTCCGGAAATTGTAATAATTTCATCCTCGGTCAACTTTTTGGAAGTAAATGAATAGCAAAAATGATATCCCATTATTGCGAGAATAATTTTTGCCGTCCGACCGGCATTCACTTCCTTTGTTTTCATTCTTATATATATGCTATCTTCATCAGAGTCGGTATATGTCACCGAACTGAACGGAATATGTTTTATCGGAACAACTATAACAAATGCTAAGAACATAACTGCGCAAACAGTATCGTATATTCCGTTTTCGTCAAGCTTGAAAGCTGAGTTTTTGTGGCAGATAACCTGTTTTAACAGTGTTATAAGAGATAGTGCATAGGTACTGCATACAAGAATGGTCAAAACAGATATAACTGCAGCTAATACAAACGGCACCTTTTCGTTATTCTCATAGGTGACCTGACCGCTGAGGAGCATATACACGACTTTTGCGGCCAGCGGCAAAATCAGAGCAAACAAAAGGATGAAGAAATAAACCTTCAAATTGAACTTTTTTTCTATCATATACACGCTCTTACCTTTCGCATTATAATGATGAGTTTATCTGACTAAATAGCCCTTCTGTTCGAGTGCCTGTTCGATTTTGTCAAGTATATGCTGAGATTGTGCCCTGATTGTGTGGTAGTGATAGCCCGATGTAAGGTTCATAAGCTCAACTGATTTCCCGCTTTTTATTCCGTCAATAAATTCTTTTACAGACTCTCGTGAGAATATGTTGAGCTTGGCTTCGATTCGTCCGTATACCTTGTGGTTTACAAAAACGTCAACAACTGTTCCGCCAAGGTCAACAATGCAGGTGAGCTCATCACAGGTCTGCTCAGAGGTATGGCGCAGCTTCAGCACTATTTCCGGAAGAGGTGATTCTTTTATCATATATCCGGTATGTGTTGAAATGATATCATAGCCTTCTTCCTTGAGAATGGCAATGTCGCGCACAATAATCTGCCTTGATGCGCCGAGCTTTTCCGAAAGTGCAGCGCCTGTAATCGGCATATCACTTGCCAGCAGAAGAGCAGCTATTTCTTTTCTTCGCTGTTGAGCCTTCATTCTCCGTCCTCCTTATATTGCACGGAGATTCTTGAGAGAAAGGTCAAGAATCGGTGCGGAGTGAGTCAAAGCACCGCTGGAAATATAGTCAACACCGATGTCTGTGAGAGTTCTGATGTTTTCCTTTGTGACGTTGCCGCTGCATTCGGTTTCAGCTCTGCCTTTGGCAAGCATTACGGCCTGCTTCATATCCTCAACGCTCATATTGTCAAGCATAACGATGTCTGCACCTGCGTCAAGAGCTTCTTTAAGCATATCGAGATTTTCAACCTCGACTTCGATTTTGCGCACAAAGGGTGCATATTCCTTTGCCATTTTTACAGCATTTGCAACACTTCCTGCTGCGCCGATGTGGTTGTCCTTCAAAAGAATTCCGTCACTTAAATTATATCTGTGGTTGTAACCTGAGCCGACTGTTACGGCATATTTTTCAAAAATGCGCATATTAGGTGTGGTTTTTCTTGTGTCAAGCAGTTTTGTGCCTGTATTTTCCAATAGTACAGCAACGCTTTTGGTATATGTAGCAATTCCACTCATACGCTGAAGATAATTAAGCGCTGTTCTTTCGCCTGAAAGCAGGACACGGATATCACCTCTGACAATTCCGAGAAGCTGACCGTTTTGAACCTCGTCACCGTCCTTGGCAAACATTTCAAATTCTGTATTTTTATCAAGAAGCTCAAAAACACGTTTGAAAATGCCGAGCCCGGCAACAATTCCGTCCTGCTTGCAGATAAGCTCAACCTGTCCGAGGCAGTATTTGCGCATAACGGAATTGGTTGTGATATCTTCGCTTGTAATATCTTCCTTCAGAGCGCTAAGAATATATTCATCAGCATTAAGCATCATTGTAATTTCATTCATTTTTATTCTTCTCCTTTTCAATTGCCTCAATTACAATTTTCCTGTATTCTTCCTCAAAGTTTTCGTAAAGCTTTTGGTTTATGTCAGGGCATTCACAGTGCATCTGTGAATAGTCTTTAGTTATGTCGAGCGCACACCTTTTGGCAAAGACAAGACTTTCAAGCAGCGAGTTGCTTGCAAGTCTGTTCTTGCCGTGAACACCGTTGCAGGAGGTTTCGCCCACGGCATAGAGTCTTTCCATAGATGTTTTGCTGTGTGAGTTTACGTCAATTCCACCCATAAAATAGTGCTGAGAGGGGACAACGGGAATAGGCTCATTAGTCACATCATAGCCTTTTGAGAGACAGTGTTCATATATATTCGGAAAGTGGGATTTGATTTCTTCTTCCGATATCGGCGCCATGGACAGCCATACATGAGGCATATCGTCTTTTTTCATCTGCTCGTATATAGCGTTTGCAACGACATCTCTCGGCAAAAGCTCATCAACAAAACGTTCACCGTTTCTGCCAAGAAGAATCGCACCTTCGCCCCTTACGGATTCCGATATCAGAAATTCCCTGCCTTTTTCCTTGGAATAAAGCGTTGTCGGGTGAATCTGGATATAGTCGATGTTTTTCAGGGCTATGTTATGCTTTATGGCGATTGCAAGTGCGTCACCCGTCAGATGCTCATAATTTGTTGAATGAGCATAAAGACCGCCGATACCTCCGGTTGCCATAACGGTATAATCAGCTTGAATTGTGATAAACTCGCCGTCATTATCCTTGCAGACGATACCTGCGCATTCTCCTTGATTTTCAAGAATATCCACCATTGTGTGGTTTTCGAGAATCTGCACGTTTTTCAGCTTTCTTACCTTTTCAAGAAGATTCGAGGTGATTTCTTTTCCCGTTTCGTCCTCGTGAAAGAGTATTCTCGGCTTTGAATGTGCGCCTTCCTTGGTGTAAACATACTCACCGTTTTCTTTATGAAAATCAACGCCGATATCTATAAGGTCGTTTATAATATCACGTGAGGACGATATCATAATATCGACCGAGGTTTTGTTGTTTTCATAGTGACCGGCACGCATTGTATCTTCAAAATACGAATCATAGTCGCTGTCGTCACGCAATACGCAGATTCCACCCTGTGCAAGGAATGAATCGCTTTTGTCGGCTTTGTCCTTTGTGACAATTATAATATTCTTTTCCTGCGGCAGGTTCAGTGCGCAGTAAAGACCGCTTACACCACTGCCGATAATTATAACATCAGTTTTCATAAACTCTCCGATTACTATTCCGCAAGCTCAAGCATACGGTCAAGGGGTGCGATGGCTTTTGCACGCGTTTTGTCGTCAATAAAGATTTCGTTTTCTTCGTTTTCGAGCACTCTGAGTATTTTATCAAGCGTATTGAGCTTCATATCTTTGCAGCAAAGCTCTTTTGATACAAAATAAAACTTTTTTGAAGGGTTTTTTGAGTGTAGTTCAAAGCCTACACCGTCCTCGGTGCATATGATGAATTCGTCGGAATCGTTTTCATTTGCAAACCTGATTATATCAGCCGTACTTCCGATAAAGTCGGACATTTCGAGAATTTCACTGCGGCATTCGGGGTGCGTCAGAACAAGTGCGTTCGGGTGCTCGGCTTTGCTGAGATGTACCTGCTCGGGCGTTACCGCATCGTGAATGGGGCAGCATCCGTCGTTGAGAATAATATTCTTTTCGGGCAGCTGAGCTGCTACAAAGCTTCCGAGATTTTTGTCGGGAATAAAGAAAATGTTCTTGTTGGGAAGTGATTTTACAATTTTTACGGCATTTGATGAGGTTACGCATACGTCGCTGTGGCATTTGAGTGCAGCTGTTGAATTTATGTAGCAGACAACCGCAAGGTCGTCATGTTCATTACGCAGCTGTTTGATTCTTTCAACATCTGCCATATGTGCCATTGCACAGTCTGCATTGATATCGGGCATAAAAACCCTTTTGTAAGGGTTGAGAATCTTTACGCTTTCGCCCATAAACCCGACTCCGCAGAACACAACAATATCTGCGTCTGTGTTTTTAGCCTGCTTTGCAAGGTAATATGAATCGCCGACAAAATCTGCAACCTGCTGTGCCTGCGGCGGTGCATAATAATGTGCGGCAATAATAGCGTTTTTGCTTTTTTTCAGTTCTTCAATTTTTTTTACAATAATGTCGTTCATAATCATTCGCTCTTCTTTGATTAAAATGGATTCGCTAAAAGCTGACATATTATACCATATATATTTACATCTGTCAAGTCATCTGTAAACTTTAGCGATTTAATGTTATGAAATTGTAACATTTGTATTTTTTTTTGAAATGCTCTTGACATATCGAAAATGAAGTGCTATAATGTGAAAAAATTGAATATATATTTTTTAAAGGCTGTGACGAAGACGGTCGAGAAAGAGTAATTTCAGAGAGCCGGTGGTTGCTGTGAACCGGTATAATGCTTTCTTAATGACCTCTCCCTTCTGAGCCGGGTACCTGAACATTTGCATTTGTAATTTATTAGGGTGCCACGTGTATGCTACGTTAATGCATAGAGGTTGACAGACTTCGAAAACAAAGGCTGTGACGAAGACGGTCAAGGCAGAAACATTTCAGAGAGCCGATGGTTGCTGTGAATCGGTATGGATCACCTTAAGACTTATCACTTCCGAGCCGGAAGTCCGAACAGGTTTTTCCTAAGTAGACGCTTCCCGTGAATGCTGCGTTAATGCATAGAAGTTGTTTGACTTCGAAGAGGTGGTGGATTATTATATCCGCAATTTGAGTGGTACCGCGAGTGTAAATCTGACTTTACTCCCGTCTCAAAGCATAATAAGCTTTGAGGCGGTTTTTTGTTTCATCAAAGCTTAAAATTATCAAAAAATGAAACAATGAAAGGAATGAATCTATGCTCACTCTTGACAAGGTCTTTCACGCACAGGTTGTGCTGAAGGATATCATCAGAAAAACTCCTGCGGTCAGAGCTTATGGCATTGCTCCTGACTGTGAGCTATACCTGAAGCCTGAAAATCTGCAGATTACAGGTTCGTTTAAGGTACGAGGCTCAGGCTATATGATAGCAATGCTGTCTGACGAGGAAAAGCAAAAAGGCGTAATTGCCTGCTCTGCGGGAAACCACGCTCAGGGTGTTGCGCTTGCGGCGTCAAAATGCGGAATAAGCTCTCTCATCTGTCTTCCCGACAGCGCACCGATTTCTAAGGTCGAGGCAACTAAGGCTTACGGTGCCGATGTCTGTCTTGTAAAGGGATGCTATGATGACGCATTTCAAAAGGCGATAGAGCTTCGTGATGAAAAGGGTTATACATTTGTACACCCTTTTGATGATGAAAATGTAATTGCGGGGCAGGGGACAATTGCTCTTGAAATTTTTAAGGATCTTGATGATATTGACGCGATTATTGTTCCTGTCGGCGGCGGCGGTCTTATTTCGGGAATTGCCTATACTGCAAAGCAGATTCGCCCGAATGTAAAAATATATGGTGTGCAGGTGGCAGGTGCACCGAGTATGTACAATTCAATAAACAGTGGCCAAATTGAGTGTCTCGATTCCGTTACGACTATTGCTGACGGAATTGCAGTAAAGCAGCCCGGTGAGAATACCTTCAATATAGTTAAGGATTATGTTGACGATATTGCCCTTGTGACTGATGATGAGGTTTCATCGGCGATTTTAGCGCTTATTGAAAAGCAGAAGATGATTGCTGAGGGTGCAGGTGCTGCCGCTGTTGCCGCTGTAATGTTCGGAAAGTTTCCGGTAAGTGGCAAAAAGGTTGTCTGCGTTGTTTCAGGCGGCAACATTGACGTCACAAGTCTTTCACGAGTTATCGACCGTGGATTGCTGAATTCGGGACGTTCATTCAGCCTTTTGATTGAGCTGATTGATAAGCCCGGTCAGCTGAAGGATGTTTCACGCATTATTGCTGACTGCGGCGGAAATGTAACAGGCGTTCACTATGAAAAAGGAAACACTGAGAGCGTAAACGGATGTTATCTCAGAATTGAAATGGAAACAAGGGATTATAAGCACATTGAGCTTATTACGCAGACCTTGCGTGATGAAGGCTTTAAAATAGTATAAACGGAGGATTTGATATGTCATATTCAATATATACAGAAAACGCACCGAAAGCAATCGGGCCGTATTCTCAGGCTGTCGTTTCGGGAAATTTAGTATTTACATCGGGTCAGATTGCTCTGAATCCGCAAAGCGGTGAAATTGAAGGCACGGATATTGCCTCACAGACGCATCAGGTCTGCAAAAATCTGAAAGCTGTTCTCGAAGCGGCTTCGAGCTCTCTTGACAAAGCCGTAAAAACAGTATGTTATTTAAGTGATATGAAAAACTTTGCTGCTTTCAATGAGGTTTATGCACTGTATTTTAAAAATGCACCTGCACGCTCTTGCGTTGCCGTGAAAGAATTGCCGAAGGGTGTGCTTGTTGAAGTAGATGTGATTGCAGAAATAGGTGAAAGTGATATATGATGGACTCAAGTAAATATGCTGTGGGGTATTATCCCGCACCGATGCAATATAACAAATGGACACAAAAAGACCATATTGAAAAACCGCCTGTATGGTGCAGCGTAGATATGCGAGACGGAAATCAGAGCCTTGTTATTCCTATGAGCCTTGACGAAAAGCTTGAGTTTTATAAGGTACTGCTTGATATCGGATTCAAGGAAATAGAGGTCGGATTTCCTGCGGCGAGTGATACTGAATATGAATTTCTGCGCACACTGATTGATAATAATATGATACCCGATGATGTAACGGTTCAGGTGCTGACCCAATGCCGTGAGCATATCATCAGAAAAACCTTTGATGCCTGTAAGGGCGCACCTAATGCGATTATACATTTTTATAACTCTGTAAGCGTTGCACAGCGTGAGCAGGTTTTCAAAAAGTCAAAAGAAGAAATCAAGCAGATTGCCGTTGACGGTGCAAAGCTTGTGAAAAAGCTTGCACAGGAGTATGAAGGTAATTTCCGCTTTGAATATTCACCCGAAAGCTTTACCGGAACCGAGCCGGAATATGCCCTTGAGGTTTGCAATGCAGTTCTTGATGTGCTTGAGCCGAGCGAGACGAATAATGTGATTATAAACCTTCCCGTAACGGTTGAAATGAGTCTGCCGCACATATACGCTTCGCAGGTTGAATATATGAGCGAAAATCTCAAATACCGTGAGTTTGTTACATTATCGCTTCACCCGCATAACGACAGAGGAACCGGTGTTGCCGATACCGAGCTTGCTCTTCTTGCGGGTGCCGACCGTGTTGAGGGTACGCTTTTCGGAAATGGTGAAAGAACAGGTAATGTTGATATAATCACTCTCGCAATGAATATGTATTCGCATGGTGTTGACCCGAAGCTTGATTTTTCCGATATGCCAAAGCTTGTTGAAAAATATGAAAAATGCACCAGAATGCACGTTTATGAGCGTGCACCCTATGCAGGAGCGCTTGTGTTTGCAGCATTTTCGGGCAGCCATCAGGACGCAATTGCTAAGGGTATGAAATATCGCGAAGAAATGGATCTTCACCGCTGGAATGTGCCGTATATTCCTATTGATCCGCGTGATATCAGCCGTACTTATGATGCCGATGTCATCAGAGTCAATTCGCAGAGCGGCAAGGGCGGAATCGGATATCTTCTCGAACAGACCTACGGTTATTCACTTCCTGCAGGTATGCGTGAAAATCTCAGCTATCTCTGCAAGGGTATTTCTGACCGTGAACACAAGGAGCTTAAAGCACTTGAGGTTCTTGAAATATTCAAGGACGCTTATTTCCTCGGCGAATCCGACGTAAATGTTTCGGATATGCATTTTTACCGCAAAGGAAAAACTGTTGAAACTGAGATTAAATTCGTCAGAGACGGAAGTGAAACTGTTCTCAGAGCAGTCGGAAACGGTTCGCTTGATGCTGTCAGCAATGCGCTCAAGGCGTACACAGGTGCTTCGTATCTGCTTGATGTATACAGCGAGCACAGCCTGAGTGAACAGGGTTCGGAGAGCGTTGCTGCAGCGTATATCGGAATCAAGGACAAAAACGGAAATATGTTCTGGGGTGCGGGAACTGATACGGATATTATTCACGCCAGCGTAAACGCTCTTCTCAGTGCTTATAATAATATGAACGATGCAGGAAAGGATGCGTGATTTTATGGGAATGACAATGACTCAGAAAATTCTTGCCGCACATTGCGGTCTTGATACGGTCAGCGCGGGACAGCTTATAAATGCAAAGGTTGATATCGTGCTTGGAAATGATATTACAACGCCTGTCGCAGTAAATGAATTCAAAAAAGCGGGATTTGACAATGTGTTTGATAAGGACAGAGTTGCGATTGTTCTTGACCATTTTGTGCCCAATAAGGATATCAAGGCGGCAGAGCAGTCCAAGGTGTGCAGAGAATTTGCTTGCTCTCATTGTGTGAGCCATTTTTACGATGTCGGAAAAATGGGAATTGAACACGCACTTTTGCCCGAACAGGGTGTTGTTACCGCAGGCGACTGTATAATCGGTGCTGACAGCCATACCTGTACATACGGTGCACTCGGAGCGTTTTCAACAGGTGTTGGCAGTACGGATATGGCAGCAGGTATGGCGACCGGTCAGGCATGGTTCAAGGTGCCTTCCGCTATCAGATTCAATCTTTTCGGAAAATTGCCGTCAAACTGCAGCGGTAAGGACGTTATACTTACAATTATCGGTATGATCGGTGTTGACGGTGCACTTTATAAGAGTATGGAATTTACCGGAAGCGGTGTTGCAAACCTTTCGATGGACGACCGCCTCTGCATATGCAATATGGCAATTGAAG
Organism: Oscillospiraceae bacterium; assembly: GCA_017435565.1. Classification (GTDB taxonomy): domain Bacteria; phylum Bacillota; class Clostridia; order Oscillospirales; family Ruminococcaceae; genus RGIG3077. The sequence goes on along the minus strand of JAFSEU010000006.1, from coordinate 55,114 downwards.
CAGGCGCAAAGAACGGTATTTTCCCCGTCGATAAGGTGACTGTGGATTATCTGAGCGGCAGAAGCAAGCGTGTACCTGTGATTTACACAGCAGATGATGACGCTGAGTATGAACAGACAATCGAAATAAATCTGTGCGATATCAGACCTACTGTCGCTTGTCCGCATCTTCCCGAAAATACAAAAGATGCAAGCGAGCTTTCGGATATCAGAATAGACCAGGTTGTAATCGGAAGCTGTACAAACGGCAGAATGGAAGATATGGAGTGTGCATATAAGATTCTGAGTGGCAAAAAGGTTGCAGACAATGTCCGCTGCATTATCATCCCCGGAACAATGCAGATTCTGCGTGAATGTGTTGAGCGTGGATATTATACCGCGTTCATTGACGCAGGTGCTGTTGTTTCGACACCTACCTGCGGACCGTGCCTTGGTGGATATATGGGAATTCTGGCTGCAGGCGAAAGATGCATCGCTACCACAAACCGTAATTTTGTCGGAAGAATGGGACACACTGACAGCGAGGTTTACCTTGCTTCGCCGGCAACAGCAGCAGCAAGTGCTCTTTGCGGATATATTACTGAATATAAGGAGGACTGAGCTTTATGAATACACAGGGTAAGGTTTTTAAATATCCCGATAATGTCGATACGGATGTTATCATCCCCGCACGCTATCTCAATACGCCCGACGCAAACGAGCTTAGCTTGCATTGCATGGAAGATATTGACAAAGAATTTGTAAAAAAGGTAAATAAAGGCGATATTATCGTTGCAGGCTATAATTTTGGCTGCGGTTCATCGCGTGAGCACGCTCCGCTTGTTATCAAGCACTGCGGAACAGGATGCGTAATTGCCAAAAGCTTTGCAAGGATTTTTTACAGAAACGCTATAAATATCGGTCTGCCGATTCTTGAATGTGAGCAGGCTGCTGATGAAATCAATGCAGGCGATGAAGTCAAGGTTGATTTTGATACGGGCATTATTACTGATGTTACAACGGGAAAATCATACACGGCACAGCCGTTTCCACCGTTTATTCAGAATATAATCAGATGCGGCGGTCTGCTTGCGTCGCTTAAAGGGGGACAGAGCAATGAATAAGAATATTGCGGTTATACGAGGGGACGGAATCGGTCCGGAAATTGTTACTCAGGCGCTGAGAGTGCTCGATAAAATCGCAGAGCTTTACGGTCATACCTTTACCTATACCAATGTCGATATGGGAGGATGCGCAATCGACAAATGGGGTGACCCTTTGCCGCAGGAAATGCTGGACAGATGCAAGAATTCCGACAGCGTGCTTCTCGGGGCTGTCGGCGGAGAAAAATGGAACAGCGTTCCCGGGAATATGCGTCCCGAAAAAGGTCTTCTCAGACTGCGTGCAGGTATGGGTGTTTATTCAAATAACCGTCCCGCAAAAATCTGGCCTCAGCTCAGTTCGGCTTCGCCCTTAAAGCAGTCGATTGTTGATAAGGGAATAGACTTTATAATTGTAAGGGAGCTTATCGGCGGAATATATTTCGGTGAGCATAAAACCGAAAATGTTGACGGAACTGAGGTTTCATCCGATGTTCTTGTATATACTGAGGATGAAATTGAGCGTATTGGCAGAATCGGGTTTGAAACTGCGAGAAAGCGTTCTAAGAAGCTTTGCTCAGTTGAAAAGAGCAATGTTCTCGATTCGAGCCGTTTGTGGAAAAAGGTTATGCACAGACTGAGCGAGGAATATCCCGATGTTGAGCTGTCGGATATGCTTGTTGACAACTGTGCTATGCAGATTGTCAAAAACCCTTCTCAGTTTGATGTAATCGTAACTGAAAATATGTTCGGCGATATTTTGTCAGACGAGGCTTCAATGATTACAGGCTCAATCGGTATGATACCTTCATCAAGCCTTGGTGCGACAAGCTGCGGTCTTTACGAGCCGATTCACGGTTCGGCGCCCGACATTGCGGGAATGGATGTCGCTAACCCGATAGGAACAATTCTTTCGGCAGCAATGATGCTCAGATACAGCTTTGATATGACGAGCGAGGCTGATTGTATTGAAAATGCCGTGTCGCAGGTGCTTGATCTTGGATACCGTTGTGCGGATATTATGCCGCGCAATGAATCGGAAGCTCTCAACTGCAGACAAATCGGATGCTCAGAGTGCGGCTCACTCATCATTGAGCATCTGAGAAAGGAATGATATTATGCTTTTATCCGGTTCGGATATACTTATAAGGACTCTTATCGAGCAGGAATGTGATGTTGTGTTCGGATATCCCGGCGGTCAGATTCTTAATGTTTATGATTCGCTGTATAAATACAGTGATGAGATTACGCATATACTTACTGCTCACGAACAGGGTGCGGCACACGCTGCTGATGGCTATGCAAGAACAACAGGCAAGGTCGGAGTTGTGATTTCGACATCGGGACCGGGGGCTACAAACCTTGTAACAGGAATTGCAACTGCATATCTTGATTCTATCCCGATGGTTGCAATCTGCGGAAATGTTCCGACTTCGCAGATTGGTACGGACAGCTTTCAGGAAATTGATATAACAGGTGTCACTTTGCCAATTACTAAGCATAATTACTTTGTAGGCGATGTCAAAGACCTTGCGGACACGGTTCGTCAGGCATTCAAGCTCGCTAAGTCAGGCAGACCCGGACCTGTACTTATTGACGTTCCCAAGGATGTTCAGATAGCAATGTGTGAATATGAGAGCAAAGGTCCGGTTGAATGCTTTGAAAAAGCTGCTGCAAAGGATGTGCGGATCGAAGCTGCTGCCGAATCTATAAATCTGGCTAAGCGTCCGTATATTTATATCGGCGGCGGCGTTCTTGCAAGCAATGCTCAGACCGAGGTGCTTGAGCTTGCTGAAAAAATCGACGCTCCTATCGGCTGTTCAATGATGGCTCTTTCAGCAATTCCGACTGATCATCCGCGTTTTCTTGGAATGCAGGGGATGCACGGTCATTATGCTTCCTCAATGGCTATGCACAAGTCTGATTTGATAATTTCGCTCGGTACGCGCTTTAATGACAGAGTAACGGGTAACCGTCTGAAATTTGCAACAAATGCAAAAATCGTTCATATTGATATTGATGGCTCTGAGCTTTCAAAGACAGTCAATTCGGTGCACGGTTTGCGCGGTGATATAAAGCTTACCCTGCAAAAGCTGATTCCTCTTCTTGATAAGGCAGAGCGCACAGAATGGAATGATAAGATAGCTGTGCTCAGACAGCAGGAAGAAGAATACAGCGATAACAGAGAAGGTCTTACTCCGAAAAATGTTGTCTGCACCGTTAATGAATTTCTTGGTGAAAATACTGCTGTTGCAACCGATGTCGGACAGCATCAGATGTGGTCAGCTCAGAATCTTTATTTCAGAAAGAGCAGACGTTTTGTTTCGTCAGGAGGCCTCGGAACTATGGGATTCGGGCTTGGTGCGGCGATTGGCGCATATTTCGGCACCAAGGAAAAGAGCGTGCTTATAACAGGTGACGGCAGCTTCGGAATGTGTCTGAATGAACTTGCTACTGCTGTTTCTTATAAAGTTCCGGTTGTTGTTCTGATTATGAACAACGGTGTGCTTGGAATGGTTCGCCAGTGGCAGACGCTTTTCTTTGACAAGCATTACTCCAACTCGATTATTGACAGAAAGACTGATTTTGTCGAACTTGCAAGAGCATTTGGTGCTGACGGCGACAAAGTGACAAATTTAACCGAGCTGAAAAATGTGCTTGCAAAAGCTTTTGAATCAGATATGCCGTATGTGATTGACTGTTATATCGATAAGGATGAATTTGTTCTTCCGATGCTTCCTCCCGGTGGCTCAATGGATGATATTATCGTGAAGGCGGGTGATTGATATGAATAGATATACTGTAGCAGTTCTTGTAAGAAACCAGTTCGGTGTATTGAACCGTGTAACAAGTATGTTCCGCCGCAGACAGTTCAATATCAGTTCATTGAGCGTAAGTGAAACAGAGTCGAGTGAATTTTCGAGAATTACTGTTACGTTTGACGGCGAAGAAACATATAAACAGCAGCTTGTCAATCAGCTGTATAAGCTGCCCGATGTTTGCTCAATCAAGGAGTTTAACTCAGATAATTCTGTTAGCTGTGAGCTTTTGCTTATAAAGATGGCTAATGAAGCTGCCAACCGTGATGACATTAGAACCGCTGCTTCGGCATTTGGTGCAAAGACGGTTGATTATTCAAAGGATTCAATTGTTTTCAGACTTGCTGATGACAGCAGAAAGATTGACGATTTTATTGATTTGATGCGTGATTATACTATTCTTGAAATTTGCCGCACGGGCAGTGTTTCTCTTGAAAAGGGAAGTACGACTATTCGTCAGACTATAAATTTATAAATATTACAATAAAAGAAATGAGGTAATTTATTATGGCAAGGATTTTTTATCAGCAGGATTGTGACATCACAAAACTCAGTGGAAAGACGGTAGCAATTATCGGCTATGGCTCGCAGGGACACGCACACGCTCTTAATCTTAAGGAAAGCGGCGTTGATGTTATCGTGGGTCTGTACAATGGTTCAAAAAGCTGGGCAAAGGCCGAAGCACAGGGCTTGAAGGTTATGACAGCCGAGGATGCGGCAAAAAATGCTGATGTGATTATGATTCTTATTAATGATGAAAAACAGGCAAAGCTTTATAAAGAAAGCATTGAGCCGAATTTGTCCGAGGGCAAGACTCTTGCTTTTGCTCACGGCTTCAACATTCATTTTGGCTGCATCAAGCCTCCCAAGAATGTCAATGTAATTATGATTGCACCTAAAGGTCCCGGTCACACTGTACGAAGCGAATATCTTGCAGGCAAGGGCGTTCCCTGTCTTATCGCAGTTGAGCAGGATGCAACGGGTGATGCGTGGGAAATCGGTCTTGCATATGCACTTGGCATCGGCGGAGCAAGAGCTGGCGTGCTCGAAACAACATTCAGAACTGAAACCGAAACCGATCTTTTCGGCGAGCAGGCTGTTCTCTGCGGCGGCGTCTGCGCATTAATGCAGGCCGGCTTTGAAACTCTTGTTGAGGCTGGCTATGATGAAAGAAATGCATATTTTGAGTGCATTCACGAAATGAAGCTTATTGTTGATCTGATTTATCAGAGCGGCTTTGCAGGAATGAGATATTCAATTTCTAATACAGCCGAATACGGCGATTATATCACAGGTCCCAAGATTATTACTGAAGAAACCAAGAAGACAATGAAGAAAATTCTCAAGGATATTCAGGACGGAAGCTTTGCAAAGGACTTTCTTCTCGATATGTCTGACGCAGGCTCACAGGTGCATTTCAATGCTATGCGTAAAATTGCCGCTGAGCATCCCTGCGAAACCGTTGGCGCTGATATCCGCAAGCTCTACAGCTGGAGCGATGAGGATAAGCTTATCAATAATTGATTGATTCGGATTATCGGAGGATTTTATGAAAAGCGATTCTATAAAAAACGGAATGATAAATGCTCCTCACCGTGCACTTTTCCACGCATTGGGGCTTACTGAGGAGGAACTCAGCCGTCCGCTTGTAGGTATTGTCAGCTCATATAACGAAATTGTACCGGGACATATGAATATAGACAAAATCGTTGATGCGGTAAAGCTCGGCGTTGCAATGGCAGGAGGAACACCTGTTGTTTTCCCTGCGATTGCAGTTTGCGACGGAATTGCAATGGGTCACAACGGTATGAAATATTCACTTGTTACCCGTGACCTGATTGCAGATTCGACCGAAGCAATGGCTCTGGCTCATGGCTTTGACGCACTGGTTATGGTTCCCAATTGTGACAAGAATGTTCCCGGACTTTTGATGGCGGCTGCCAGAGTTAATGTTCCGACAATTTTTGTGTCGGGCGGACCTATGCTTGCAGGACGAGTTGACGGCAAAAAAACCAGTTTGTCAAGTATGTTTGAGGCTGTCGGAGCGTGCTCTGCCGGAAAGCTTTCGGAAGAAAAGCTCCGTGAATTTGAATGTAAATCCTGCCCGACTTGCGGTTCGTGCTCAGGAATGTATACCGCAAATTCTATGAATTGCCTGACTGAGGCTCTTGGTATGGCTTTGAAGGGCAACGGAACAATTCCTGCTGTATATTCATCGAGAATTGAGCTTGCAAAGCATACGGGAATGGCAGTAATGGAGCTTGTGAGAAAGGATATCCGTCCGCGTGATATTATGACCTATGACGCTTTTGTCAATGCTCTTACAGTTGATATGGCTCTGGGCTGTTCGACAAACAGTATGCTGCATCTGCCCGCAATTGCGCACGAATGCTCAATTGAAATAAATCTTGATATTGCTAATGATATCAGCAAGAACACACCGAATTTGTGTCACCTTGCTCCTGCAGGAAGAACTTATATTGAGGAGCTTGACGAGGCAGGCGGAGTCTATGCTGTGATGCATGAGCTTTCAAAGAAAAATCTTATCAACACCGATTGTATTACAGTAAGCACAAAGACTGTTGGTGAGAATATATGCGGCTGTGAGAATCTTGACAATGAAGTTATCAGACCGATTGATAATCCCTTTAGCGAAACGGGCGGAATTGCAGTATTGCGAGGAAACCTTGCTTTGGACGGATGTGTTGTTAAACGTTCGGCTGTATGTGAGAAAATGCTTGTTCACAGCGGACCTGCGAGGGTGTTTGATTGTGAAGAGGACGCTCAGAGTGCAATCAATGCAGGGAAAATTAAACCCGGCGATGTTGTTGTCATAAGATATGAAGGACCAAAGGGCGGACCCGGTATGCGAGAAATGCTTAATCCTACATCGGCTGTTATGGGGATGGGGCTCGGCGACAGTGTTGCACTCATTACCGACGGACGTTTTTCGGGCGCTACAAGGGGTGCGTGCATCGGTCACATTACGCCTGAGGCCGCAAGCGGCGGACTTATCGGAGTTGTCGAAGACGGTGACATCATAAGCATAAATATACCGGAAAACAAAATTGAGCTTTTGGTTGAGCAAAGCGAGCTTGACAGGCGAATGTCTGATTTTGTTCCGAAATCAAAAGAGCTTTCGGGCTATCTCAAGCGATATGCCGCACTTGTTTCCGGCGGCGCTTCGGGGGCAATTCTGAATTGACTATGAAAGCTATTGATTTGATTGAGTTACAAAATCGGCTTGAATCCCTTACTGTTTTCCGCGCTTTGCTTAGTGATAAAGTGATTTCATCGCTTTTGGAGTTTATCGCACACCCCTGCAACAGCTCATATTGCGAATTTGTATCAAATCTGTATAATTACGGCTTTGGTAATCTTACCGATTATGTGAAATCACTCTGCGATTCGAGCGATAATATTGTCGTTCGTTTGATAGGACAGGGAAAATGCGTGCCTGATTATATGAAAAAATCGCTTGTGACTGAGCTTGAAACTCTGCAATTGTTATGTGCTGTTAAGCCTTGCGATTTGCAGCAATACATTCAGAATTGTGAATTCCTGCCCGATTTTGAGTCCGCTGAGTTTGAATTGTATGATTATTATAATCATAAGCTCGATAATATCGGAAGATACGGCTATGGCATTTATTCGCAGAACACTATGTTCTGCGTTGCAGACGATGCCTCACTTGTTCCTGTTGAACATCCCGATCCGATTCGGCTTAGCGATTTATTCGGATATGATTTGCAGAAAAAACAGATTATTGACAATACAAAAGCGTTGCTAAGCGGCAAAAGTGCGGCTAATGTTCTTCTCAGCGGTGATGCGGGCACGGGTAAATCATCCACTGTCAAAGCGGTTTGCAACGAGCTTTCCGGCAGCGGTTTGCGAATCGTTGAGGTTTATAAGCACCAGCTTGCGCTGATTCCGAGGGTTATATCCGAGCTTTCGTCAAATCCTTTGAAATTTATCATATTCATCGATGACATTTCGTTTTCGACTGATGATGACAGCTTTAATGCACTCAAGGCTGTGCTTGAAGGCTCGGTATGCGCAAAGTCCGATAATGTTGTGATATATGCTACAAGCAATCGCAGGCACATTATCAAAGAAAAGTTTTCTGACCGTGACGGTGATGACATACATCGCAACGATACTATGCAGGAGCAGATTTCTTTGTCAGAACGCTTCGGTCTGCATGTTTCTTTTCACAAGCCCGATAAAGCAGACTATCTGACTATCGTTACAAAGCTTGCCGAAAAGAATGGACTGAATATTGAAAAATCCGAACTTGAGAACGGTGCAGAGCGACTTGCACTTCAAAGAGGAGGCAGGTCGCCGAGACTTGCTTTGCATTATATCAATAGTCTGCTCTCAGCTGATTGACAGAAAATACGAAAAAAGACCGTAAAGCAGCGCTTTACGGTCTTTTGTGTGTATTAGAGTGTTACATCATACTTGTATAGCCAATAAATGTAGGTACGAAAATTGCGAGAATTACCGCAATTATACTCAATAAACTGAATCCCTGCATATTGATTGCCTCCTTTTTATCTTTCACACAAGGGGATGTACTGCTCTTCTTCTTTAATGCTTTTGTAAGCGGGTCGGATGATTTTACCGGCGTTTATAAGTTCTTCCAGTCTGTGTGCAGACCATCCCGAAATTCTTGCGATTGCAAAAATCGGTGTATAAAGCTCAAGCGGCAATTTCAGCATATGATATGCAAATCCGCTGTAAAAATCGACATTTGCGCTGACGCCTTTATAAATTCTCTTCTCGCTTGCAATAACCTTTGGTGCAAGCTCTTCAACCTTTGAATAAAGTGCATATTCACTGCCAAGCCCTTTTTCATCAGAAAGCTCTTTAACAAATTGCTTGAACATTTTTGACCTCGGGTCAGAGATTGAGTACACGGCATGACCCATACCGTAAATAAGACCACTTTTGTCAAATGCTTCCTTGTGAAGCAATTTTGTCAGATAATCTGTAATCTGTTCATCATCGTTCCAGTCTGTAACATTAGCTTTCAAATCCTCAAACATTTTCATTACCTTTATATTTGCACCTCCGTGCTTGGGACCTTTGAGTGAGCACAGGGCTGCTGCAATAGCTGAATAAGTATCGGTGCCCGATGAGGTGACAACATGGGTAGTGAATGTTGAATTATTACCGCCGCCGTGTTCAGCGTGAAGCATAAGCGCCATATCAAGCACTCTCGCTTCAAGATTAGTATACTTTCCGTCTTTTCTGAGCAACTGTAGTACGGTTTCTGCGGTGGAAAGGTTTTCGCTGGGGTGCTGCAGAAGCATACTGTCCTTGCCGGTGTAAAAATTATATGCCTGATATCCGTAAACGGAAAGAAGCGGAAAGATTGCAATAAGACGCAGACACTGCCGTAGTACATTGGGGATAGATATATCGTTAGCATTTTCGTCATATGAAAATAACATCAGAACGCTTCTTGCAAGAGTGTTCATCATATCATCGCTCGGAGCCTTCATAATTACGTCTTTGACAAAATTCTTCGGCAATGTGCGGTAATCGCTGAGAAGCGAGTTGAATTTTGCAAGCTCTTTTTTGTTGGGCAACTTTCCGAACAAGAGAAGATATGTTACTTCTTCAAACCCAAAGCGCTTATCGGCATTGACGCCGTTGACAAGGTCTTCAATATTGATGCCTCTGTAAAAAAGCTGACCGTCGCAGGGGACCACCTCTCCGTTGACAATCTTATTCTGGCGGATTTCGCTGATTTCAGTAAGTCCTGTCAGAACTCCCTTGCCGTCGAGGTCGCGCAAGCCTCTTTTTACGTCGTATTTTTTGTAAAGCTCTGGGTCGAAGGCACCGTTACTGATGCATATTTCAGAGAGCTTTTCAATTTCATGCGTCATGTTCTTAGAATAGGGGTTTCTTCTCATCGTTTTTTCTTCCTTTCTTCTGTTATTTGTTTTTTATCCGATATATTACACAAATTTTCATTTATTCGTTTCTGCATTTGTGAAAATAACAGTATTTCTTCTTCAGAAAAGCCATTGAAAGCAAGCTTTTCTGTGTCTTTGAATGCTTGGCATATCAGTTGATTCATCGCAACGCCTTTTTCTGTCGGAAAAACTCTGTGCGAGCGCTTGTCGTTGTCACATACTCTTGTAATAAGCCCCTGCGCTTCCATACGAAGAAGCAGGCTTGTTACGGTGGCGGGCTCAATGCAATAGCCTTTTGCGATATCCTTTTGCAGACAGCCGCTGTGAATGCAGATATACTCAAGAACCTTAGGCTGACCGAATGTCAGACCTGTACCTTCAAGCTTTGAATATGCGGACTTGTAAAAGCGGAGATGATTGACCATCATAAGATAGTGAAATGATGATTCCATAGAACGCCTCCGAAATATTAATTTGAACTCTAACTATTATAACCGATTTTTAACTAAATGTCAAGGTTGATAACATAAGTTTTTGTGCAATTTTTGATTTATATATAAAAATTTCGTGTTGTATTGACAAAAGAAAGGGTTTATTGTAAAATTAAATATATGTGAGAAATTGAAAGGAAACGGCAATTATGAAAAGAATTATATCCTTGCTGATTGCAATGTCAATGTTAACAACGTTTTTGACATCGTGTAAGGATGATGAAGCGGCTTCAAGTTCTTCTTCATCATCAAATGAGGAATCAGCTTCATCTGACAGCTCTGATGATACGCAGACTATCGAACGTTCCGAGACTGTAATCGTTGTTGAAAACGAAGATGATTTTGCTTATGAAATTGTTGACGGCGAGGCTCATATTGTCAGCTATAAGAGAGGTACAATACTTAAAATTCCCTCTCAGATACAGGGTTGCCCCGTGACAAGAATTGCTGCTGAGGCATTTTATGAATGCGATGAAATCACCGAAATCGTTCTGCCTGATACAATTACCGAAATCGGCGACAGCGCTTTTGGCGGATGTGCTTCTCTTGAAGCTTTAAATATTCCCGAAAGTATCGAGGATGTCGGCGGTCTTGCTTTTAACGGAACACCTTGGCTCGAAAACAGGGAAGAGGACTGTCTTATAATTAATGATATTTATGTTACATACTTAGGAAATGAAGCGAGCGTGACCGTTCCTGAGGGGATTACACAAATTGCTCCTTTTGCTTTTTATGATTCGCACACGGTACAGTCCGTTATGCTTCCTGACAGCGTAACTGTTATCGGAGCTGCAGCTTTTCACGGTCAGACTACTCTTTCAAGTATAGATTTCGGCGACGGCCTTGAGGTTATTGAACATAATGCTTTTAACACCTGCACCAGCCTTAAGCAAGTGGATTTTCCCGAAACTCTGAAAAGCATCGGCGATAATGCGTTTGACGGCTGTACACAGCTTGAAGCTCCCGAAATACCTGTCGGATGTGTGGACTTCGGGCTTGAGGCGTTTGTCAATACCAAATGGGTAAATTCACTTCCGAGCGAATTTATTGTTGTAAATGGAATTCTGCTGTATTTCCTTGAATATTACGGCGAAGGAAACACTACCGATGTTATTGTTCCCGATGATGTAACCGTTATTGCAAACGGTGCATTCAGCGAAAACGAAAAAATAGTCAGTGTTACCATTGGTGATAACGTCGTTGAAATCGGTGATTGGGCTTTTGAAAGCTGTTCGTCACTTGAAACGGTTACCTTGGGCAATTCTGTTGAAACTATCGGAGAAGGTGCGTTTTCCTTCTGCGGCAGTCTTTCACAGATTAACATACCTGCAAGTGTAAGCTCAATTGATGCCGGAGCCTTTGCCGGTTCTCCGAAAATCGAAAAGCTCAATGTAGACGCAGCAAATCCGTACTATCTTGAAGATGAAAACTTCGTACTTTATACTTCTGATTATAAAGAAGCATTGTTTGCACCGAGAAGTCTTACAAATCTTGAGCTCGCTCCCGAAACTGAAGCAATAGGGGATTACGCTTTTTATAATTGCTCCAAGCTTGAAAGCTTTAGCGGTGGCAATTTAAAAACAATCGGAAACTTTGCGTTTTACGGCTCGGGTCTTAAGAATGTTGACATTCCTGATGGTGTTGAAACAATCGGCAAGTTTGCTTTTTCACAGTGTGATTCTGCAACGGATGTTGTTGTTCCTGACAGCGTTACTGAAATCGGAAATGATGCGTTTTCGTGCATGGACAACTGTATGAGCGCAACGCTTCCCTCAACACTTACAAAAATTCCTGATTATATGTTCTATATGAACTATATGCTCTGCATTCTTGAAATTCCCGACACCGTTACTTATATCGGCGATTTTGCATTTTATAACTGCGCTTCTATGGTGACGTTTGTGCTGCCCGAAAACGTCAGCTATATCGGACAGAGTGCGTTTTATGAATGTTCATCTATGATTGAGCTTGTTTATCCCGAAGGTCTTTCTTATATTCCTGATTATGCTTTCGGACAATGCGTAGCGCTCAAAAGCTTTGAAGTTCCCGATGGTGTGACATCAATAGGCTATGGTGCGTTCGCTTATTGTGAGAGCTTGGAGAGTGTAACACTTCCCGAAGGTCTTTTGTCGATTGGCGAGTTGGGCTTCTATGAATGTGAATCACTTTCACAGTTTAATGTTCCCTCAACGGTCGAGTGGATTGGTGATGCCGCAATCGGCATTGTCGGTGAGTATGAAAAAGACGAAAATTTCATTATGGTAGTTACAGCAGATACTTATGGCGAAACCTACGCTGTTGATTATGGTGTGGCATATAAATATTCTGACGGCACTTATCCTGAGTCTGCCGAATGAGATATGTGCGATTCAAGAATCAGCTTGTCTGAAATCAGACTGAAAAATAACGCCCTCCTATGGTGATTTACCTAAGGAGGGCGTTTGTTGTAGCTGAGCATTAAATAGGTTACAAAAAACTTATCGTTGCTTTTTGAAAAATTGCTTCAATTTATCTGTCAATCGCTTGAGCAATGGGGCGGATTCCGATTCGGGAAATGGCTCATCTAACATCCATGGCAAAGTAATGCTTGAAACAGATATAAGAAAATATTCATCGGTCTGTTCGTTGGGAAACCAATCAAACGGATTGTCACCCTTTGTTATAGTTATGTGCAGGTTATCAATTGTTGTTTCGTAATTATTGTTATTATGCATTTTTCCGGTTACTGAATACCCAACAAACAGATAATTTACCTGATTGTCAACATAAATTGCGGGAAGTTCATCAGGGTGTAATATATCAACACAGAATTCCGATAAAAATTCTGTAAGCTTTGGATTATATTTTTCAATTTGCAGATAGAAATTACGGCAATCAGGACAGCCGCAATATGTGTAATTGCTATAATATTCTCTGGTTTTTTCAGCGTCTACCGAAAAAACATAACCATCTTTATTTATTGTTATCATAGTTTTCTTCCTTTTGTAGATTAAATATCTAAATCATTCAGTGCGGATTCGTCTAATATTATGCCTTGGCTTATGAATTTCTCAACCTCGACATTTCCGTTAGTGAAAAATTCAATTTCCCATCTTTCTCCGGGGATTGCTACCTCAACCATTATGCTGTCACGAACTTTGTTAAGCCGATAATGCACATTGTTTTCATCAAGTTTATTTAAAAAATCCAATAATTTTTCCATAATAGCTTTTGTCTTCCTTTAAACTGCTGTTATCGGTTAGTAATAGATAGATTTCTTATAAAAATTATATCATAAATAATTTTAAATTGCAACAGAGTTGATACTTGCTTAGTGATATCTGAAAATGCTGAAGCGTCGAGTATGCCACTGGCGGAGAAGGAGAGACTCCCCGGCTTGCGGTTCCCAAAATTGTTTGCTCGCTGTTCGCTTCACACAATTTTGACCGCTGCGCCAAAAACAACTCGCTTTTTCTGTCGCTGACAGCGCTCGTTGTTTTTGCCCGCGTTGCCGCTCGGGTTCGGGTTATCAGACAATAAAAAAGCACGGAAAACAAAACGTTTTCCGTGCCTGGCGGAGAAGGAGGGACTCGAACCCTCGCGGCAGTTTTATCCACCCTACGCCCTTAGCAGGGGCGCCTCGTCACCAACTTGAGTACTTCTCCATTGATAAGCGTATAAAATATTAAATTATGGCGGAGAGGGTGGGATTCGAACCCACGGTCCCTTGCGGGATCACTGGTTTTCAAGACCAGCTCCATAAACCACTCGGACACCACTCCGCATAACTGCCTATATATTATATCAGTTATCATAAAATTTGTCAAGCCTTTTTTTAAAAAATGCTTAAATAAATTTTGTGCGGGGTGATGTCCTTGCTGATTTGTTTATTGAATTGCGATTGATTCGCCGTTTGCTATCAGAACAGAATCGCTGATGCTAATTGGTGTTGACGATATAATCTGAAAGCCGACAGAGGTTTGTGCAGTAGGTGCAATCGTTGAGTTGAAGTCAACTCCTGTGATAATCAATGTACCACCTGTTACGGTGTATTCTGCACTCCACCCCTGCAATAGCTCGGAAGAAGAATCACTAAGCGGAACTTCAATAGACCAGCCTGATAAATCCTGTGAAGAATTGTTTGTGATACTTAGTTCATATTGATATACCGTTGAGCCGTTTTGCTCCCAGCTGTTTTCGTTGCTGACAGAAAAACCAATTCCTGTATTATCCACATCATCTGAAGGTGAAGATTCATCGTTATTTTGGATAGTGGTTGTTGTTGTAGCTGTTGTTGTTGTCGCCGTGGTAGTCGCTGATGTTTCAGCAGTTGTCGTGTTTACAGCTTCGGTTTCCAAAGGGGCTGTTGTGACAGTTGTTGTGGTTGTGGCAGCGGTCACTCTGTGAGCCTTCGGCGGTTCATCAGTCGGCGGATTTGTTACTCCGTTATAGGTTACTTCGCTTTTTTGGTTTTCGCTTGTATCGTCTGAATTGTCTTGTGATGCACAGCCGCTTAAAAGTGTACCGATTGCAAATGTGCATAATATTATTGCTTTAAGTTTAATTTTCTTCACTTGATACATCCTCCATTGCCATCAGTTCTTTTCTTCTTTTGGTTTCGTTAGAAATCAGAGTATATATAATCGAGAACAGCGGAATTGAAAGAAGAATTCCGAAAACACCGAAGAAGCCGCCGCCTACAATTACTGCAACAAGGACCCAGAGGGAAGGAAGACCGATTGAGTTTCCGACAACTCTTGGGTAGATAAGGTTTGAGTCAATCTGTTGCACAACAACAACAAGAACAACAAACCAAAGTGCCTGAACCGGGTCAACCATAAGCAGGACAAAAACACAAGGTACTGTGCCGATCCAGGGACCAACAATCGGAATCATATTTGTTACGCCTACTATCGTGCTGATAAGCGGTGCGTAATCAAATCCGAAAATCGTCATTGCGATAAAGCACAGAATGCCAAGAAGGAAGGAGTCGAAAAACTGAACAGAGAAAAATGTTGAGTAGCTGTCAAGAATAATTCTTGTAAAATATGAGATTTTATTTGCAATTTTAGGCGAAACAAACGCAACAAGTAGACTTGATGCCTGAGCTTTGAGCTTATATTTGCTGCCAAGAATATATATCGAAAGGATGAATCCGAGGAAAAAGTCGACTAAGCCGCCCAGGATGCTTGCTGTGATGTTGAAGGTTGAAACAAGAATTGTCGGTAGTTTTTCGGCAATCTCAGTCAGCTTATCATAAATAACTGTTTTGATATCCTTTTCAACAAGCCAATCATGAAGATTCATATTTGTAAACGGAATCGTCTTGTCGGCGAGTTTTTCAAGGTTTGCAAAATAAGTGTCAAAATTGCCGATAAAGAGGTTTACGCTTTCAATCAATTGTGGGATGACAAACCAACAGAAGCCTACAATCAGCCCGATAAAAATGATATATACCGTGACGATTGCAAGTGCCAAAGTTACAGCGTGAGTGCGTCTGATTGATTTTGATGATGGTTTATCCTGCGGTTTTATGTTCGGATTTTCGATTTTTCTTTTCATAGGCGAGAAATACAGCGAGTGGAAAAAGCCAAGGGGCTTATTGAGAATAAACGCTGTGATACAGCCTATGATAATCGGCCGCAGAACTGCTGCTGCGTAGGAAATAATACCAATGAATTCGCTGAGGCTGAAAAGCAGAAATACAATAAATGCAATTACAGCACCGCTGAAAATCAAGGTTTTTGATAATCTTTTGTCCATTGTTTGCTCCGTTCTGTCATTGTTTTTATTTTGATATGAATTATAAACTCAATTATACAGCATACTTTTCCAAATTTCAATAGATTTGACTGATATATTTTTAAAAAATGATTGACTTATCTCTCTGAATTTGGTAAAATGATATGTGGTTCATTATGTGAACGCAGACAGGCAATTATTATTTTTGCCGCATATAATTTTTTTATTACACGGAGATACTTATATTATGAAAAAACTCGGAGTTAACGAAATAAGAGAGGCGTATCTGTCTTTCTTTGAAAGTAAAAATCACACAAGGCTTGCCAGCGCACCACTTATTCCTCAGGGAGATAAGAGCTTACTTCTTATCAACTCGGGTATGGCACCCTTGAAGAAATATTTCTTAGGGCAGGAAACACCTCCCAATGTCAGAGTTACTACCTGCCAGAAATGTATCAGAACACCCGATATTGAACGTGTGGGAAAAACTTCACGTCACGGTACATATTTTGAAATGCTCGGAAACTTCTCTTTCGGTGATTATTTCAAGCACGAAGCAACTGCCTGGGCGTGGGAATTTTTCACAAAGGTTATGGAATTGCCTGCAGAGCGTCTTTATGTTTCCGTATATGAAGAAGACGATGAAACTTATGATATCTGGACTAACGAAATCGGTGTTGACCCTTCTCATATGAAGCGCCTCGGCAAGGAAGACAATTTCTGGGAGCACGGAAGCGGTCCCTGCGGTCCCTGCTCTGAGATTTATTTTGACAGAGGCGAAGACAAGGGATGCGGCAGTCCCGATTGCTTTGTCGGATGTGACTGTGACCGTTTTGTTGAAGTATGGAACCTCGTTTTCTCACAGTTTGACAGTGACGGAAACGGCAACTATACCCTGATGGAAAAGAAGAATATCGATACAGGTATGGGTCTTGAACGTCTTGCATGTGTAATGCAGGAGGTGGACAACCTTTTCGAGGTTGATACTGTTGCAAACATTATGAATCATATCTGCTCTATTGCGGGTGTTGAATATAAAAAGGATGAAAAGACCGATATTTCGCTTCGAGTTATTACCGACCACATCAGAAGCACAACCTTTATGGTCGGCGACGGTATTTTGCCTTCAAACGAAGGACGTGGATACGTTCTGCGCAGACTTTTAAGAAGAGCTGCACGTCACGGAAGGCTTCTCGGAATTAACGATTCTTTCCTTTATAATGTATGTGAAACAGTCATTAACGAGAATAAGACAGCTTATCCCGAATTGGAAGAAAAGCGTGATTACATTATTAAGGTAATCAAGATTGAAGAAGAAAACTTTGCAAGAACCATCGATAAGGGCTCTGAGCTTCTTAATCAGATTATTTCCAAGGCAATTGAATCCGGCAATAATGTGATTTCCGGTGAGGATTGCTTCAAGCTTTCCGATACATTCGGTTTCCCGGTTGACCTTACAATTGAAATCGCGCAGGAGAAAGGTCTTTCCGTTGATGAAGATGGCTATCGCGAGCTTATGCTTCGCCAGCGTGAAATGGCAAGAAAAGACAGGGCTAATAAAGCAGGTTCTTCTTGGGCTGCCGATTCTGTTGAGCTCCCCGACATTGAATTGACAGAATTTGTCGGATATTCAACACTTGAATGTGACGCTTTGGTTAAGGCAATTATTGTTGATTCTGAATGCGTTGAAAGTGCAAACGCAGGACAGGACGCACTTATAATTCTTGATAAAACTGCTTTCTATGCAGAAAGCGGCGGTCAGGTAGGTGACTGCGGTAAGATTATTGCAGGCGGTGTGTTCAAGGTTTCGGATACAAAGAAGCTTCCGAGCGGTCATATTGTACATATCGGTACTGTTGAAAGCGATTCGATAAATCTCGGTTCAAAATGCACAGCAAAGGTTTGCAAATGCAGACGCAGCGCAACAATGCGAAATCATACAGCAGCGCACCTTCTTCAGGCAGCACTGCGCGAGGTGCTCGGTGATCATGTTCACCAGGCAGGTCAGCTTGTAAATTCTGAATGCTGCAGATTTGACTTTTCACATTTCTCGGCGATGACATCCGATGAAATTGCCAAGGTAGAAAAAATTGTAAACGACAAGATTCTCAGCGCAATCAACGTTAACAGTGATGAAATGCCGATTGAAGAAGCTAAAAAGCTTGGTGCAATGGCACTCTTCGGTGAAAAATACGGCAATATCGTTCGTGTTGTATCAGTTGCAGATGGCTTTTCAACTGAATTCTGCGGCGGTACTCATGTTGATAATACATCAAAGCTCGGTCTGTTCAAGATTGTTTCCGAAAGCTCTGTAGCTTCGGGCGTAAGAAGAATCGAAGCTGTAACAGGCTCAGGCGTTCTTGAATATCTTAACAATTCGCTTGCGTTGATTAGCAATACAGCTGCTGCGTTAAAGCTTCAGAATACTGCTGAAGTTCCTTCAAAATGTGCAAGCCTTGTCAATGATAATAAGGCTCTTGAAAAGCAGATTTTTGCTCTCAATCAAAAAATTGCCGAAATTGAAATGAGTAATGTTTTCAAGCCCGGTATTGAATACAACGGAATTACGCTTACAAGCGCAATGGTAAGAGGCGTAAAGCCTGACGTGCTCCGTCAGCTCGGCGATAAGTTCAGAGATAATAATCCTTGCGGAATTGCCCTGATTGCAGGTGTTGATGGCGAAAGCGGAACCTTCTGCTGCATCTGCGGCAAAGAAGCCGTTGCAAGAGGCGCACATGCCGGAAAGATTGTAGGCAGAGTTGCATCTGTTACAGGCGGCAAGGGCGGCGGACGTCCTGATTCCGCTATGGCAGGTATTGGCAAGACATATATGGTTGACGAAGCCTTGGCAGCTTTTGAATCCATTGTGAAAGATTTTATTGACTAAATTTGGGAGGAATATCTTATGAAGAATATTGCTGACATTTTGAAAGCGAATGAATATCCCGGAAGAGGCATTGTCATCGGCAAAAGCGCCGACGGCAAAAGCGCTGTTACTGCATATTTTATTATGGGCAGAAGCGAAAACAGCAGAAACAGAGTTTTTGTTGCTGAAGGTCTTGATATGCGCACAAAAGCTTTTGATGAAAGCAAGCTTACAGACCCGAGCTTGATAATTTACTATCCTGTTCGTGTTCTGGGAAATAAGACAATTGTCACAAACGGCGACCAGACCGACACAATCTATAATCTTATGAACCAGCAGTTCACCTTTGAGCAGGCACTCAGAACAAGAGAGTTTGAGCCCGATGCTCCTAACTATACACCTCGAATTTCGGGCATTATCAAGCAGGAAAGTGGCGATTTCAATTACGCTCTTTCTATTCTCAAGAGTGCAAATGGCGACCCTTCGCAGTGCAGAAGATATTGCTTCAGCTATACAAATGCTATGGCAGGTGTAGGTCATTTCATTCATACATATATGTGTGACGGAAATCCGCTTCCCTCATATGAAGGCGAGCCTACTGAAATTGCTATTGAAGGTGATATCGACAGCTTTTCAAATATGCTTTGGGAAAGCCTTAACGATGATAACAAAGTGTCTTTGTTTGTCAGATATATCAACCTTGAAAACGGAGAGACCGATACAAGAATTATCAATAAAAACAAATAATGATTAGCTTATTGCATCATAAGGAGGCGCTTTAATATGAATAAGAATGTGTTAAAAAGCGCCGCTATTATGATACTGATTTTTGCATTATGCTTTTTAGTCTTTGCTTTTTTTATTGTTAAAAACGTCTATATTGCACTTAACGGGCCGTGCCCTCCGGATGATCTGCCAAAAGCTATATTAGTCGGTATTGTTGAAGGCAGTCTTGCGGTCGGTTTGCTGAGCGGCGCTGCGGGTGGGTTGTGCCTGTTAATCAGAAAAATCAAATCCCATAGAAAAAAAGAAAATCCGCAAGATGTGCAAGAATAATCATCTTGCTGTTATTCATAAAATTTCAGGAGGACTATTTTTATGTCAAAAGATATGCAGTTAAAATACGGCTGTAACCCCAATCAGAAGCCTTCTCGCATTTTCTGCGAAAATGCTGATTTGCCCATTACAGTATTGAATGGCAACCCCGGATATATAAATCTGCTTGATGCATTCAACGGCTGGCAGCTCGTTTCCGAGCTCAAAAAAGCTACGGGAATGTGTGCCGCAACCTCGTTTAAGCACGTTTCGCCCGCAGGTGCAGCTGTTGGCTTGCCTCTTGACGATACTCTTAAGAAAATCTACTGGGTTGATGATTTGGGTGAGCTTTCCGAATTAGCTTGTGCCTATGCTAGGGCAAGAGGTGCTGACAGAATGAGCAGCTACGGCGATTTTATTGCTCTTTCCGATTGCTGTGACAAGTCAACTGCACTTATGATTCAGCGTGAGGTTTCCGACGGTGTAATCGCTCCCGATTATACTGATGAGGCTCTTGAAATTTTGAAGTCAAAGCGTAAGGGTACATATAATATTATCAAGATTGATGCTTCATATGTTCCCGAAAAGATCGAGCGCAAGCAGGTTTTCGGCATTACTTTTGAACAGGGCAGAAACGACCTTGATATCAATACTGAACTGCTTTCAAATATTGTTACCGATAACAAAGAAATTCCTGAAGATAAAAAGCGTGATTTGCTGATTTCGCTTATTACTCTTAAATATACACAGTCAAACTCAGTCTGCTATGTCAAGAACGGACAGGCTGTAGGTATCGGCGCAGGTCAACAGTCAAGAATTCACTGCACAAGACTTGCAGGTCAGAAGGCTGATAACTGGTGGCTTCGCCAGTCCCCGCAGGTTATGGGACTTGAATTTATTGATTCAATCCGCAGAGCTGACCGTGACAACGCAATCGATGTTTATATTTCTGATGAATATGAAGATGTACTCAGAGAAGGCGAGTGGCAGAAGATTTTCAAAACTAAGCCCGAGGTGTTTACGCGTGAAGCAAAACGTGAATGGCTTGATAAGAATACAGGCGTTTGCCTCGGTTCTGATGCATTCTTCCCGTTTGGTGACAACATTGAAAGAGCTAAGAAAAGCGGCGTAGAATATATCGCTCAGCCCGGCGGCTCTATCAGAGATGATAATGTTATCGATACCTGTAATAAGTATAACATTGCAATGGCATTTACAGGAATCAGATTGTTCCATCATTGATTATATTTTCGAGGAGTATTCTTATGAATATATTGGTAATAGGCGGCGGCGGACGTGAGCACGCCATTATTATGAAGCTCAGTGAGAGCGAAAAGTGCGAAAAAATCTGGTGTGCACCCGGTAACGGCGGCATTTCACGTTATGCAGAGTGCTTTCCTGAGATTAAAGCTACTGACCTTGACAGCATTTGCGAGCTTGCGAAAGAGCTTGATCCCGACCTTGTTGTAGTAGCACCCGATGATCCTCTTGTTATGGGTCTTGTTGACAGACTGAATGATTTGGGCTTTAAAACCTTCGGACCTAAGGCAAATGCAGCAATTATTGAGGGCAGTAAGGTTTTCTCAAAAGACCTTATGAAAAAATACAATATTCCAACTGCTGCATACGAAACATTTGATAATGCCGATGCAGCAATCGCGTATCTAAAGGAACAGAATAAGTTTCCAACAGTTGTAAAGGCTGATGGCTTGGCACTCGGAAAGGGCGTAATCATTGCACAAAACCTTGATGAGGCTGTTGATGCTGTTAAGAATATTATGGAAGATAAGGTCTTTGGTGAAAGCGGAAGCAAAGTCGTTATTGAGGAGTTTTTGACAGGGCCCGAAATTTCTGTTTTAAGCTTTACCGATGGAAATACAGTTGTTCCGATGATTTCTTCAATGGATCACAAGCGTGCTTATGATAATGATGAGGGATTGAATACTGGTGGTATGGGTACAATTGCCCCCAATCCCTGCTATACTGATGAGAGAGCAAAAGAAGCACTCGAAACTATTATTTATCCTACAATAAATGCCCTCAAATCAGAGGGACGACCTTTTACCGGATGCTTGTATTTCGGTCTTATGGCTACTCCCAACGGTATGAAGGTAATTGAGTACAACTGCCGCTTCGGAGACCCTGAAGCACAGGTGGTTCTGCCTCTTCTCGATACCGATCTTGTTGATATTATGCTCAGCATTTGTGATGGGAAGCTTTCTGAAATCGACGTCAAGTGGAAGAATGATTCTTGCGCCTGTGTTGTAATGGCAAGCGGCGGATATCCTGTAAAGTATGAATCCGGCAAGGAAATATCCGGGCTTGACGCAAAGGGTCAGTGTCAAGGTGCATTTGTTTATCATGCGGGAACAAAATTTGCTGATGATAAATTTTTAACCGCAGGAGGACGTGTTCTTGGTGTTACATCAACAGGCGAGGATTTGCAGTCTGCGCTTGATAATGCCTACGCTGCCGTAAAATCGATTGACTTTGATAAGGCACATTACAGAAATGATATCGGTCAGCGAGCACTCTGCTTCAAAAACTGACCGTTTGATTGGTGAAATATGAATAAACATATAAATATTCAGACCGCAACCTTATTTGGAGTTTTGGCAAATTTTTCATTTTTGCTGTTCATTTTTCTTGGGTTGTGCTATTATCTGATTGCATCAACTACTGCGTCAACCGCATTAGAAACTGCAGGCGAATTCGGAGTAATGCCGTTTGAAATCATTGGATTTGTCTTTTTGTTCGCTTATACAATTGCATATGATATACTTTTGGCAAATTCAAAACCCTTCAAGGCTATGATTTCTGTATATTGCGTTGCCGAGCTGATAATTATGCTGTGTGACTTTGGCGTGATCTTTCAAAGCATTTATAATAGACAAAGTGTTGTTCTTATAGTTTTGCATATGCTGTTTAGTGCAGTTATGCTTTATTCGTATTCAAGGCTTGATTATTGCTTTGACGGTCTGCGAATTGCTTCGTTGATTGCTGTTATGATTGCGCTGATTCTGCCGATAGCACTTTGGTGCATTTTCAAATTTCAGATTTATTACAGCGTACTTTCAAATGCGATTGCACTCATCTGGCTTAACGGATATATGTACAATAAACTTGCTTCGGGCGATATGGTTGTTGAAGCATTGAGCTTTGATGAGAAAAAAGGCTTTGTTCTCAATGAAAAACAAAGAAAAGATTCTTTAGAAGGAAGAGATGATAATGATGAACAATAATTTGTTGGATATTGCCAGACGTGTTGCTGAGCTTCGTGATGTCTGCGGATATACGCAGGAACAGCTTGCTTCGGAATTGGGCGTTGAATTGGAAGTTTACAAAAAGTATGAAGAAAATGGCGAGGATATTCCAATTAGCGTGCTCTATGCAATTGCTCATAAATTCGGTGTTGATTTTAATGAGATAGTTACCGGTGTTCCCGCAAGGCTTGATACCTATCACATAGTAAGAAGGGGCGAAGGAAAAACTATCAGCAGATATCCCGGATATCGCTATGAGGATCTTGCCTTCAGATACGGCAAAAAGATTATGCAGCCGCTTCTTGTAACATTAGAGCCTTCCGATGACCACGCTGAGCTTGTTTCACATTCCGGTCAGGAGTTCAATATGTGTCTTGAAGGAAGCATTGCTGTTGTGTTTGATAAAGAAGAATTTATACTCAATCCCGGCGATTCGATTTATTTCAATCCGACTTTGCCTCACGGGCAGCGGTGTGTAGGTGACAAAAAAGCAAGGTTTATTACTGTAATTGCTGAATAATATAAATAAGAATGCCTGAGAAGCTATTTGCTTCTCAGGCATTTTTTATATTAAGTTATTTTGATTTGACCTTTAAATCAAGGCCACCGCATTCGACAAAAAACTCTCTGACTGCTATGGCGCATCCGCCAAGAAAGGAATAGCTTTCATTGATTCGGCTCTTTGATATCAGTGAAGCGGCGTTGCTTTCCGAAAACTTTGTTTCAAGATATTTTATCAGATATACATAGTCAAAATCAGAAAAATGAAATTTGTGCAGAATAATTTTCTGCACTTTTTTTGTTTGCGCAAGATTGAATAGAAATGTTGCGAACATCTCAATACATTCGTTTTTTGTATCAATTGCTTTTTGAACACTTTCTGAGTTGTATCCTTGCAGAATCATTTCGACAATCTCGCTGTTGATTTCCGGGCATTGTTCAGAAATTTTTTGCCGCACCGCATCATATGAAATTTCAGCCGAAAGTGAACCTTGAACGCATCCTTCGCATTTTCTCCCGTTGAAATTAATTACATAATCATCGATATACGTCCAGTCGTTCTTCATTTCAATTGAATTATTTGTGCCGGAAAATTCGATCATACCAAAGCGCTTTGAGCATTGAAGAAATATTGCATCACTCACTACAATGTCATCGTGCTTTTCAGGAAAGTATATGTTTGCAAGAGCAAGAGTGAGATTTGCATATTCGACGCAAACTGGCATATCCATTGCTTCGTGTAATGCTTTTGCAATTATTGACTGGCAATTTGTAGTGTCAATTCCGATTGCGTCAGCAAAGCTGTCGTCACATCCGACACCTATGCCTATAATTTTTTCCTGTTCCAGATAATTTCCTGTAAGAAGCTGATTGAAAGTATTTTTAACCATGTCAACAAACCCATTTAGTGTATATTCACCGGGTTTGAGTTCATAGTTGATTTTGTCGAGTGAGTCACCGCAAAGGGTCGAAAGTCCCATACTGATATGGTTTGAGTTTACGAAAATACCGAATGCAAATTTGAAATTTGCATTGATATCAAGAAGAACTTTTCTGCGACCCTGTGCTTTTTTACCTTCACGAATGTTAGAGCCAATTTCCGAAATCAATCCTGCTGAAATAAGATCATCGGAAATAATGGTGATGGCAGCCCTTGTCAATCCGAGGCGTGCCGCAATATCAACCCTTGAAATGGGACCTTCATTCTTTATTATTTTGAGCACATTTGCTCGTGTCTGTTTTTTTAATGTAATTCTGCCGATTCCTATTTTTTCCATTTAAACACCACATTACAGTTTTGTTTTTTTACCTACATTCATCATAGCATTGAAATGATAAAACCGTGAAAAATATCGGTGAACAAACAATAAAATTTAAATATGTTATTTCTTTTGACAATTTTCTTGTCCATTAGGTGATAGAATTATATCAAATCTCAGTCGCCCGTTGATTGGCGCAGAATAAGTTTGTGGTCGATTATAAATCTTCCGCTGTATTTGTGCGGAGTGGCAAGATTGGCAATTGTCTTTTCAACAGCAATGCTGCCGATAAGATAGCAGGATTGTTCAATTGTTGAAATGCTGGGTCTTACAATTTCGCATAAAAACAGGTTGTCAAATCCGATGATTGAAAACTCGCTTCCTACATTAAGTCCAAGCTTAATTGCTTTATTTACCGCACCGGCTGCAAGCATATCGGAAACAGCAAAGATTGCAGTAGGCTTTTTATCAAGCTTCATAAACTGTTCAACAGCATAACCACCGTCGCGGTAGTCGTAGCTGCCTCTGTATATATAGTCCTCTCGGATTTCAATTCCATTATATTCCAGTGCGTCGCGATATCCTTTTTCGCGGTCCTTTGATGAAAGTGCGTTACCCTGTGTTGAAATCATACCAATGTTTCTGTGGCCTTTTTTGATAAGGCAGGTAACTGCATCAAAGGCAGCAGCACAGTCATCAACTGTGACAGTAACAAGGTCGGCGTTTTCAACCCTTTCGCAGCAAAGTGTCACACAATATTTATTATTAAGGTCGCTCAAAGTTTCAGCCGAAAGCCTTGTTCCGAGAAGAATTACCGCATCAACAGTTCGATTGTAAAGCATATTGAGCAGATGCTGCTCTGTGGTCTCATTACTGTTGCTGGTTGAAATAAGAATATCATAACCCAGCTCGGCAGCCTTGACCTGCATACCTCGCAGAATTTCGCTGTAAAACGTATGTTCAGCTGAAGGGATAATTGCAAGGATTACGTTTGTTTCGCATTTTCGCAGGTTACGACCAAGGAAATTCGGGCTGTATCCAAGCTCCTTTATGGTATTATTTACAAGCAGTGCGGTTCCTTCCGAAACGTTTGCGTTGTTATTGAGAACTCGTGAAACGGTCGCTACGGAAACGCCTGCGGCTTTAGCTACATCTTTGATGGTTGCACTCATAATAATTTCCTCCGTAAAATCAATCTATATGTCAAATATAACATATGTTTTAGTAAAAAATGTAAATTTGCAGTTAATTCTATGAAAATTATTGTATTTTTTCAGCTGTAAAACATAATATCAAATCAGAAAAGAGGAAGTAAAATGCCGGTTTTAATCAATGCAAAAAAGGACAGGCTTGTTGCATTTTTAAGCGGTGAAATTGATCACCACAGCGCCAAAGAAATTCGCAGCGAAATTGATATTTCGATTGTAAAAAATGCGCCAAGTCTTTTGGAAATGGACTTTTCGGGTGTCAGTTTCATGGACAGTTCGGGAATCGGTCTGGTTATGGGAAGATGCAAGTCTATGAATGCCTGCGGCGGAAGGGTGATTGTTAAAAACGTTTCTCCCGAAATTCAAAAGGTAATGCTTTTGTCAGGTCTTGACAGAATCGTGACAATATCAAATTCATCATTACAGAAAGGAGTCTGAGATTAATGAAGATTTTAAATGAAATGAAACTTATTATTCCTGCAAGGTCTGAGAATGAGGCGTTTTCCCGTTCGGCAATATCTGTTTTCATTACTCCTCTTGACCCAACGATTAACGAACTTTCAGATATTCGTACTGCAGTTTCTGAGGCTGTTACCAATGCAATTGTTCATGGTTACAGAAAATCTGAGGGAAAAATTGAAATTACAGCAAGAATTCTTGAAAACAACGAGGTTTACATAAGAATCAAAGACAAGGGCTGCGGAATTGAGGATGTAAAGCAGGCGATGGAGCCGCTTTTTACGACAGCACCTGAGGAGGAACGCAGTGGACTTGGCTTTGCGGTTATGGAAAACTTTATGGACAAGCTGAAAGTCACCAGCAGATTAGGTAAGGGTACAAGTGTAATTATGCGCAAGGTGTTGGGAAAAGATGAAAATGAGTGAAAATACCGATGAGAGAAAAAGATATATTGACGAAACTGTTGAAAAGAATCTCGGACTTGTTCATCATTGCGCAAACCGTTTCAAGGGCAAGGGGATTGAATACGATGATTTATACCAGGCAGGATGTATGGGACTTTTAAAGGCGGCAAGAGGCTTTGATGAATCTCGTGGAGTGATGTTTTCAACTTATGCCGTTCCTGTGATTTTAGGTGAAATCAAGCGTCTTTTCCGTGAAGGCGGAAGCATCAAGGTTTCGCGTACAATAAAAGAGCTCTCACTCAAGCTAAACCGCGCCAATGAAGCATATATCAAAGAGCATGGTGTTGAGCCTACTATTGGCGAGCTTGCATTATTCTGCGGATGTACTCGTGCACAGGCGGCGCAGGCACTTGAAGTTTCAAAACCGCCTGTATATATTTTTGAAGAAAATGAATCAGGTACTTATCTGGAGATTCCGGTGGAGTCGCCTGAGAATGAAATTAGTGATTCACTTGCATTGCGTCAGATTTTTAAAGAGCTTGACGAGGCTGATCAAAAAATGTTGTATCTGCGATATTTTAAGAATCTGACGCAGAGTAAAACCGCAATGCTGATGAATATGACACAGGTGCAGGTCTCAAGGCGTGAAAAAAAGCTGCTTACAATGCTTCGTGTACAAATGCTTAAATAAAAACCGCATAACGATTCGATTTGAGTCGCTATGCGGTGTTTTTTTATGTTATTTTGCAAAGCCTCCGCCAACACTTAAAACTTCTCCTGTTATGAAGGCTGCAGTTTCACTTGCAAGAAAGCTTACAGCGTTTGCAACATCACAAGTCTTTCCAAGCCTTGAAAGG
This sequence comes from Oscillospiraceae bacterium, assembly GCA_017435565.1. Lineage (GTDB taxonomy): Bacteria > Bacillota > Clostridia > Oscillospirales > Ruminococcaceae > RGIG3077. The sequence goes on along the minus strand of JAFSEU010000006.1, from coordinate 27,229 downwards.
GGAGTGTCGTTCGCAAGATTATCCTTGTCCTCGGATGAAAAAGCGCTGAGCATATCAGTATCAATAACGCCCGGTGAAACGCAATTGACTCTGATGTTACACGGTCCGACTTCTTTTGAAAGTGCCTTTGTAAGACCGATTATTGCAGATTTTGTCACTGAATAGTCAACCTCGCACGAAGCACCGACCTCACCCCAAATTGATGCAATGTTGATGATATTTCCATATTTGGCGTTTATCATCATCGGCAAAACAGCTCGTGTCATATTCAGCGTTCCGAAGAGGTTTGTGCCGTAAAGCATTTGAAGGTCATTATTCTGCGCGCAATGGAACAGCTCGCTGTATGATACTCCGGCGTTATTCACAAGCAAATCAATCTGTGAAAATTCATTATATATCTCATCTATCAACGTTTTTACAGATGTTTTGTCCGAAATATCGCATTGATATGCCCTGCCGCCAATCTCACAAGCGATTTTTCGTGCTCTGTCAATGCTATTACGGCATATCATGCATACAAAAAAGCCGTCATCTGTTAGTTTTCGGGCAATCGCTTCGCCGATTCCTCTCGAAGCGCCCGTTACAATTGCTAATTTCCTGTCCATTATGTATTTTTGTCAACAACCTTCATAGTTTTGAGATTGCCGATTTTTTCGTTGCGTTCCTCAAGAACCTTTTCAACATCGCTCCAATCAAGTCCTTGATTGACGGCAAGAACCATGACATGATATAAAAGGTCATTGATTTCATTTTTCAGTTCATCGTTGTCATTGTTCTTTGCCGCTATGATAGTTTCAGATGCCTCTTCACCGATTTTTTTGCAGATTTTGTCTACACCCTGCGAATAAAGATAGCAGGTATAGGACTTTTCCTGAGCTTCTCCGTTATCATAAGCAGCTTTTCTTGCTTTTAAAACTTCAAAAATTTCCTCATATACTGTCATTATTCATTCTCCTCATAAATTTTGTTAAAGAAGCACGAATAGCTTCCCGTGTGGCAAGCAACGCCGGTCTGTTTTACATTAACAAGCAAAGTATCGTTGTCGCAGTCACCGTAAATTGAAACAACCTTTTGCAGATGTCCGCTGGTAGCTCCCTTGTTCCAATATTCCTGCCTTGAACGGCTCCAGAACCATGTATAGCCTGTTTCAAGCGTTCTTTTAAGGCTTTCTTTATTCATAAAGGCAAGCATTAAAACAGTTTTTGTATCAACATCATAGCAAATTGCAGGGATAAGTTCGGATTTTACAAAAAAGTCGTCAATATTGAATTTGTTTATGCTTTTCATATTATATTCCTTCATCTCATTTCGATGCCGTTTTTGCGGCAGTCATCTTTTACCTGCGAAACAGTGAGTTCGCCAAAGTGGAACAGCGAAGCAGCCAATGCAGCTGAACAGTTTGTTTTCTTGAAAACATCTGCAAAGTCCGAGAGCTTTCCTGCGCCGCCGCTGGCGATAACAGGAATTCTTACAGAGCTTACAACAGCATTGAGCATTTCAATGTCGAATCCGCCTCTGACACCATCGGTATCGATAGAATTAAGGCAAATCTCGCCTGCACCTCGTCTTTCGACTTCCTTTACCCATTCAACAAGGTCGCGCTTCATATCCAGCCTGCCTCCGTTGATGTAAACAGTAAAACCGCCCATACCATCACGCTTGGCGTCAATTCCCACAACAACGCATTGGCTTCCGAAAATGGCAGCAGCATCAGAAATCAGTTGTGGATTCTTAACCGCAGATGAGTTTATTGAGACTTTGTCGGCACCGGCACGCAATGTTTTGCGAAAATCTTCAACGCTGGAAACACCGCCTCCGACGCACAGCGGAACAAAAACTTTTTTTGCGGTTTGCTCTACAACATCAAGGAAAAGTCCGCGTCCTTCGTGTGAGGCGGTAATGTCATAAAAAACAAGTTCGTCTGCACCCTGAAGATTGTATTCATATGCACACTGCACAGGGTCGCCGATATCCTTTACACCTTCAAAATTCACACCCTTTACAACCTTGCCGTTTCTTACGTCAAGGCAGGGGATAATTCTTTTTGCAAGCATATTTTACCTACCTTTCAGCGTGCGATTTCAAGCGCTTCAGTCAAATCAAGTGAGCCGCTGTATATCGATTTCCCACAGATTACACCGTAAAGGTTCATTGCTTTACACATTTTGATATCTTCGACGCTTCTTACTCCGCCGCTTGCGATAACCTCGGATTTACCGCCCAAAGCTTTGTTTAGTGTATCAAGCTGGTCTGAGTTTACGCCGCTTAATGTTCCGTCCTTTGAAATATCTGTAAAAATAAAGTATTTAACGCCGATGTCTGACATTTCAAGAGCAAGGTCGATATAGTTTACATCAGAATCCTCAAGCCAGCCCTGTGTCGCAACCAAGCCGTTTCTTGCGTCGATTCCCACAGCGATTCTTTCTCCGAATTCATTAACAGCCATTTTCACAAGATCGGGATTAGTGAGCGCCGCAGATCCGATAATAACACGTTCAATACCGTTTGAAAGATATAATTCAACATCATCCAATGTGCGGATTCCGCCGCCGATTTCAATTTTAAGCGAAGTGTTTTTGGCACAGTCAAAGAAAATTTCGGAATTGACGCGGTTGCCGTCCTTAGCTCCGTCGAGGTCAACCATATGAAGCCATTTTGCGCCCTTTTGTTCAAAACTTTTTGCGGTTTCAATATGGTTTTCGGCAACAGTATGTACAGTTGCAAAATCACCCTTGACAAGTCTTACGCACTTGCCGTCCTTAATATCAATTGCAGGAAGAATAATCATTTGCATTCTCCAATCATATCAACAAAATTTGAAAGAATTTTAAGTCCTGTATTACCGCTTTTTTCAGGATGGAACTGTGCACCGAAAACAAATTTTCCGTCGCTTACCAGTGCCGGAACACTTGAGCCGTATTCACAATAAGCATACAGCACATCATCATCGCAAAAAGCTTTATAGGAATGGACAAAATATACATATGGATTTTCACCTATGTTATCGAGCAAACGGCAATTCTGACTGATTTCAAGCTTGTTCCAGCCCATATGGGGAACAATCAAATCTTTTTCCTCAATCAGATCAACATAGCCTTTAAGAAGACCAAGACCTTTGCATTCGCCGAATTCATAGCTTTTTTCAAAAAGCATCTGCATACCAAGACAAATTCCGAGGAAGGGCTTTTGTTTTGCCTGCTCTAAAATGACGGGTACAAGTCCGCTGGAATTCAGTTTGTCCATAGCTGCCTTGAAAGCACCTACGCCGGGCAAAATGATTCCGTCGGATTTTCTTATAATATTCTCATCGTTAGTCAGGATATATTCAGCGTTTATGCTATCAAGTGCATTCTGCACGCTGAATATATTTCCCGCACCATAGTCAATAATCGCAATCATTATATAACACCCTTTGTTGAAAGTGTAACGGTCTTTGCACCTTTAATTGCAACAGCATCCTTAAGAGCGTGAGCGCAAGCCTTGAAAATAGCTTCGCACTTGTGGTGGTCGTTTTCACCGTAAATTGCTCTGACGTGAAGTGTTATCAATGCATTGAATGCAAAAGCCCTGAAGAATTCAAGAGCAAGGCAGGTTTCAAAATCACCGATTCGTTCGTTTTTAAAATCGCAGTCAAAAACAAGGAAGGGGCGGTTTGAAATATCAATTGCAGCAAATCCGAGAGCCTCGTCCATCGGGATGTATGCGCTGCCGTAACGTGCAATTCCGCTTTTGTCGGAGAGCGCCTTTGCAAAACACTGACCGAGCACAATTCCGATATCTTCTGCAGTGTGGTGACCGTCAACGTGCAAATCACCGTCCGCCTGAATGTTCATAGAAATACCGCTGTGTACAGAAAGTGCGGTGAGCATATGGTCAAGAAAGCCTATGCCGGTAGATATATCAGCCTTGCCGTTTGAATCGAGAATAATTTCACAGGTGATGTCGGTTTCTTTGGTTTTGCGGCTTATTTTTGCTGTTCTCATAATGTTAACCTCCATATACAAGATTATTAGACAATTCTTCGCAGATTTCTTCAAGCGCTGTCAAAAGACATTGATTTTCTGATTTTGTACCGCAGCAGATTCTCACATATGTTTTAAAGTTGCGGATAGCAATTGATTTATTCTGCAAAGATTTGAAAACCTCATCGCAATAATCAGATTTTATAAATACAAAATTAGTGCAGGGTTTTTGCGGCATTGCCAATATATTTGGAAATGCTGAGCAAATTCTGCAAATTTCATCATAAAGCTTTTCAGTATTTCCGATAATATCAGCGCAGGCTTTTTTCAGCCATTTTTCTTCTTCAAAAAGAGCTGCGCCTACAAGCTGTGAAATACTATCGGTATTATATGGCGACTTGGCACTTCGCAGAGCATTTGTGATTGTTTTGTTTGCCACAGCAAATCCTAGTCTGATTCCTGCCAGTCCGACAGCCTTTGAGCAGGTCTTCAGAATAATCAGATTGTCATAATCGTTGACCTTATCGAGAATACTCTGATTCCAGAAATCCATATAAGCTTCATCTGCAATTACAAGGCAGTTTACGTTTTCAATCAGCCTTAATACCTCATTTTTTTCAATTCCGAGAGAGGTTGGATTGCAGGGGTTTGAAAAAATCACAGCCTTAATATTCTGAGTGTTGCAGATTTCAATTACCTTATCAACATCAACGCTTAAATCGTCGTTTTTCTGATACACAACGTTTTCAAGCTCATAAAGCTCAGCATAGAATCTGTACATTGAAAAATCATTGGAAAAGCTTAAGATTCTGTCACCCTTTTCAAAAAAACAGCTTTCAATAATGCTGATAATTTCATCAGAACCGTTTCCGCCTGTAACATTGTCAGAATCAAGGTTATAGTACTTTGCAAATGCATTAACGGTATCTGTTGCCAAAGGATCGGGATAACGATTGAACGAAAGCGCACAGATTCTGTCTGCAATATCCTTCATGATATAATCAGGAAGATTATAAGGGGACTCATTTGCGTCAAGCCTAATCTCATAGCTTCCGGTAATAGGGTCATAAGCATCAAGTTTTTTCAGCTTGTTGTTAAGCTCATACATAAAATTACAATCTCCAAAAATTCAGTCTTCAAAACGTATTCTTACAGAATTTGCGTGTGCACCAAGGCCTTCCTTTTCCGCCATAAGAATGATATTGTCCTTAGCTTCGCAAAGTGCATCTCTCGTATAGTAAATATAGCTTGAACGCTTTACAAAATCATAAACGGAAAGGGGAGAGTAAAACCTTGCTGTTCCGGATGTGGGAAGAACGTGGTTGGGGCCTGCAAAGTAATCGCCGAGTGCTTCGGGGGCATACTGACCAAGGAAGATAGAGCCTGCATTATCAAGTGCACCTAAAAGCTCAAGCGGATTTTCCGTCTGAACCTCAAGGTGTTCGGGCGCAATAAAGTTTGAAACTTCAATTGCTTTTTCAAGTGAATCACACACAATAACAGCGCCAAAATCATCAACGCTCTTTCTTGCAATATCTTTTCTCGGAAGTTTTTCAAGCTGAATCTCAACCTGCGAAATAACCTCATCTGCAAGCTTTTCGTCCGTTGTGACAAGAATTGAGCTTGCAAGTATGTCGTGCTCTGCCTGAGAAAGCAAGTCGGCAGCAACATATTTCGCGTTTGCGGTTTTGTCTGCAAGAACAAGAATTTCGCTGGGGCCTGCAATCATATCAATGTCAACTGTACCGTAAAGGAGTTTCTTGGCAGTTGTAACAAAGATATTTCCCGGTCCTACGATTTTATCGCATTTCGGAACAGTTTCAGTTCCGAACGCAAGTGCAGCAACAGCCTGTGCACCGCCTGCAAGAAAAACTCTGTCAACGCCGCAAATTGCAGCAGCAATAAGCATTTCCTTATTTGGTGTACCATCTTTCTGGGGCGGTGTTACCATAATAATTTCTTTAACGCCTGCGATTTTTGCAGGAATAGAATTCATCAAAACGGATGAGAAAAGCGGTGCCGTGCCGCCCGGGACATAGAGACCTACTCTGTCAAGACCGCGAAGCTTCTGACCGAGAATAACGCCGTTAGGCTTTGCGTCGATAAAGCTTTGTTCCTTTTGTCTGTTGTGAAATTCTGCAATGTTTTCCTGAGCATTCAATATAGCATCAACAAATTCAGGGTCAGCTTCAGTTAAAGCATCGTTAATAACTTCTCTGGGTACTTCAAAATATTCAGGAAGCTGCTTGTCAAATTTAAGCGTGTATTGCTTTATAGCTTCATCGCCGTTTTCTTTAACATCATCAATAATTGCGCTTACAATTTCTGTGATTTCTTTATTAGCCGAAACCGAACGCTTGGACATACCGTTTAAAAGTTCAATTTCATCTTTTCCGTTTGCATATATCTTTCTAAGCATATGTTTAAATTTCCTTTCAAAAATCAGAGCTGCTCTTCAACACGCTTTACGAATGCGTCAATTTCATCTTTTCTCAGCTTCATACTTGCAGTGTTGATAATCATTCTTGCAGAAATAGTGCAGACATCTTCTTTTACTTCAAGTCCGTTTTCACGCAGTGTTGAGCCTGTTTCGACAATGTCAACAATAGCGTCGGCAAGCTCAAGCAAGGGGGCAAGTTCTACCGAGCCTTCAATCTTTACAATGCCGATGTCCATTCCTTTTTTGTCAAAGAAATGCTTTGTAACATTGGGATATTTCGTTGCAATAACCTTGTTTTCAAAACCAGCATAAAGGTCTGTATCTTTTTTTGCAGCCAGAGCAAACTTGCACTGTCCGAAGCCGAGATCAAGTATCTCATAAAAAGTGCCGCCGTATTCAAGAATAGTGTCTTTTCCGACAACACCTATATCGCATACACCATGCTCAACATAAGTAATAACATCGGCAGCTTTAGCAAGGACGATTTCGATGTTTTCATTGCCAAGCGGCAAAATCAACTTTCTTCCCTTTGACTTTACGCTTTCGCAGTCATACCCTGCTTTTTCAAGCAGTGCAACTGTATTCTTTTCAAGTCTGCCCTTTGTGAGGGCGATTCTGATAGGTCTCATTTAATTCATCTCCGAATCGTTTTCGTTTCGTGGTCCTGTAACGATTGTCATATTCTTGATATTTTTGATTTTTGCAAGCTTTTGTGCGTCCGCAACATCGTCAAGAAGTGCAAATTCAACGCGTTTGCCGCTTTTCTTAAGATCAGCAGCAGTCTTGAGAGCCGCAAGCTCAAAGCCTTTTTCAACATAAATCAAACAATCGGAAGCAGGCTGCTTGGGGTAATTGAGGTTTGAAGCAACAATTCTCACAAGCGAATCCATATTTATGGCATAACCGATTGCAGGTGCGTCGTATCCGAATTCGGAAAGGAGCTTGTCGTATCTTCCGCCGAAGAGCAAAGCATCACCAACCTCGGGAGCATATCCCTTGAAAACAAGACCTGTGTAATAATCGAGCCTTGTGACCATTCCAAGGTCAACGGTAAGCTTTCCGGGAAAATGTATTGATTTGAGCGTGTTATACATCATCTCAAGCTCTGAAAGAACAGAGTTGATTTCATCATTTGTATAAAGAGAGCGTGCCTTTTCAAATACTTCTTTTCCGCCGAAAAGTTTTGGCAGTTCACGAAGAGTATCAGTGATCGCATTTTGTTCGATTGTGTCGAGCAATGTATTGAGAGAAGGGTAGTTCTTTTGCTCAATATTTCTGCGGATTTTTTCCTTACGTCTTTCATCAATATCAAGCTTTGCGATTAAAGCGTTATAATAACCGACATCGCTGATTTCGAAGTTGAATCCGTTTTTGCAGAAAGTGCCTAATGTTTCCATAGCGCTAACAAGCATTTCAATATCAGCCATTTTTGACTTCACGCCGATAAGCTCAGCACCCATCTGAGAAATACGGTTGCTTTTTCCCAAATGCGGCGGATTATTGACAAAAATGTTCTGAATATAAAACAAACGAAGGGGTACAGGCGCATCCTTGAGTCTTGTTGCAGCAAGACGTGCAATCGGCATTGTTGAATCAGGACGCAAAACAAGAATTCTTCCCTTTTGATCAAAAAGCTTATAAAGGTTTTCCTGCGCAAAATAATCTGAATTAAACACGTCATAGAATTCAATCTCGGGGGTAATCACTTCACGATATCCCGATCTTAAAAGCATTTTTCTGATTGTGTATTCAATATCCCTGCGCATAAAGCATTCGTCAAGAATTACATCCTTTGTGCCTTCGGGGGTTATAAGATTATATTTCATATATATCTCCATTCATATGCATATCGCTTTAGTGTGCTAACATAGTAATATATTATCACGCTATCACGACAATGTCAAGTTAAAAGAAGCTGAGCTGACTGCTTTTCGGCAGATTACCCAAAGCACCCATACGCTCAAATTGTTCAATTGTAGTTTTTGTTGCACCGCTTTGCACAGCAAATTCCTCAACGGACATAAATCCGCCTTTCTGCACGGTTTCATACATACTTTGCGCTGCAATTTCACCGACACCGCTGACCGCACCGAATGGAATTCTGATTTTTCCGTCTTCAATAGTAAATTTGTTGGCGTGTGACTTGAACAAATCAACAGGCAGAAATTCGTATCCGCGGCAGAGCATTTCGTTTACGAGATACATCGTATCAAGTGTGTCGGTTTCTTTAGCGGATCGCTCATTACCTTTTGCGATAAGCTCTTCAATAAGGTCGTGTACAGCCTGCTTTCCGGCGGCAGCAGTCGCAACATCAAAGTCGCCGCCCTTAACTGTAAATGTGGTAGCATAGAACTCAAGCGGGTAATATATCTTGAACCAGCCGAGTTTTATTGCAGAGATTACATATGCCGTAGCGTGAGCCTTCGGGAACATATATTTGATTTTCAGGCAGCTTTCAATGTACCAGTCAGGCACATTGTGTGACTTCATTTCCTGAATGATTTCAGGTGAAAAGAAGCTTTTAGCTTTGCCTTTTCTTGTGGCTTCAGTAATTTTGAATGCAAGACCCGGCTCGAGACCTTTATATATCAGATAAGTCATAATCGAGTCACGTGTTCCGATAACCTCGCTGATAGTGCAGGTTCCGTTGTTGATAAGGTCCTGCGCGTTTCCAAGCCATACATCCGTGCCGTGAGAAAGTCCCGAAATCTGTAAAAGGTCAGAAAAGCGCTTTGGTTGCGCATCGATAAGCATCTGCCTTGTAAAGCTTGTACCCATTTCGGGAATGCCGAGACTGCCGGTTTTGCTGTATATTTCTTCTTCTGTGACACCAAGCGGCTCGGGCGAAGTCATTATCTTGATAACGTTCGGGTCGGTCGTGGGGACGTCTGAAATTTTAACACCTGTCATGTCTTCAAGATGCTTGTAAATTGTCGGCACATCGTGACCGAGCTCGTCCAGCTTTAAAAGAGTATCATGGAGTGAATGGAAATCATAATGTGTTGTTACGATGTCAGAATCTGCATCCTCTGCGGGGTGCTGAACGGGTGTGAAGTCATATACCTCATATTTTGAGGGAACAACAACCATACCGCCCGGGTGCTGACCTGTTGTTCGTTTGACGCCGCAAAAACCGAGCGCAAGCCTGCGGATTTCAGTCTGCGAAAGTTCCAAGTTGAACATTTCGGCGTATTTCTTTGCAAATCCGAAGGCAGTTTTATCCTGATAAGCCGAAACTGTTCCTGCTTTAAATACATTTTCCTTTCCGAAAAGTGTTTCTGTATATTGATGAACCTTGCTTTGAACTTCGCCCGAGAAGTTAAGGTCTATATCGGGGCATTTGTCGCCGTCAAAGCCAAGGAACGTTGCAAAAGGAATGTCGTGTCCGTCACGATTCAAATCAGCGCCGCATTCGGGGCATTTTTTTTCGGGCATATCGTATCCCGAGCCGTATTGTCCCGTGTTGTCAAATTCAGAATATTTGCATTTGGGGCAGACATAATGCGGCGGCAAAGGGTTAACCTCTGAGATACCTGCCATTGACGCAACAAATGAAGAACCTACCGAACCACGCGAGCCCACGAGATAACCGTTTTCTTCCGAATAAGCCACAAGCATCTGTGCGATTATATACAAAACAGCATAGCCATGCTTGATAATTGAATTAAGCTCGGTATCAAGCCTTGAGCCGACAATTTCAGGCAAGGGTGTGCCATAAATCGATTCTGCTTTTTCGTGAGTGATCTGGCGCAGCTTTTCTTCGCTGCCTTCCATTTCGGGGTTATATGTACCGTCAGGAATGGGTTTTATGCCGTCTTCTATCATATCGGCAATCATATTTGTGTTTGTAACGACGACCTCATACGCTTTTTCATCGCCCAAATATTTAAACTCAGCAAGCATTTCCTCAGTCGTGCGATAGTAAAGCGGAGGCTGGAACTGACAATCGGAAAAGCCTTTTCCCGCCTGCATTACAGTTCTGTATATTGCATCGTCGGGGTCTAAAAAATGAATGTCGCAGGTTGCGCAAACAGGCTTGTTCAATCTGATTCCCAGATTAACGATTTGCTTGTTGAGCTTTATCAGCTCGTCCTCATTTTCAACAAGTCCGTCCCTTATCATAAAGGCATTGTTCATATGGGGCTGTATTTCAAGATAATCATAAAGCTCACAGATTTTATCGATATCTTTTGCACTTTTACCGTTATATACAGCCTGAAAAACCTCGCCGGCTTCACAGGCAGCGCCGATAATCAAGCCTTCCTTGTGAGTCATCAGCACCGACTTGGGTATAAGCGGGCGGCGTCTTGTCTTGTTATAATAATCAAGAAAACCGTAGGAAACAAGCTTATACAGATTTTTCAATCCGACTTTGTTTTTCACAAGCAGAACAATATGGTAGGAGTCAAGCTTTTTGACATCAATATTTGCAGATTTAGTGTTAAGGTCGCCAACAGTTTTAAGCCCGTTTTCTTTTATCAGACGCTGCGTCATTTTAATAAAAATCTGCGCCAGCATCATAGCGTCATCAACAGCTCTGTGATGATTGAAGCTGCCGAGCTTCAAATGCTTTGCAACCGTGTCAAGTTTGTGGCGTGTAAGCTCGGGGTGCAGACTGCGGCTCATAGCAACCGTATCAGCGGCGACATATTTATAATCAATATCAAATCGTTTTAATGCTTCGTTGATAAATGACGTATCAAAGCCTGCGTTGTGTGCAACAAGCACGGGATTATCGCCGCAGAAATCCAGAAAATCGCGTAGCGCTTTTTCCTGTGATGGTGCGTTCGCAACCATTTCATTTGTAATGCCGGTCAATTCAGTAATTTTTGAAGAAATCGGCATCCCCGGATTCACAAGTGTTCCGAAGCTGTCAATAATCTGCATATCCCTTATCTTGACAGCACCGATTTCCGTGATTCTGTCCTTATGAGGGCTAAGCCCTGTTGTTTCAAGGTCAAAGCATATTATATCCTCGGAAATGCTTCTTGAATCATTTGCAATATTACCATTAGGGTCAAAAAGAATTTTCAGCGATGCTGTGTCATCTACAAGATATCCCTCGCAGCCGTAAAGAATTTTCATCTCCTTGCCGCTTTTTTTGACTTTTGAAGCACTTGAAGCTGCTTTGGGGAATGCCTGGACAACACCGTGGTCGGTAATAGCAATTGCGGTATGTCCCCAAAGAGCTGCACGCTCAATCAACTCGTCAGCTCCGCAGATAGCGTCTTCAGCTGACATTGTTGTATGCGCGTGAAGCTCGACACGCTTTACTTCAGCCTTATCAAGCCTTGTGAATTCCTTCTTTACCGCTGCTACGCAGTCGGGTCTGATGCAATAGTCTTTTGAGTAATTGTCCCATTCGAGCCTGCCCGTAATCACGACATAGCGGCCATTTTTTAACTCGCTTGAATACAGCTTGCAGGTCTCGGATTCGACAGAAACAAAATCCGAAACAATAATCGAAGCGGTGTAGTCAGTAATATAATATTTGATACGTTTGTTGTTGCCGTCAGCCGTTTCCTTCCAGTCGGCTTCGCCCTTGTCAAAGACCTCGGCGCAGATTGTTACTCTGCCGCTTTTCTTTATAGCTTCTGAAAGCTCAATCGGAGACTCCTTGAACATAGCAGATTTTGAATTTTTACGGTTTTTTATAACAACGGTATCCGTAAACTTGAAGGGGAGAGTAACATTGTTTGCGAAAACTGTGACATCCTCAAGATTTGATGCGCTCGGTGCTTCAAATCTCTTAGGTTCGGGTTCAATGTATTTCGGGAGTGTGCTTTGAATTTCGCTTACTGCCCTTAAATGCTCATCCTCGTCGTATTCAAGCGAGCCGTCGAGCATAACTTCATATTTAACGGAAAATTCCTCATAAATCAGCTCGCTCAGAAGTCGGCATACATCTGAATCAACAAGCAGCTTTCCACCGTGTCTGACGTTGATAATAAGTTTTTTATCTTCAATTTTGCAGTCAGCGTCATCAAGATAACCGTTGCATACACTGCAACGGGTTTTCAGTTTAGAAATCAGTGTTGCAAAATATTCCACACATATCATATCGGGCGTATATTTGCATACAACGCTTACGCCCTTTGCATCAAGCGCTTTCGCACATTCGTTTTCAAAAGTGCATATACCATCGTATGAAATAAGCTCGTTAAGCTTTAGCGTCAGCCTTATGTATTTAAAATCCTCAGAGTGGGCAATTTTAAGAACATAGCCCGAAAGCATATTCTGAGGAATGGATTTGATAAATTCCTCATTTGCCTTAAAAAGCTCACCGATAGTTACAGTCATAAACAGTTTTTCTCCTTAAAAGGCTTCAATTTCCTTCAAAAGCTCGGAAACAATATCATCCTCGTTGATTTTTCTTATTATTTCGCCGTGCTTGAAAAGAACAGCACAGCCGTCTCCGCCTGCAATGCCGATGTCGGCCTCTCGACCTTCGCCGATTCCGTTGACGACGCAACCCATTACAGCAATTTTAATATTTTTATCAATGTCTTTTACGGCATTTTCAATAATACTCGCATATTTTACAATGTCAATTCGTGTTCTACCGCAGGTAGGGCATGAAACAATTTCACATCCGCCCGTTTTTCCGAGAGCTTTTAAAATGTCCTTTGCGGCATAAATTTCTCTTACAGGGTCGGATGTCAGCGAAACTCTGATAGTTTCACCGATACCGTCGGCAAGTAGTGAGCCGATTCCGATTGCAGATTTTATAACACCCATTCGCTCGGTGCCGGCTTCGGTAACGCCAAGATGCAGAGGATATTCAGTCTGACTTGCCATAAGTCTGTAGCTTTCAATCATTGTCTGAACATTTGAAGCCTTGATTGAAACGACGATATCATCAAAATCAAATTCATTAAGCAAGCCTATGTGCCTTTTTGCACTTTCAACCAGAGCTTGTGCTGTGACCCTGCCATGCTTTTCGAGAATATCCTTTTCCAGAGAACCGCCGTTTACACCGATTCTGATGGGAATTTTTTTCTCTCTGCATATATCGGCGACAGCCTTGATTCTGTCCTTGTCGCCAATGTTTCCGGGATTTATACGGATTTTGTCAATGCCGCAATGAGCCGCTTCGATTGCAAGCCTGTAATCAAAGTGAATGTCTGCGACAAGCGGAATTGATATTTTTTCCTTAATCGCAGGAATCAGCTTTAATGCGTCCTTATCGGGAATGGCGGCGCGAACAATTTCACACCCCGTTTTTTCAAGCTCAACAGCTTGATTGACACTTGCTTCGATATCATAAGAAGGTGTCGAAAGCATTGATTGAATATAAATGTGCTCACCGTTAAGAACACAGCTGCCAACCTTTACGGGCTTGATGTTTCTCATAGCAAATCTCCGATTCTATATAATTTCAAGCAAAGAATTTCGATATATCGCTGAAGGTTACGACCAAAGTCAGAAGCATCAGCAAGGCAAATCCGATAAAATGCACAAAGCCTTCAGCTTCGGGCGGTACAGGCTTTCTGCGGATAGCCTCGATTATTACAAAAACGATTCGTCCGCCGTCGAGCGCAGGAAGCGGAAGAAGATTGAACACACCGACGTTTATCGTAATGATTATAACAATGACAAGTACGTCGTATATACCGTTTTGAGAAGCGTCGCTGATGACATCAATTACTCCGATGGGGCCGCTCATATCCTTAAGACCGTACTTTCCTCTGAGAAGGTCGATAAATGTCATAACAATAAGCCTTGAATATGTTACGGTCTTTTTGAGTGAATATCCGATAACACCGAAAACGGTTTTGTTTTTTGTTGTAATGTAAAAATCAAACGTGCTTTCTGCGGTCAGAAATTCCGATAGCTGTTCCTGAGTATATTCCGACTGCATTTCATCCGTCGTGATTTTGAGCATTTTTACATATGTTTTTTCTTCATCGGTAAGATTTTCAATATCAGCAACAGGCACTTTCTCAAAGGTTTTCAGCTCATCTGCAGAATAATCTGAAGGATTCTTGATAATTATTTGTTCGCCGGTTGCCTCGTCGGTTCTTGCATAATAAAAGTAGTAATAATAATACTGATGATAGAATTTTACATCATTAAGCTTCACTTTTTCGCCGTTGCGTTTTACAGTAAGGTCAAAAGTATCATCAGTAGTGTTGGCAAGCTTATATGATATATCAGTTTCGGTAAAAACTCTCATACCGTCAATTTTAATAATTTCATCGCCGACCTGCAGACCGCATTGAGAGCTTGTTGCGTTTGCTCTGAAGCCTCCGATTTTGTTTTCGCAGATGTCTGCGTCCATACAGGTTACAACAACGATGAGAATAAAGCCAAGGATAATATTCATCGTAGCGCCCGCAACAAGTACCAGAAACCTTTGCCACGGTTTTTTGTTGTTAAAGGCACGCTCATTGTCGCTCGCTTCGTCTTCGCCTTCCATCGAGCAATATCCGCCTACGGGAAAAAGGCGCAGAGAATATTCGGTCTCGCCGATTTGTTTTTTCAAAAGGCACGGCCCCATGCCGATTGCAAATTTCAAAACCTTTACACTACACCATTTTGCAACGATGAAATGTCCGAACTCGTGAATTGCGGTTATAACGCCGAAAACTACAAGCGCTATCAAAATTGTCGTAATATTCATATTTGTCCTTTCAATTGCTGAGTATCTGTATATTTATGTTTTATGCGCAAAAATTCGGATTATGCAGTTTCAGCTACAAAGCGGCGTGCTTCCTTTTCTGCTTTGATGATATCTTCATATGATGAAACGCTGCATTTTGTAAATTCTTTAAGAGCCGCAAGACTGAGCTCGCCGATTCTGAGAAAGCTGATTTTTTCATCAAGGAACATTGCAACTGCCTCTTCATTAACAGCATTGACTATGCATGGATATGTGCCGCCGAGCTTTATCGCATCAATACAAGCTCTCAGGCAGTCAAATGTTTCAAAATCAGGCTTTTCAAAGGTTAAATTGCCATAATCTGTTAGTGACAGTTTTTTTACATCACATTTCAGTCTGTTCGGATACGTCAGTGCATATTGAATCGGAATCTTCATATCGGGAACACCCAACTGAGCAATAACCGAATTGTCAGCAAACTCAACAGCCGAGTGAACAACACTCTGCCTGTGAACAACAATTTCGATCTGTGACGGGTCAAGGCCAAACAGCCACTTTGCCTCGATGAACTCCAATCCTTTGTTCATCAATGTTGCGGAATCAATTGTGATTTTCTTTCCCATGCTCCAGTTCGGATGATTGAGTGCCTGTGCAATTGTGACGTTTTTAAGTTCAGCCTTTGTCTTGCCAAAGAAAGGACCGCCTGATGCAGTAAGAATTATTTTTGAAATTTTATTGCCATCGTTGCCCTGAAGGCATTGAAAAATTGCAGAATGCTCGCTGTCAACAGGATAAATTTTAACATTATTTTCTCTTGCTTTGTTTATAACAAGTTCTCCGCCGGTAACAAGTGTTTCCTTGTTTGCTAGGGCAATGTCGGTTTTGTTGTCAATAGCTGTCAGTGTAGGCAAAAGCCCTATCATTCCGACAAGAGCGTTTACCATTATGTCAACATCACACATTGATGCAATTTCGCACAGACCGTCCATTCCGCAGACAATTTTACAGCTTGTGCCGTTGAGTGCGTCCTTGAGTTTACTTAGCATATTTTTATTGCCGATACAGACGATTTCGGGAGAAAATTCTCTTGCCTGATTAGCTAAAAGTTCTACGCTGTTGTTTGCGGCAAGAGCTCTGACACAGTAGTTGTTTGCTCTTGCAACATCAAGCGTCTGAGTACCGATTGAGCCAGTTGAACCTAAAACAGAAATCTTTTTCATAAAATAATATTCCTTTATAACCGAACAGCGGCAGCCGATAAAAAATAACGGCTGCCCTGAAAATTATTTATAAATACTGAACAGATGGAGTGCAAAGTATGTAAATGGAACTACAAACATTACACTGTCAAAACGGTCAACCATTCCTCCATGTCCGGGGAAGAGCTTACCGTAATCCTTAATGCCGCATTGCCTTTTGATGATCGAGGCGGTAAGGTCACCGAGTAATCCGACAGCTGCGCAAACAGCACCAAGCAGAAACGAAACAATATAATTAACCTCAAGGTCGATGCCGTTTGAAGCGCATATTTTTACATAGACAAGATTAAAAATAACAACGAATATACCGTTGGTCAGAAGACCGCCTATAAAACCTTCGACAGTCTTTTTGGGGCTGATGTTTGGACAAAGCTTATGCTTGCCGAGAAAGGTTCCCGCAAAGTAAGCGCCCGAATCTGCAATCCATGAAAGGCATAATGCAAGGGTCAGATAAATTATTCCATAACGTTTATGCAGAGTTGTCATATCAACAAAGCAGTACATTGAGCCGCATATGAGAATTGAAACAGCTATCATAAAGAACAGCTTTTCATATTTTACTTTCTCATAGTTTTTAAGCATCAGTGAAAACATCAGCAGAAGATAGATTGCAACTAAAAAGGGGAGAGTATGATAAAGATGGCGGTACATCATTATCGGGAAAGAGGCAGCAAAAGCAATTGTTGGGTAAGCAAAAGCTTTATGCTCAAGACAGCCGGTTGCCCGTAACAGCTCAAACGCAATCATACCGCCGATGACACCTGCGGCAATGTTGAAAAAAACAGTTTTGTATAATACAAGCATAAGTATCGCAATCGGGATAGCCACGAGTGCGGTAATTATTCTTTTTGCCATAATTTACTCCGTTTCAGTCAAAATGTATGTAAAGGCATACACATTGACATAAAGGTTTTGTTTAAATTCCGCCGAAACGGCGCTTTCTGTTTGAAAATTCTTCAATAGCAGCGTCGAGGTGTTTCGGCGAAAAATCGGGCCAGAGAACATCTGTGTAATAAAACTCTGCATAAGCGCTCTGCCACAATAGAAAATTTGAAATTCTCTGTTCACCGCTCGGTCTTATCATAAGGTCAACGTCGGGAGCGCAAGCAGTATAAAGCTGAGAATTGACTGTTTCTTCATTTATGTCAGAAACAGTCATTTCACTGTCTTGAACTTTTTGGGCAAGAATTCTCGCGGCGTTGACGATTTCATCACGTCCGCCGTAATTTACTGCAAGCAGCATCGTCATCTTGTCACAATGTGCAGTGCGGCGTTCAAAATCCTCCATGCTGAGTCTTATGTCTTCATCGAAAATGCTTTTGTCGCCGATGAAAACAGCTCGACATTCTTCTGCAAGAAAGTTTTCGAGGTCTTTTAAATAATCCCTAAAAAGGTTCATTATTGCGTTGACTTCATCCTGCGGTCTTTTCCAGTTTTCGGTCGAAAATGCATAAAAGCTTACATATTCAATGCCGATGCTTTTGCAGTAGCGCAGGATTTTTCTAAAGGTTTTTGCACCCTCAGCGTGTCCGAATTTTCGTGGAAGACCTCGTTTTTTTGCCCATCTTCCGTTACCGTCCATGATAAAAGCAACGTGCTTTGGCATTTTGCTTTTATCAAGCGGCATTGAAACATTCTTCTTGGCCATGGCTTAGATGCTCATAATTTCCTTTTCCTTAGCGGAAACGGTCTTGTCAATCTCAGCACAGTACTTGTCAGTAAGCTTCTGAATGTCTTCCTCGCACTGCTTCATATCATCCTCAGTAATTTCGGAATTCTTCTTCATTGCTTTGAATTTGTCCATAGCGTCACGTCTGATGTTACGAACAGCAACCTTTGAATCTTCACCGTTTTTCTTGATCTGCTTTACAAGCTCCTTACGGCGTTCTTCTGTAAGCTGGGGAAAAGTCAGTCTGATAACCTTGCCGTCGTTAGCGGGAGTAATTCCGATGTCTGAAGCAAGAATCGCCTTTTCGATGGACTTGAGACCGCTGGGGTCATAAGGTTGAATTACAAGTATTCTGGCTTCCGCAACGGAAACTGCAGCCATTTGGTTTACAGGAGTAGGTGAGCCGTAGTAGTCAACAGAAATTTTGTTGAGAACGGCAGGGTTTGCTCTGCCTGCTCTGATTGCGGCAAATTCATTTTCAAGTGCGTTGATTGTTTTAATCATTCTGTCTTCAGTAAGTTTTTTTGTTTCTTTCATTTCAAATCAGTTCCTTTCAGATAAAATATGTTATAAATTAATTAAACTTCAAGAAGTGTTCCGATTTCTTCGCCCATAACAGCGTCATAAATGTTGTCCGGTCTGCTCAGGTCGAAAACAATAATCGGTATGTTGTTGTCCCTGCAAAGGGCAGCCGAAGTAGCATCCATAACCGTCAGACCCTTGACAAGCATTTCGGTATATGTAAGCTTATTGTACTTGACAGCATCGTCGTATTTGTTCGGGTCTTTGTCGTAGACACCATCAACCATTGTCGCCTTAAGAAGCACATCTGCTTCAATTTCTGCGGCACGAAGAGCTGATGCAGTGTCTGTTGAGAAGAAAGGATTGCCTGTTCCGCAGCCGAAAATTACGACTCTGCCTTTTTGAAGGTGTCTCATAGCACGATTTCTGATATAGGGCTCAGCAACCTGCTGCATACTGATTGCCGTCTGTACTCTTACAACAACGCCGAGTGCTTCAAGAACATCGGCAACAGCAAGAGCGTTCATAGCTGTTGCAAGCATTCCGATATGGTCTGCTCTTGTACGGTCCATACCGCCGCTTGACCTGCCGCGCCAGAAATTGCCGCCACCGACAACAATACCGATTTCAACCCCTGCGTCGGCACATTTTTTTATGCTTTTGCAGATTTCGGTTATGACATTGTAATCAAGACCGACCTTTTTTTCGCCTGCAAGTGCTTCTCCGCTTAATTTAAGAAGAATTCTTTTATACTTGGGTTCCATTGATTTTTCACTCCTTAAAATTCATTGTAAATTCTACAAATTTCAATTATATATATTGTACTATAAAACGCCGAAAAAGTAAAGGGCTTTTTTGAATATTTTCACATAAAATCACATTGCAAAAAGCACTTCCGATGAATCTATCATCAGAAGTGCCCATATTTCCTATTCGTGTTCACAGCAGCCGTCGCAGGTGTGAATTTCACCTACGATGGGTGTCGGGTCGATTCCGCATCTTGTATAATAGTCAGCAACAGCCGCCTTGATGGCTTGCTCAGCAAGCACACTGCAGTGAACCTTAACAGGCGGAAGTCCGTCAAGTGCCTCAACAACAGCTTTGTTTGTAAGCGAAAGCGCATCTTCAATCGACTTGCCCTTGATAAGTTCCGTCGCCATAGATGATGTTGCAATAGCGGCACCGCAACCGAAGGTTTTGAACTTAACGTCTGCAATGACGCCGTTTTCAACCTTGATGTACATTTTCATAATATCGCCGCACTTTGCGTTGCCCACTTCGCCGATACCGTCGGCGTTTTCAATTTCTCCGACATTTCTGGGGTTTGTGAAATGGTCAAGAACCTTATCGCTGTATAACATATAAAAATCTCCTTTATTTAATAATCAAACAGTCTCTGGCGACTTGCTTGCGGGTGACATCCATAAGCAATAATCCTGCATTGTCACCAGTATGAATGGTATCGAGCGTTTTTCTGAACTGCTCGATTCCGGCAATTACAGTAGTGGTTGAATCTGTGTTTTTGATTGTTACCCTGTCGCCAACACTGAACGAGCCTTTTGTAACTGTTCCGGTAGCAACGGTGCCTTTGCCTGATATTGTAAAGACATCGCTGACCGCAAAACAGGCTTCGGCATCATCCGGACAACTAAAAGAATAATCGTTTGGAACGTTTATAAATGCGTTGCCCCTCAAGTCGGATTCGTCAGAACGCCCGAATAATTTGCTGAAAATTCCCATTTTGTTTCATTCTCCCTTAACTATTCTTTCCCACAGGGGTGACATTGCTCTGAGAGTTGATATTGCTTTTGGAACGCATTCGATTATATAATCAACATCTTCTTCAGAAGCGTCATCAGCAAGTGAAATACGGAGTGATCCGTGAGCAACCTCGTGCTTTAAGCCCAGAGCCAGAAGGACGTGTGAAGGGTCGAGGTCGCCTGAAGTGCAGGCAGAACCCGATGAAGCGCATATACCCATATTATCAAGGAAGAGAAGAAGGCTTTCACCTTCAACACCTTCAAACGAAATGTTTACATTGCCGCAAAGTCTGTTTTCAGTGCCGCCGTTAAGCCTTGTTTTCGGAAGCTTTAAAAGCTCGCTGATGATTCTGTCGCGCATAGGTGTGAGTTTGCTTGCTTTTGCATTTATATTGTCGATATTGCAGGCTTCCTCAACAGCAATGCCAAGACCGACAATTGAAGGGACATTTTCGGTTCCTGCACGTTTGCCCTTTTCCTGACCGCCGCCGTGAATAAGGTTGTTCAGTATGATTCCTTTTCTGACATAAAGTGCGCCAATACCCTTGGGAGCGTGGATTTTATGTCCTGAGAGTGAGAGCATATCTATGCCCATTTCCTTGACATTGATAGCTACATTTCCGATTGCCTGAACAGCGTCGGTATGGAACAGAACCTTTTTTTCCCTGCATATTCTTCCGATTTCGGCAATCGGCTGAATCGTTCCGATTTCATTGTTGGCAAACATAACAGTCACAAGTGCGGTTTTATCCGTAATTGCATTTTCAATGTCGCAGGGATTGACATAACCTTTGTCGTCAATCGGGATGTATGTTACTTCAAAGCCTTCTTTTTCAAGAGCCTGGCAGGTGTGAAGTATAGCGTGGTGTTCAAATACTGTTGTGATTATATGATTCTTGCCTCTCTTTGCAAGATTCTTCGCAACAGATTTGACTGCCCAGTTGTCCGACTCGGAACCGCCGCTTGTAAAATAAACTTCTTTAGCTTCGCAACCGATTCCGTTTGCAACCTGCTCTCTTGCTTTTTCAATGCTTGCCTGTGCGCTTCTGCCCAGAGCATAAATGCTTGATGCATTGCCGAAGCCCTCGGTGTAGAAGGGGAGCATTGAGCTTAAAACTTTTTCGCTTACTTTTGTTGTTGCCGCATTATCAGCATAAACAAATTTTTTCATTATATTTGTTATTCCCTTCAAATTTACTTTCTAAATCTATATTATACAACATTGTTATAAAAATATCAAGTGCTTTGACTGAATTTATCACGCATTTCGACAGCAAGTCTGTCGCAGCGCTCATTCTCAGGGTGACCGTTGTGACCTTTTATCCATACAAAAGTGACCTTATGAATGGCAAGAAGCTCCAAAAGCTGCTCCCATAAATCGACATTAAGTGCAGGCTTTTTGTCAGATTTGATCCAGTTTTTCTTTTTCCAGCCATATACCCAGCCTAAGTTTACCGAATCACAGATATACTTGCTGTCGGTCGTCATTGTTACCTCGCAGGGTTCTTTCAGGGCCGAAAGCGCCGATATAACAGCGGTCAGCTCCATACGGTTGTTTGTTGTATCGCTTTCTCCGCCCGATAATTCTTTTTCGTGCTTGCCGAAACGCAGAATTGCGCCCCAGCCGCCCGGCCCGGGGTTGCCGCTGCAGGCTCCGTCGGAAAATGCGTCAACGTGCTTCATCTATCATTCCTCCGAGTCTGTCATATACACAGCATAATCTGTTGATTTTATTTGCAAGTAAATCGGAAAAATCACTTTCCGAGGTCCTGAAGCACCAGTTGCAGCCGAAGCTTGAGGGAGTGTTCATTCTTGCGCTTGAATCAAGGTGCAGAAAATCCTGAATCTGTGCTATTGCATATCTTGCATTACTTGTCCACGCTATTCTGATAAGAGCATCGCACAAATCGTTTTTGTCCTTGATTCCGCAGTATTCCATACAGAATTTCAGCTGCCATTCTTCAAGATTGTTAATCCAACCCTGTAATGTATCATTATCGTGTGTTCCTGTATAAACAACGCAGTTGTGACGGTGATTGTGCGGCAGATAAACGTTTGAAGGGTTGTCGAAGGCGAACTGCAGCACTTTCATCCCGGGATATCCTGTTTCATCGAGCAGTTCTTTTACTTCAGGTGTAAGGAAGCCTAAATCCTCAGCTATTATGCCCTTGTCACCGAAGTTTTTTCTGACAAGCTTGAAAAGCTCGCTGCCCATAGCTTTTTCCCATTTTCCTTCTGCTGCGGTTTTACTACCGAAGGGAATTGCGTAATAGCTTTCAAAGCCTCTGAAATGGTCGATTCTTGTAATGTCATAAATTTTGAGCGCAAAGCCGATTCTTTTGAGCCACCATTTGAAATTTGTCTTTTTGTGGTATTCCCAGTCGTAAACGGGATTACCCCAAAGCTGACCGTCCGGTGAAAATCCGTCGGGCGGACAACCCGCGACAGAAACGGGATTCTTGTTTTCGTCAAATTGGAAAAGCTCGGGAGAGCACCATGCTTCAACGCTGTCGTAAGCACAATAAATCGGGATATCTCCGATGATTTCAATACCTCTGTCATTGGCATATTTTTTTATATATATCCACTGCTCATAAAATTTGAGCTGAATGAATTTCTGAAATCCGATTTCATCCTCAAGCTCTTTTTTTGCTTTTTTCAGAGCTGCACTTTTGCGCATTTTAAGGTCCTCTTCCCATTCATACCAGGGTTTACCTTCATATTTCTGCTTCAATGCACAAAAGAGCGCATAATCATCAAGCCAGTCTCCGTTTTCTTCAAAGAAAAGCCTGCATTCAGGCATAAGGCATCCGTTCCAATTCTTGTAAGCTTTTCTCAGAACATCAAAACAGTTGTTGTATATTATGCCATAGTCCACCTTGCCGCTTTCGGAAGACCATTCAATATTTTTATAGTCCTCGTGACAAAGCATACCGTCAAAGCAGAGAGTGTCAAAATCTATAAAATAGGGGTTGCCTGCAAAGGCGCATGATGACTGATAAGGCGAGTCGCCGTAGCCTGTGGGCGTGAGCGGAAGTACCTGCCAGCAGTTGATTCCCGCTTTAGCTAAAAAATCGATAAATGCCTTAGCGTTCTGACCAAGTTTTCCAATGCCGTATTCACCCGGCAGACTTGAAATATGCATTAAAATGCCGCTTCTTCTCATTGTTGGATTTCCTCGTTTCTAAAATTTCTATTGTATTGCAAAACGCATAGTGCGCATAATAAAAGCATTAAGACTTATGAAAGGTATGATGCTTGTGGTGAAAAAATCGGCAAAGCAGAGAGTGCTGCTTTTTCTTTGCGGTGGTTTGCTGTATTGCATAATTGAGATTCTCTGGCGAGGCTATACTCATTGGACAATGGGTATAACCGGCGGAGTGTGTATGGTATTTCTGTTTGAAATAATGACAAAAATCAAATTACCTCTTTATCTGCAATGCCTTGTCGGAAGTCTTGTCATTACGTTTTTTGAATTCTCCGTCGGTACGTTGGTAAATCTCCATCTGCACTGGAATGTCTGGGATTATTCCGATATGCCGCTGAATTTATACGGTCAAATCTGTGTTCCGTTTATGATTGTGTGGTATTTGCTTTGCGTTCCCGCAAGCTTTATCAGCCGATTTCTTGAAAAGCACTTGTTCTCTAAAAGCCTGATCACTTTTCGCAGCAGGTCATACCTGATGCTTGAATAAACTGAGCAAGCTCACGAGCCATTTCAGTCTGCTCTGAAATACGCGGGTGTCCGGGAGTTGCCTTGCCGTTTCGCGAAAAATAAATTCTGTAAATCTTTGAATCGCCTGATTTTTCCTTTACTTCATCAATAGCCTTGTCCCATTCGATGCTGTGCATAAGCACGGTTGTACAAAGAACAAAGTACGCATCAGGGTAGTGGCTGCGCAAATTCTTGAGAAAATCAAGATATGCGTTCTTCCATATCTTTCTGTATTCGGGATTTTCTATATCAAAATCATCACCAAATTCGTTGTGTGTATCATTCTGTCCGATTGCGATTACTACAACATCGGGTATGTATTTGGAAAAGTCCCATTCTGTGTAACCGATGTGCGGCAGATAGCACGTTTTGTTATAAACCGTTTCCAGACCAACTTTGCCGCTGTCGTAATAACCGGTGTTGTCCCGCAGAGCAATTCCGCCCTGAGCTATATTGTGAATCTGAGAATTGAGCAATCTCGCTGTCTGCATAGCAAAGCTATACCAGGAATTGTCAAAACGTCCGTTATGACCTTCGGGGTCATGTGCAGCACAGCAATCTTCTGCTTCACAAACTTCGCCAACGCTTACGCTGTCACCATACCATTCAATTTTTCTTTCGGGTAGAACGCATTTTTCGAGTTTTGCGTTGTCATCACAAATAATACCGAAAAAATCAAAATAATTGTGTGCGCCGTGTGATTTATATATAATGATTTCATGCATTGCATCATCAAGATTGTCACAAAGCGTGATATCGTGTATCGCATCGTCATAGGGCAAATCTGCCTTTTTGACAACACCATCAATAACAAATCCGATTTGCGGAACGCTGTGAAGATGGTGATTACGTACTCTTACGGCAAAGCTTTTGCCGCTGCATTTTATCAGCGCCATTGAACCAGCATAATAGAAAGTATAACTGTTTTCTTCTGATTTATCAAGTCTGCCCATATATGAAAAAAGCACGTTATCAGCACCAATAAACATATAAATAAACCTCCTTCAAAAATACATTATATTATATCACTAAACAATATAGAATATCAAGTACATTTTTTTAAAATTAAAAATGTGTCAAAATTGTAGAACATAAAATATAATGCAATATAAATAATAATCTTGGAGG
This sequence comes from Oscillospiraceae bacterium, assembly GCA_017435565.1. Taxonomy (GTDB): domain Bacteria; phylum Bacillota; class Clostridia; order Oscillospirales; family Ruminococcaceae; genus RGIG3077. Next base: position 2,172 of record JAFSEU010000006.1, on the reverse strand, counting down.
GATTTTTATGCCTACATTATATTTAAGTCCGTCGACTCAGGAATATAATAAATACGTCACAGGCGGCAGTGAGGAAGAATATATGAATCTGATAGCTGACCGAATGGAGCCGTATCTGCGCTCAAGCGGAATAACCTTTGTCAGAAACGACCCGGACAGAACTGCGGCGGCAGCTATTTCCGAGTCGAATTCAGGCAATTACGATGTACACCTAGCACTTCATTCAAATGCGGCTCCGCCTAATCTTTCAGGCAAATTAAGGGGAATTGACATATATTATTATCCCGGAAGTCCTTCAAGTGAGAGGCTTGCGACGATAATTGCCAATAACCTGAAAATGATATATCCTCTTCCCGACAAATCAAGAGCTGTTCCTACGGATTTTCTTGGCGAGGTGACAAGAACCCGTGCGACCGCGGTTTTGGCAGAGCTTGGCTATCATGATAATGTTGAGGATGAAGCGTGGATAAAAGCAAACCTATCCGCTATTGCGAGAAATCTTGTTTTGTCGCTGACAGACTATTTTGATATACCGTTTATTGAAGCAACTGCGGCTCGGAAAGGTACGGTAATTCTTAACGAGGGCAATCTCAATCTCAGGCGGTATCCTTCGATGGAGGGTACAATAATCGGGTCGATTCCCAACGGTTCAACAGTAGACATTCTTGGCTCGTCGGGCAACTGGTATGTTGTGAGATATAACGGACAAACGGGTTACGCAAGCTCAGATTACATATTTGAGTAAGCTTTCAGATGATTTGATGTTAAATCATTTGAAAATTTAAAAATCATATTGACAGTTGAAAATATTTTTATTATAATAGTATTTGTGGAAGATTTGATATATTTTGCAGCAGTTGTTTGTTGCCTTAAATATAATTGTTTCCGCATAATTTTATCAATCCTGCCGTATGCTATATCTTGTATAACGGCTTATAAGGATTCGCAACAGGAGGTATATCAATGTCAGAAGTAAAACTCACAAACAACCCTAATGTTCTTGCATGGCTTGATGAGGTTATTGCTCTCACAAAGCCTGAAAAGGTAGTCTGGATTGACGGCAGCGAAGAGCAGATTGAAGCTCTTAAGGCCGAAGCAATCGCTACAGGCGAGATGATTGAACTTAACAATGAAAAACTCCCCGGATGTTTGTATCACAGAACCGCTGCAAACGACGTTGCGCGTGTTGAGGACAGAACATTCATCTGCTCACGCAAGGAAGAGGACGCAGGCCCTACAAACAACTGGTGCGATCCTAAAGAAATGTACGCAAAACTCACACCTATGTATGATGGAATCATGAAGGGTAGAACAATGTATGTTATCCCTTATTCAATGGGACCTATCGGTTCTCCTCTTGCAAAGGTGGGCGTTGAGGTTACTGACTCTATCTATGTTGTTCTTAATATGAACATTATGACAAGAATCGGTGTTGATGCATTCAAGAACCTCGGCGATGAATCCAACGACTTTGTTCGCGGTCTTCACGCAAAGGGCGATGTTGACCCCGAAAAGAGATATATTGTTCACTTTCCCGAAGATAACGCAATCTGGTCAATCAACTCTGCCTACGGCGGAAATGTTCTTCTTGGAAAGAAGTGCTTCGCTCTCAGAATTGCTTCCTACCAGGGCAAGAACGAAGGCTGGATGGCAGAGCATATGCTCATCCTCGGCATTGAAAAGCCCAACGGCGAGGTTAAGTATGTTTCTGCTGCATTCCCCTCGGCTTGCGGCAAGACAAACCTTGCAATGCTTATCCCTCCGGAAACATACACCAAAAAGGGATATAAGGTCTGGACAGTCGGTGATGATATCGCTTGGCTCAAGCCCGGTGCAGATGGCAGACTCTATGCTATCAACCCTGAAAACGGATTCTTTGGTGTTGCTCCCGGTACTAATGAAAAGTCCAACTACAATGCTCTTGCTTCCACAAAGAAGGATACAATCTTCACAAACGTTGCAATCAACAACGATGATATGACAGTTTGGTGGGAAGGTCTTGACAAGAATCCTCCTGTTAATGCAACTGAATGGAAGGGTGCAAAGGTAAACGGTGTTGAGTTTACTTCTGAAATCGGTGCTGACGGTAAGCCTCAGAAGCTTGCTCATCCCAACTCCAGATTTACAGCTCCTGCAAAGAACTGCCCCTGCATCAGCTCCGAATTCGACAAC